>JAEYWD010000048.1 GCA_023429135.1 Bacteroidota bacterium | reverse complement strand
TTTTTTAACATATTTTCACGCCGCCAAAAAAAATTCTGTTTGATTAACCCAGGGCGCCGCTTCGCTTTGCCCTGGGCTGAGTTATCCAAGGCCTTCAGCCTTAAAAAACATAAAATCAAATCTACATTTCTATGCAACATAGCCTCTGTGGACTATATTGGCTATCGACCATGGACTATCGACTATCGACTTCCTCAATCCAGTTCCTTCGCAATTGCAATGGCAGCAATGGTACCATCGGCAACTGCGGTGGTTATCTGGCGGTATTTTTTGCTGATAACATCGCCAACGGCATAAACGCCCGGGACGCTGGTCTGCATGTCTTCGTTTGCTTTGATATACCCCCACTGGTCGAGCAGAAGTTTATCCTTAAACAGTTCAATATTGGGTTTCATACCGATGAATATAAATACGCCGTCGCTTACCATCGTTTTCCGTTCTTTGGTTTTCAGGTCCTCAAGTTCGGTGACCATTTTGTCGCCATCGCGTTTGAACGAGCGGGGTTCGTGCTGGAAAAGGAAGGAAACTTTCGGATTCGCATAAATCTTTTCCTGGGCTTTTTTATTTGCCGTAAGCTTATCAAATTGGTGCACAATGGTGACTTTGCTGGCAAAACGGGTAATAAACTCAGCTTCTTCCACAGCAGAGTTACCACCGCCAATAACAACTACCTCCTTATCAACAAAATATTTGGCATCGCAGGTAGCACAATAGGAAATGCCTTTGCCTTTTAATTCTCGTTCGCCGGCAGCTCCGGTAGAGTTTGGCGAACTTCCGGTGGCAATCACAATCCTTTTGGCTCTGATAGTTTCGTATTCGTCTATAATAATTTCCTTCTTTTCCAGATCAACTTTGGTAATATCAACAGCTACCTTATAAACCGTTCCGCACATTTTGGTCTGTTCGCTCATATTGTGCGAAAGCATGTATCCAGCCTGTGGTTCCACAAATCCGGGATAGTTGGACACCTCGTGGGTGGTAGCCACTTGTCCGCCGGGCAGGGCAACATCCACCAATACGGTGTTTATTTTTGCCTGGCACAGGTAAAGTCCGGCAGTCAGACCTCCGGGACCTGCTCCCAGAATGATTACATCGAACTCCGAAACACTTGGCTTGATTTGGGCTTTGATTTCCTTTACACGGTTAGTTGGCAGCATGCTGTCGAGCGAGTTGATAATATCGCTTCGTTTAACACCTCCGCTGTAGCGTGTTCCTACTTCCTTTCCTCCTTCAAAAAACAAAAGCGTAGGCGAAGATTTTACGCCGAGCTGATCGGCCAGCTCGCGGTTCTGCTGTCGGAAAATCTTTAAGAATTTGATATCATTGCCATAAAGTTTGGCCAACCCATCAAACTTGGGTGCCAAGGCTTCACATGGCGGGCATTCGGTCGAATAAAAATCAAGTACAACTTTTCCTCCGTTCAATACTTCCTGTTCAAATTCATTGCTATTTATTTCTTTCATGGCGGTATTTTAAATATGCATAAGTTACAACATTAAAGAGTCAGTTTCAAGCTGAAAAGACCCTGATTTTAAATTAAATTCTACAGGCGCTCACAAACGTTTCGCCGGGTTTTTCGCCCAAAACGGTAAAGCTTGTAAGCTCAGTTCCATTTTTTATTTTTTTCTTTTCATCCAAAATCCTGATCATAGAAAATCCTAATGTATAAAGCATTTCCAGATATTCTGCACGCGATAAAACAGTAGCGTTGCACTCCGGATTTCCGGCAAATTTGGAAGGAACTCCGTTAGGTTTATAAATATCGCGAACCACAAACTGGCCTCCTCTCTTAAGAATTCTATATATCTCGCTCCACACAGCCCTCCTGTTCTCAGCATTGCTGATTGAACAGTCGGCTGTTACGCGGTGTGCTATTTCATCGTTCAGTTTTATCTTCTCAAAACCTGATTTTATAAAATCAACATTGGTAATCCCCAATTCCTCAGCACTGTCAAAAGCTGCTTTAATTGAGCTCTCCGAAGAATTAATACCATAAACATAACCATTGCTGCCCACCTCTTTGGCTATTTCAAAGATATCATCGCCAAGATTACCCAGACTGACAAAAACCTGGTCGGACTCAGTTTCAAAATACTTCATAGGTTCTGCTGCCGGCAAGCAACACCCCGGTTGAACTTCGCTCTGAAAAACTTTTGTTGTTTCCATAAAAACTGGCAATTAAATTATCGAAAGCAAAGATACTGGTTCCCAGGACGTATTCCTGGCATTCAGAACGATCGCTTCTCAATAAAGGAAATGAAATAGCTCAATTTTTTTATTGATGAAGATTTGGAATGTTGAAAAAACGATATTGCCGGTCCAGTTCTTTACTTTTATAAATTGTAGCCCAACAATTAACAGCAATTCATCAGAAAAATTCAAAATAAAATCACAATTGCATTAAACCTTTTTATTCTTTTTCATCTAACTTTAAGTAATAAACAAAAAACTATCATGATCAGATTAAATAAAAATATTGCCATTAGTGATACGGGCTATGTTTTTGACCCTTCAATAGGCGAGTCGTACACCCTTAATCCTATAGGTTTGGAAATAGTGGAATTACTCAAAGCCAATAAAACCGACAGCGAAATAAAAGCCAATATTTTAAACCGTTACGATGTTGACGAAGCCACTTTTGAGAGATATTACATAGATTTTATCGGTATGCTGAAAAACTATCAACTGGCCAAAGATGAGTAAAAAACCTATCACCATCGCAGTAACCGGTTTGAATAATATAGATAGTCCGGGCCCTGGAATTCCGGTAATCAGAGGGTTGCGCGAATCGACTTTTTTTGAACCGCGAATTATCGGGTTGGCATACGAAAAGCTTGAGCCGGGAATATTTATGCACGACCTGGTGGATAAAACCTATATGGTGCCATATCCTTCGGAAGGTTCGGATGCCCTGATTGAACGTGTGCTTGAAATTCACCGCAAGGAAAAGGTTGACGTGCTGATTCCAAATTTCGATGCCGAATTGTATGCTTTTATGAAATCGGTCCAGGTGCTTCGAAAAGAGGGAATAGCGACCTTTTTGCCTACTATTGCTCAATTTGAGGAACGTCACAAATCGAACCTGCCGGAGTACGGAGAAAAATATGGTTTAGATATTCCCAAAAGTCAGCCTGTAGGAACACTCGAAGAACTCGAAAAAGCCGTTAAAGAATATAACTTTCCGGTGATGATAAAAGGAAAATACTACGACGCCTATATCGCACAAAATCTTCAACAAGCCCAGAACTTCTTTTTCAAAATAAGCGCAAAGTGGGGAACCCCGGTGATTGTTCAGGAATATATTATTGGTACAGAACTTAATGTTACCGCATTGGGCGATGGGGAAGGCAATACCACCGGCGCAGTTGCCATGCGAAAAACTTACATTACCGATAAAGGAAAAGCCTGGGGAGGAATTACCATTGACGAACCACGACTGCTCGACATAACAAATAAAGTTATGCAGCAAACCAAATGGCGTGGCGGAATGGAAATTGAAATGATTAAAAGCAACGACAAAATTTATATCATCGAAATCAACCCCCGGATCCCCGCATGGGTTTACCTGGCTGTGGGAGCCGGACAAAACCATCCGGAAGCGCTTGCTAAGCTGGCTCTGGGAATGAAGGTGGAACCTTTTGAAAGTTACGAAGTGGGAAAAATGTTTGTCCGCTACTCGTACGATATGATTGTGAGCATTAAAGAACTAGAAAAATTAACTATCAACGGAGAATTATAAGTATATGGAAAAGTTGAAATTCGAACGTCCATTTATTAAAAAAATTGTTACAGGACTACCAGCTAAATTTGGTATGAAAAACCGCATTGAAGCTTTAAACGCTATAGATGGCTTACCTGTTGAACATTTAATGAAGGAGTACGGTTCTCCACTGTTCGTACTTTCGGAAAAGACCATCAGACAAACCATCAGCGAAGCAAAACTGGCTTTCTCGACCCGCTATCCGTTAGTGCAGTTTGCATGGTCGTACAAAACCAATTACCTGGATGCAGTTTGCAAAATCTTTCACCAGGAAGGATCCTGGGCCGAAGTAGTATCGGGGTTTGAATATAAAAAAGCACTGTTAAACGGTGTACCCGGCTCACAGATAATATTCAACGGTCCGGGAAAAAGCCTGGAAGATCTTGAGCTGGCAATCAATAACAATTCATTGATTCACTTAGACCATTTCGACGAACTGTATATGCTTGCCGATCTTTCTAAAAAAACACATAAAAAACCGAAAGTTGCGATCAGGGTAAATATGGATACCGGCATTTACCCGCAATGGGACCGTTTTGGCTTTAACTACGAAAACGGGGAAGCCTGGGAAGCCCTCAACCGCATTCTGCTAAACCACCATCTTGATCTGGTGGGATTACATACACATATAGGAACTTACATCACCACCCCATCAGCATACAGGGTAGCTGCCTCCAAACTGGCCAACCTGGTGGTCGAGATCAGGAACAAATACAATCATGCAATTCAATATATCGACATGGGCGGTGGGTTTGCCTCACAAAATACATTGCGCGGATCATATCTGCAGGGTTACGATGCAGCTCCCTCGTTCGACGAATATGCTGATGCCATCAGTTCTGCCTTAATTAATTCGTCGATTAGGCCCGACTCCCTGCCCTTGCTGATACTGGAAACAGGGAGGGCCCTGATTGACAACGCCGGATACCTCCTTACCACCGTTCTGGCCAATAAACGTCTGGCCGACGGACGGCGTGCAACCATTATAGATGCAGGGGTTAATATTCTCTTTACATCGTTCTGGTACGACCATACCGTTTCGCCTACCCAATTTGATAACGACCACACCGAAGAAACCACCATTTACGGGCCTTTGTGCATGAATATCGATGTAATACGTGCGGCCGTGGTACTGCCGCTGGTGAAGAAAGGTGACCATTTGGTGATTCAGCGTGTGGGAGCTTACAATATGACCCAGTGGCTGCAGTTCATCACCATGCGACCCAATATTGTGCTTATCGATACCCAGGGAAAAACACACCTGATCAGAAAGGAGGAATCCGTTGACACCATTAAACAACAGGAACAACTCCCCAAACATCTGGAATAATGAAGTTTAAACCTGACGATTACATAAAAAGCTTCACGAAAGGAGTATCCAACAGCTATTCACAGATTTTTTTCTCCGATAACATCTGGTTTGGCTTGCTGTTACTCGCAGTTACGTTTCTGAATCCTTATGCCGGAATTGCGGGTTTGGTGGCTGTTTTGCTATCGAACTCACTTGCCCTGTGGCTGGGATACGACCGAACCCTGACAGCAAAGGGCGTCTACGGCTTTAACAGTTTACTTACAGCTTTAGGGTTGGGAGTTACATTTGAACAATCGTGGCAGCTTTTTATAATTGTTATCCTGGCAACCTTTCTGAATCTGCTTATCAGTCTCTCGCTTCAGGGTGTTTTAAGTAAATATTATCTGCCGTTCTTGAGTTTGCCATTTCTGATTACTTTATGGATAATAATACTTGCAACCCGCAGCTTTGAAGCTTTAGCACTAAACGAAAAAGGAATTTTCGCACTGAATGAATTATATAAAGCAGGAGGCAACACACTGGTGAAAATATACGAGACCAGTCAGTCTATTCCTCTACCAGTTTCTCTCAAAGCCTATTTTGGTTCGCTGGGGGCCATTTTCTTTCAATTCAACCTGATAGCAGGGATATTAATAGCAGCAGGATTACTGTTTTTTTCACGCATCGCCTTTTCATTGTCGTTGTTTGGATTTTATGCGGCATGGTGGTTTTATCAGTTGTTAGGAATAGACATATCAATATTCATTTATGGCTATGCCGGGTTTAATTACATCCTTACAGCAATTGCCATCGGGGGATATTTCTTTGTACCTTCCATGGCCTCCTACATCTGGACAGTAATTCTTGTACCCGTTGTAGCACTTATAAATGTGAGCTTTTACAATCTTTTTGCCGTTTTTCAGCTACCGGTTTATTCACTTCCATTTAATATGGTAGTGCTGATGTTCATATATGCCATAAAGATGCGCATTTACCCGTCGGAATCACTGACAGAAGTTTACATTCAGCGCCATTCACCTGAGGAAAATCTTTACACCCACCTGATCTCGAAAAACCGGTTCCGGTATATCTATCACCTGCCCGTTAAACTGCCTTTTTGGGGAGAATGGACCGTATCGCAAGGGCACAACGGCGAATACACTCATAAGGATGAATTCCGCCACGCATGGGATTTTGTGATAACTGATAAAAATGGCAACCAATTTAAGAATGAAGGAAACGCGCTGAACGAATATTATTGCTTTGAAAAAGCAGTTTTAGCGCCCGCCGATGGGGTTGTTTCGGATGTGCAGGATGGTATTAGCGACAATGCAGTTGGAAAGGAAAACCTGATCAATAACTGGGGAAATACCATTGTAATTAAGCACGCCGAAGGTTTCTACAGTAAATTAAGCCATCTGAAAGAACAAAGTATCAAGGTAAAGAAGGGCGACCATGTAAAAACAGGCGATATTATCGCAGCGTGCGGTAATTCAGGACGTTCACCGTATCCCCATCTCCATTTTCAACTACAGGCAACACCTTACATCGGATCCAAAACCATAGATTATCCTTTAAGCCATTATATCAGGAACCAAAACGGTACTTTGCAACTAAAGAGTTTTGACCATCCTTCGGTGAATGAGATTTTATGCAATGTTCAGATTAATTCAATGCTTCAAAATACCTTTGAATTTACCGCCGGTCAGATAATCGAACCTGAAATTATTGTTGGAGAGAAGACTTTTAAAGCCAGATGGGAGGTAATGACCACCATTTATAATCAGAGCTATTTATGGGATACGGAAACACAGTCGGCGGCCTACTACCTCAATGACGGCACACTTTTCCGCTTTACCCACTTCGAAGGGAGCCGCAATTCGCTTCTTTACATTGGTTATCTGGCTCTTTACGAAGTGTTGCTGGCCACTTACAAGCAGATTAAAATAGAATCCAGGTTTCCCACAAATCAGATTTTCAATAATTATTCGCTTTACGCACACGACTTTATAGCTCCTTTCAAAAATCTTGTAGCTGTTGACTTTGCATTGGAATATGTTATGGAAGAAACTTTGCTGGCGTCTAATCAGGTTACCCTTTTATCGGAAGTTAAAACCGGGATTTTACAAACAGAAAGAATAAAACACAGCTTTGAAGTTGCGGTTTCCCGCAAAGGCATTGACAGTATTAAAGTAAATACACAAAACTACAAACACATCTGATGAAAGTTCTTTTAAAATATTTCTACCTGACACTTTTGCTGCTGCTGACTTTCAATTTAAAAGCGCAGGAAAATCCTGACTGGATTAATTCAGACATCAGCACCTACAGGCAATACATGAACCTTCAGTGGGATTCGCTTATTGATGAAGGAAACCGGTACATCGAAAAAGGTATCGATTACTATTATTTGCAGGCAAGACTGGGAGTTGCGTATTATGCGAAGCAGAACTACGTAAAAGCTATAAAGCATTTCAACAAAGCCCTGGAATTCAACCCTGGGGATCAGTTCTCCATTGAATATCTTTATTTTGCCAACCTTTATAATGGCGACGACTTTGAGGCAAAAATTTATGCAGATCAACTCGAACCAGCAAGAAAGCAGGAACTCGGAATTAAAAACAGGTTTATCAAAGGTTATTCGGCCGATGTTACCTACAGTTTTACACCCGACAAAAAAATAAGTGCCGTGAATAATTCAGCGGTTAGCGGTGTCCAGCAACTCCCAAACAATTTTACCAATGCCAACCTCACCTTAAAAGAAATGCCAGGCAAACGGCTTAAACTGGTGGAAGGATATACGTTTCTTTATAAAAACTCGGATTACTACGAAAAAACAACTTCTTCGTCCGATTTCTATTCGAACTACATCTTACAGAATCAGGTTTTCGCATCGGCAATTTATTACCCCGGTAACGGATGGCAGATAGCGGCAGCATACCATCCGTTATGGATTTCAATCCCCTATACCACTACAGCCGGGAATGGCCAGGGCAGAAAGAGTGTTACTTCTTACAGCACCCTGTCCAACTATTCATTTTCGGGATCTGTTTCAAAATCGTTCGGGAATTTCAACCTGGGTTATACTTATACAGGGTCGGAGCTGAATTATTTCAAACAGCAGCAGCATACGTTTAACCTTGGAATTTATCCGCTGGGAAACCTCAATCTCTATCTTTTAAGCAGGTTTATTGTCCAGAACGACGAGACCTTTCCCGACACGCAATCATTTGTGACAGGAGAAACGCTGGGATTTAAGGTAAACAAGCATTTTTGGGCCGAGGCGAACCTGTTGGCAGGAAACATCCGTAACATGAGCGATTACGGTAGTTACATCATTTATAACGATGTAAACCCTTTGAAACTAAAGAGCGGCATCAGTCTGCTATTTCCATTGAATTCGGGAAAAATAATCAGTATCAGGGCAAATTATGCTAACGGCGAAAGTAACTTCTCCGATGCAACAATCAATAATACTGTTAAATATTCATCTGTCTCAATCACGGGAGGTATATCATGGAATCTATAAAATTATCAAAGAACATTTTAGCCTGGTGTTTATTTGTTCTTCTCGGGACTAATATCAGTGCTCAAACACACGATGCAACCTTAAAAGCATTTAAAAGCAGCTATGCCCTGGAAGCCAAAAAAGAATATGCCAAAGCTGTCGAATCGCTAAAAGCAGTATACGATGAAAAATCGTACGAAATAAACCTGCGCATGGGATGGTTGCTGTATATGGCCGGATCGCACAACGATGCTGTTAACTATTACAAAAAGGCCATTGATCTGAAACCTTATGCCATCGAACCACGGCTGGGATACGCCTATCCGGCATCGGTACTCGGAAAATGGAAAGAAATTGAAGAAATGTATGACAAAGCCCTGACCATCGACCCCAACAATACGCTCATCAATTACCGCAAAGGCCTGTTTCATTACAACCGCGGGGAATTTCAGGACGCCGAAAAGTGTTTCGAAAAAGTAGTAAACCTCTATCCCTTCGATTACGACGGATTGCATATGCTTGCATGGACTAAACTCAAACTGAAAAAAAGCAGCGAAGCCAAAATATTATTCCAGAAAGCGCTGTTAAGTCAGCCCGATAACAAATCGGACCTGGAAGGACTTGGGTTAATAAAGTAAGTTCCTCCACTTATGCTGAACTGTATTTAGCCCCGGTTGTTTAACTATCCGGGGCTTTGTTTTATTTCGAATTTTCCCAATATTTGATTTCAGAAATACCGATTGATGCAACTTTTAAAACTTATCCTATTAGCCGGATCGTTTCAGGGATTTATCCTGGCAGTAGTGCTGTTTTTCCGCCGAAATCACCGCCCGGCAAACCGCATTTTTGCTTTTTTCCTGTGTCTCATTTCTTTTCACCTGATACTTGCAGCATTCGACGAACAGAGTTTCTTTTTCCGTTTTCCGCATTTGCTGCACATCACCTGGGTAATGCCGCTGCTTTACGGTCCGTTGGTAATAATCTTTTTCCGGCGTATCAGCCTTATAAGTCCCAGTTTCAAACCTGCCGAACTGCTGTTTTTTGTCCCTTTTCTAGTTTCTTTATTACTTCAGCTCCCGTTCTTTTTGCAATCGGCCCACGAAAAAATTGAATACATCAACGATTTTAGCCGGTCGGTAGCCGACGACTTTGGTTTTATGAACCAGTTTACAAACTTCTTTCACCTGTTTTTTTTCACGCATGCCATCATCGAATTTCAAAAGCATAAAAAGCATATTTTACAGTATTACTCCGATATCAGCAAAGCCCAGATGCGCTGGTATTACAATTTTATTCTGATAGTTCTGGTCCTTGTTCTGTTTTCCATTATTTCGTTTTATGGCAAAAAGTGGGATTTACCTTACCTGAAATATATTTATCCTTATCACTTTTTGGGAATTGTAATTGCCATTTACTGGACCGGTTATAAGGTACTCCATCAGCCACTGCTTTTTGGAGGCGAGATTCCCGAAAGCTTTATACAACCAGTTGATCATAATGCTATTCCTGCAAAAGAGTCGGATCCTTCGCTTGAACACGAACCGCGGCAGATTAAAATAAACCCGCACTTGGTGAAGGAACTGGAAAGAAGTCTGCGCAACCTGATGGATAATGAAAAACTGTACCTGAACAGCGAATTAACCATCCAGGAAGTAGCCGAAAAACTTAAAACCAATAAGCAATATATCTCCGAAGTCATCAATAAAAGTTTTCGGAAAAATTTTTATGACTTTGTTAACGATTATCGTCTCGAAGAATTCAAGAGACTTGCGGCCCAGCCTGGTTCGGACAGGATGAATATCCTGGGAATTGCTTTTGAAGCAGGATTTAACTCAAAAGCTACATTTAATGCAGTATTTAAAAAGAAGAACGGAATGACACCGTCGGAATTTATCCGTGAAAATATATTAAAGCCTGTTGAAGTGTAAGACTCGCCTAGAAAACCAGACCTGTAATCCAGCCCCAGAAAATATAACGTAGAAATTTCCCGGCCAGCATGGCAATAGCTGTAATGAAAACATTTGCTCTGATAAGGCCAAGCCCAACAGCAAAAATATCGCCTACTCCCGGTAGCCAGCTCAGAAAGGCAAAAATAGCTCCCCTTTTATAAAGGCGTTTGTGCCACTTTTCAATCGTTTCCTTCTTTACGCGGAAGTATTTTTCAATCCATTCCCATCGTCCCAGGTAACCAATTGCGTAACTGCTCATCCCTCCCAGCCAGTTTCCGGCAGTAGCTACCAGCACAGCGGTGTAAGGGTCGGTACCATTTGCAATGAGAAAAGCAAGTAAAGCCTCGGAACTGAAAGGCACCACCGTTGCGGCCAGAAAGCTGGCAAGAAATAATCCCCAAAGACTGTAATCGAAAAGACCTTCCAATTTTAAATTTTGTGTGCGAAATTAGTTAAAAATCAGCAGCAGCTAATATAGTGGGCCAGGAAGTTGGGATTAATCAAAGGAAAAGAATTAACAAAAGAACTTTGAAGGACGCAAAGATCGCAGAGAAGACGCAAAGAGCACAGAGAAAATTAGTTACCAATTCAATCCTGGAATTCTGAATTTATCTAGACCTCAACTCCGAGTTGCATGTTTGTAGAAATGTTAATACCAGGTATTTATTTGCGGCGACACAACCTCACAGAAAGCACATGCTGCTGATATCGCCGCATATCCAAATTCCAAAACACAGTGGAATTAAAGCGGGTCAACTTTAATCGCAAAGTCCGCTTAAATTTAGGACTCCACAACTCCGTAGGAGTTGCATATTTGTAGAAATGTCGATGCAGGAATTTATTTGCGGCGCGACACAACCTCGTAAAAAGAACATTCTGTTAATATCGCCGCAAAAAGAATCACTACAAAAAGGGAAATGCATCTCTTACCATTTGTTCAGCTCTCATCTAATTTAAGTCCGAATAAACATAATACTATACTTTACAACAATTTACAAACAAGTCCGAATTGGTAAATCGAGACGTTTAACCCATTTGAATACCCCAACTTTGCACCAGTAAAAATCAAAATCGAAAAAAAATGAAACTTCATAAAATCTGTTTAATCGCACTCCTAACATTGATTGGAACAATGAAGGATGTTTTTTCGCAGCCAGCCGATTCGCTGGTAAACCTGAAGCTGCAACTAAACCTGTATCAATTCCCCGAAAATAAATTCCGGTACTATTCCATGGATCAGGCCGATGCCTGGGCAAACAATTTATACGAAACCGGCTTCCTGGGTGTTAATGCCTTAAGTAAAATGCTTTTCAACCCAAATAAAGGTAAAACCCGCAGATTTTTTCATGCAACCTCCAACTATTTGCTTGGATTCGCTTTTTCGAAGTACGGAAGCTCTCTGCCGATTCCTTTGGGAGAATGGCAACACGAAGAATATCACCGCACCGTACTGGGAACCATGAATATTGATTCCAAAAACGGCATGTGGCTTTTTCATCGTTGGGATGGCACTGTATATGGTGTTTCGGATGAAGCGCTCTCTTCCGCAAAGAGCACAAACCTTCAGAATTTACTCTATGCCTATGTATCGGGAGTGCAGGCCGAAAATAACTCAACCCGGCAAAATGTTATAACCGATTTTTATTATAAAAGAAAAGTCTACAAAAATCCGCTTTATCTTTACAATGCATGGTATGTCTGGAACTATTTCAGGTTTTCGACAAGTGCGGCATCCGACTCGGTAAAAGTAATTGCTCCCCGGGATGAAAACAAAAACCCACAGGAAAGAGACTTTGCCGGAGCCGATCTTACCGCCTGGGCTTACGATATGTTTAAACCCGGAGAACCGTTCGACAGTCGCGAACCTTTCCCAAATGGAGAAGGTGTAAACAGGCGTATCGGATTTTCCGATCTTCCGGTTGAGGCGCAGGATTATCTGAAGAAACAGCAAACTTTATCGTTGCTGAATTTCCTGAATCCGGCAATCTTTTGTGTAAACCGTATCTCCTTTGGACCGGCTTTCTCCTTTAATACATTTGTGCAGTATGCCCCTACCCACTTCGGCAACGACATATCGGTACTCGCTCCCTTTAAACTAAGAAATACCGGCTTTCTTCTGGGTTTTCACAGGTACAGCAACTATAAGAATTCATTCCCGGGAATAGAATTGGGAATGAACGAAATTAAACTTAACCCTGCTGGAAGTGTTTATCTTACCGCAGGCATAAATGCATGGAAACAACCCGCTAATCAGAGTTTTTTTGATGAAAATGGCAAACCAGGCGGAATGCTGAAAGTTAAACTAGAAACTAAACTTTCCCGAACTTTTGGATTTTTCATAGGTGGCTATTACAAAACCGAAGGCTGGGTGCCGGGCAATCCTTATCTGAGCAGCAAAGCAGGTTTCAACACTGGTTTATCAATTATTTATTAATTTTCTTCTATGAAAAAGATTAAGCTTTCATTTCTAATCGGTATGCTGACAATTGTTACAGTGACTGCTCAAAAATTCAGTGCCGGTCAGATAAAACAGGACTTAAGTATTTTCCGCAAATCGCTGGAAGAAACACATCCCGGTTTATACAGGTATACAACCAAACAGTGGTTCGACAGCGCTTTCGCCAACACAGTGGCCAATATCAAGGATTCCATTACTCAAAAAGAGTTTTACCAGATGCTTGCACCTCTCGTTGCCCGCATTAAATGCGGACATACCAAATTCTTTCCCCAAAGCGATGTTAACCTCAACCATTTTCATTATTTCTACGATACCACTAAGCTGTTTCCTATAAGACTTTTCTTTACAGAAAATAAGGTTTTTATTTCGGGAAGTTATAACGAAGATACCGACAAACAACTTTATGGCGCAGAGATTCTGCGGATAAACAGTGAGCCCCTTTCGGAAATTAAGGAAAAACTCATGACCTTCATCCCGGCCGATGGTAATGTAACCTCGAGCAAATACCTGGAACTGAACAACTACTTCCCGGCATGGTATGCCAATTTTATAAATGCCCCCGATTCCTTTCAGGTTGACTTGCTGATGAACGATGGAGCAAAGTCGCAGATTAACTTAAAACCAGTAACGCTCAGCATCATTAACCGTCAGATAAAAGCTGGACAGAACAATAATCAGGCAAATTTCAGCCTCGATTTCCTTGAGAATAACATTGCCATGATGAAGATCCGGAACTTTTATCCGCTCTCTCCAAAGGACGATTACAAGCAATTTCTCAGAGAGTCGTTCCTCAGGATAAAAAACAATAAGACAGAACACCTTATCATAGACCTCCGCGACAATGAGGGAGGAATGGACCGTTGGGGCGCTCTGCTTTATAGCTATCTCACCGATAAAAAATTCGATTATTACAGGGAGTTACGCTTAAGCGGAGTAAAATTCACCACTGAGCCTTACCTGGACAAACCCAAATTCTTTGGCATTTTGAAACTGCTGGTGCGAAAAAAGGATGGAAAGTATTACTGGACCCGGCACAAAAATCTAAAAGTTCAGAAACCTCAGCGCAACCCTTACAAAGGTAAAGTTTATGTTCTTGTGAACGGGAACAGTTACTCGGTAACAGCCGAATTTGCTGCTATTGCAAAATCGAATAACCGGGCTCTGTTCTTTGGCCAGGAAACAGGCGGTGCTTATGAGGGAAACAACAGCGGAACCTTTGCATTTGTAAATCTTCCCAACTCCAGGTTAACGCTTGCAATGCCCATGCTTGCCTATTATCTGGATGTAAAATCTGTTAATCCTATGGACAGGGGAATTTTGCCTGATTATTACATTCCACAGGTTTTGGATGGAAAAGATAAAGAAACGGACTTTGTAATTGATTTTATCAGGAATAATTGGAAAAACCAATAAGGAATCTTGCAGTTGATTAATAGGAGGCTGTGTAAAAAGTGTGGTCACTGAGCTTGTCGAAGTGACAATGAGGTTTCGACAGGCTCAACCTCCGGTTATAGACTAATTGAAGCGGGCGTTTAGTTAATAATCATAACAGCGGGTCGACAGACCACGGTCAACGTTCCACAGCTAATACTGTTTAGTCCATAGACGATGCCACGGCTATTTAAAAAGCCAACCACTTTTGCTTTTAATATTCGAAGAACTTAATCAGCAGACCGTATTTACCTTATTTTTGCTCACGGGAAATAAGATAAGTGATATTATGAATGTATTTATAAAAGAAGAAATAGCAGCAAATTACGATAGTTATTACCATACACCTCTTGGAAAAGAAATTGACAGGATTGAAAAACAGGCAATCGGATCTCTTTTACCAGCGACTTCCCACATCCCAATTCTGGAATTGGGATGTGGCACCGGTCACTGGAGCGAATTTTTAAGCTCCAAAGGGTTTAAAGTAATTGCCCTTGATATTTCTGAAGCCATGCTTTCGAAAGCCAAAATGAAAGAGATAAAGAATGTGGAGTTCAGGAAGGCTGATGCCACAGCTCTCCCCTTTCCTGATGATAGTTTTGGCATGGTGGTTTCAATTACGATGCTTGAATTTGTGGATGACCTTGAAAAAGTTTCGAACGAAATTTACAGGGTTCTTAAACCCGGAGGATTGTTTATTGCAGGTTGTTTAAACCTTAACTCCCAACCTGGAAAAACAAAGGATGCCGACGAGACTTTCAGAAATGCGCACTTCTTTACAAAAACAGAACTTGCAGCCTTGTTTAAAAGCTGGGGAAATTTCGAATTAAACGAGAGTGTTTTTCTTTCTCCATCCTTTGAAATACTGGACGGAACAATGACGACCTACCCGGTGGAAGGAGTTTTTTTAGGTATAAAGGTTCAAAAGTGAAATATTATGAATATCAGCGTACAAATAGGATATTATCCTCTCAACGAAAACTTCAACCCGATCATCACCGAATTTATTGAACTACTGGAGCAACAGCATATTCAGGCTGAAGTTGGGCAAATGAGTACGGTTATAACTGGTAATTACAATGAGGTGATGGATACATTGAAAAAAATTCTCTACCCATTCCTGGAGCGATATCCATCCGTATTTACCCTGACTATATCCAATTCCTGTAACAGTTGTATTTCATAAACCGGTCATTGTCCGGTCCATTCTTCTGCCGGCTGCATTGCCATGGTGGAATTCAGAATTCTCGACAAGGTGTACTTCGAAGCTTCCTTTGGGGTTAACTGACGACTCCATGCAACGCGTTTTTGGGGAGTAAAACCCGGACCGCTGTTCTTATATTCGGCAAAGAAGGCGGTTTTATCGCGGTTAGTCTTATCCCAGTTGCTCCATCCTTCGGGCAGAATATGCGCACCAAGTTCGCAGTTTATAAATACAACGCGTGCAAAATCGCGCCACGGCCGCCCAAGGTAAACCTTGTTTACACCCTCTGCGGTTGTAATCTTACAATTCATAAAAACAAAACCATATTCTTTTCCTTTGGAAGTGCTTGCGGCAGTTATGTAAGAATCGCTTTTGCTGTTGATGGCGCATTCCTGAAAAAGCGCGGTGGCCGATCCGAAAATAAAATCGGTTGTGCCTTCGATATAACAGTTCCTGTAATATTGGCTGCTGTTTTCGCCGGTAACATACAGCGTGTCCTGGTTTCCCAGGATGTTGCAATTAAAAATAACGCAGCGGTTACCTTCAACATGTAAAGCAACTGCCTGACCAACAGTCCCGGCTGTATTTTCAATGGTGATGTTTTCGGCCCGGAAGTCATCGGCTTCAACCATTAAGGTATAGGTATAAAAAGTGCTGTTTCGTCCCCGATTGATTTTATTAAAATAATCGTCGTACGAAATTATTGTTTTATCCCTGCTTTCGCCTATTAACGAAAGTTTGGTGTTACATGAAGGTATTCTGATCTTTTCGCGATAAATTCCATTCCGGATGTGGATGATAACCCGCGTATCGGGGAATGCCTTGCTTGCATCTATGGCAGCCTGAATGGAGGTATAATCACCCGATCCGTCCGGGGCTACAACCATTTCATACTTGTCCTGACCGTACAGATAAATCCCCAAAAAGCAAAACACAAAAGCGATAAAAAACCTTTTCATATACCTGTTCTTAAAAAGTTATTTTAAAACTTCAGGATATTTCCCTAAATACCGGCAATTTTAAATTCTACACCTATCTCAGCCCCTTCTCCAGGTCGGGCAAAAATGTCGAGTCTTCCGTTATACGATTCTACCCGGGCTTTTATATTCCTTAAACCCGATGAATTTAAACTATCTATTGCAGCAGGATTAAAACCAATGCCATCATCCTGCACAGTAAGGTATACCCTTTGAGGCTCCTGAACAAGCTGGATCATAATATCGTTGGCCCGGGCATGTTTCACCGAATTATTGATGAGCTCCATGGCAATACGGTAAAGGGTTGTTTCAAGAGAGCGATCGAATCGGGTCTCCTCGCCCCAGTAACTGAAGTTTATTTTTGGGCCGCCAACCACTTCCAGACTATTGCAGAAATCGTGCAAAGCATCCTTCAACCCAAATTTCACAAGTGTTTCGGGCATCATATTATGGGCAACACGCCTAAGTTCTCTGATGGACTGATCGAGTAAGTTGATCGCATTGTCGAATACCTGCGGGTTCTCCATAGACATGAGGTAATTGGTTCTCCCACTGCTTAAAGTCAACCGGATTCCTGAAAGTAATCCTCCCAGGCCATCGTGTAAGTCTCTGGCAAGCCGGCCTCTCTCCGACTCCTCTCCCTGTAACACTGCGTGTGTGGCAATAATCTGCTGATCCTTTTCAAGTTCACGGATTTTCTGCTCTTTCAAATCGAGTGCCTGCTGATCTATTTTCCTTCGTTGTCGGGCATTCCGGTGCCCAAAAACTGATACTGTAATACCTGCAAAAGTTATAATGGACAAAAGTGCAACTATTAACTGCGACGTTTTCTTTTCCTTATGAAGTATTTCGATCTGATGCTTTTGTTTTTCGGTATCGTACTGAGTTTGAAGCAGCGCCAAATGCTTGGTATTGTTTTCGCTACGAATACTATCGTGATACAATACCGACATTTTATGGTATTTCATGGCTTCCTTATAGTCGTTTTTCGCCTCATAGCAATCGGACAATCCTTTGTATGCTTCCTGGCTGCGCATTTTAGATCCTATCTGCTTTGATATTTCAGCACTCTGACTGTAGTACTTAATTGCTTCGCCGGTGTTTCCAATATGCAAAAACATATGAGCAAGGTTTGAATAGCTATCGGCAATATAAACCTTATCTCCTATAGCTAAATTCATAGTAAGCGCTTTGCGGAAATATTTCTCGGCATCTCCGTATTTCTGCATTTTAATATAAACCTTCCCGATAGAATTGTAGCAAATGGCGATACCACTCTCTTTTTTTGCCAGAATATCGAACCTGAGCGATTCTTTATAATAATGTAATGCGCTGTCGAGGTTATTCTCCGATTCGAAAACTACTCCTATATTTTGAAAGTTAATAGACATACCCCAGTAGTTTTTCAAATGTGTTTCGAGGGTTAGCGCTCTTCTGAAAAAGGTCAAAGCTTTAGGATATTGCCCAAGCGCAACATAAATATTTCCAATACTGTTCAATGAGATGCAAATGTTTCGGAGATCGTTGATCTTTTCGGCAATCTTAAGCGCCTGCATATGAAAGTCGATAGCAAGTTTACATTCGTCGAGCCGGCGATAAACAACCCCGATATTATTCAGTGCCTGCATTTTGAGCTTCTGATTCCCGGCTGACTCGGCTACCTCGAGTCCCTTACGGTGATAAAGAAGCGCCGCGCTGTAGTTGGAAAGATTACGGTGGATTACCCCTACCACCTCGTACGACCGGATAACCCCTTCGGTATATTCAAGCTTTTCGGCCAGATTAAGAGTGACATTAAAAATACGTCGTACTTCAGTTGTATCTTTTATGACCGAAAGAAATCTTAAAAGCGAATCAACCTTTGGATTTGATTCGGGCATGACCAGAATTGTGGAATCAACAGCGATGCGCTGTTTATCGATGGAGGCAAAAGCCGGAGAGCCAAAGAAGAATATTAAAACGATCAGGCGGCTGGCAATTTTCATTTGAGATAATATGTAGCCGCAATTTATAAAAATAGTATCATGTGGCAAGATTAAGAATAAATTCAACCTTATTTCATAATGTCAGTATTAATCTCCACCGTTAACCTCTTATATTTTTACTCTCCTCTTCCATTATTTCTCTGTGAAACATGCGCACGCCATTTTACTCTGCCAGTTCTACCTTTTTAGTTCCCTCAACGTATTGATACAGTCCAAAATAAACTCCGGCCGAAAACAACAGAATATGCACCGTAACGCCCACAAGGCCTGTCATATTAAAGTCGAATTTCCCTTCGAGTAAATAACCTGCAATGTAAAAAACCATGTTAGTCAGAATGGAGGGTACTGCTATAGCCAGCAGAATGGTCCAGAGCTTAAGTCCATATAACCTTATAAAAATTACGATACTAAAAATAAATAATATGGCACTTATGAAGTTGGTCGACATATAATTCAGAAACTTTTTGGAAAAAACATACTCATTGTAATATTCATTACCCTTTAATAACAGAAAGGCAAAAGGAATTATGCTGATCGCAACATGACATACTCCCCATACGAACGAAAGCAATAGTTTATTACGTATGGCATGACTAAACATTACAAGAAACAAGCTTGTAAGCAGCGGATACACAAGCAGATTTACCATATTGCTTAACGAAAAATACTGCAACAACGATATTTTGTTCGAAACGAAATAAAAAACATTGATAACGATTTGCGTACTTATAGTTGCCAGAAAATAATACACGCCAAACCAGAAATTAATTCCGTATTTCGCCTTATCGAAAAATTGGGAGTAATCTCGTATAGAATTAATATCCAGAGGCTCTTCGGCCTGTTTCTTTTCATAATACTCCTCTCCGGCGGAGTATGGAATATTTTTGATCCCGTTAATGGCAAGAATATAAAAAACCGGCATCAATACAAGATTTACCAACGCCAGGACCATTCCCAAAACAGGAACAACCGAAAGTAATGTTGTTATGCAAAGAATAATTCCAAGTTCATTGGCCATAACATTCTTTCCTGTTCTGGTTATGGAAATCCGGTTAAGGTCGACCGGTAATTTCCCAATAGCCATAAATACCCAATAAAAGTTAAATAACGGAATGAACAGATAACCAACAGCCTTACCTGGAGTTTCAATGGAAGGTTTATGCCCGTGTTTTTTCAATTCGCTAATGATAAACTTCCACAGATTATAAAGCAGCATCATCGAAAATACAGCAGATGCAAGAATTACGAGCGCACTCACAACAATCATCACCACATGTTCCCGCGGATCGGAATACCCAATATACAGAAATACCGAGCCCAAAATAATTCCGATGAGATAAGCGGCGAATAGATTATATAGTTTCGTTGAAAAGTATTCTTTTTCGGCTTCGAAGCCAAATTGTGCGATCTCCTGGGAGTTCCTTCTGGCTGGAGAAAAACTTTCACAGCTATCGTCGGTGCCGACTGTTTTCCCGGTTACCAGACAAACTAATTTGTGAGCATCGCCCGAGGTATTGTGCAGACAGTTGCTGCAGGTGGTTAGGTTTTGAGGTTGATCCATTGTTTTCTATTTAAAATCAATGCTATTTATTAAAAACAACATTTACGTGAAAACCTTTGTTTTTGTTCCATCTGCAACCAGAGCTGTAAATCCCAAATTTAAACCCAAATTGTGTAAAGTTTTTAGCCACAAAAGACACCAAATCATAACGAAATCAGTCAATAACCCTGATTTTTAAAATTTGCCATGGCTATTAACTGTTGTCTGTGGTCTGAGGACTGTGGACAAACTATTTCTTAAGAGCCTAATTCAATATGTTTATTTCGCCAACAACTTTTCAACCATTTGCTTCAGCTCTTCTATCTGTTTTTGCTGACTTTCTATTTGTTTTTGCTGTTCCTGCACAGTCTTTACCAGCGGGGCAATCAAATCAGTATAGCGTAAACCTAGGGTATGATCGGCGTCGCCACCAATAGTAAGCAAACTATTGTTGGTACCTACCAGCTTTTCGATATCCTGGGCAATAAAGCCAAAGTTTATCTTTTCGTCGCCTTGTTTCATCTGGTATTCCACGGGGCGGAGTTTCATGATAAAGCCGGTACCGAAGGTAATGTCTTTAACATTCTTCTTCAGCCTGATATCCGAAGCGCTGGTAAAAGCTACCTGCCCTTCAATAACGGTAATGCTTCCGTTTCCTAACCGTATTTTATTGCTGACATTTACCGTGGCTTCATTTCCAATAGCGGTGGAATTGCTTGCGTTGTTGGTAATATCCGCCGAAAAACCAATGGCTGTATTGTTATTACCAGAGACCATAGATTTCATAACATTTTTCCCGATTGCCGTATTGGCATCTCCTGTGGTGTTGGCATCAAGCGCATTTACTCCCATGGCTACATTGTCAAAACCTTCGGTATTGGCCAAAAGAGCCTGATAACCTACTGCGGTATTATCCCAATAAGTAGTATTTTTAAGCGCCTCGAAACCAATGGCGGTGTTTTTATCTGCGGTCTGACTGGTCCCTAATGAACCATAACCAATTGCAACATTCCATTTTCCTGTTGTATTTAAAAATAGTGAATTTGATCCAACCGATGTATTAAACATACCTCCGGTGTTTCTATAAAGTGAATATGTCCCCATGGCAGTATTGTTGGACCCAGAACTGTTAAAAGCAAGAGAATATAAACCCATTGCTGTGTTTTCGTTACCTGAATAGTTAAAATATAAAGAAAAATAACCATTTGCAGTGTTAGAACTTCCGGTATAATTCACACACAATGCTTTGGAACCTGTAGCTGTATTTTTTATTCCTGTACTATTCCTAAATAAGGCAGAATCACCAATAGCCACTAGATTATTTCCACTATAGTTTTCAGATAAAGCCCCGTAGCCAATTGCAGTATTTGAGCGTCCTGTACTATTATAGAAAAGTGCAGTGGAACCTACGGCAGTATTAAACTTCCCTGTTGTATTTGAATAAAGAGAAGAATATCCACTGGCCGTATTGCCCATACCTGTTGTATTGGAATAAAGAGACCTATAACCAATAGCTGTATTGTCCACTCCACTTGTATTTGCATATAATACCTTGGAACCTATAGCAGTGTTTCCAACTCCTGTATTATTATACAATGCAGAATCTCCTATAGCCACTAAATTATTTTTACTGTCATTTTTAAATAAAGCTCCAACTCCTACTGCTACGTTTGAATACCCGGTAGCATTGCTGAATGAAGCATATCTGCCAACAGCAGTATTTGAATTCCCGGTTGTACACCAGCTCAATGCATTGTCTCCTACGGCAGTATTATATTTACCTGTTGTATTTTCCATAAGTGCCCTGTTACCAAACCCCGAATTATAACTACCTGTTGTATTAACATTAAGGCTCTGCTGGCCAACAGCGCAATTTAAAATACCTGTAGAATTATACAAAAGAACATAAGGTCCAATAGCCACATTTGAACTTCCGGTAGTATTGGCGTTGAGGGTTCCGTTTCCTATAGCAACATTATGGGTACCACTGGTATTTGATTTCAGTGAACTCACTCCTGCAGTAATATTATTGTTTGCATCCAACAAAATTGGCTTGTTTGTCAAATCGTTATAATTCCCGCTAAAATTACTTTTATTCCCCCATCGCGTTGTATCGGCGGCTTTGATGTTTTTAGACACCGATGCCGTATATACCGGATCAGTCTCGCTGAAAGCAGGTTTGTTTGTGAGATCGGTATAACTGCCACTGGTAGCAACTGTCGAAAGCGTTGGTTTACCTGTAAGGTCATTATAACTGCCGCTAAACAGGTTAGGCTTATTGGAAAGATCGGTATAACTGCCGCTAAACCCGTTTCCTGCCTTTTCAGCATATTTGGCATACGGAACGGCAAGTAGTTGGCTGATCCCCATTTCGGTGCCATCCACACTTACTTTGATAAAATATGTGCCACTTTCCCAATTGATCGTGGCGAATGTACCACTGATAACTGTTCCTTTCCCAATCTGGAGGTTTACTAATCCATAAGCGTTGGTAGTTGCAGCAAACGATTCGGAATAAACTGCCGTACCTGTTGACGAAGTTTGCAGCAGGTCGATACGGATGGTTACGTTGGCATTTGTCCTGATATTTCCAGATGCATCGCGCAACACTGCCTGATAGTTGAATGCGGAGGGAGTTTGTCCGAATACATTCATCGAAAACAGTAAAACGATCAGCAACGCATTTAATTTTTTCATGGTTTTAAGTTTGGTTAATTAACATATACCTTCACTTTTCCTGTAAGAACGGTTTTCAGGCATAACATGGTTCAAAACTAAAGGGTTAGGAAGGAAATAACATCCCCTTTTTAGGGGAATTTTTAAGGTGCGGGAAACCGGTGTTGATCACACCATAAAGGGTACCTCACCCCTGCCCAAGAAGAAATTGCAGCCCTTTCGGATACTGCCAGAATTTTATATCATTTCAACAGGATTGACAGTATCATGATTTCAGATTTTCGTGAAATACCTTATTTCAATAGTGTTAATCCAACATTTAGAAAGTATAAGTTCCTTTTCCTCAGGGAAGGATTCATGAATGCTCAGGAATGCTATGTTGAACTTACAAACAAATATGCCACAAAAGATACATCAAAAGATGAGTTCCTGAAAACGTGTAAGGTGACTCGTTTTATCAGAGGCAGTATCCTGATTTAGGCTTTAAGAGCAGGTATTAAATTGATAAAAGAAAACACAGAACCATCAGCCAAACCGCCTACAAAGTAATTATTCTATTGAACAATTCTCCCTTTTATTGATTAAATAATAACTGACAACCGGAGAGAAATCCCTCCTTTGGGATGCTATGTAATGACAGTTTTATAACGCACAGCGATACATGAGATAACTGCCGGAAATCACTCCTTGGTTGTTTAATTAAAGTTTCCTTGCATTAAAGGTTTGAAAATATAAATGACAACATCATGGCCGTAAAAAACAAAACAACCGAAACTGACGCCGACATAACCGATTTTATAAACGCGTATGTCGACAATGAACAAAAGAAAGCCGATAGTTACCGGCTCATTGAATTGATGAAGAACTGGTCGGGATTTGAACCTAAATGTGGGGGCCGACCATGATTGGTTTTGGAAGTTACCATTACAAATATGCCAGCGGACACGAAGGCGACGCCATGATCATAGGCTTTTCACCGAGAAAACCCGAATTCTCCTTATATGTTGCAGCTCCTGGCGACGACAACAAAAACCTGATTGAAAATTTAGGCAAATTTAAAATGGGCAAAGCCTGTATTTATATAAAACGGTTATCGGATATCGACCTGGATGTTTTGGAAAAGCTCTGTAAGGCAACTATCCGGTTTATAGGAGAAAAGTATGTCGCCCACTCCCGTTAAACAACTTAAATGAAAAAAAACAAGTATCACAAACACTAAACAATAGGAAGATGACAAAAAACGTAGTAAAAATACACAGGGTTTTAGCAGCCGATCCCGAAAAAGTGTACAAAGCATTTACCGATGCCGACGCAATGGCATCGTGGTTGCCTCCATTTGGATTTACTTGTAAAGTGCATCATATGGATGTAAAAGTTGGAGGAACCTACAAAATGTCATTTACAAATTTCACAACAGGAAACAGCCATTCCTTCGGTGGGGAATATTTAGAGGTAAAAACCAACGAACTGATAAAATATACCGATCAGTTTGACGATCCTAATCTGCCAGGCAAAATGATTACAACCGTGGAATTAAAAAAGGTATTGTGCGGTACGGAACTTTTTGCTACACAAGAAGGAATACCTGATGTTATACCCACAGAAATGTGCTATCTGGGCTGGCAGGAATCGATGGAAAAATTAAAAAAGCTGGTAGAACCAAATATTCCGGATGCGTAACGGGTTACGTGATTCGGGGTTACGCATTGGCGGGTTGAGTTTCGGGTTCGTGTTTCGGGTTTGTGTTTCCTACAGCCTAAATACCAAATGCCTTCTACCTGATATCGCCCGCAAAGATACCTCACCCCTTCCGGTAGCTATCGGAACCTCCCCATATGGAAACCTGCCGCCAGGAGACAGGAATAACCGATTCGATGGACTTTCTAGCTGGTGTTTAGCCGTGTTAGCGGTAACTTATGGGGTTAGATAATAGACGTAGGCTTTAGTGGTTGGTAGAGCCCAATATTGCGGATGCATAGATGAAGTTAAAATTTACCGGGTTACAAGGAAAGGATTAAATCCCTTATTAGAAAAAAAAATTTCTAGTAAGGAAACGATGCAATCCCTTACTAGAAAAATATTTTTCCTTACTAGAAGTTAATGCATCCCTGTAAGGAAAATAACTATTTCTTACAGGATGGGGTTGAGCATGTAGAAACCCGGCTGTTCATCTTACGACTTACGACAAAAAACGCCTCAAGTGCAGCATCGCGCCGAGGCGCTTTTTGTGTGAGAAATTTAGCTGCATCCGTCGATTGAAGAAAACCACTCACTTCATAATTCAATTGATTTATAGTATTTTAAAATGTTTTTATTTTAACATTTATAACCACAGCCGATCTGAACTCATACGGGTTCAGGCCTAAGCGTTCGTGCGCCGATGCAATCGAGCAATGCCATAATGTACTGGGCAAAGGTAGTTCAGCTCAATGGATATTCGAAGCGGACATCAAAGGATGCTTCGATAATATTTCGCACAAGTGGATACTGCAACATATCCCCATAAACAAGAAGGTTCTGGGACAATGGTTAAAAGCCGGCTACATTGATCAAAAGACATGGTGTTCGCGGCCACTGAAAAAAAGCGACAAATGGAACTTCCCCGTTTCGATGCCACAAAAATAATAAGGCACGACAAAATAAAGAATAACTCAAACCCTTATGATAAGGAGTGGGACACTTATTTTAAAGAAAGAGCGAGGAAAAGAAATATCAAACGCAGAAATATCGGTAAATTGACCAATGCAAACTGACGGACGGATTGCTAAAGCAATCTTAAGGGTGCTTGAGCCGTGTGAGGCGAAAGTCTCACGCACGGTTCTTAGAGGGGAAAGGGAGAGCAATCTCCCGACCTACTCGGCACTGACCGTTAGCGCCAAGCAAAAAAACCTCTCAATCAGCAGAATGATACAATGATTTTGTATTTTTGAGAAAATTTATGATTATGAGAACGATTCAGATAAATATACCAGATAGCGTTGATTTGAAGGATTATGATTTTTCAATGATAATTGCTGCTAAACTATACGAGGAATCGAAACTATCTTCTGGCCAGGCTGCCCAGATCGTAGGACTCTCAAAAAGAGCATTCATAGAAATGCTTGGGAAATATGGTGTTTCTGTTTTTAGCACTTCAATTTCTGATTTACATTCTGATATAGCAAAGGCCTAAGATTGTTATTTCAGATACCAGCACCTTGATACTCTTTCACAAGATTGATGAGTTTAATCTCTTAAAAAAGGTATACGGAGAGTTGATTACTACTCCCGAGATTCGTCATTTGTCCCTCTTTGCAATGGGGACACAGGGACACATCAAATCCGGTAAGCCGTAACAATCGCTGCTTAGGGCTTTCTTCCACACGAATAATGATTTTCTTTACTACCTGCTTTCGTACCAATGACTTATAGTGGCTTCCATAAATGCCATAGTACCGGATCTTCACAAAACGGTGCGGCAGGATATGCATAGCAAACCGCCGCAAAAACTCCACACCCGTGAGTGTAACAGCTTTTGCCGATCACCGGATGGGCAAATTACCTTAAGCATGCTTGCTCCAAAAGTACATTTTATAAACTGGACAGGATACTATGGCGCATCATCTGGAATTGGGCACGCAAAAGACATAACAACCTTGGATACACGAAAATTGCTTCGCTAATATTTACGTGCATCGGTAAACGAAAGTGGCAATTCTTTGGAAAGTTCAACAATGGCAAAATTATTCTGTTACGTATGTTCGGATACTTCCATATAAAACGTCACAAGCTCATTTGCGGCAAAGCCAACCCATTTGATCCACATTGGGATGCATATTTTGCAAAAAGAAAATGTTGTAGAATTTTAACCTGAATTTTCGTATTTTGTTGGGTGGAATTAATCCGCCTTTAGAGAGCTTGAGCCGTATGATGGGAACTAAACGAAGTGGTCTCACGACCGAAGGAGTAAACTATCAAGTACGGTTCTTAGGGGACAAGGACGGAGCAATCCGCCTGAGTTACCTGACATAAAGTTTGGTAAGTACTGATGAAATTGTTTAAGATTAATTTTAATATTATGGCTGATATGTTCGGTATTTCTAAGTTGAAATTCATTTTTATTCCAATAACAGTTTATACCCTTTCCTTTGTTTTTAAAGATTTGATAAACATTAATCTATTTAACACCTTTTTGTATAAAAATTCAGCTCAGTTCGGCATACTTGATATACTTATGATTGTCTCAATGTTATCCTTTGTTAGTTGGGAAGCAATATATGAGAAAAAATATAATGCTCTAATTAAGATTATCGCAATATCATTTTTACTTTATATTGTAGCTGTAATTATAGGAGGTAATATTTCTAATTTAAACCTTAGTTTTTTATTACAATTTCTTTTTAATTATGCCGCAATATATGGATTAATCAGATCATACTTTCTCAATAAGAAGAGGTTAAGTTTGAATGGCTATCTTATCGGCTTGTTATTTTATGGTTTTATTGTACTATATGATAATTTTTCTTTCAATTTATATCAAAATAGTTGGATGCTATATCTTTCAAAATTTATATATAGTTCTATAATCTTGATATTTTATCATTTTTTAATAACATTCAATGACATTAAAATATCGAATAAAAGGATTTTAGAAATCCAAAATAATCTTCTTTTGACAAAAAAGTCCTTTCTAATTACTTACATTATTATATACCTAATACTATTTTTTTCGTTTGAGTTGTTAACTAAATATATGGGTGCACTTAAAATAAATGAATTCTATTCTTCAATTTTCACTTTCACAATAGGGTACTTTATGACCTTATTGTCCTTTTTATTGGTTGGAATCATTTTTACGAACTTAATAAGAGAAAAGCATCGGGCTTTAGGTTTTTCTCCATCTTGGTTGTTTATAGCAAACTTTATCCCTGTTGTCAATATTTATTGCATAGTAACTTATCTAAAAAATGATAATGCAAAAGAATATTCGAAATCCGAAGCTGATGAGAAAATAAGGAATTTAAAGTTCGGATTAATTGTTATTGCTTGCCTATTTTCATTTTACCAATTTTATAAAGAACCCAATGTAATTTCTTTCCTATCCATTATTGTCGATTTGTCATTTTATATTTTGCTTATTATAAAAAAATGGGGTGCATTGGCTAATATAATGTTTATAGTCTTTTCTATACTAATTGTCAGCTTATTTGATTTTAATGTGATTAAAACATTTGAAATTATTGGCGATTCTGTTTTTAAATTATTAGGTATTTATTTAATTGTTAAACTATTCTATTCAGATACAAATTTGTTGCTTAAAGAATGAAAAACAGGCGGTAACACTGTTCATATTTTTTATTGGGGGTTGAATCGCTAGTTTCAAAGTAATTACACTAAATTAGCATTGTAACGTGGGATAATGAATTGCTTCGAAGTCCCCCAACAAAACATTTACTGGCCGTTGTACGCAAGCCAAGAAAAGCTCCGTGGATAGAATAGAAACTAAAATTATTAAGATAATCCAATGAATACAAAAATGTCAGGATAATGACGGCTTATTGTCAGGACAATTTCCGCTATTTGCGTGTATAGTTTTTAAGTTAATATATATTCTTGCTCGAAATTTCATTGATACATGACTCAACCAAATTTAGGCAAAAAGATAGCTGATTTGAGAAAAGCGAAAGGCTTAACCCAAGATGAGCTTGTTGAAAAGTGTAACATCAGTGTAAGGACTCTTCAAAGAATTGAATCAGGAGAAGGTTCGCCACGAAGTTATACATTAAGGACAATCTTTGATGCCCTGGATTATAGTCAGATTGATTCAAATGAAATCAGTTCCAATAGTTTTGGATCAATTATTTCCTTTAGGCTCGAGCAATTTTATAGATACTTTATTGATTTATTTAACTTAAAAACAAATGCAATGAAAAAGATTTCGATTTTAACAGGAATGGCTACTCTTATAGTATTAGGAATAACTACAATAAATTCTATAGCAAATGCACAGAAGTCTGAAAATAAGCAAAAAGAAGTTCCAGACACGAGTAAGGTTTATTCTACTCAATTGAAAATGGCTTGGTCAAATTTTAAATGTGGGGAGTGCTTCGAAGAAAATGATATACTTATCGGTCGTGATGTTAAATTTGATTATAACGGAACTCATGTTGATGTGGCTTTAATTTCACTTAATAAAATGACTCGTGTATTCAATGCAGGGTTCACAAAAGGGATATTTAGAGAACAGAGAGTTGAGATTTCAATTGAGAAGTTTTTATTAAATGACAATGTTGTAAAGTATTCAGCTGACAAAATCGAAAAGTCCGATAAAAGTATTTTGTTATTTGGAAATGCCAAGTTGTCATACAATAATGATAGTGGCGTAATTGCAAGTAATGAGATACTTATTACAATAAAATAGATTGTATAAAGACTGATAATAATAATGGCCAGCGTACAACAGGTGCATATATTTTTTGGGGGTTGAATGGATATGGGAAGGCACAAATTCCGTAGGATAGTCAAACTTAGGACTTCCAGCTACGAAAACGGACTCATAAAACATAATAGGGACTATTGGGATAAAATACGTTTATCAAAGGAATTAATTAGTAAATAAAAAGCCGCTTTTCGAATTCCAAAAATTTAGTTAATACAAAAGAACCATATCTCTCTTCAGCAAAATATCAATTTGGTGTTGAGGAATTTTATTCCCCATCACATTTACATATTCAAGGTTCTCGAGTTCGAATAAAGGAGAAATGTCGTCGATGAAATTATTGGATATATCCAGCACCCTCAACTCCTTCAGGTTGCTTATCGAATCAATTAACCCTATCTGATTATCGGCCAGATAAAGTTCTTCAATTTTTGTAAGATACCACAAACTGGAGATATCCTCTATCAGATTCTTGGAAAGGTCGATATTCACAGCCTGAAGACAAAACTCTATACCTTCCAGGTTCTCAATTTCGTATTCGGCCATTTCTATATCTTCAAAATCTTCCAGATAATACGACGGCAGATCAACCTTCATCGATCCATACACTTTCCGCTTCACCGCATTATAAAACGTATTTTCTTCCGAGAATAAATCGCTCGCCTCGTAGTCCTCTGCTTCTTCATACGAATCGAAATATTCAAAACCTTCCCTTTCGTAATCCCAAACATATTCGGGTTCATAGTCAATATCATCGTCGACATCGCAATCAATCTTTTCGACTTCCTCAATATCACCAATAATCAGAATATGCGCAAACTGTTTCAGACTGTCATAGTTCTTCGAATGAAAAAGTTTATCGATTTCCTGGTTATAATAAGCTTCCTTGTCCGGATGATAAATCATAATCAACCTGGAAAAACATTTGCTGATATTATTTTCGGGAATATCGGTAAACTCCGATACTATCTTCGAGATTTTACGAATACTACCGTATTGCTTCGATTTATAAAGGCTTATAATATTCGCAGTAATATTATTCAGATTCGATCCGGTATATGATTCTTTAAGTTTTATATATAAGTCACTGTTATTCATAATCGCACGTTTAACAAAACCACCCTGCTTATACTATTGAAATAAACGAAAAAGCCGGTAAATTGCGTACTATAAGGTTTATTTATTTTTGTAAATTTAAGGGTTAGGTTTTAGAAAAGCTTCTATTAAAAACCAGAAAACATGATAAAAAAACATTTTCCGAAGGGCCTAACTTATAATCTCCTAAAGGCTAAAGCAAAAAATATTTTAATTTTTTGCTCCACCATGCAACCCTTAAAAAAATCCCTTGTCTTTTAAATTCGAAAAGCTTTAGCATTGGTAACACAGACATTTGAAATACACAAGGAACTAATTGAACAGAGTAAACGGGGCGATCGCAAGTCGCAACACCAACTCTACAGCTTTTATGCCAAAGCGATGTTCAATATCTGTGTTCGTATGCTAAATTCGGTTCAGGAGGCCGAAGATGCTTTACAGGACGCGTTTTGTGATGCTTTTGGAAATTTAGGTTCTTTCAGGTATGAGTCAAGCTTTGGATCGTGGTTGAAGCGAATAGTGATAAATCACTGCATAAACCACCTGAAGAAAAAAAGGGTAAGCCTGGTGCATCACGACGACATGGCCATGTTTGATGAACCGGAAGATTCACCCGAAAACGATGAAGATCTTCAGCTTGAAGTTAAAAAGATACATCAGGCAATGCAACAACTGCCCGAGGGATACAGGATTATTTTTTCGCTTTATCTTCTGGAAGGATACGATCATACGGAGATCTCCGAAATTATGGGGATAAGTGAATCGACGTCGAAATCCCAATTTCTAAGGGCAAAGGGCAAAATTCGTGAAATACTTAAAGTACCTGCATATGAGTGAGAGATTAGAAGATTATGTAAAGAAGCACAGGGACGATTTCGATTTCCTGGAACCAAATGCAGCCTTATGGAATAAAATTGAAACAAAGCTCGGACCGGAACGCAAAAGCCGGAGCCACATTCTTTGGAAAGCTGCTGCTGTGATTCTGGTATTCGGATTCTCGTTCTGGGCTCAAATGCAAATTGGCGATAAGAATCAAACAATTACACAACATAACATTCATACAAGTGCTCCTGAATTAGCTCAGGCGCCTGAAATTGAAGAAATGCCTGTTGCTTCTCCCGAACCAGAAAAAAATCAAATGATTCCTGAGTTTACCGAGACCGAAAAATACTATAACCGAAAGGTGAATAGTACTATGAAAGAACTGAAAGTGTACCTGGTTAAATACCCCGATGTAGCTACCGATATGAAAAAAGATCTGGCCGAGCTCGACAGTGTTTACCGTACCCTGAAGCACGATTTGGGCGACAATGTGGCCCAGGAAGAAATAATAAGTGCAATGATTCAGAATTACCGGATGAAACTTCAGCTCCTGGAAGATATCAAGTCCGAATTAATGAGAAGCAGCGCAACCAAAAACAATAGTAAAAACAAGAACAATGAATCGCACGTGCTCTGAAAATGATTGTGTAGATGGGTTTTTAACAAAGATTCGTTGTAATTTAAAAAACAATGTCATGAGAAATTATTATAAATGGCTCTTCATATTAGCAATTACGCTTTTTTCAATAACCGAGGCCTTTTCTCAAAGCTTTTCGGAGAGTAAAACCTATGTACATCAATTCCCGCTGACACCAAAAACTACGGTTGAAATTTCGAACAAATACGGTAAAGTTCAGCTTCTCACCTGGAACAACGACTCGGTGCGGATTGATATCGACTTCTACATAGCTTCCACTTCACAGACACGCCTCACCAAGCTGCGCAACAGCATCAACTTCGACTTTACAAACTCCAGTTCGTATGTAGTTGTAAAAACAATATTCGGAAATTCTCAATCAAAAATGATTGACGAAATCAAGGATTTTGCCGAAGCCATTGTAAGCGGTAGCAACGAGGTAAGAATTGATTATACAGTTCGTGTTCCGGCTAACCAGTCCGTAAAGGTTACAAACAAATATGGCGATATTTACGCCGACGACCTCACAGGCGATGTTCAGCTCAACCTCTCGAACGGCGACCTGAAAGCAAATGACATGAAAGGCAATCTCACTCTCTTCCATAGTTTCGGTAATGCTTTTATCAATAATATCAACAAAGGAAGAATCTCAGCCGAATATGCCGACCTCAACATCCGTTATGCCCAAAATATCACGTTCGAAACTAAATCGTCTAAAATACGTCTGGACAATGGGAATATGATTAAGCTACAATCGCGTCGTGATGATATAACCATCGATAATGCCACACGCATAACTGGCGATGGTTATTTCAGCAACATTCGCTCTCAAAATATTTCCGAAGAACTGAGTCTTTCGGGCAAATTTGGTAAAATTGCCGTAGATAATTTCAGTAAGAATTTCAGCTTTGTAAATATCACGAGCGAGTATACCGATATCGACCTGTACTTTGAAAGAGGTTCCGGCTTCGATTTCGATATAACTTATAACAAGGATGTACTTTTACGTTTACCGAAAGAAGTTGAAAAAACTGAAGAAAAATCACTGAGTTCCGAAACCGGCCAAATGGTTATGTATGGCAAAGTAGGAAGCAGCGAGAACAGTAAAGTTAAAATTATGGCTCCGAAAAAATGTTACTTAAATTTATATCTCAAATAGTTTTTGCATAACTTAGTTCAAAACAACAAAAAAACAATTGTCATGAAAATCCTGAACCGAATTAGTATATACCTGGTAGCGATAATATCACTGGTGATAATATTTTCATCGTGCGGTGAGCCATGCATTGAAGGCAATGGTAATATACAAAGCGAAACGCGTACGGTAAGCAATTTTATTAATGTCACAATGCTTGGCGACTTCGATGTTTTTATTGAACAGAGCAATGTTTACGAAGTTATTGTTGAAGGAGACAACAATCTGTTACCTTACGTACTCACCGAGAACAAAAGTTCCAGCACCCTTGAAATACGCAATGCCAATAACAGGTGTCTGGAAGGAACCCGCCCAATAAAAGTTTATATCAAAACTCCCGACATAAACAGGGTGACAAACGCTGGATCGGGTTTCATCCAGGTTGACAGGGTCTTCAACAAAAAATTTGAGGTAATAAATAGTGGCTCGGGAAGTATTGATGTTATTAATCTCGACACTTACGATTTAATAGCAACACTTTCAGGATCAGGTCAGATTTATTTAAGTGGGAAAACGATCTTTTCCGATATGCTTTTAAGCGGATCTGGAAAAATAAAGGCTCAGGACATGGATTCGGAAGAATGTAAGATAGTTCTTTCCGGCTCTGGTGTTGCATATGTATTTGTAATTGACTACTTGAATGCCAGTGTTCCTGGTTCCGGCACAATTTATTATTACGGCCGTCCAACTACGGTTGTAAAAAGAATCGACGGAAGCGGAGACATAATAGAACGATAGCCTTTTATAAGAAAATTTTACGTTTGCAATCTTTAAATACAGGATATTTTAATCCTGCTGCCCAAATATTTTCTAAACTTTTCAAAAAACATTAAAATTTTAAAAATGAAAACAATTAAAATTTATATGGTAGCAGCGCTACTTTTAGCGGCTCTCCCTTTTGTAAAAGCCCAGGACGATGACCAAATGGTAACTCTCCTCAACAACTCAAATCACGTTGGTGGTTATGGAGCCCTTAGCATGAAATATTTCAAAATGGACAATCGGGATGGTGTTATGTTCGGTGGCCGTGGTGGGATTATTGTTGGCCACAGCATTTCTTTCGGGCTTACTGGCTCGGGCTTTATTACACAACCCGTTTACGATCCTGTTGTAGGCGAAGATGCCATGATTGTTGGAGGCTATGGCGGTATTTACATTGAACCCATTCTCCTCCCCCGTTTCCCGGTACACATTGCCTTACCTATGACCATTGGTGGTGGTGGCATTGGTTACAACATCAACCGCTACGACAATAATTGGGATAATTGGGACGAAGATTACACCCATGGCCGCGGTTTTCTCATATTTGAACCAGGAGTGGAAGTAGAATTTAATGTAATGAGGCATTTCAGGTTTGCAGTTGGTGCTACTTACCGTTTAACATCAAATATCGATTTAAAATATAACACCAACGGCAATTACAATACCCGTATCATACCAAGAGATGCTATGAATGGCCTTACGGTTGGAATGACATTTAAGTTTGGAGTATTCTAAGAAGATCAGTATTTTAAAATGTTAGGTTACCTGGTTGTAAGCCGTCGGGAGAAATTCCGGCGGTTTTTTTCATTCAAAAATGCTAATTTGTCTCACCAAACTTCATAACCCCTCCATTCAAAAACCCCAGAAATTCATCAGCATCAAGTGTAAGTCCCATCGAACCATTGAGGGCATTACCTTCATGATCCAGAATTACATAAAAAGGCTGGGAGTTTGAATTGAATTTTGTTAACTGAAGATTGGCATTTTTCTTACCAAGGGTATTGATTTTCTTCCCTTCGGGAGTATTGAATTGTTCGTTTTCGGGAAGTTTAGTCCGATCGTCAATATAAAGCGACACAACTACAAATTTTGTTTTCAGAGCCTCAAGAATTCGCTTATCGGGCCATACTTTATTCTCCATTAACTTACAATTGGTACACGAATGTCCGTTAAAGTCAATTAACAAAGGTTTATTTTGCTTTTTAGCACAGTTGAGAGCTTGCTCATAATCGAAATACCCCTGGATTCCGTAAGGAATTTTCAGTATATCGCCATACTTGGGGGTACTGCAGGTTTCGTCGTTAACACTTGACACTGTGGCAGAAGCTGGTAACACTGCTGGGGCTGTTAATGTAAGATCGAAGGATTGGGTTGTTTTAGGAGGCAGCCATCCGGAAATGGTGGTAAGCTGAGCTCCGAATAATCCAGGAACCAAATACATCACAAATGAAAACACGCCGATAATGATGAAGATTCGCATCACACCAACATGCTTCAAGTCGCTATCGTGGGCAAATTTAATTTTTCCGAGCAAATAGAAACCAAGCAACGTAAAAAGAACGATCCATATTCCGATGTATACTTCGCGGGTAAAGATCTGCAAATGATAGCTCTGGTCGATATTCGAAAGAAACTTCATCCCCCAGGCTAAAAGAATAAAGGCAAAGAATATTTTAACTGAATTAAGCCATCCGCCCGACTTAGGAAGGTTTTTCATTAATCCCGGGAAAATGGCAAATAAAGTAAATGGCAATGCAAATGCAAGGGAATAAGCAAACATTCCGACTGTTGGCCTAATAACCGCACCTTTCGAAGCTTCTATCAATAAAGAACTAACAATTGGACCAGTACAGGAAAAAGACACAAGCACCAGAGTTAAAGCCATAAAAAATGGAGCAAGAAATCCACCTTTATCAGCCCTTTGATCCATTTTATTGGTAAAACTGGTTGGTAATACAAGTTCGAATAATCCAAAAAATGAAATTGCAAAAATCAAAAACAACAAAAAGAATATTGTATTCGGTAACCAGTGAGTACTTATAGATTGGAATAAATCGCTACCGGAGCCTGTTAAACTAATAATACCACCTAGAGAAGTATAAATAGCTACAATTGAAATTCCGAAAACCAATGCATTGAATATAGATTTTGTCCTGTTTTCCTGTCCACGCATAAAAAAAGACACGGTCATAGGAATCATGGGGTAAACACATGGGGTTAACAATCCTCCAAACCCTGCCAGCAGGCTGCCAAAAAACAAAACCCACAGGGATTCATTATTTTTTTCCTCTTTTGCCGGAGTTGCAGGCGCTATATCGATGGAAAACTCAACTTCCTCAGGTGCCAGACAGGTATTATCGTTACATGCCATAAATTCGACATAACCCTTAATAGTAAGGGGCTTGGAACTTACTTCTATTTTCTGTTTAAACACAGCAGTTCCAGCAAACATTCCAATATCCATATTAAAATTAGGATCGTGTTTCACTTCCTTGTTAGATCCTTCCTGAATTTTCCCGACAAATTTAAACGCTGAAGAATCTGAATAATGAAAAGTTGTGGGAATTGGTCCTCCCTCTGGAATATCGTTTGCATACATGTGCCATGGAGCATCAATGGTAGCGGTGAACACCAGATTATATTCATTGCCACTTAAAGGTTCAAGGGTGAATTTCCAGTGAACAGGCTTTTCTACCTGAGCACTAAGTAACACTGTAACAAACAGCAGGCAAACAGTAAAAAAACGTTTCATCTGTAAATAATTTTAATTTATTAAGGTCAGATGGAACCACACATGTTTGAAAATTATTTTCATTCTCGTTAGCGTTTACTGCAACATGTGGGTTTCATACTAACAATTCTTATGATATTTTAGACTCATGATAATTCAGACTCCGTTAAAACAGAATTAGTCAAAAATAGTTTAACAGGCATTGGAATACAATACCCAAGCCTTCAAACATAAATAAAATATGCTTATATAATCCTGATATTACTCAAGTATCTCCTCGCCATCCCTGTAATAGAAATGATACTCCAAATAAGTATAGGAGGGTACTGATTCTATTTTTATAAAGCTTCTGAGTTTAAAAATCCATTTCAACCTTTTAGAAAATAACCCTTTATTAAGATAAGATGCAACGTAAGGGTGCACTTTCAGGGTAATATATCGAAGGCCCTGGTTGATAATCAGATAAGATATATTATTATACAGTTCGTCTTCAAAAACGATGGAGGGAGCTATTTCACCGGATCCTTTACACACGGGGCATTTTTCGTATGTTTGAACGGTGAGTTCGGGCCGCACACGCTGCCGGGTAATTTGCATTAACCCGAACTTACTAAGCGGTAATATATTGTGTTTGGCCCTGTCGGAGGCCATATATTCTTTCATTTTTTCGAACACCTGCTGCTTGTGTTCCTGACCGTGCATATCGATAAAATCGACCACGATTATTCCTCCCATATCGCGCAGGCGCAACTGACGGGCAATTTCCTGGCATGCCGAGGTATTTACCTCCACAGCATTAGTTTCCTGATCGGTAATATTTTTAGAGCGATTGCCACTGTTCACATCTATCACATGAAGCGCTTCGGTGTGATCAATAATCAGGTAAGCTCCGTTTTTAAATGATACCGTTTTTCCGAAAAGGGTTTTGATTTGCTTATCGATTCCAAACTTTTCGAAAATGGGTGTATTGCCGTTGTAATGTTTAACAATTTTAGCTTTATCAGGAGCAATGGTGGCAATATAATCGCGCACCTCGGTATAAAGGCTCTCGTTGTTAATATGGATATTGCTGAAGGTTCCATTCAGCATATCGCGAAGAATTGCAGATGTACGATTTAATTCACTGATAAAGATTTTGGGAGGCACAGCGCCTTTCACATTTTCGAAAGCATTCTCCCACTTTTCAACAAGTCCTTTCAACTCAGCCTCAAGTTCTATAACCTTTCGCCCCTCGGCAACAGTACGGACAATTACGCCATAACCTTTAGGTTTAATGGCATTGATAGTTTTTTTCAACCGCGATTTCTCGTCGCTGTTTTTAATTTTTTGAGATACAGAAACTTTGTCGGAGAAAGGAATCAGCACAAGATTCCGTCCGGCAATTGATATTTCGGAACTTAAACGGGGACCTTTGGTCGAGATTGGTTCTTTGGCAATTTGTACCAGAATTTGCTGTCCGGAGGCCAGCACGTCGGATATTTTACCATTCTTATCAATATCCGGATCATTCTTAAATCGTTCAACAGAAATGGGCTTACCTTTTTTGGTAAGAGCCGATTTCAGATATTTCTGAAGCGTTTGAAATTGAGGTCCTAAATCAAGATAATGCAGAAATGCATCTTTTTCGTAGCCTACATCAATAAATGCAGCATTAAGACCTGGCATCAGCTTTTTAACTTTTCCCAAATAAATATCACCTACAGAGAACTGCAGATTGCTTTTTTCTTTATTCAACTCAACGAGTTGTTTGTTTTCGAGCAAAGCAATAACAATCTCGGAGGCCGTAACATCAATTACCAGTTCGTTGCTCACAACTCCGTCACTTTACAAATCACAGTAAAAAGGGTACTTCTTAAAGACAATAAACCTAAAGTTCGTCGGGAACTTTAGGTTTAAATGATACAAAAAGGAATATTAAATGCTATTTTTTCTTTTTGTGTCTGTTTTTTCTCAAACGTTTTTTACGTTTATGAGTTGACATTTTATGTCTTTTTCTTTTCTTTCCGCTTGGCATAATATGCTATTTTTCAGTTACAACCCTATTTTACGTTTACTTTAACCTTACCCACGAACGATTTAGCTGGCTTGAAAGAAGGTATAAAATGTTCAGGAATAATAATGGTAGTGTTTTTGGAAATGTTACGGGCTGTTTTTTGAGCTCTTCTCTTAACTATAAAGCTACCGAAGCCTCTTAAATATACGTTTTTATCTTTTACAAGAGCGTCTTTTACACTCTCCATAAAAGCTTCAACTGTTTTTTGAACAGTAATTTTTTCAATTCCCGTAGTTTTGGAAATTTCATTTACGATGTCTGCCTTTGTCATTGTAAAAAGCTTTAATTATCAATATTTTAACTAATTTTAAAAATCCGAGCTGCAAATATAAACGATTTCTATTGATTTATAAAATAGTAGATCAATATTTTTGTAGCTAAAAATTATAACATTAGGTTTTACTCCATGGATAATAACGTAAGTAAAGAATTGATATTGTGGTATATGATTAATAAAAGAGAATTGCCATGGCGTAATTCGCATGATCCTTATCATATTTGGGTCTCCGAAATTATACTCCAGCAAACACGTGTTGTTCAGGGATTGTCATATTACATCCGTTTTATTGAAACTTTTCCATCAATAAAGGACCTGGCGGAAGCACCTCAGGAACAAGTCCTGAAGCTCTGGCAAGGGTTAGGCTATTATTCCAGGGCGCGAAACATGCATATGGCAGCCAAACAAATAATGGAGAATTTGGGAGGAGAATTCCCTAAGAGCTTTAAAGATTTGCTCTTACTTAAAGGTGTTGGCGACTACACTGCCGCCGCTGTGGCTTCTCTTGCCTTTAACCAACCGGTTGCAGTTGTCGATGGTAATGTGATAAGAGTTATTGCAAGACTGTTTGGGATTGAAGAGGCTGTTGATAAACCTTCTGTTTTAAAAGATATTAAATCCATAGCAAGTGATTTACTGGACAAGAAAAAACCCGCAATTTACAACCAGGCAATAATGGAATTTGGGGCTTTGCAATGTGTTCCGGTTAATCCCGACTGCCATTCATGCGTTTTGAACAACAAATGCCTGGCGCTGAAATATAAAATCGTATCGAAGATACCAACAAAGAGCCAGAAACTTAAAATCAGGAATCGCTTTTTTTACTACCTGGTAATTAATTCGAACCAGCAAATATATTTCCGGAGACGTGGCCCTGGAGATATTTGGGAAGGATTATACGAGTTCCCTTTGATTGAAACTGAAGAAGCAATTACCGTGCAGGATTTACAGGAAAGAATTCATAGCCGGTTGGATATAAAAACTACCATGACTAAAATTATTAGCATTTCGCCTGTAGTTAAACATATTCTTACTCATCAAAAGCTTTATGTAACCTTTATTTATCTGCAAACAGAAACATCTGATTCTTCGGTTCCTGTCAACTGGATAAAAAAAGAAATACCTCAGATTCATGAGCTGGCAGTGCCAAGAGTTATCGATCGTTATTTACATTCTGCTGCATTTATCAAGGCATCCGAGAGTATGTGATGATTCAAAAAATATTGTATTTTTACCTACCTAATAATTATAACCATGATAAACAAAGTAATTTTACTTGGAAACGTTGGAAAGGATCCTGAAATAAGGCACCTGGACAACAACGTAGCAGTTGCTACATTTAGCCTGGCAACCAGCGAATCGTACAAAAACAAAAATGGCGAAAAAGTAACCAACACCGAGTGGCACAATATTGTTCTCTGGCGAGGTCTGGCCGAAATTGCAGAAAAATATATCAGAAAAGGATCCCAGATTTATATTGAGGGAAAAATACGGAGCCGCTCATGGGATGATAAAGATGGTAATAAAAGATATACAACCGAAATTTTAGGAGACAACCTTCAATTGTTAGGACGTCCGAATTCGGGAGGTGGCCAGCAGTCGGGTGAACAGAATTACCAGTCATCGTCCGCAACCAGCTCTGAACCTGTAGATTCAATCGGTGAAATGTCGCCCACCGACGATCTTCCATTCTGATTGTTGAATCAAAAATAACCCTTTGGAAACAGATTATTTTCATTATACTCCTGCATTTATCGCGCTTTTAGACATTGTTAATTTCGCATTAATTGCAGGAGTATCCTTTTTATTATTAATAGTTGCGATGCTAATATCAGGAGCCGAGGTTGCAGTTAATGCACTAAGCATTGCAGCGCTGGAAAAGCTGGAAGAGCAAAAAGATCGTCGCAGCGAAATTATTCTGAACTATTCAAAAGACCCGGAAAAACTCCATTTGACAGTATCGATCACTACAATGGTAATTATCGTTCTTAACTTTTTCCTTTTACTACCATTTATAAAGCAACTGACATTTCTCGATAACTGTGACTGGTTTCTGACAACCATTCTGGCTATTTTTCTTTCGTTGTTCGTTTTGGTTTTCACAGAACTTATCCCCCGCTATTTTGCCATAATTGCCGAAAAGTATATTTACACATTTGCCTATCCTGTGAAGTTTGTGGAGATTCTGTTCAGTCCTATCTCTTATTTTATTGGAAAACTCACTAACAAACAGGGAAAACGAATTCAGAACGGCAAATATCAGATTTCGATTGAAGATATTTCAAATGCACTGGAATTAACCAACGACCCCAATTCGGATGAGGAAAATATCCTGCAGGGCATTGTTAACTTTGGCAATATGGACGTTCAGAAAATTTTGAAACCCAGAATTGATGTAGTTGGCGTAGACAAAGACACTGATGGCGAAGCTCTTTATCAGATAATTATAGAATCGGGGTACTCGAGGATACCTGTCTTTACAGAAGTCTTTGATAATATTGTGGGAATTCTTTATGTAAAGGACCTCCTCCCCCATTTAGCCGATCTGAAGAATTTCGACTGGAACAGCTTGATCCGTCCACCATATTTTGTTCCCGAAACCAAAAAAGTTAAAGAACTTCTAAAGGAACTTCAGACCCAGAAAATTCATATGGCAATTGTGATTGATGAGTATGGTGGCGCTACAGGAATTGTAACCCTGGAAGACATCCTTGAAGAGATTGTAGGAGAGATAGCCGACGAGTCGGATGAAGACGAAGAGACCTTTCACCAGTTGGACGAAAACACTTTCATTTTCGACGGCATTACACTGCTGAGCGATTTCTACAGAATTACACAAAGTGACGAGAGCTTCTTCGACGAGGTACGCGGAGATGCTGATACTATCGCTGGACTTATTATGGAGCTTAAAGGAGAAATTCCCGAAACCGGCGACGAAATTGAATTTCACCCATTTACATTTGTAATAGAGCAAATTGACAACAGGAGAATAAAACAAATAAGAGTTGTAATTAACAAAGACCCAGAAACGGATAGTCAAGAATCATGAAAAACATATTATTAACTGCATTTACTTTATGTGTATTCTTCTCGTGCACACAAACATATACTCCAAAGCCGAGAGGCTATTTCCGAATCGATTTTCCTGAAAAGGCATATCAAAAGTTCGACAGCACCTGCCCATTTACTTTTGAATACCCCGTTTATGGCCAAATTGAGCGCGACATGGATAAAAATGCCGAACCCTGTTGGATAAATGTTTCATTCCCAAAATTCAAAAGCAAAATTCATCTTAGCTACAAACAGATAAAAAGCAATTCCGATCAGTTTGTAGAGGACTCGCATGAGTTGGCATACAAACATGTTCGTAAAGCCGACGCTATTGACGAATTGCTGGTTGATTTCCCCGAAAGAAAAGTATACGGTATAATTTATGACATACGGGGCAACGCCGCATCTTCCATCCAGTTTTACTTAACCGACAGCCTGCGTCATTTCCTTCGGGGATCACTATATTTTGAAACCCAACCCAATAAAGATTCGTTAGCTCCAGCCATCGATTTCTTTAAAAAAGATGTGGAACAGCTCATCAACACACTCAACTGGAAGTAAAAACGTGTTGATTAACTAGTATTTAGTAAAAATCGAAATTAACCCAAACAAATGATAAAACACTTTTTCGCGCATTACTGGAAGTCGGTTATACGAAACGCTTCCTGGCGAAGAAACCTGATAAGTAAAATTGTATTTGGCATATTGATGCTTTATCTGATCATGCTCTTCATTTATATCGGGGTTTCTCTACCTGAAATTTTAACCAAGATAGGAGGCGACCCGGTAAGTACATTTAATTCATTCATCCTCTGGTATTTTTTGATTGATCTGTTATTTCGCTCTATGATGCAGTCGTTACCGGTTATCCAGGTAGTACCTTATCTAAGATTTAAATTCAGAAGAGCCACTGTGATTCACTATTTATTACTCAAAAGCCTTTGGAATATTTTCAACTTTTTACCCTGGCTGATTGTAATTCCGTTCTGTACACAAATTATTCCCAACGAAACAAGCTGCCTGCCTTACATTGCCGGAATATTCCTATTGCTTATCACAAACAACTTTCTGGCAATTTACTTTCAGTACATTTCTCAAAAGAACTTCTATTTCTCTGTAATTCCTCTGATATTAGTAGCATTCAATTATATGCTGCAAAAAACGGGAAATATCTCAGCACACCTTTCATCACAGCTTGGCGCAGGGCTTCTTGAGGGTAATATTCTGTACTTTACTGTAATCATATTTTTATTGGCATTAGCCTATTATCTCAATCGCACTTTGCTTCAGGCAGGTTTTTACCTGGACGAAGTTAAAACACGGAAAAACTCCGAGGAACGTTTTGCCCGTTTCCCGGGAATGGGAATTTTCGACCGTTTTGGTTTGACAGGGAAATACATGGCGCTCGAAGCTAACTTACTTATCAGAAATAAGCGTCCTCGTCAGGGTTTGGTAATGTTGCCTATTTTTTGGGCTTACCTGATTTATATTATGGTACGTGATGTCGACAAAATGACCCAGGGTGCTATGGGGGTTTACTTTATATCTATGATAGTGGGATTAGCAGCAATCATGTACGGCCAGTTTCTCTTTAGCTGGGAAAGTACCTATTTCGATGGTATTCTTGCACGGCGTAACGATTTCACAAAATATGTTTTAGCTAAATATTACATAATGAGTTTATTGGTTACAGTAAGTTTTATTCCGCTTTACATTACCCTGGTAATTGTTGCTAATGCAAACCCTCTCGTTCCGGTATCTTTAACAATTTTTGTCCTTGGACCTGTTCAATTTATTATCTTTTATTTCGGAACATTTAACGATGCACGGGTGGATCTTGCCGGTGGCCAGTTTTTCAACTACCAGGGGGTAAAAGGGAAGCACTTCTTAGTGTCGTTTGCTTTCTTCCTGATTCCCTTTTTACTCTATTTGCTTCTGAATTACCTTTTCGGACCAACACCGGCATTGCTTACAATTGCCGCTATTGGCCTGCTGTTTATAGTTTTTCATAAGTATTGGCTCGAAAAAATTATTATAAGAAAGTTCATTTCAAGAAAATATAAAAACTTAGAAGGTTTCAGAAAACTAACCGCTTAAAAATAAACACATGATTACTGTTCAAAACTTAATAAAAGCTTATAACGAACGAATTGTTCTCGATATAGAAAGTCTTCAAATAAACCAGGGTGAATTATTCGGACTTGTTGGCAATAACGGAGCCGGAAAAACTACCTTGTTCCGGTTATTACTCGATTTAATCCGTGCCAGCAAAGGAGAAATCCGTTCCGGAGAATATGTAGTTTCATCATCCGAAAACTGGAAGGATTACACTGCATCTTATCTCGACGAATCCTTTCTGATCGGATTTCTTACACCATACGAGTATTTCCACTTTATTGGCGAAACTTACGGATTGACAAAACCTGATGTAGAAAACAAACTCACCGAATACAAAAACTTCCTTACTGACGAAATTTTTGGTGAAAGAAAAAAGTACATCCGCGATTTCTCAAAAGGAAATAAACAAAAAATCGGGATTATCTCAGCCATTATCACCGAACCTAAAGTGTTGGTGCTCGATGAACCTTTCGACGGACTTGATCCTACTTCCCAGATTTTATTGAAACGCATTCTAGTGAAGCTAAACGAAAAAGCCGGAACTACGATTCTGGTTTCGAGCCACGACCTGAACCATGTTACCGAAATTTGCCGCCGTATTGTTTTGCTTGAAAAAGGAAAATTAATCAGAGACATTACGGACAACAAAAATGCGCTGGAAGAACTTGAGCAATACTTTGCTCCGGATAAGGTTCTTGATAGTGAGGCTTGATTTATTTTATCTTCAACACCTCAAAATTTTCCGAGAAATCTTTTGAGTGAAGTTTCAGGATATAAAGCCCATCGGGAACTGAAGGAATTGTTAATTCAACAGCATTACCAGTGTAATTATTAATAATGCTTTTGAAAACCATTCTTCCGGTCATATCCGTTAACGATATCTGAATTTCATCATCAGCCTGTACTTCATTTTTAAATAACAGGTTAATGGTTGTTTGAAAAGGATTGGGGTAAACAGCCACAAAGTCGTTGTTGGATTCTAAATTTACGTTGATGATCTTTCGTTCTTTAGCTCCAATGGAGAATTCATCCTTAAAAGGCAAAAATCCGGGAGCTGAAATTTTCAAAGAATAATTCCCGGGCGCCACAAACCGGTAAAATATTCCCGATTCGTTATTGCTGAATACCCAGGAGTTGTCTTTATCGTGATTTAACAGCTCAACTTTAGCTTTCAACGGATTACCGGTTTCTTTGTTCGTAATTTTCCCTGTAAATCCATATTGACTTTGTTCGAGAAAATCTACAAGAGCTTCCCGGTTATAATCCCAAAGCTTAACAAGAGCTACAGAATCGGGCATATCGACTCTACTCATTTCAACAGTAATTTCGCGGCTATTTAGAAAATAATTGACATAATCCTGCAATCCTCCGGTAATCCTGTACCAGGAGAAACCATTTGTTATACCATTCTCGAAATCGGTCATATAGAGCCGGTTTTTCGTATGAACCAGGTCGACATAATTCCGGGAAATTAAGCGATACCAATCATTATCGGCATGTAATTTTGACCATGTATCCCAGGGATAATTAATAAGTTCATCACCAGTATGAAGTGCCGCGGATAAAACTACTTGTTCCGATTTATAAAAACCCATTAGCGCAGCAGTTTCGGGCTGTCGTTCAGCATTGTCAGGATGTTGCCCCTCTTCCGGATCGGGAAAATTACGATTCAGATCGAGATTATTGCTGTTAAATCGCTTGGCCTGCACAACGGTATTATCACCTCCGTAAAAAGTACCATCGGGATTTGCTAAAGGATTGATCCATATTTCTGTTTCATCCAACAGCTTTGCAATTCGTAAATCCTTATTATAATTTTCAAGCAAGTATTCGATCAGCCATAAGGATAGTTTATATCCGACAAGTTCATTCCCGTGAATGGTACTGGTGAGCAAAACAGAGGGTTTGGACTGCATTGTACCTTTGCCTGATATTTTAAGGGCCAGAAGCTTTCTTCCCTGCACCGAAAGCCCTGTTTGATGCAATTCACAAATCGGATTATATTTCTGTTCAAAACCCTGCATTATTTGCAGATAAGCAGAATATGAAGGATAAACAAGATCGGGATTTGATGCTGAAGTTGATTTTAAGCGGCTAACAGGAAAATTCTCCGGCAGAAGCTCATAATCTATGTTTAATTCCAGAAATCGGTCGAAGCTACTCTTATTGGCATAGGCAAGTACTTTCTCTCCAATACTTTTGATTGAAAGAATTTTACCAAGTTCTGAATTAAAATAAGATGAGGAGAAAGAAAAACAGATTTCGCCCCGGGCGCTCAGGATGCTATCGGCAACAGAGATTTTTCTTTGCTGGCTAACGGAGTTATTAACCATTAAGAAAAAAACAAATGCGCTTACAAATAACCTTCTTATCATAAGCATCCTTTGGCTAAGCCTGTGATGTTTGACTCAAAAGAAACTGAGCCAAACAAAAGTTTTATACGTTAAAACGGAAATGCATAATATCGCCATCCTGCACAACATACTCCTTACCTTCTACCGAAATTTTTCCAGCATCGCGGCATGCCGATTCCGATCCCAACTTCACATAATCGTCGTACTTAATCACTTCAGCACGAATAAAGCCTCTTTCAAAATCGGTATGAATAATCCCGGCAGCCTGAGGAGCTTTAATTCCCTGAACAAATGTCCAGGCGCGGGTTTCGTCTGGACCTGTAGTAAAATAAGTTTGAAGTTTTAAAAGATGATAGGCTGATTTTATAAGACGAGAAACTCCCGATTCTTTCAGACCCGCTTCTTCCAAAAACATCTGTCGCTCTTCAAATGTTTCGAGTTCAGCAATCTCCGATTCGGTTTTTGCGGCCAGCATCAATAGTTCAGCATTCTCTTCTTTGATCGCTTCCTTTACAGCATCAACATATTTATTTCCATTAACAGCCGATTTCTCATCCACATTACAAACGTACATAATGGGCTTGTCAGTAAGCAAAAATAAATCATGGGCAAGTTTCTGATCTTCCTTATTGTCAATCACAATAGTTCTTGCCGATTTTCCGGCCTCAAGAGCCTCTTTATACTGAATAAGAATTTCGTATAGCCGTTTTGCATTTTTATCGCCTCCGCTCTGAGCTTGTTTCTGAACTTTGGCAATCCTGCTTTCAATGGTTTCAAGATCCTTCAACTGGAGTTCGGCATCAATAATCTCTTTGTCGCGAACAGGGTTAACCGATCCATCCACATGCGTAACATTGTCGTCGTCGAAACAGCGAAGCACATGAATAATAGCATCGGTTTCGCGAATATTGGCCAGAAATTTATTCCCCAAACCTTCTCCTTTACTGGCGCCTTTCACCAAACCGGCAATATCGACAATCTCAACAGTTGTTGGAACGAGTTTCTGAGGTTTATCTATCTCCGAAAGTTTAATCAGCCTTTCATCGGGAACAGTAATTACACCGACATTCGGCTCAATAGTACAAAAAGGAAAATTTGCTGCCTGCGCCCGAGCACTCGACAAACAGTTAAACAGCGTAGACTTCCCTACATTCGGCAATCCAACAATACCACATTGTAAACCCATATCATCAATTTTTAAGGGCTGCTAAGTTAATGCATTCAGGGCAACCTGCAAAACGAATTCACTTATCTGCCACGACAAACGCACTTAACTTTGGACCCGTCGCTAATCCAATTGGGATCGTCACTAATTGAATTGGGATCTTCGTTAATAGTATTGGGATCCTCACTAAGAGTATTGGGATCTTCACTAAGAGTATTGGGATCCTCACTAAGAGTATTGGGATCTTCACTAAGAGTATTGGGATCTTCACTGAGAGTGTTGGGATCTTCACTGAGAGTATTGGGATCTTCATTGAGAGTGTTGGGATCTTCACTGAGAGTATTGGGATCTTTGTTAATAGTATTGGGATCTTTGTTAAATAAGGGCAAATGCTGAACGATAACTGCCTCCCCATCTTATTAGCACCATCTTTTCTCTTGACCAAGAACAATAAATTACATGATACATATCAATCGGCAGCACTTCAACCCGTAGATTAAAATAAGTATGTTTGCTGAACTAAAAGATTAAAAAAAATGAATATCGATTGGAAATTCTGGCCATTAGCTCGTATATTTAAAGGAATATTTACCGTTGGGTTTATAGCGATGGCAGTTGCCGGCAAAGATTGGTTTTTCCTTTTCCCCGCGCTGTTTTTTGGCATCCAAACGGTTTTTAATACCGGATGTGGGTGCTATTCGCAGGCATGCGAAGTTCAACCCCAGGTAAAGAACGAAAAAGAATCTTAGATATGAGTCTTGTTGAGATAAATAAACGCTATTCTGAATTAGCCGAAAGTGCCTGTTGTCTTTCCTGTGGAGGAGCTATAAACTATTCTAAACCTCAGGCAGGTGAAATATGTGTTGATCTGGGCAGTGGCCGTGGCACCGATGTATTCCGCATGGCCGAAGAAGTGGGAGAAAAAGGTTTTGCTTACGGTATTGATATTTCGGAAGGAATGATTGACAAAGCCAACCGCACCAAAGAAAAACTGGGTATTGAGAATGTAGCGTTTATCAGATCGGAATTGGAAAAAATTAACCTCCCCGATTCAACCGCCCATCTTGTAATATCCAACTGTACCATTAATCATGCCTCAGATAAGAAAGCGGTCTGGCAGGAAATTTTCCGTATATTAAAGCCAGGCGGACGTTTTGTGGTAAGCGACATTTATTCGTCTGAGCCTGTTCCCGAAGAATATAAAAATGATCCGGTGGCTGTTTCGGAATGTTGGGCTGGAGCTGTCACAAAGCAGGAATATTTTTCTACAGTAATCGGAGCTGGTTTTACACAGTTGAAAATCAATGAAGAAAGCTCTCCCTATGAAAAAGGTAAAATAATGGTTTCGAGCATGACCTTACAAGGGACTAAACCATTAAACAAATGTAATTGTTGTAATTAGAAACAAGTTAATTTAAATAAATGAGAAAATTAATTCCAATATTATTAATTGCGATTGCTGCTCTTCCGGGAGTTAGCTGTAAAAGTCAGCCGAAGGTAGACAATAGCAAGGCTGTCGCGGCCCCAGAAAAAGCCGGGACCGGAGCAGTTACCATCGAACACCTAAACCCTGCAACTTTTAAATCGAAAGTTTTCGATTATGAAAGTAAAACATATAAATTTGAAGGTGACCACCCTTGCATTATCGATTTTTATGCAAGTTGGTGCGGGCCCTGCAAAGTTATGGCACCTACTTTACAAACTATTGCCGATGAATACAAAGGCAAAATAAATGTTTATAAGGTTGATGTGGATGCTCAGAAAGAGTTGGCTTCGGCATTTGGTATTTCGGGAATACCAACATTGTTATTCTGCCCAAAAACTGAAAAGCCTCAAATGTCTTCAGGAATGATGTCGAAAGCAGATTTTGAACAGGCCATAAAGGAAGTTTTATTGAAATAGAAATTATTCGTTCACTTAAAATAGATATCTATGAAATCGTTAATCAGAAAGAAGGCTTTGAAATCGGAAATAAAGCAAGCTCAATGCTGCGCTAAAATTTCGAAAACAGTAGCCGGATGTCACGACTAAAAACGAATAGTCAAAAAGGGAGGAGGTAGAACTTCTCCCTTTATCATTTAAATTTTCTTTTCATGTATCAACTCTCGAAACATAACATAATATCAAAACTAGCCGATTCGGACGAGTATTTTATTATCAACCTGCTTAGCGGAAATGCCGATATTATTGATGAGAAAACACATCAATCCATTCTTGAGAACTCCTACCAAAATCAGTCAGAACTTATCGAGAAAGGATACCTGGTAAATCCCGACGAAGAACAGAAGCTATTCCGCAATAAATACCTCGACTTTATTGATTCAAGGGAAAGTGATGAGGTTCAGATTTTCTTTGTTCCCTGGTATTCGTGCAACTTTGCATGCAGCTACTGTTACCAGGATGAGTACGAAAACGAAAAATCGGTTTTAACGCACGAAATCATTGACACTTTTTTTGCCCAAATAAAGCAACAATTCGGTAACCGCAAAAAATATATTACTTTATTTGGCGGAGAACCATTACTTTCGGGCAATCATCACAAAGAACTTATAATCTATTTTCTCGAAAAGTTGGCTGAAAATAACCTTCAGGTAGCCATTGTAACAAACGGTTTTAACCTGCAGGAATATCGACCAGTTTTTAATAATTCTATCATCAGGGAAATTCAGGTTACGCTTGACGGAACTGCAGATATCCATAACCATCGGCGTTTTCTTAAGGACAAGTCGCCAACCTTCGATAAAATAACCGAAGGAGTTGATCTTTTACTGAAGAACGAAATTCCGGTGAATTTACGAATGGTGGTTGATAAGGAAAATCTAGATAATCTGCCTGAATTTGCCCGGCACACCATAAATAAAGGATGGACAAAATCGCCCTGGTTTAAAACACAATTGGGACGAAATTACGAATTACACCATTGCCAGAACCAACGTCAGAAATTATACTCAAGAGTAGAACTTTATCAGGATTTATACAGGTTAATAAAACTACACCCTTATATTCTCGAATTTCACAAGCCGGCTTTCTCAATCTCGAAATTTCTTTTCGAGAACGGAGAGTTACCAGAGCCCTTGTTCGATTCATGCCCTGCATGCAAAACTGAATGGGCATTTGATTACACAGGAAAAATTTATCCATGTACTGCTACAGTAGGAAAAAAGGATGAAGAACTTGGGACTTATTATCCGTCGCACACTTTAGATAATACCAAGGTATGCAAGTGGGAGGACCGCGATGTTACCGCAATAAACGACTGCAAAAACTGCAACTTACAGCTTGCCTGCGGTGGGGGCTGTGGCTCTGTTGCAAAAAATAACCATTCAGGAAATTTGCTTACCCCCGATTGCAGACCTGCAAAACAATTATTGGAAATGGGACTAAGCCTTTATCAGCAATATTAATAAGCAAAGGTAAACGGAAGGTTGTGCGTTAAATCAATAGCACGGCCTCCGCTAATGGCTGGTCGCCACAAAGGCATCATACTCACAACACGCACACACTCCTGATCCAGTTCGGGTGAAAGCGACCGAACAACCTGTATGTCGCCAATTCTACCATCTCTCTGAACTTTAAAAGAGACAACCACAATTCCTCTTATTCTTTGAGTTCGCGAAATAGCATTTAACCTGATATTCTTCTGAATAAAAGTAGCCAGAGCAGGTTCTCCTCCAGGAAATTCCGGCATTCGCTGAATGGGAACAGTTATTTCACCATTAGCCACACCCTGACGCCCTCCTCCTGAACTGGAATCTTGTTGCTCTTCATTTTCTTGTTCTTGCTCTTCTTTCTTTTCAATCTCCTTCTTTGCAGTATTCTGAATCGAATCGGAAACGACCGGAGTTTCGTTCAGCTCCTCAATAACCGGTTCCTGGGGCTTTTTCTCGGGAAGTTCAGGAGCCAGAATATCTTCCTCGCTGATATATACAGGTTCGTACACGACTCCTCTCGGCATAGCTACAGATTTAAAACTATAAAACTTATAAGCAACTGAATACCCGGCAAAGATTAAGACAAGAAATATGATTATCGAAAATGAAACAAGCAGATAACGAACATATTTCTTTCTGAGATAATATGCACCGTAATCTTTATTCCTGTTTTCAAAAACTATATCCGACAAATCCATAAAAATCATTCAATCTGGGAATCAATCACAAATATTGTTCCTGTTTTAACGAATTTATTTTAAGGCGTGAAAGTAATACTTTTAAAAACTTCCTCTCTTTGTTTTAATAAATTTTAACTAACTTTTACTTTAGTTTACAGCGTTAAGCTAATGAATGTTTCTTACGAAAAGATTTTTTAATTAGCAACAAAAAAGATTATAAGAAAAAGATTTTTAAGCTATTTTAGCGATTTTATTAAACGTAACATAAAAATGAACAATACAATTGTAAATAAAGCTGCCGATAATATTCGTATCCTTTCGGCTGCTATGGTTGAAAAAGCTAAAAGCGGGCACCCCGGAGGTGCAATGGGTGGAGCCGATTTCATCAACATTCTTTACACCGAATTCCTTCAATACGATCCGACAGACATGGCATGGCCGTTTCGTGACAGATTTTTTCTGGATCCGGGACATATGTCGCCAATGCTTTATTCACAGTTGACATTAACCGGCAACTTTACACTCGACGAAATTAAGAACTTTCGTCAGTGGGGAAGTCCAACCCCAGGACATCCTGAAGTTGATGTTCAAAGAGGAATTGAGAACACATCAGGCCCTCTCGGCCAGGGGCACACAATGGCCGTAGGAGCTGCTATTGCTGCAAAGTTCTTAGCTGCCCGTTTCGGTAACTGGATCAACCATAAAGTTTACGCTTACATTTCCGATGGAGGTGTCCAGGAAGAAATTTCCCAGGGAGCAGGTCGTATCGCAGGTACTCTGGGTCTCGATAATCTGGTAATGATTTTCGACTCAAACGATATTCAACTTTCAACCGAAACCTGGGAAGTAACCATTGAAGATACTGCTAAAAAATACGAAGCCTGGGGATGGGAAGTAGTTACTATCGATGGCAATAATGCCGATCAGATTCGCGGAGCGCTGAAAAAAGCTTCGGCAATTCAGGGAAAACCTTTCCTCATTATAGGTAAAACCGTGATGGGCAAAGGAGCTGTAGATGAAGCAGGATCGAGTTTTGAGCGTAAATGCGCTACTCATGGTATGCCATTAGGAGAAGCCGGAGCATCGTTCAAAAAATCGATCGCTAACCTTGGAGGAAATCCGGAAGATCCATTCCAGATATTTCCTGAAGTGGCACAGTATTATGCCAGTGTAAAACAATCGTTGGCTAAATCGGTTTCGGAGAAAAAATCAAAAATTGCAGAATGGGAAAAGGCAAATCCTGAACTTGCTGCCAAACTAAAAAAATTCCTCAGCAACGAGACTCCCGCTGTAGATTATGCAGGCATTGCTCATAAAGAAAATATTGCCACAAGAGCTGCTTCAGCTAACGTATTATCAATTTATGCCAAGCAGGTAGAAAATATGATCGTAGCTTCGGCCGACCTCTCGAACAGCGATAAAACAGATGGCTTCCTTAAAAACACCAAAGCTTTCCGTAAAGGAGATTTCAGCGGCGCATTTTTACAAGCAGGTGTTTGCGAATTAACCATGGCATCCATTGCCAACGGTATCGCACTTCATGGAGGAGTAATTGTCGCTTGCGGAACATTCTTCGTATTCTCCGACTACATGAAACCGGCAGCACGTCTGGCTGCCCTGATGCAATTACCGGTTAAATATATCTGGACTCACGACGCTTTCCGTGTAGGTGAAGATGGTCCGACACATCAGCCAATTGAACAGGAAGCCCAGATTCGTTTGATGGAGCAACTTAAAAATCATCATGGCGACAACAGTATGCTCGTCCTCCGCCCTGCTGATGCTGCCGAAACGTCGGTTGCCTGGAAAATGGCTCTTGAAAATACCAAAACACCAACAGCACTGCTATTATCTCGTCAGAACATTAAAGATATTCCGGCAAAATCAGGTTCTGTAAGATATCTTGATGCATTAGCTGCAGAAAAAGGGGCATATATCGCTAAAGACAGTGATGGTAAACCCGATTTAATTTTAGTTGCTAACGGATCGGAGGTTGCAACATGTATCGCCGGTGCCGAAAAGCTAATTTCTGAGAAAGGATTGAAGGTTAGAATAGTATCGGCTATTTCCGAAGGCTTGTTTAAGAACCAGTCAGTTCAATACAGGGAATCAGTTCTTCCCCAGAATGTTCCAGCATTAGGATTAACCGCAGGTTTGCCTGTAACCCTTAGCGGATTGGTTGGCCCTTTTGGTAAAGTAATTGGTGTTAACCATTTTGGATATTCTGCGCCTTATACTGTTTTAGATGAGAAATTCGGATTCACCGCCGAAAACATCTTCAAACAATCACTCGAATATCTCGAAAACTACAAGAAATAAAAGAAAAGCCGGTTCATCCGGCTTTTTTTATATCAATTATTTTCAAGTTATTGGATAACGAAACCTAATTTTATTAAATTGCGCCGATTTCCATAACCTAGCAGAACCTCGAAATGCGTGAAGAAAGAAATTTACTTCAGACAGGAATACCATTGGACGATCTGAATTATTCATCTCCCGGCAATAAGTATTCTTTTGAATTCACGCATATAGAAAAAGGTATTTTTGTAGTTAAATCAAGGGGATATGCCGACGACAACTCTATTAAGGTACAAATTCAAACAGGAGCTCATATAAGAAAGATTCTTGCACAAAACCAACCCGAAGCAAAATTTCACCTTATCTGGGATATGTCCGAAGTAAAAGGAGCCTCCATAAAGGCTCGTTATACCATGATGAGGCACGCTGCTTCTGGGACATTTGCAAGTGTTAGTGCCGTAGGAGCTAACAATCTGGCAAAATCTTACATAAAAATAATAAAATCACTTATTCCTCATTTACAACTATTTATTCACAATAGCATTAACGAGGCCCTGGCTGAGACTATTAAAAGAGCAGAGGATAGTTCTCCTATTATCAATTCAGAAGAATTAATAAATCCCGAAACAAATTCATACGCATCATTTATTGACCTCTGGCAAAAAACTCCAAATTACTATAAAATTGGCGAACAAAATTTAAAGCAATTACAGTTTGAATCGTGGAAATATGTTTCTCAGGAAAATAACTTCACCGTTGAACTTTCCTTACTGGAGGGTTATATTATAACAATAAAATGTGAAGGATTTATAAAAAAGAACAATATTGATCATGTATACCAAATTCTCGAAGAAATAATGGAAGGATTTGGGTATGTAAATTCAAGTAATAAGTTCTACACAATTCTCGATCTGAAAAAAGTAAAAGGAATCACCCTTGGGGCAAGAAAACAGACCAATTTTTATGAAATTATTTACAAGGATCGCGCCCATTTGGTTATAATGCTACCATCACCAATCCTACACTTTGCTCTAAAGGTTCAAAAACGAATAAATCGCGATTCTTTTGGACATTGGATCGAACAAAACAACTATTTAGATGCACTCGAATTAATTAATGATCACAGAAAGGGACAATTCTCACTCGAAAATCAACAAGATCATGAAAATGCCGATTTTTTAAAACTTCCTGAAAACCGGGAAGATCTTGAGCATCTCACCAAAAAATTATATCTCGAGAACAAACAATATAAATTAAATCAGAAAGAACATATACAAAGAATTCTTGAGATAACAGGCAGAATGACATGGGATGAGAGTTTTGCTAATAATTTAAAGTTCCAGTCCGACAATTACGGTCCCTTTACCGATGTTTACAATGCTTTATCTGTTGTCCACGACGATTTTCAGGAAATTATCAGAGAAAAGACGGAGCATGTTCAAATGCTGAAAGAAAGTGAGGATAAATACTGGAACCTCATTAACCTTGCCAGCGACATTATCGCGGTTTGGCAGGACGGTATTTGTAAAATAATAAACTCGCGGGTTAGTGATGTTACGGGATATACAGTAGAGGAAGCGAAAAAAATATCTCCTAAGGATTTTCTACCAAAAAGTGATTTTGAAAGACTCTATAAACTTGTTAGTAACCTAAATAACAACGAAACCACTTTTTTCGAAACCAGCCTAATCGATAAAAAGGGTAAAGAAATCCCTGTATCTGTAAGTGTTGGTGCAATTATATTTGAAAAAAAGCCAGCTCGCATGTATATTGTCCGGGATATTACTGCAAAAAAAATTGCAGAATCTGAACTGGAAAAGTACAGAACGCAGTTGGAGCTCATGGTAACTGAAAGAACCAAACAGCTTGAAAAAGAAATTCTGGAAAGGGAATCTGCAGAAAGGTCCGACAGATTAAAATCCGCCTTCCTTTCTAACATGAGCCATGAGATCCGCACTCCAATGAATGCAATTATTGCCTTTTCAAATTACTTACGCAATAAGGATATTTCACAAGAGCAACGGGAAGAATATATTAACTACATTCAATCAAGTGGCGAATCATTGCTCACCCTTATTAATGATATTATAGATATTTCAAAAATTGAAGCCAAACAAATTAATATTCAAAAAGTAAACTGTTCAATTAATCCCATTCTTGAGGAACTTTATACAGTTTTCGAGAATACCAGAAAAATTAAAGGATGTTCTGGCTTTCAGATAAGGCTAATTAAAAATGTAAGTAACAGCAATCCCACAATTCACACTGATCCTTACAGATTAAAGCAAATATTATCAAACCTGCTTCACAATGCAATGAAATTCACTGAGAAAGGAATCATTAACTTTGGGTACGATATAAAAGAGGAGCACCTTGTATTTTTTGTCAAAGACACTGGGGTAGGTATTCCCTCCAATAAAATAGAATATATTTTTGAACGTTTTGGCAAAATTGAAACTTACGGCAACAAAGGTGGGGCAGGCTTAGGTCTAGCTATTTCCCAAAACCTTGCCAAACTATTAGGTGGAGAACTAACAGTGGAGTCGGTGCTTGGTCAGGGTTCTACATTTTATTTATCAATCCCTTTCCAGGGAGACTCCGAAGAATTAAGCCCAAGAGAAGAACCGCTGTATGTAGAAAAAAAATCGCACAACTGGGAAGGCAAGAAAATCCTCATAGCAGAGGATGAAGACCTCAATTTTAAGGTTTTACAAATTGCCTTAAAAAATACACAGGTAGGAATAATACGAGCACTAAATGGATCGGATGCAGTTGAAATTGTGCTGTCCAATCCAGATATTAATCTTGTTTTAATGGACATTCAGATGCCTTTAATGGATGGCTACGAAGCTTTGAACAGAATTAAACAACTTAATTTCCATATACCTATAATTGCTCAAACAGCATTTGCTATGGTTGAAGAAAAGAACAACTGTTTGCGTTTGGGCTTTAATGATTATATATCAAAACCTATTGATATTCCCGAATTACTGATGAAAATCGATAAGTTAATCCTCTGAGGTAAGAAAAATATAGAAGTGCCGCCAACAAATAAAAAAGCCCCAGCCCTGTGAAGGGATGAGGCTTGGGAGTTTGGCAACGACCTACTCTCCCGCTGTTACGCAGTACCATCGGCGCTGATGGGCTTAACTTCTCTGTTCGGAATGGGAAGAGGTGGACCCCATCGCTA
>JAEYWD010000041.1 GCA_023429135.1 Bacteroidota bacterium | reverse complement strand
CCCCCCCCCCCCCCCCCCCCCCCCCCTCTCCCCCTATTATCCTCCTAAAAACCAGTCATTCCGACCGCAGGGAGGAATCTTTATGTTTTTCGTTTAAAAGACTCCGCCAGCTTTACTGCCAGGTCGTATTCAAACCCCCGCCCTGATGCAAACTGTACAAGTTTCCCCTTAAATTCGTAATCGCTTGCCGCTTTGATTGTTTTGGCTTTTTTGATGAGTTCGTCGTGCAGGATATTCTCGTAAAGTTCGGGATCAATATTTTCGATTGCTTCGCTGATAATGCTTTCGCTTACATGTTTCTGCCGGAGCATGTAGGCAATCTTGATCTTACCCCATTTTGAAAACTTAAGCTTGTCGTTTACAAAAGCGCGGCTATAACGCTGGTCGTCGATAAACTTCTCGCTTATAAGTTTTGAAATAATTCTTTCGGACAGGTCTTCGTCCACTTCCCATTCCTGCAGTTTGGAACGGATTTCGCCCGAAGCATATTCCTTCTTCGAGCAAAGTTTCATGGCGAGATTGAGGGCTTCTTTTTCAGTCATTCCGGTAAGCTTTTAACATACGATATTTGCCATGAATATCCTTTGCAATTTCAGTTTTAAATCCCTTTTCTTCAAATATACCGGCCGATTCTTCCGATAAACTTTCGTTCAGCTCAACATAGACTTTTCCGTGGATTTCGAGGTTTGTGCCAGCAAAGTCCGCGATAGCCCTATAAAAAATAAGCGGATCGGGTCCGGGAGCAAACAGGGCCATGTGAGGTTCGTAGTCGAGCACATTGGGCTGCATCTCGTCTTTTTGTTCCAGGGTGATATAGGGGGGATTGCTCAGGATCAGATCAAATTTGCGGCTTTGGAAGTCAACTGAAAGGTTCAGTATATCCTCCTGCACGAAGGAAACACCGGTGTTGTTCAAAGCGGCATTCTGAGCAGCCAGTTTGAGCGCTTCGGGTGATATATCTACGGCAGTAACTTCCCACGAAGGACGGCTTTGGACTACTGCAACCGCGATACAGCCGCTACCGGTTCCCAGGTCGACAACTTTCAGACCTTCACGAGCATTTTCCTTTAAAATCCAGTCGACCAGCTCCTCTGTTTCGGGGCGGGGAATCAAAACACTGCTGTTCACTCTGAAATCGAGGCCGTAAAAGGAAGTCATTCCCAGAATATATTGCAAAGGCTCGAACTTTTTAAGGGCAGTGGTTATTTTTTCAATCTCATGAACCGCTGTTTTCGGTACATTTGTACCGGGATGCAGATAAATATCGCTACGCGACACTTTCAGCACATGCTGGAGAGTGCGGAAAACAAGCGCTTCGGTCTCTTCAGGGGAATAGAGGGGCGACAGTTCGCACCGCATGTTGTCGGCAATATGTTTAACTGTATGGTTTATCATGGTTCAAAAATATAAAATATATGAACGGCAGTCATGAAATTTTCATGAGGCGTTGTCTTGAACTGGCAGCTATGGGACTGGGCAATGTGGCTCCTAATCCTATGGTGGGTGCGGTTGTTGTTCACGAGGGAAAAATTATTGGCGAAGGCTATCACCGGCGATATGGAGAAGCGCATGCAGAGGTAAATGCGATTAATGCAGTTGTGGATAAGTCGCAGCTTAAGAATGCCACCCTGTATGTTAACCTGGAGCCCTGCGCGCATTACGGCAAAACGCCGCCTTGTGCGGAATTGATAGCAAAAATGCATATTCCCCGGGTGGTGATTGGATCGGGCGATCCGAACCCGCTTGTCAACGGCAAAGGTACTGCTATCCTGAAACAGGCCGGATGTGATGTAATTACCAATATCCTCCGGGATGAATGTGATGAACTGAACCGGCGTTTTTTTACCTTTCAGCAACAGCAAAGACCTTACATTATCCTGAAGTGGGCCGAGACTGCCGATGGATATATCGACAAAAAACGAAGCAGCAGTGAAAAGCCTCAATGGATTACGAATGAAGCCTCGCGAATGCTGGTGCACAAATGGCGCAGCGAAGAGCAGGGAATAATGGTTGGTGCCAATACGGCATTTATGGATAACCCTCAGTTAAATGTGCGCGATTGGAAAGGCTCTGATCCTGTGAGAATTATTATAGATAATGACCTCACTTTGCCGCAACATCTGAGATTATTCGACGGCTCACAAAAAACCATTGTTTTTACACTGAAAAATAGTAATTTAGTCACCGGCAATATAGAGTTAGTCAAAATACCTGAAAGGGTTGATAAAATTTCTTTCGTTTTTAATCACCTCTACTGTAACAAAATACTGTCGGTTATAGTAGAAGGAGGTGCTAAATTAGTTGATTTACTGATAGAAAGAAATTTATGGGATGAAGCAAGGGTTTTCCAGGGAAAGGCTTTGTTTGGTGGAGGTATTTGTGCACCGGGATTACATTCAACTGTAATTTCGGAAACAGAAATTGATGGGGTGCGCCTGAGATATTACAGGAATAATCGCTGATTTCGGCGGTTAAACATGTGCAAAGTATTGCATATTTAGTATCTTTGAGAATTTTTAACCATATAACCTATTCATAAATAGTAAGATATGATGAAGTTACATTATCTGACAAAACGTTATTTATTACTAACACTGGCTACTTTTCTGTTTTCTGCACTCTTTTCCCAAAATGCTAAAAAGTTTTTTAAATCGGGCCAGGAATTCTACGAAGCAGGCAATTACAAGGATGCAATTGTTCAATTTACCAGTTCCATCAGTTTAAGTCCCGAATACAAGGATGCTTATGAAATGCGGGGACTGGCCTATCAGTTTCTGAACGATCATCAGAAGGCTGCCGACGATTTTAACAGGGCCATTATATTCGATTCCAAAAATGAGGTATTGCTTACACTCCTGGCCAAATCGTACAACGAGCTTCAACAATACAACGAAGCCATTTCGGTACTAAACAAAGCTACCTTTCTGAACCGGAAATATATTCCCGCCTATCAGGAAAAAATAAAGTCGATGCTTGCTCTCGACAAAGCTTACGACGCCTTGAAAGTAAGCGATACCACCCTTGCCCTTGAGGGGAGTGCTGTGAATTATTATCTCCAGGGTGTTGTAACCGAAAAGCTCAATACCCCGCAGAAAGCCGAATGGGCTTATGGAAAGGCTATCAAAGAAGATAAAAAATATATCGAAGGTTATATTGCATTAGCCAACCTCCAGACCAATATCGGTAAGCTCGAAGAAGCCATGAATAACTGCAACGAGGCTATGAAACTCGACCCTGCCTCCAGGGGAGCTTTATTGGTTCGTAGCCGTGTTTTTGTGAAACGTCAGGATTACCAGAATGCCATTAACGATATCTCGCGAAACATTGTAAACAATCCCAACGACGAAGAAATGTTCTTTATCCGCGGAACCTATTATCAGCAATTCAGTCAGCACCAGAATGCCATCAACGACTTTAATAAAGTTTTGACATTAAACCCGAAACATGCTGATGCGCTCTATAACCGGGCTAAGTCGAACGAGGAAATTTCCAACTTTGCAGCAGCTATTAAAGATTATGAAGCTTTAGTAGCCATTTCGGAATTTGATGCCAAAGCCAAAATACTGCTGAAACAGGCAAATGAACGTCTTTTTGAGCTGAACCGCGAAAATACTCCTCCTAAAATTGTTTTGCTCGACCCTGAACCCAAAGAAAAAATTCAGGTTGAGATTCCCAATAACAAAACATCGGTAATCATCAAAGGCTATGTGACCGATAAAAGTGCCGTAAAAAACATAAAAGTAAACAACCTCGATGTGAAATTCGAGATGCTAAACGACCAGGCAGAATTTATCGCCGAAGTACCTGTGTCGGGCACCGAAATTCTAAGCATCAGCGCTACCGATGCATACAACAACATCGAAAAACTGAATTACAACATCAAACGCACAGAAATAAATCCTCCGAAAGTAGCCATTGTTGCTCCTTTTGCTTCCGATAACGGAGAAATTTACCTCGACAGCAATGATGCCAACCTCTATGTGGAAGGAAAAATTACGGATGAGAGTCCTATTAAAACCATCCTCATAGAAGGCGTTTCAGCCAGCTTTAAGCTTGACGAAGCTAATCCCACATTTTCAGCAACTATCAATGTCAACAATAAGAATAAAATAACTGTTCAGGCAACCGACATTTATGGCAATCAGGTACCGGCAACCTTCACACTCAACCGTGAGAGTGCTGCGCTGCTTGGCAACAACCCCATGGGTAAAACCTGGGTTGTATTTATCGAGAATGCGAAATACAACACTTTTGCAAGTCTCGAGGGTCCTTCAAAAGATGTAAGCCTTATGAAGGCTGCACTTGCCAAATACCAGGTAAACAATATTATTCATAAAAAGAACCTTACCAAGGACCAGATGGAGAAATTCTTTTCCATTGAACTTCGCGATCTTATCAAAAGTAACCGTGTTAATACACTGATGATATGGTATGCCGGACATGGCAAGACGGTTAGCGAAACCGGTTACTGGATACCAGTGGATGCCTCACGCGACGATGAATTTACCTATTTCAACATACAATACCTGAAAGCAGCTATGCAGTCGTACACCTCCACGGTGAACCATACACTTGTAATTACCGATGCATGCGAATCCGGGCCGTCGTTTTACCAGGCCATGCGATCGTCGCTACGCGAAAGAAGCTGCAGCGACTGGCAGGCAACCCGCATGAAATCGTCGCAGGTGTTCTCATCGGCAGGCTACGAACTTGCGGTCGACAATTCGCAGTTTACCAAAACTTTTGCCAATATTCTGGGAAGCAATCCAAATTCCTGTATCCCCATCGAAAGCATTGTAATGAAGGTACAGAATGCTGTGGTTACCGCTAATCCGAACCAGAAACCTCAGTTCGGAAAAATTAACGGGCTGGCAGACGAGGATGGCACATTCTTTTTTATAGCAAAGGAATGAAACCATAGATACAGATATGGTTTCCCGGATTCATAATTTCAAAAAGATTATTCCATTTTTCACTGGAGTAATCTTTTTGTTTTTACTGGGAACCATTGTTGTTAAGGCACAGATCTATCATTTCGACAACTACAATGTAGAAGAAGGCCTGGGGCAGTCGAAGGTATTTTCGATAATTCAGGCCCAGGACCATCATATCTGGCTTGCTACGGTAAGCGGGGCTTCCAAATTCGATGGACAAACATTTAAGAATTTCACTTCAGAAGATGGTCTGGCCGAAAACAGTGTAAGATCACTCTTCCAGGATTCGCGTGGCTTCATTTGGTTTGGACATACCGAAGGGGGACTCTCCAGGTATAATGGGAAAATTTTTGAACACTTCCCGGCAGGTTTTCTTCTCAACAAAGATGTAACAGGCTTTGTCGAAAATAAAAAAGGCGGCTTATGGATCACATCAGCAGGTGCCGGAGCAGTTCTGATATCTAACCCGGAAGCACCTATCAACAATATTAAATTTGAAAAATACAAAGGAAACAGGCTGAGTGACCTAGTATACTCGTGTTACCGCATGAGCGACGATCGCATCTTCTTTATTACCGATGCAGGTATCAAAGTCTATAACGAACAGAATAATTCCTTTTTCAATTTTAGTCCCCCATCGCTGCCGAAGTATTTTCAGTTTACATCCATATGCGAGGACAAACAAGGAAACATGTGGATTGGCACTCACAACGGCGGACTGTATCAGTATATTACAAAAAAAGATACGGTACGCATTTATGACGCCAGGGATGGATTAGGCTCTAATTTTATAAGTTCTCTGTATGCCGACAAAAAAGGAAATGTGTGGGCAGGGACCTGGGGACAGGGCATCACCTGTGTTACATCCGACGGTCGGATCAAAGTTTATAACACCCAGAACGGTTTGGGTGATAACTACATCTTCAGAATAATTGAAGACACAGAAGGCAATATCCTGATTGGAACCACAGCCCACGGTTTATTTGTTTTTAAAGGAGAAGCCATGGTTAATTTTTCCCAACCCGATGCACTCCTTAACAAACAGGTTTCGGCCATTATGGAGGACCGCGAGAAAAGAATATGGTTCGGAACAAACAAGGGAATAACCATTTACAACCCAGGGGCAGGAGGCGATGTCAAATTTGCTCATTACACACCTGAAAACAGTATTATTTCGGAACAGATACGATTTATAAAGAAAGACATGGATGGAGATATCTGGATCGGATCGGACGAGTATGGCGTTTTCTTTTACGACAGCCGGAAAAAGGTTTTCAGTTCTCCTTTTGAACTTAACGCCCTCCTCCCCGATGACAAAGGCGTTTTAAGTTTGGAAATCGATTACAAAAACACGATCTGGGTTGGCTCTTCCGACGGACTGGTGGCCTTCGACAAGGCCACACTCACAGGAAGAAGGATGAGCACTCTTAACGGGGTAGCCGGAAATTATATCACGGCCTTGTTTTGTTCATCCGACAGCACCTTGTATATCGGGTCCAAAGGAAAAGGGATGACGGTGATGAAAGATACCGTCAAGAGAACCTATAAACTCGATAATTCCGAAACACCTCTCTGCTTTACGGAAGGTCGCGAAGGTGTAATCTGGATAGGAACTGAATCGCACGGATTACTGGGATTTAAGAACGAGAGAATCATAAAGCGATACGGACTGCGTGAAGGGATGCTTTCTAATCTCATCAACTTTGTTAACTGCGATTCGGCAGGACATCTATACTGCGGAACAAACAGAGGTCTGAATAAAATAGAAGCAGGTAACAATAAAATCTATATTTACTCCAAACGAAACGGTTTTTTAGGGAAAGAAGCCCGCAAGAATGCTACTTTTAAAGACTCCCAAGGATACCTCTGGTTTGGAACCGTGAACGGAGCAGTACGTTATTCGCCGAAACTGGACGACCCCGGCACTCTCCAGCCTTTAACACATATCCAGAAGTTTGTTGTGAACCAGGTGGAATACGACCTCAACCAGCCCCTTATATTTAAAAGTGGACAGAACTCAGTGACTTTTGAATATATAAGCATATGTCTCCGTAACCCCGATGCCGTTCTCTACCAGGTTAAGCTCGAAGGAATTGACGACGACTGGCAACCCGTCACCACGCATACTTCGATTACCTATCCAGCTCTTCCGCCAAAAAAATATGTTTTTCAGGTAAGGGCCAGGAATTCGAACGGCGTGTGGAATACAATTCCTGCTTCGGTCACTTTTGAGATTATGCCACCATTTTACTTACGCTGGTATTTCCTCGTGAGTTTTTCGGTTGTATTGCTAATTGTGCTCATTATTTTCATAAAGCTCAGGGAAAAGACCCTTATTGTAGAAAAAAGCGTACTCGAAGAACGGGTACAGGAACGTACATATGAGGTAATGCATATGAATGAGGAGCTGGCCATGAAAAACAAGGATGTGCTTGCCAGTATAGAATATGCCAAGCGGATTCAGTTATCAGTATTGCCATCGGTAATCCCATTCGATAATACTTTTGTGCTTTTCAAACCGAAGGATATTGTGTCGGGCGATTTCTTCTGGTTTATGGAAGACGGCATTTACGAGTGGATGGCAGCCGTGGATTGCACTGGCCACGGTGTTCCTGGAGCTTTTATGTCGTTAATAGGCTATAATTCGCTTAACAAGATTGTTAGGGAAATGAAGCTTAAGCTGCCATCGGAAATCCTGAATCAGTTGAACGATGAAGTTACCAAAACCCTTCACCAGTACGGGAAGGAAGAGTCGATAAGCGATGGCATGGATATTTCTCTCATAAGATACAACAAGGAAACACATGTTCTGGATTATGCCGGCGCTTTTAATCCATTGTGGATCATAAGGAAACGTGAACTCCTTGAAACACGTGCCGACAGATTTGCCATTGGCCGGACCCCCCATGAAGGGAAAACATTCTCGAACGATACTACCCAGCTTCAACCCGACGATACGATTTATCTGTTCACCGACGGTTATGCCGATCAGTTTGGCGGACCCGACAACAAAAAGTATAAAACTGCAAAATTCAAAGAATTTGTAATTAACATCCAGCAATACTCTATACCTATACAAAAAGAAATGCTCGAAGAGAACATTGAGAAATGGCGCGGCCATAACATCCAGGTGGACGATATTCTGGTAATGGGAAGAAAGTTTAAGTTTTAAAACGAGTCCCTACTGCAAATCACTCTCTTTAATCATTCCATCGGCGACAATGGTCGATTTTAAATTATTAGCGTCAACCGGAATTGATACCAATAACTGGGTTGGAATGTCAGAATGTCCGTTATTCAGTTTGGTATTTAGGATATTATCAACCTTTTCATTATTCAACATTTTAACAGCAAGCTCTGCTGAAAGATCTGCCAGTTTTTTAACAGGTTTATAGACGGTCATCAACTGGCTGCCGGTAACAATATTTTTACAGGCAAATAATTCACCACCCTGCCCTGTTACAAGCACTTTTCCCTGAAGATTTTCTTCTTTAAGCGCTTCAATGGCGCCCCGGGCAAGCATATCAGACGTCGCCAGAATAACATCGGGCACATTACCCGAAAGATTAAGGTATTGTTTCACCTCCAGATAAGCATCTTCACTTGCCCATTTTTCAATAAAAACCTTGTAATCGACCTGAATTTTACCCGATCTTATGTGTGGCTCCAGTGTTTTGGTCATACTCTCATCAATTCCTATAGCATTCAGGTCCGATTTATCACCTCCAAGAATCACGTACCTACCTTCGGGTTTAGCCTTTATAGCAGCATCGGTTATTAGTTTCCCTACCAACCAGGGATCGAACGACAAAAATGCATCCACATCAATATTGGAAATCAAACGATCGTACGAAATTACTTTGATTCCTTTCCGATGAGCTTTGCGGACCATTTCGGCAGCAGTAAACCTGTTCACCGGGTCGAGTACAAGAATGTCGATATTCATGTTCAGTAAGGAGTCCAGTTGCTTCATCTGGTATTGATCGTCGTTATTGGCCTGCCGGAAAATCATCTCTCCGCCAAGTTCTTTTATTTTTAAATTGAATTCATCGCGTTCGATTATATACCGCTGAATATTAGTATGAGGCAGCATAAACCCAACAACAGGTTTATCTTTTGAGCAGGATATATTTATAAGGAGGGAGAAAATTCCCAGGTATAGTAGAGACAGTAATTTCATAGCTGTTGTTTTTATTGCACCTAATTAAATTTAAGAAAAAAACCCAAGTTTCCTAAACTTATTGCCTGTTACCAATTCAAAATTTATTAAAAACAAGCTTCTTAGGGGCTAAGTTGATTATTTATACTAAAGACATCATATTTAGGTTATAATTTTATTCACTTTTCATTAACAAGCCTTTTTCCCGGTCTTTTTTACCCGTAAATTTGCCTTGCTTATTAGCAATTAAATATACCAAAATGAAGTTTAGCCATCTGCATGTACATACCCAGTTTTCGCTGCTCGACGGGGCTGCCGACATAAAACAGCTCTACAAAAAAGCTATAAAAGACGGTATGCCAGCATTGGCAATTACGGACCATGGTAATATGTTCGGTGCTTTCGAGTTTGTAGCAGAAGCTTACAAACATAAAGCAAACCCCGAAGATAAGAACGACAAGACATTGAAGGTCAAACCTATCGTCGGCTGTGAATTCTACCTGGTTGAAAATCGCCACAAACGGCAATTTACGCGCGACGAGAAAGACATTCGCTTTCACCAGGTTTTACTGGCTAAAAACGAAACCGGGTACAAAAACCTGATCAAACTTTCGTCTCTGGGCTACATGGAAGGAATGTACGGGAAATACCCCCGTATTGATAAGGAGCTGATCCAGAAATATCACGAAGGACTCATTGCTACTACCTGCTGCCTGGGGGCCTCTGTTCCCAAAGCCATCATGAAAAAAAGTGAGCTGGAAGCAGAGGAAGAGTTCAAATGGTGGCTTGATATATTTGGAGAAGACTATTACATAGAATTACAGCGCCATGGAATAGAAGAGCAGGACCGCGTAAACGAGATTCTGAAACGCTGGGCCGATAAATATAATGTTAAAATAATCGCCACCAACGACTCGCATTATGTGGACGTGAAAGATTACAACGCCCACGACATTCTGCTCTGCATCAACACCGGCGAAAAAATCACCACACCCAAGCTTACCGAGTACTCGGACGATGACGATGTAAACACTAAAAACAAACGCTTCGCCTTTTACAACGATCAGTTTTATTTTAAAACAACGGAGGAAATGTCGCGGCTGTTCAGTGATTTACCGCAGGCCATCGACAATACAAACGAAATTGCCGGTAAAATTGAATTGCTCGATCTTAAAAAAGACATTCTCCTTCCAAACTTCCCGGTGCCACCGGAGTTTTTAACTCAGCACCAGTATCTGCGACATCTTACTTTTGAAGGAGCTCATAAAAAATACGCCGAAGTAACACCCGAAGTGGAAGAACGACTCAACTTCGAATTAAGTGTTATCGAGACCATGGGATTCTCGGGTTACTTCCTCATTGTGATGGACTTTATTAAGGCCGGCCGTGATCTGGGAGTATTTATAGGCCCCGGCCGTGGATCGGCGGCAGGATCGGCAGTGGCGTACTGCATCGGTATTACCAATATCGACCCCATCAAGTACAACCTTCTGTTTGAGCGTTTTCTCAACCCCGACCGTAAGAGCATGCCCGATATCGATACCGACTTCGACGACGAAGGCCGGCAAAAGGTAATCGACTATGTTGTACAGAAATACGGCAAAAACCAGGTAGCGCAAATTGTAACCTATGGTACCATGGCTGCTAAAATGAGTATCAAGGACGTAGCCCGGGTACTGGACTTGCCTCTGAACGAAAGTCTGGATCTTACCAAACTCGTGCCCGACAAGCCAGGTATTGAGCTCGAACGCGTATTTGAGGCTCCGCTTACCGGTGACGATAGTCTCACTGAAAAAGAAGGCCTTACCCCCGACGATATTGTTAATGTAAAGCGGTTAAGGGAAATTGCCCAAGGTGACGATCTGCAGGCACAGGTTTTAAAAGAGGCGCGTGCACTGGAAGGATCGGTGCGTAATACCGGCGTTCATGCAGCAGGTATTATTATTGCCCCAAAAGATCTAACGGACCTTATTCCGGTAAGTACAGCCAAGGATTCCGACCTACTCGTGACACAATTCGAAGGCAAGGTTATTGAAGATGCCGGTGTTATAAAGATGGACTTCCTGGGGCTGAAAACGCTCTCCATCATTAAGAATGCACTGGAACTCATCAAGCAGAATCATGGCATCGAAATAGAAATCGACTATATCCCGCTCGACGATCAAAAGACTTTTGAACTCTATCAGAGAGGTGAAACCAACGCCACGTTCCAATTCGAGTCGCCTGGTATGCAGAAGTACCTCCGCGAACTTCGTCCCGACAAGTTTGATGACCTGATTGCGATGAACGCCCTGTATCGTCCGGGTCCTATTGAATATATCCCAAACTTTATTGCCCGTAAGCACGGCCGCGAACCCGTAACCTACGACCTCGCTGAAATGGAGGAATACCTGAAAGACACCTACGGTATCACCGTTTACCAGGAACAGGTAATGTTACTCTCGCAAAAGCTTGCCGGTTTTACCAAAGGTGATGCCGACACCCTGCGTAAAGCCATGGGTAAGAAGCAAAAAGCAGTGCTGGACAAGATGAAGTCCAAGTTTATGGACGGCTGCTCTAAAAAAGGCTTCGACCTGAAAGTGTGCGAAAAAATCTGGACCGACTGGGAAGCATTTGCATCGTATGCTTTTAACAAATCGCACTCCACCTGTTATGCTTTCGTAGCATTCCAGACAGCATACCTCAAAGCCCATTACCCCGGTGAATACATGGCTTCGGTACTAAACAACGCCAGCAGTATCGAAAAAATCACCTTCTTTATGGACGAGTGCAAACGCATGGGCATCCAGGTACTTGGCCCTGATGTGAACGAAAGTAAATATGCTTTCACGGTAAACTCCAAAGGACATATTCGTTTCGGCATGGGATCCATCAAAGGAGTGGGCGAAGGAGCAGTGAACTCGATCATTGAAGAACGTAAAAACCGCGGGCCATTTAACAGCATTTTCGAAATGGTGGAAAGATGCAATCTTTCGGCTGTTAACAAGAAAAACCTTGAAGCCCTCGCTTTATCGGGTGCTCTGGACAGTTTTGGCATGAACCGCAGTCAGTACTTTGAACTCGAAGGGAAAGAACTTTCGTTTATCGAAAACCTGATTCGTTACGGCAATAAATACCAGACGGATAAAGACTCGATGAGTAACACCCTGTTTGGTGGTCCATCTAATTCAATTGCCATTGTTAAGCCCGAGGCTCCCCGCTGTGCCGAATGGGGTGTTCTTGAAAAACTAAACAAGGAAAAGGACCTGGTAGGCATTTACCTCTCGGCCCATCCTCTGGACGATTACAGACTGGAAATAGACCATTTCTGCAATGTAACCCTTTCTCAGCTCAACGATCTGCGCGACATGAACGGCAAAGACATTACCTTTGCAGGCATTGTAACTTCCGCAAGGCAGGGAACATCCAAGAATGGTAAGCCTTACGGTATTATCACCATTGAAGATTATACCGACTCGTACAAGCTCATGTTCTTCTCGAACGACTATGTGGATAACAGCAAATACTTCCAGACCGGATATTCTCTTATGTTCAAAGGCCGTATTCAGGGAAGAATGTTCAACGAAAATGAACTGGAGGTAAAAGTAAAAACCATTACCATGCTTCCGAACGTGCGCGAAGAAATGGTAAAAAGCATCTCGTTGATTGTACCAGTACAAATGGTGACCGATCAATTAATAGCCGAGATTTTACAACACTCGGATGCGAAAGGGAAAATAACGCTGAAATTCAAGATTATCGCTCCGAAAGAAAACCTGGCTGTTGACCTGTTCTCGCGTAATACCCGGATGAATATAACCGAAGGATTTATCAATTATTTAAAAAGCAGCGAAGGCATTGAGTTCAAGCTCAACTGAACAAGCCCTGTTTAAATATGTTTTTAAAGGTTGATAATTATCAATTGTAGTTTTTAGAAACACAAAACTGAATTATTGTATATTTGATAAAATAATTAAAATTTAATTGTTATGACTATTGAAGTAACGGACAGCAATTTTGAGGATGTCGTAATCAAATCAGATAAACCTGTTATTGTTGATTTTTGGGCAGAGTGGTGCGGACCATGCCGTATGATTGGTCCGATAGTGAAAGAAATTTCCGAAGACTATTCAGGAAAAGCCATTGTTGGAAAAGTTGATGTAGATAGTAATCCACAAACTCAAGCCAAATTTGGAATTCGCAACATTCCAACCATTTTGTTCTTTAAAGGTGGTCAGGTGGTTGACAAACAAGTGGGTGCAGTTCCTAAAAGTGTTCTCACAGCTAAGCTCGACGCATTGTTATAATCTAAAATATTGAACAGAAAAGCTTCCCAAATCTTAAAAAGATTTGGGATTTTTTTATACTTGCGCCCATGATGTACGGAAAATATACGTACATTTGTTTAAAATTTTTATTATGGCGACACAGATCAGGACGGCAAAAGCCAGATTCGACACTAAATTATCGAAAGAACAGAAGGAGTTTTTTGAATATGCTGCAAGTTTAGGTGGATTCAGGACTTTAACTGAGTTTGTTATTCATGCGTTAAAGGAGAAGGCGGATAAAATAATTAGCGAGCATAAAACTATTATTGCCTCACAAAAAGACAGAGAAATATTTTTCGAGGCACTAATCAATCCTCCGGAGCCTAATGCCAGATTAAAGAAAGCGGCAGCCAGGTACAAAGAAAACCTTGACAAATGAGTTATCTGACTGTTCTTTTGAATTCAAAACACGAAAGAAACAGGTTTTCGTGCGAAAATGCAATACTGAATAATTATTTTTATTACCAGGTAAATCAGGATATAAAAAGAAAATTATCAGTATGTTTTGTTCTTCAGGAAACAGATACCATTGTAAAAGGATATTATACTTTATCAAATGACAATATACCTTTTGAAAACCTTCCTGCGGAGTTAAGTAAAAAACTACCAAAGGGGTATGGAAAAATCCCGGCTTCCTTAATTGGACGATTGGCGGTAGATTCCAGTTTCAAAGGAAAGGGTAATGGGGAAATACTTTTGCTGGATGCTTTAAAAAGATGTCTGGATGTCGCCGAAACAACTCTTGGTTCCATGGCCGTTGTTGTTGATCCCATAGATGAAATAGCTGTCAGTTTTTATAAAAAATACGGTTTTATCCTTTTGCCGGATAGTGACAGAATGTTTTTACCAATGAAAACAATTTCCTTATTATTTGAATAATATTCCTATGCTTCAAAAACTTTGTATTTTCTGTGGGTCCAGTCCTAAGGTAGATCCCATTTATCTTCATGCAGCCAGGGAACTAGGCAAACGCCTGGCAACCGCCAATATAGCTGTAAACTATGGCTGTGGAGCTTTTGGGCTGATGGGAGCTCTGGCCGATGGAATGCTCGAAAACAAGGGCCTAATTACGGGGATAATTCCATCCTTTATGGTAGATTATGGCTGGTCCAACCCAAAAATTACCGAGACCATTATTACCAACGATATGCGTGAGCGTAAAAAACTTATGATCACTAAAATTGATGCCGTGGTGGCACTCCCGGGAGGTATCGGAACCCTGGAGGAACTCACCGAAGTAATCACATTAAAACAGCTTGGTCAATTTTCCAAACCAATAATAATGCTGAACATCAACAATTTTTACGACCACCTTACTGCTTTTCTGGAGGAAATGATCAGTCAGCAATTTATGAACGATTATCATCGCGACTTATGGACCGTTGTGGATAAGCCTGAGGATGTTATTCCCGCAATAGAGAATGACAAGGGGTGGGATCCGAAACTGAACAAATATCCGACAAGTTTACCGGAATAGTGGGAGTTAAAACCCTTTGAGAATAAGAACTCTTTTCGACCTATTGTAAGATACATGGGCTTTACAACTATATCCTAAAGGGAAGTCCAGGTTGAGATTTTAACTTTCGAAAACTTTAATAATTTTGCATAGCACTCCCTTGAAAAATTTAAAAAATTTTTCTTCTTGCTTAATTATGAAAACCTAAAATAAAAATAATGAAATCCAAGACATTACTGACGCTTGTGGCCCTGCTGGCACTCGCTCTTACAACTAACGCACAACCCGGAAAGTTTGATAATATACTTTATGGTGTTGCTTATTACCATGAATATATGCCCACCGAACGGCTTGATGAAGATGTACGCCTGATGAAAGAAGCTGGTATTTCTGTAGTAAGACTGGGAGAATCAACCTGGAGCCTTTTTGAGCCGCGCGAAGGAGAATTCGAATTTGCCTGGATGGATCGCATCATAGATAAAATGCATCAAGCAGGAATTAAAGTTATTTTAGGCACCCCGACTTATTCTATTCCTGCATGGCTGTGGCATAAACACCCGGAAGTTTTACTCGAATTTCAGAAAGAAGGAAAGGCTTACTATGGCATCCGACAAAATATGAATATCACCCACCCAACATACCTGTTCTATTGTGAGCGGATTATACGCAAAATGATGGAGCATTACGCCAAACACCCTGCCATTATTGGTTACCAGGTGGATAACGAAACAACGGCACGAGGCGTTAATAACTACGACTACCAGGTAGGGTTTGTAAATTATCTGAAAAAAAAATTTGAGACTCCTCAGAACCTTAATAAAATCTGGGGACTGAATTACTGGGGGATGACCATAAACAGTTGGGAAGAACTGGCACCACGCGATGGCATTACCAATACCGGCTACAAACTTGAATGGGAAAGATATAACCGCAAAACGATAGCCGATTTCCTTACCCGGCAATCGGCGATTGTACGCGAATATAAACGTGCCGATCAGTTTATCACCCAATGTTTTATGCCATCGGTAGAAGAAGTGGACCAGACAGCCAGTTCGAAACTGATGGATGTACTTGCTGTGAATGTTTACTTTGAACAGCAGGATAAACTCAATGGCAGTGAAATGGCTTTTGCTGGCGACTTTTTCCGTTCGGTAAAAAAATCAAATTACCTTATCACGGAAACCAATGCCCAGACCATAGGCTGGAACTCGCGTATGCAGCAACCGCCCTATCCCGGGCAGATGCGCCAGAACGTTTATGCAAACCTTGGCTCAGGAGCCAACATGGTTGAATACTGGCACTGGCATTCAATCCATTCGGGACAGGAAACTTACTGGAAAGGGGTTCTGTCGCACGACCTGCAACCAAACCGTGCCTATGCAGAAGTCTCGAAAACAGCTCATGAGTTGCAGCAAATTGGCAAAAAACTGGTGAATCTGAAAAAAAACAATAAAGTGGCCATTCTTTTCAGTCACGACAGTAATGCTGCTTTAAATTTTATGCCCTTTGACCAGAACGGCAGTCCCTGGGGACCCGATCATAATAATTTCTATAAGAACGAGCTTGTGGTCAAATTTCATAAGCTATTGTACGAAAGTAACGTAGGCGTGGATTTCATTTTCCCCGAAAACCCCGAACTGGAAAAATACAGTCTGGTGATCATTCCTTCGCTGTATGTGGCCAGCGATGACTTATTGGAAAAGATAAGCAATTATGTAAAGAACGGAGGACATGTGATTATGCAGTTCAAGAGCGGTTTCACCAATGAAAACTCTACTGTGCGGTCCGTTATGGCTCCCGGTCCCCTGCGCGAAGCATGTGGATTCTATTACCAGGAATTTACAAGCTTCAAGACTCTGGGGTTAAAAAACGATCCTTTCCAGGTGGGCGAGGCTAACAACAAAGTAAATACCTGGGGCGAATACCTTATTTGCGAAACCGCCCAGCCGCTGGCTTTTTACGATCATAAATACTTTGGCGAATACCCGGCGGTAACTTTGAACAAGTTTGGAAAAGGAAGCTTGTTATACGAAGGATGCATGGTCTCTGACTCTATTCAGAAAAAAATCCTCCACCAGGCCCTGGAACGCACCGGCACTAAAACGCCCGACCAGGAACTTCATTGGCCCGTCATCACCAAGTGGGGAGTGAACGACTCAGGCAATGTGATCAGGTATTACTACAACTACAGCTCCGAACCAAAAACATTTAGCTATCCCTACAAAGGTGGCCTTGAACTTCTTTCAGGTAAGAAGGTCTCGGCCAGATCGGCCTTAACCATCGATCCCTGGGGCGTTTTGATCCTGGAATCGTCAGAATGAGCGTAGTTGCAGTCTTTTATACCCATCATTTTTAATCATGTGCCATATTCAACAATTCTTATTGAATAAGGAAATGTTTTCAGGCTTTTAATGACGCCATATCGATTACAAAACGATATTTTACATCTCCTTTCAGCAATCGGTCATATGCCTCGTTAATTTGTTGGATGTTGATCATTTCTATATCAGCCACTATATTATGCTTTCCACAAAAATCGAGCATCTCCTGAGTTTCGGCAATACCGCCTATCATGGAGCCGGCAAAGCTTCGGCGGTAAGGAATAAGGCTAAAAGCCGCCACCGGAAGAGGATGCTCAGGAGCACCAACCAATACAAGCGTACCATCAATCCGAAGCTGGCTTAAATAAAGGTTGATGTCGTGCTGAGCCGAAACGGCATCCAGGATAAAATGAAGCTTGCCAGCATACTTTTGCATATGTGCTGATTCTTTTGTGAGTACGACATCATCAGCTCCCAGTCGTTTCGCGTCATCAACCTTAGAAGCCGAAGTAGTGAATACAATCACCTCCGCCCCCATTGCCTTGGCAAGCTTAACCGCCATATGCCCCAAACCACCAATGCCGACAACGCCAACTTTTTTGCCGGGACCAACGTTCCAGTGTTTCAATGGCGAATAAGTGGTTATACCGGCACATAATAAGGGAGCCGTGGCAGCCAGATCAAGATTTTCAGGCACCCGCAGCACAAAGCTTTCTTTTACTACAATGCTTTCGGAATATCCGCCAAAGGTATGCGAGCCGAGATGCTTGTCGGACGAATTGTATGTTTGCACACTACCTTCTTCACAGTACTGCTCCAGATTGTCGTTACAATACTGGCATTCGTGGCAGCTATCAACCAGACAGCCCACGGCTGCAATATCGCCTGTTTTAAACCTGGTAACTTCACTGCCAACATTCACCACCCGGCCAACAATTTCATGCCCCGGCACACATGGGTACATGGTACCATGCCATTCATTGCGGGCAGTATGCAAATCGGAATGACAAACGCCACAGTAAAGAATCTCTATTTCCACATCATGTGGAGTAGGATTTCTTCGCGGAATGTTCAACTGCTGCAGACTAGCTTCGGCAGCTTCCGTACCGAATGCTTTCACTTCTTTTGCTTTCATGGCAACAACGCCTTCTGCTGCCGATCTTACTTTTACTGCTTCCATTTGGTTGATTTTTAGTTACAAGGTGATACTGTTGTTAACTAAAACAACGGGAAAGATAAATGGTCGTTTTCTATGGCGAGATTTTTCAGTTTTTAATTAGATGTCAGGGGTAGGGGCTTAGGCTACATGATACTGCCTTAATACTATTTACTCGGGCAAAGCCTTCGTCAAACGGAGTTTAGATAACCTAAACTGCTATTTCGCTTTCCGTTTATCCCTCCTGTTTTGCCGTTTGTCGGAATTGCCTTTATCAACATATTTTGAATTAGTTCTTTTGTGATCAGAAATAACTGATTAATTTTAAGACTATGAATAAATTATACACATTACTGATTGTAGCATTGCTGATAACTGCTGTTAAAGCAAACGGCCAGAGCCAATGGACTAAGCAGGATTCATTATGGGAATCGTTCAAAAATGATTATCTGGATCGCAGCTTTCACATATCAACATTTACCGGGGATATTAAAATTGAACTAAAAGGAAATTACAACCCTGAGGATATAGCATACATTGATGAACTGGCTTCAGAATTGGGAGGAATTCTGGAACGCGTAAGGATTTACAGGGTAAACAGTGATGGTAACCTGATTCTTAATATCGAAACCCTGCCCGATTCAGTTTTTGAAACACCCATGAAGGCCATTTCCAATAACACGGATTCAAAAAACCGAACCAAGTCTAAACCACGGGAGAGAGAAACATTCCGCTTGATGCTGGATAATATCAGGCTGGAGGATATCATGGCAAAAAAAGTTGAGTTAACCGATTATTATACCTTGGGTATCTGGAAGTACTACATCCGGCTAAAACAAAGATCAGAAGACCTTAACAAAGCTGTGAATCTGGCAAAAGTTAAAATTCAGGTGAGGCAATCGACGCCTCAGTTTTTAAGAAATAAAGCCATGCAATTTTATGTATTGAGAGAACTGATCATCCCAAATAGAAATATAGCTACTAGGCGTAACGAACACAATATTTTGGGGTCATACCAGCCGCTAATAGCCCAATTTAACGAAAAGGACAGTTTTATTCTGTCCAATGCTTATGCTAACGACATTTATGTTCAGTTGTACATAAGGTATCCCAAGCTCTATCTGAAAAGTATTTTTTACCGCTTTAACAATCTGAAACATCGCTATGGCAATTATTCATTGATATTGTATTTCACATCTTCGGTGATCCTCGTTCTTCTTTATTTACTGGTATTAATAAAACTCAACAGGTTTTCCGTGGCTTCGAAGTCGTGGGCCGAATATATTAAAACGGGGATGCTGATTATGCAATCGGCTACGATTATGTACATATTATACAAACTGTACGACGGGAGAATATTTCACGAACGTATCCCTACAATGCTGGGCGATGTCGTGGTTTTGCCCAATATATTCAATTTTATAACCCTGAACTTCCTCTATTTCTCCGAAAAACTATCCATCCGGGAGGATACAACCATTCTTCAGCGATTGCACATCCAGTTTTTCCTCTCGTTACTACCGGTTTTCGTTCTGTTTTTATATTTTCACCGACATACCCTTTTCCTGAGCTTTGTTGTAGTTTACAGCCTTATCATGATTATTGGACGTTTGGCTTACACCTATTTTCATTTCAAAACGCAAAACGCCATAAACGAAAAGGATCTTGAAATTCTACATTTTCGCGAAATGCAGCATCGGGCAGAATTGCAGGCATTACATTCCCGTATTAATCCTCATTTTTTGTATAACTCCCTGAATTCTATCGCCGGTCTTGCAAAGGTCGATCCCGATAAAACCGAAAAGATGGCATTGGCCTTATCGGAGTTCTGCAGGTATACGATTAACAAAAATAACGGGACATTTTCGACCGTGGCGGAAGAAGCAGAACTGGCAAGAATTTATCTTGAAATTGAAAAGACAAGGTTTGGCGATAAGCTGCAATACCAGTGTAATATCAGCGAGGAGGCTAAAAACACTCCAATTCCACGGTTTATAATTCAGCCATTAATCGAGAATGCCATTAAACATGGTATAACACAATTAACCGGACAAGGAATAATTAAACTCGTAGTCGGTATGCATAATAATGCCTTGAAAATTGAAGTGCACGATAATGGTCCGGCGTTCAGCAATTCTCCCACCAAAGGTTATGGATTGCAGAGCATTTATGATAAACTTGAAATTTTATACAAGGAGCAAGCCCTCATAAATTGGCAGAACGAACCGGAGAAATATATCTCTGTTGTGATCCCTGTAGAAAATAAGGATTAATAGTAATTATAAACTCCAATGGCCTTAGATAAAAAATATCGCACCCTTATTGTTGATGACGAAGAACCGGCACGTATCCGCCTGATCCAGCTTCTGGCAAGCCACCATGAAACCTTTACCATTATCGGAGAAGCTGCTAACGGGATTGAGGCCGTGGAAATGATCAATTTCCTGAAACCAGACATCGTTTTCCTCGACATTAGTATGCCCGGCAGGGACGGATTTGAAGTAATTAAAAATCTGCATAAAGTACCTTACATCATTTTTTGTACCGCTTACGACCAATATGCCCTTCAGGCCTTTGAAACAAACAGCGTCGATTATCTGGTAAAACCTGTAAAACCCGAAAGACTCGCCATAACCCTGGAAAAGGTAAGGAGATTAGGCAGTAACAACGACTATTCCCAGATATTAAATTGGGTCGAGGAGAAAATCGAATCGAAGAAAAAGGAAATTGTCACCTCCTTCCCGGTAAAAGTTGGCGACAGGGTTATTTTTATCAAAACCGATGATATATCCTATTTCGAAGCCAACGAAAAGTACGTGGAGCTTTATACCCGGCAAGGTAAAAAATATCTTCTGGATCAAAGCCTCAATTACCTGGAAGGCAAACTTCCAGGCAATTTCCTGAGGGTTCACCGGGCAATTATCGTCAATACACTTTTAATAAAGGAAATTCGCAGATATATGGGATCGAACTATTCCATCATTCTGAACGATATGCATCAATCAAGGATTATCTCGGGAAGATATTACTCCGAAAAAGTAAAGGAGTTATTGAATTTATAGAACGGGATTATGATGGCTATATATTCTTATGTCCTTTGGAAAATGAATTGGATGATTATTTGTTTAATGATATTATTACTGAAGAATATTTGGTAGAACTAAACAGAAGAGCAAAAATGACAAACACAACTCTGGAAAAATGGTTTGATGTGGGCACCTCAACAATTTCTAACATAAAGAATAACAGAGAATTTCACCCAAACAAAAAGAGGTGGACAGAACTATAGAATATCACGGCCAGGTATCTTCCGAAAACGTACAAGTCAAAAACCCGGGATAAAATTAGAGGCCTGATCTTTAAAAAGAGCAATACTTGTACACGTTACGAAATCAATTTGTCCGAATTGGAGTCAACCTCCGATGCTAAAATTAGGAATATTAAGAAAAATGAGGCTGTTTTAAAATCAATTATTTGTCATATCTAGACTCCGCTCAATATGACAAATAACTGATTGTCAATCGTCAGACTGAGCGAAGTCAAAGTCTTTCCAACCTTTTTACATAGCCTCTTACTATAAAATCCGACAGCTTTATATTACTTTGAAGCTATCCAGGTTTTTGCTGAAATCAAAGAATCAACATATTGTATTTCAATAGGCCCTGCTTTTTGATTTACTGTTTTAGTCGACATCTTTCCAAGTGCATCTTTCGAAACAACAAAGGCCATGTATTTAATTCCAATTTTAACAGCCCTAGGAAACCAATCTTCCTCAATCCATTGTTGAGTTTCCTTCCTTATCACACTTAATTCTGAAGTATCAACAATTAATTTTGAGCTCTTTTTATCTCCTGCTTCTTTTAACATTTCGTTACCTATCGCCTGATGTTGTGCCAGTTCAAGAAATCCCTTAAAGGTACCAGTGACAGCTTTGCTGGTCGGATCGAATGCTACATTACCCATAGTGTTAAAAATTTAAATTAGATAAGTTTTATTGAATTAGTAAATAAATTGCTGGAATGAATGATTCAGTTCAGTTAATTAAATTTAATTACTTTTTTACAATTTTTGATAGTTACTGTATAAAAAATTATTACGCTAAGAATTTACAACCTTTACAACCTTATTCATGATTAATTCCAGGTCGTCTTCCAGGGTACCGGCTCCATAAGGTGGCGACATCATAATTCCATCAATGCCAATTGAATCGTGAAGGGTTCTAATCCTTTCAACTATGTCCTCCGGTGTTCCAACAAGAGCGACCTTCTGAATTATTTCGTCGCTTATTAACGCAGCGCTTTTCTTATAATCACCATTGCGGGAGTGCTCAAATATTTCCTGGAAATAATCGCTGTTAGGATCATATCCGTATTTCTGAATCAGCATATTTAAATAAGGAATGTAAATTGCGGCGGTATCTTTTGCAATATGACAGGCTTTCTGAATATCGTTTGATATGCAGGACATGCCCCCGATATTGAATATTTTTTTACCGTTTGTGCGAATGTTACCAGTGAAGTTATTCTTCAATTCCGAAAGGTAAGGAGCATTCCACACTTCGGCAACCTGGAGCTCTTCGGCATGTTCTCCTGCAATAGCTGCAATTTTGGCGTTCCAGCTTCCGATAACTATGGGTACTTTTCGGTCAGGCTTTGGCACCCTTAAAAATGCTTTTCCAGTTGCCTGGAATTTAGTACCGTATAGCTCATCGGTATTACCCAACAATAACCTGTTAACCTGTTGCGTGGTTTCAAGAATTCCTGTACGGGTGTGCTCTTCCGAATTTTCCATATTGTAGAAATCGAAAAAAGCGCCTCTGCCTATGCCCAATACACTCCTTCCAGGAGCCATTTCCTCCAGAAACGCAGCCTCCTGAGCTATGATGGCCGGATGCCGGTAATAGCCGTTTACAAGGCATGGGCCCACTTCTATCTTTTTAGTATGCTCCGCGATAAGAGTTAAAATCTGGGTGGAAGAATAAAACATCAGGTCGTCGTAAACATATATTCTGTCGTATCCTAAATCCTCTATAAACTTTGCCAGCCTAATGTATTCGCTGGGATGCTTCTCACCTCTTAGTGCTACGAAAAATTTAATCGGGTTAGTATTTCTTTTTATATTTCTCATTCTATGTGCTTATTAAGAATTACTATTTCCATTGATATACATTCCAATCATATTACCTTCCGCTGTTTCCTGATGCAATGGAGGCAAATCTTTTTTGGTAATTTTTTTAAATTCATCGACAGAATAAGGCATAACGGTCTCTATATATTCTGTTCCGTCTACTACTTTGTAATTAAGTTTTGTATCAGGTCCAACATGCACTTTCCCTCCCGAAGGTGCATATACATAATGCGGAATAAGTGTTGACGATTCAGTGCAAAGATACCGGTAGATATCGATACCTTTTTGAACTGTTGTCCGGAAATGACCCGCCCCTTCAGCAGGCATGCAATGATTCATGTAATAAACTATAATATTGTTTCGCAGCAAAAGTGAAAACAGCTTTTTCATGGTTTCCACATCGTCATTTAAACCTTTCAGTAACACAGTCTGGTTTCTCAGGGTTATTCCGCGCGATGTTAGTTTATGACATGCCTTTAATACCTCAGGGGTTAATTCGTCGGGATGATTAAAATGCACGTTAAAAGCCAGGTATTTACTATTCCCGGCATTTTCAAAATCGGGTCGGATATAAGCAGCAAACCTGTCAGCAAGTTCGTCAGTAAATATATGAGGGGAATTTAAAAGCGTTCTTGTACCAACGCGGATTTCTGAAATATTTTCGAGATAAGACAAACCATCAAGAAGGAAAAATAATTTTTTCAGGTCTAGCAGAGGTTCACCGCCAGTTACAACAACACCTCGGACTTCCTTCATCTTTGATACTTCCTGAATTGCCTCAACTATTTCTTTGTTGGTCATCCCTCTTTTTCCTCTTAAAACGCGGCTTTTTTTATAACAATAACGGCAATAAGCAGGACATTCGAAATTAGGAGCAATAAGCACTCTGTCGCGATACACACGTTCCAAACCATAGGTCTTGGCGGATTCTTTCCCTTCTTCAAAAGGTGTTGGGGTACCATTGTTGCCGTATTCCTCCGGCGAAGGTAAGTACTGTTTTCTCAAGGCTTCGGAATTCTTCATTTTATCCCGCAGAAAGGAGGTTATCCTAACCGGATAATTTTCAACTACCTTATCAATTTTTCTTTTGTCGTCCTCACTTTTAGCAAAGTAATACAACTCTTCGTCAGTAAGTTTAACAATTTTGAAGTGATCAGGATATTCTTCCCGGATTGGATCTGAAATGTTATTATTCACTTCATTAGATGTTCTATCCATAAATTCAATGTTTTGAAGGTTTGATAACGATTTCCCAACATGGAAAATCTTTTAGTTAATGCATAAATGTTTAAAAAGTAATCAGTAAGTATTAACCTTTTTGTAAAAACAAAACTTATTAATGCAATGCTTTGTTAATCTACATTTTTGGGAGACCGTATTTTTCAAGCACAAAATCAATATCCTTATCACCGCGTCCGCTAAGATTAACAAGAATTGATTTTTGTGGTTCCTTTTTAGCAAGTTTTAAAGCATAAGCCACGGCATGAGAGCTCTCCAATGCAGGAATAATACCTTCCAAGCGGCTCAATTCATAAAATGCATCAATACACTCTTTGTCGGAAATAACATCGTAATTAACTTTTTTCAGGTCCTTAAGCATGCAATGTTCCGGTCCTACCCCCGGATAATCTAATCCGCTCGCTACTGAATATACCGGAGAAGGCTCTCCTTTTTCATCCTGCAAAAGATAACATTTGAAACCATGAATAAGACCGGGAGTTCCTTTGGTCATGGTAGCAGCATGGTCTCCCAGATTTAACGAAATTCCACCCGGCTCAACGCCATATAACTCACATTCCTGATCCTCGAGAAAAGCTGAGAAAATTCCCATTGCGTTACTTCCTCCACCTACACACGCAACAACTTTATCGGGTAGTTCACCTGTCATTTCAAAAAACTGGTCTTTTGCTTCAATTCCTACCACCCTTTGAAAATCACGCACCATCATTGGAAAAGGATGTGGACCAACTACCGAGCCAATACAATAAATAGAATTAACAGGATCCTTTAAATATGCCTGAAATGCAGAATCGACAGCTTCTTTTAATGTTTTTAGCCCGTGGGAAACAGGTACAACGGTTGCACCCAGAATTTGCATTCTCACAACATTGGGATGTTCTTTGGCAATATCAACTTCGCCCATATGGATTTCGCATTCAAGGCCAAAGTACGCACCAGCTGTTGCAAGCGCAACACCATGTTGACCAGCTCCGGTTTCAGCTATCAGTTTTTTCTTACCCATAAACTTGGCTAGAAGGGCTTCACCCATGCAATGGTTCAATTTGTGTGCCCCTGTGTGATTCAAATCTTCCCGTTTCAGGTAGATACGTGCTCCATATTTTTCCGACAACCGGTTGCAGTAATAAACCGGAGTGGGTCGTCCCTGGTAATGCATGCGGATACTCCTGAGTTCGGCAATAAAATTATGCGATTTGCTTATGGCAAAATACGCATCGTTAATTTTTTTCATTTCTACTTCAAGAACAGGCGGAATAAATGCACCTCCATATTCATTAAAGAATCCATCTTTGTTAGGATGTTTTTTAAAATAGTTTTCTGACATAACTTTTAATTATTATTGGGTTGGACAAAATATCATATGCAGCGTTATAGAAGGCAGGGTGTAGCATTCCTCAATTGGTTAACAGAATAGAGAAAGAAACCATCGGCAATAAAATTAGGCTTGGTTCTTAGATACTTAGACTCTCACAAAATCTTCCGGAATATTGTATGGTAAAATATCCAATTTCCAAATAACGTTTTAATGAAAGTTCAAACATAACAATTTCATTAAACTTTCCAAATTTGAGAATTGAAAATTTGATAAACGAGACTAACAAACCTTTGCTTTGTCCGCATTCTTAGGTTTATTTTATTCATTCTACTCTTTTTAGACATATTCTGGCCAATTACAATGGTTAGTTGTTGTAAAACAACCATTAGTAGTGCTCTTACAACTATAAGTAGTTGAATTTTTTTGTACTGAAGATTGATTACCAATAACTTTGCTTCATCAAAATTTAAAAATGTTCCTATGCTGGAAACAAAAAAAATTGGAAATAAAATAGCCGATGCACGAAAGAAGGTAAATATTTCACAGGCGCAACTTGCCGAACGACTATTTATTAGTCCACAGGCTGTTGGGAAGTGGGAGCGTGGAGAATCAATGCCCGATATTACTACTTTTAATCGTCTCGCTGAAATTTTGGGTGTTGACTTAAACTATTTTTCAGATAACATGGTCGCTACATTTGCCCCTGTTAATTCTGGGACAAAACAACCGGCTGATTCGCCCTCAGGGAAGCAAAAGGGAAAAATCAACTGGGACATGTCGGGGGGAAACTGGGTGGAAGCTGACTTTTCAGGATTAAAAAACCTGCATGAAAAATTCAGCTCATCCAATATGCAACTCTGTAAGTTTATAGGTTCCGATTTGTCGGGGCTTCTTCTGAAAAGCAACAACGTTGACGGTTGCGACTTTTCAGGCAGCGATATCAGTAACAGCCGTATTCAGAGTTCATACTTAAACAAGAATATATTAAAGGACTGTTCTCTAAAAGGAACTGAATTTTCGAGAAGCTATATCAACCTTTGCGATTGCTCTGGTGTCAATTTTACCGGAACCAGTTTTTCAGAAAGCTTTATATATGGTTGTGATTTAACAGGCTGCGATTTTACCGGTATAGAGATGAAGTCGGGGGGCATTTCAGGAGTGACGGTTAAATCGGGCGACCTGGAGAAAAATACAATTAATAAAGCCGTGTGGAACCGAACGTCCTTTATAGATGCACAAATTGCCGATACTGTTTTTACAGGGACAATGGAAGACTGCTATTTTGAAAACTGTGCATTTACCCGGGTTACATTCCAGAATGCAACCCTTATTAACACTTTCTTTAAGAACAACAAAAAGCTAAAAAGAATTGGGTTTAGTGACTGTAAAGCCGACCGAATAACATACGAATTCCTAAAACAGGGAAAGGCAGATTTAACCGGTATCACATTGTTAACATCATAAGGAGGAAACGAATAATGATACAGAATGAAATTGCCATTTCGGTAAAAGGATTGAAAAAATCGTACAAAAGCGTTACTGTCCTTGAAGGTGTGAATTTTGAAGTAAAAGCAGGCAGTATTTTCGCTCTGTTGGGCTCAAATGGTACTGGCAAAACAACAATTGTTAAGATTCTCACCACCCTGCTCAAGCACGATAGCGGAGCTGCCATTGTAAATGGATTCGACGTTGCGGCAAATCCTTATAATGTGAGACAGTCAATCAGTCTGACCGGTCAGTTTGCAGCCGTGGACGAGATATTATCCGGACGCGAAAACCTTATTATGATTGCCAGGCTGCGGCATCTAAAAAATCCTCGTCGCGTTGCAGAAGAATTGTTGGGCCGTTTCGGACTGACTGATGCCGCCGACCGTCGGGTCTCCACCTATTCAGGCGGTATGCGGCGCCGACTTGATATTGCTATGAGCCTTGCAGGAGAATCGCAGCTTATTTTCCTCGACGAGCCAACCACAGGACTTGATCCTGAGGCCCGTATTGAAGTTTGGAAGTTCATTAAAGAGCTTTCTCAAAATGGCAAAACTGTATTTCTGACCACACAGTATTTAGAAGAAGCAGAACAGCTCGCAGATAGGATAGCGATTCTTCAAAACGGAAAGATTATAGTGAATGGAACACTTGCGGAACTGAAAAAACTGTTTCCTCCCGCGAAAGTTGAATTTATTGAAAAACAACCGACACTGGAAGAAATATTTCTGGCAATTGTTGGCAAAAAGGAGGGAAAGTAAAATGGCGACGGTAAAAAATTATTATTTCATGGATTTGAATGTTATGCTTGGGCGTTCCATGCGTCATCACTTCCGTAGTGTGGACACAATCATAACGGCTACCATAATGCCAATAGCGCTTATGCTGCTGTTTGTTTATGTACTGGGCGGAGCAATTCAGTCGGGTACCGAAAACTATATAAATTACCTGTTACCTGGAGTATTGCTAATGGCCATTGCAAACAGTATAGGTTATACATCTTACCGCCTGTTTAACGACGTTCAACGAGGCATATTTGAGCGGTTTCACTCCATGCCAATTGCCCGCTCTACAGCACTGTGGGGACATGTACTGGTATCGTTGGTATCCAATGCAGTTTCAGTCGCTATTATTGTTCTTATTGCATTAATAATGGGCTTTCGCTCACCAGCCGGAGTACTGTCGTGGCTTGCTGTAGTTGGTATACTCGCGCTGTTTACGCTTGCTCTGACATGGTTAGCTGCTATTCCGGGGTTGACAGCAAAAACGCAGGATGGCGCACTTGCTATTGCCTATCCAATTCACCTTTTACCTTTAATTAGCTCTGCGTTTGTGCCAACTCATACAATGCCCACTGCAGTTCGTGTATTTGCAGAAAATCAGCCTGTAACATCCATAGTTAACGCATTGCGTGCACTGCTCAATAATCAGCCGGTAGGCAACGAAATATGGTTGGCACTAGCGTGGTGTGTTGGAATTATGCTCGTGGCCTATATGTTTGCAATGCGAGTTTATAAAAAGCGTGTTTAATTAAACTACCCTAAGACCTTAGCAGAAAAGCTACACTGAATTTCAGATCAAAACAAAAAAGACAGGTGCATTGTTTTAAGACAAAACTGATACCCCAATGAGAAGCTTAGTATTTTTTATGCATGCATCACTTGATGGTTTTGTTGCCGGAACAAAAGGTGAATTGAACTGGGTAACTGTGAATGATGAAATATTTGAATTTGTTTCAACACTGACAGCCCAGGCCGATACGGCGCTATATGGACGGGTAACATTTCAAATGATGGAAGCATATTGGCCTAAAGCCGGAGAAAAGCCCAATGCAAGCAAACACGACAAAGAACACTCAATCTGGTATAAAAACGTAGCAAAGGTGGTTCTATCAAAAACATTGGATGACACCGGATTAAAAAATACCATAGTTATAAGAAACAATCTCCCGGAAAAAATAACCCAATTAAAGCAACAATCGGGGAAAAACATACTAATTTTCGGTAGTCCGGGAGCATCTCATTCTCTTTTAGAATTTGGATTAATTGACGAATTTTGGATTTTTGTAAATCCAATTTTATTAGGAGAAGGTATTCCATTATTTAAAAATGTTAATGACAAAGTCAAACTAAAACTTCTGGAGAGTAAAACATTTACATCAGGCGTTATTGCACTTCATTACAGAAAAGAGTAAAGGAACAAGCAAAAGTAATGCTCTCAGCAAGATATGCCAGGGATATACCCTTACATTTTGTATTCTGCCATTACGATTTTCGTATTTACACTTTATTTACCTGATGGTTATTCACGAGATTTTTATGGTTACAAAACAGCAATGCTATGCGAAAAATAATTGCAGCAATGAATATGATTCTGGAAGGATTCTGCGATCACACCGAAATGATTGCCGAAGAATAGAATGCCCTGACAATAAACGAGAGCAAAACAATCCCAAACCGTAATAGAAATAAACAATGAGAAAAGCTGCAGGCTTCACAGCAAGCAGCTTTCAACAACTAAAACTACTACATTAAACTCTTAATTGTTTTTGAGGGATTCTCTAATTATTTCTTAGCTCGACAGGGGTAAAACCCTCGAAATTTTCATACATAGGTTGCAAAGGTATTAGGTCGCCGGCAATTTCTCGTACGGCAGTAATAGCAAAAATCCGTATAGACTCATTTAAAGGCAGTGTAATACTTTTAGCATTCTTTGGCAGATCAATTTTGTATTTATATATGTAACAATATTGGTAGGCATCATTTTTAGATGGATAAGCATTATGCTTGTGTGACGCAAACCATGCAATATTTCCCCCTTTTGAATATGGACTTGCAAGCTTTGTCACTGTTACCTGATCCTGGGCAAACTTTCGATTGTAAAACTGTCCAATATATCCCGTCCAATTCTGAATCTTTAAATTACAAGATGAAGCATTGTCGAAGATAAATTCGCCTGAAGTATCCTTCTTAGCCGAAGCGAGGATATAGAGGCAGGTATAGTTGCCGGCAGGTATTTCAAGTTTCTGTCCTTTGCAGTTAATCGCATTATCTTTATCATCGGCAGTTTTTCCCATAGTGAAATGAATATTTCCATTGGTTATTTCAGCAGGGATAAGTTCAGCCGGCATACTAACACGGTAATCAAAATTACCATCATCCCTGTTATCGTCAAAACTAAAAGCATCGAGATTGTATGGCAAACTTAGGGTAATTTGTTGCGGCTTAGCAGGATTACCGGCTGGAGGGCGAAGTTTTACGGCAAATGTCCGGATTGTAAAATGAGGCAGATCTATATTGATATTTTCACCAAAAAAGTCAACTTTTCCAATTTTCTTTTCCTGACCGTCTACTTCATAGGCATCGGCAATTTTTGCAGGGAATTTGATATTTACTTCTTTGATGTCTTTTCCTAGCAATTCGTTGACACGAACAATATAATACTCTGAGTCTTCCATTTTCTTAAAAGCCATTACCCCAACCTGGGGATTATTGATTTGCAGCCAGGAAACCGTTTTGCCCCCAGCTCCTTCATGTTTTGGAGCCTCAAAAGCCATTAAAGGTTGATTCAGAAATTTTGCCTGCCAATGTGTAAGTCCGTCTTTCCAATCGCCTTTATGTGCATAAATGCCATATTTAAATGTATGCAGTCCCCAGTCCTGTGATCCTTGTACAACATAACGCTTATCAACTTTTGGAGTAAACATCAGAGTCAAACGTAAAGTATTGTCATCGGGTTTATCCGAACCGTATTTACAATCTTCGAGAACAGAAACGCCAAATTGAGATGATTTATCAGTAAGATCAAACCATTCTTTGGAAGGTACTTCAAACTTGCGTTCGTTATTGTTTCCTCTTTGTATTGTGCCAACTTCCATGTTGTAGGTAGCAGAATCGTTGCTCGCGACCAGAGGAAAAGAAGCTTTCAGGCTAACTCCTTTAGATTGCCAATTGAGCATATTATTTATCTCAAGACGCTTTCCGGCCTCTCCTGCAGAAAGGCTAAGTATTTGGATAATTTCTGAGTTTTGCCCTTTACGTTTTACTTCCAGAGCAACACGAACCGGCCCATTTTCTAAAATGCGTGTTGAGGTTTCCTTGTCCATAAAGTCGAAAGGAGGTTTCTGGCGTTCCTTCCAGTCCATGTTCCATGCTGGCCATTCGTGAGATTCTTCCGACTGAAATTCGAGTCGGGCAGGTTTAGATAACAGTTCTTTGTTATTTTTCTTATCGAAGATGCTGGCAATATCACCATTAGATTTTATTGTTATACTATAGAAACCGTTTTCTATAGACTTATCGCTTATTCTTAATTCAGACTTTACTAAGCCTTTTGCACTATGTTCTCGCACTTCGTAAACAGCTAACCCCGTTGAAGGCGTTTTGGCAAGAAAAATAAACCTAAGACTATTCCCTTCCTTGCCAATTATTTGACTTGGAACAATATGTCCATTGGGATCAAGTACCATTATATTTTCAGGCAATTTATCATATTCCAGTTGAGCTGTAACGACATCTTCCCTGTCGATTGCAACGGGATTATAAACAACAACCGCTCTTCCTTTACATGCAGTATTAAGTTCGGATGAAAGAGCAGTTACCGAGTTTTTCAAAACATTTGCAAATCCATTGGCAGCAATAAACTCATCGTTCCAGGCATATTCATAAGCCTTGGGAATGCTGGTACCTGGCAGAATGTCGTGAAACTGGCTGCCCAATACCAGCTCCCAGGCATTATTCAACTGGGTAAAAGGATAGTCTACCGAACCTCTCCAATCGGCCATTGCGGCTAATTGTTCCGCAGATTGAGCCAGTAGCTCATTTTTACGGTTCATTCGTTTCATAAAAGCCTGTGAAGTCAAGGAACCGGCGCTGTGTTCTATTAATAACAAATCGCCTTTATACCTGGGCAATTTATTTTGTATTTCAGGAGTAATATCTTTGAACATTTGGTCAGATGAAGTAAGAATAACTTTAAACTTGCTATCAGCATTATTCAGGCTTCCGATCACATTCTTTACATCTTTTTCTCTGGGAGCGCCTCCCATGTCTCCTACGCCGTAATATCTGTAATCAAAAGAGTAACCATTTTTCTTCATATTGGTTTCAAGCCTTTTATTCCACCTGTCGTCAATATCAAGTCGGGGGATAACATAGCCAGTGTAGTCGGTAGCATTTAAGGCGGCAACGATACCTTTTCCATCGGGGCCATACCACATACCTACGTTAAATGGCACACCTACAGCCGATCTCCAGGTGAGTTTCTGGGTAGAGAACCCCAGAAGTCCGCAATGGTTCCATATAGAAGGCATGTTCGCCAGGAAGCCAAAGCAATCGGGTAACATATAATCGTAGCTTTCCGTGCCGAATTCCCTACGGAAATAATTATTACCATATAGTACCTGCCGTATAAGCGACTCGGAAGACGACATATTTACCTCGCCTTCGTCAACCGAAGAGCCAGAAACGTACCAGCGACCCTGCTGAATATAATACCCAACTTTTTTGTAGAGATCGGGATAATATTCTTTCATCATCCTGTAACGGCGCGAGCCAGTAAAGTTGAAAACATAATCGGGATATTTCTCAAACATGTGGAAATTCTCGGTCATGATATTTTTTATAAATTCGTTAATACTGATAGGATAGTCCCAGTTCCACTCAGTATCCAGATGGGAATATCCGACGGTATATAATACCTTTTCGTCAGAAATGTTATAAGAAGAGCGTTTGTCCTTGGGTTGAGCCAATATAATCAGAGGATTGAGTAAGGCCACAAACACTAGGAAAGAACTTATTTTCATGGATTAAATTTATTTAGTTCTGATTGGGAAAATCCCGGTCTGCTGTTGTTAATTACTAAGATTTTTGCTAATAGGAAACGGTAGGCCAACCTGGCTGAGCGTTTTAACAACAGGTTGGTTATTTAAAGCGGTAACCTGAATTAGCGTTATGATACTTGTGAATAGTCTTCGACTCCACCCGGACTGACAATGCGGTAGTCTAAACGGAGTCGAAGCTTGGGATACAGAATATTAGTTATAATCAGGATTCTGTTCTAATACAGCTCCTGTATTCAAATCTATCTCCGTTTGAGGAATTGGCCAGAGATTATGACGATCCTGAATGCCTACACCTGGATTTCCCGGATTATCATTATATTTTCTAACCCTTTCTACTAGTTTTCCTAACCGCATAAGTGTAATCATTCTCCATTCTTCAGTATAAAGCTCACGAGCCCGCTCGTCGAGGATATAATCGAGTGTTACATCTGCAGCCGAAATAGGTTTGGCATTCGAACGTTCTCTTACTTTATTTATATCGTTCGCTGCGAGATCGGTTTTACCTAATCCAAGGTATCCTTCTGCGCGTAACAAATAAGTTTCGGCCAGGCGCATTGCATAAAGATCTTTATGATTGACACCTCCGCCAGACCTGGCAAGGTCGGTGTAGTGCTCCAAAGGCGTTGCCACTTTCATAAAGAAAGGATACAAATATTGGGTAGTATCTTTGAAAGGACTTGTTCTTTTTCCGTTGTACAGACTCCATTCTATTTTCTTTCCATGATATGCCGAAGCAGGATTATCGAAGTAGAAATTTCTTTTAATACAAGCTTCCGAGTTTCTGAAATCGTTACTCCAATCACTCTGCCATATATTGTAAGCTGTGTAGTTTGTCGGGCGACACCATGCAACAGGGCGGCTTAAAGTATCACTGTAGCCAGTATATGCCCCATTATACAATTCTCCAAGAAAGGCCTTCTTACCATCGGGAGTATTGCCTAATCTGAAATAAGCAGGTCCATAGGCGCGTTCTCCGCAATAATACCCACCGCCGGTAATATCCGGATCGTTTTGTATTACCCAGATGGCTTCAGTGTTTGATGTAAGGTTTTGGTTTTCTTTGGTAAACAAATCAAAATAAACATTTTCGTTCTTAAAGACATCCTTGCCCAGTTTTGCTCCGAATCGTTGGGTCATTAACCCATATCCATACTCGTTGATAACATGCGATGCTGCATCAACAGCAAGCTGGTATTTCTTTTGCATCAGAAATATTTCAGAAAGAAGATGCCAGGCCGCACCCTGCGTAGCTCTTCCAGCGGCAGCTTCAGCTCCTCTTTTTGGCAGGTTAGCTGTTGCAAAGGCAAGATCACTTTCGATCAGGGCATATATATCTTCTTTTGAACTTCTTACAAAGTCAGTCTTGGCAGAACTTACTGGTTCGGTTTGAAGAGGGACACCACCAAATAGCGTTACAAGTATCCGGTAATTAAAGGCCCTGAAGAATTTTGTTTCCGAAATGTAAGAGTTCTTCTTATTTTCGTCGGCCCATTTGACATTTTCGATACCTTTAAGAATCACATTACATTGTTGAATAAGGTCGTACGATTTCTCCCAAACAGATTTAGGATACCCACTGGTAGGAGTTACCTGGGTACTCCAGTTACCCATGGCACCTCCGGCAGGATCTTCTCCTTCGTAAGCAACATCAGTGCCCACAGCTACAAGGCAAAAAGCATATTCTTCTTCAGTTGCCGAAAACCATGTGCGGTTAAAAGCATATAAACCGACAACTCCAAGTTCAACGTCCGATGGTGAATTAAATGCATTTGAAGTTGAAATGAAATCAGCAGGGGTTTCATCCAGGACACTTTCGTTACATGAAGATACCAATAAGAACAGAAACATTCCACTAAGCACTTTTCTCAATAGCTGATATGTTGAATTATTTTTTTTCATTTGCTCGAATTTTAATTTAATTATTTCAGGCATTCGTTTGATAAGCTCTCTATGTATTAAAAACTTACTTTTACCCCGCCTATAAAACTGCGTATTAATGGAGCTCCTATTTCAGGATCCCAGCCAGCCCAATCAGTCCATGTATATAGGTTCCTTCCGCTTAAATACACTTGTAATCCTGACAGGGACAGTTTAGTAAGTATGTTTTTGCTGAAGTCGTATGAAAGTGATACATCCTGCAATCGAATATAACTTTTGTCCTGGTAAACGCCAGGATTTATTGATGGACTGTAATACATTCCTGGAGCGTTATTCACAGGAGCATCTGGTCTCCAATATGCTCTCACAGCAGTTCTGTTTAAGCGATAAGCCTCATCAGTTCCTCCGGCGACCAGTGCTCCAGAGTTACTTCCCATAAAATAACCGTTACCTCCCTGCACTGAGTTAAGAAAGAAACTAAATGTTATGTTTTTGTATGTAAGAACATTGTTCATACTTATTCTATAGTTAGGGGTTGAATATCCGATTATTTCCCTGTCTTTCTCTGCTGTTATAGCGCCATCGTTATTCAGGTCTTTAACTTTGAACTGACCCGGATAGAATCCGTTAGTGATCGTTCCGTTAAAGAGGTCTTCCTCCTGCCAAACTCCAATGTTATTATATCCGTAAATTGCAGAGATAGGTTCTCCGACAAACCATGAATTTCCAATATCTTCTGTAATATCATCATAAAGTTTGGTTATTTCATTGCGAACCCGCGAGTATGCAAAGCTGGAGGTCCAAATAAAATTTGATGTTTTGATATTCTGCGTTGTTAGACTAATTTCAATCCCATGGTTTTTTATACCTCCAATATTAGTCCAAACATCTCCATATCCAGTAGTTTTAGGTACCGATCTTTTTACTAGGACGTCGGTTGTATTCGTCTGGTAGAAATCTATATTTCCGGAAATTCGTTGATTTAAAAATCCGAAGTCCAAGCCTGTGTTTGCTGAAGCTGTTTTTTCCCATCCCAAATTATTATTACCCAAGGAACTTGCATAAATACCCACAGCAGTAGCTCCACCGAATACGGTATTGTTACTTCCCATAGTAGCCTGACTGGAATAACGACCAATTCCCTGGTTCCCGTTTATACCATACGATAGCCGGACTTTTAAAAAGTCGAGCCAATCAAACTTTCTAAGAAACGATTCTTCGGAAACGACCCATCCTAAAGATACCGATGGAAAGTTTCCAAATTTGTTATTTGCACCAAAACCGGAGAATCCGTCTCTTCGAATCGTTCCCGTAATCAAATAGCGACTATTGTAGATATAATTTATTCTACCCATATAAGAGATTGTATTTTCTTCCCAGGCAGAGGTCGATACTGTTTGGGTCTCGGCGAGCTCCATTGCATTGAAACCTAGTGTTTCGTTCCCAAAACCTTTTGCAACAGTGGTTGTTCCATCTCCTTTCAGATTTTCGCGGCTAAACAGTGTTGTTACATTTATTTTATGATTACCAAGAATTTTGTCGTAACTAAGAATATTATTAAATAACCATTTTCTTTCCCTGGAGCTCGATTTGTTAGCTTCGCCATCAGTTTTGGAACCTTCAGCTATCGATTTTGGATAATAAGAAGCATTGCTGTCGAAAATATAAAGATTTGAATAATTTGCTTCATAGTTCAATCCCTTTATCCATGGTACAGAAATTTTGCCCTTTAATACCAGATTTATGTTATCACTGGGATTGTCGTTGGAGGCCAGAGTATGACCAAGAGGGTGATAAACATACGATTCTTCAGCGATATAAACAGGATACTTACCATCACTGTCGTATATATTTCCCCAAGGACTTGCCTGTAAGGCGTAATTCATGCCCACATCAATTCCCGAATAATCCAGATGAGTGTAGGTGGGAGCAAACTCAACAGTAAACCAATCGGTTATTTTATTTTCGAATTTTGAGAAGAATGTCAGCCTTTTAAACTCGTCATTTAAAAGAATACCTTTCTGGTCGGTATACGAGGTTGATAGAAAATAATTTGTTCTTTCGGTTTGTCCAGATACACTTAAGTTATACGATTGAATGGGGGCTGTACGAGTAACTTCATCAATCCAATCCACTTCATTTCCGGCAAGATAATTGGCTTGTTCTTCGGCTGTACGCAGATAAGAAGCTACAATATTTCTATCAGTAACATCGGGTCTAACGGGTCGGGCATCGGCACTGGCAGGTTTTGTTTTATACCAGTTGTAAAGATTCTGCTGATAATAATAATCTACCAATCTCATAGCATATTGTTCACCATCCATTATCTGGGTTCTTTTGGTATTCGACAAATTTTGCATACCATAATATGCGTTAAAGTTGAACGTTGGCTTCTTAGTTTTACCAGTTTTAGTTGTAATAGCAATAACACCATTAGCTGAACGAGAACCGTAAACGGCCGCAGCACTTGCATCTTTTAAAACATCGATGGAGGCTATGTCGTTAACATTGATATCAGTAGTGCTACCATGATAAATAATTCCGTCCACTACGATTAACGGGTTGTCGCTAGCCGATAACGATGTTTTCCCACGGATGGATAATCCTCCCTGTTCTCCTGCCAAAGATCCTCCGGTTGCATTTAACCCGGCAGTATATCCTTGCAAAGCTTGAGAAAGGTCGGTTGTAGGCGTTTGATCAACCCGGTCGAGTTTTACACTTACTATTGATCCGGTTAAATCTTTCTTTTTCTGAGTTCCATACCCAATAACCACCACTTCGTTTAGGTTTTCAATATTGGGAATTAAGGATACATCTATTATAGACCGATTACCTGTTTCTATACGCTCGCTGTTGTAACCGATATAGGAAAAAACAAGAATAGAATTTGCCGAAGGTAATTTAAGACTATATTTCCCTTCCTGATCGGTAATAGCACCTGTGGTTGTGCCTTCTATCAAAATATTAACCCCAGGTAACGGTTCTCCGGTTGAAGCATCGGTAATGGTACCACTTATTTGTAATTGCTGGGTCTCCATAAGTGATTTTGGCGCAACAACGATTAATTTATCATCCAGGATTTTATAATTGATATCAGTTTGTTTAACAACTTCCGTTAATAGTTCTTTGATTGAAAGATCATGAGCATCCAGCTTCACATAACTGGCATTAAGATAATCGGATCGGTACAGAAACTTATAGTTGCTCTCCGATTCTATTTTATCAAGAAGTTCCCGAACTTGTATTTTATCAGTTTTAACTGTGAAGCGCTCGTTTTGAGAATACACGTTAGCACTGATGTGGATCAGATTTACACATAGCAATAAAGTAAATAATTTCATGATAAGAATTGTTTTTTTGAGGCAATATTTTCTCCTGCCCCGCACAATAGATGAGAGTTTTTTCATAAATTTGAAAAGTTGAAATTCAATGAATCAGATTTTTAACACAAATTTTTAAGCGGGGAATGTTGGTAGCATTTTCCGCTTTTCTTTTTTTAGTTTATTTTTTACATAGGCATAAATGATTAATTATTCGTTAGTTTATCTTGTTATAAGTATATAGTTCTTTTCCATTGTATAACGAAATGGTGTGGCGAGTTTCAACGCATCGAGAGCCTGCTCTACCGATTCTTTTACAAATGCTCCTGAAAAAATCGCATTAAGTAGCTCTTCATCTTTAATTTCGATTTTAACATCGTACCAACGTTCCATCCTTTTCGACAAGTCATGGAATGTTTCATCTCTAAAAACAAGTTTATTATCTTTCCATGCAACGGCTTCTTCAAGTTGGGGTTTGGCCACCATTGTATCCAGAGCTATTATACTTTTTTTAAGGTTACTGGAAATCGTTGAGCTTTCAGTACCCTTTACAATAATTACCTGTTGGTTTGGCTTAAGAGCTAATAGCCGTTTTTCTTGTGAAAGGCCTTTTTTATTCGAATAAATTTCTACCGCTCCGCTTACAAGCGTGGTTTGGATGGTCTTTTCGTCGGAGTACGATTTAACATTGAATTTAGTTCCCAGAACTTTGATGGTAACTACATCAGTTTTGACAAAGAAGGGATGTTCTGGATCTTTTTTTACATCGAAAAAAGCTTCGCCGTCGAGATATACGTTGCGAGATAGGCTGCTAAAACGGGCAGGGTAGCGCAATGTACTTCCCGAATTCAGATGAACAACCGAACCATCGGGGAGGGTGATTTTTGACTTTGATCCGTAAGAAACAGTTATTTCCGATGTTTCTTTTGTATTATCTATTGAAGCAATGGGCAAAGAGGTTTTCCCAGACCGGTGCTGAAAGAGTAACGTAATTCCAATTGTGATTACGATAACTGCTGCATATTTAAAATAGGGAACCAATAGTGCAATTCTTCTGCCGTTTTTGTTCGTTTCTGTTGTGGGTTTAACTGGTATTTCGTTTTGTAGTTTATTCCATATCCGGTCCGAAGGAATGTTTTCCATATCGGAATGTTCCCAGATATCTTCAAGCATATCGTTAAACTCCTTTTCTGAATCCTTATTCTTCAAAATAGAATTCAATTGCATTGCTTCGTGAGGAGTTAATTCGCCCTCCGAAAGCTTTTTCAGCAAATTTTGTATGTCTTTTTCTTTTTCCATTATTATCCTGTAAAATGGTAGTGTCGTTTTTTGGAAATCTCCGTGAAGCGAAATATTATTTTTTTGAAATATTTTCTAAAATAATTTAAAGAGAGTTGTTTTTTAGAGTTTTATATAAAACATTTTCGAAACAACAATTGATCGTAAGTTAGGCATTAAGAGAAATCCGGCTTTTAAGGTAGGCCAGAGCATATCTTATTTGTGTGTCTACCGTATTTTCGGTAATCCCAAGTTTGCCGGCAATATCTTTATAAGTCATATTCTCCATCCGGTGAAGTAAAAAAATCTCTTTGCGTCGTTCGGGAAGTTCGGCAATACATTTTTCTAAACGCTCCGTAAGTTCTTTATATAATATGTCTTCGTCGGTAATAAAGCTGTAATCCTTTTTATTTTCAAGTGTGTAAGCAATAAAAGCTTCATGCGACATTTTATGTTTAATATAATCGCAAACAATATTACGAGTAATCCCGAAAAGGTATGTGGCAAACGAGTTTGTAATCCGGATACTTTTGCGCTGGTTCCAAACGGCCATAAAGACGTTTTGCACGATATCTTCGGCCTGGGCAGCCGAACGTATGAGACGGAATGCAAACGAATAAACCTTTTTATGATAAGAAAGGAAAAGTTCTTTAAATGCATCAGAATCATCCTTCTGAATTAAAAGTAAAAGTTCGTTTTCTTCCTGCAAATTCATCCGTAGCAAATTGTGCCTAAAAATATATAAATTAAAGCAATGATGTTTAAATTTAACTGAATAATGCTCCTTGCAATTGTGTTCAATGCTGTCTTTTTGCCTGAAGACGGATAAATGTCAGCTATCGGAACAACTAAAGATGCAGTAGCTTTTCTTCCAATACCATATACCTTTCCTTCGAAGAGCAGAATGTTCCAGTGGTTTAAAAAAGTCAGATGGGCTTGTTCGTCTAGTTGCAGAAACATGTAAAACGATCGAGGTAAAGCTTAAGATAACTGTTGCCAACCCGCGTCCAATGATCGATGGAGAGAAGATTTAAGTATTGTATCCGGGGTTTATGCAGATTGCCTATTATTTTGGTCCTGACATCCGCCCGTCAAAGTCGGTGCGGTCATATTCCGGTTCCAGGGGAAATTTAACCGGCCTATTGTTGCGCTGCGAACGGTAAATTGCAGTGAAAAGCTCCACAGAGACACGGCCTTCTTCGCCTGATACCAAAGGCTTTCGGTTATTGATAATGGAATCGGCAAAATCTTCGTTCTGCAGCTTCATATAATACTCAGTAGCATTTATGGAGTTGAAGAAATCGGAATCTTCCTTCACCCATATTGGTAATAGGGTTTCCTCTCCGGGAATTGTCCATAGGTCGTTTACCGGGGGCTCGGCTATAGACGACATGCCGGCAATGAACATGGCTCCACCATCGGTTTGCACACCCACAGATGCTCCATTGCTCCCGTGAACCTGAACTTTGCCATAAATCCCGGGCCTTTGCGAATTACTTACAACAATGTTTCCAACAGCCCCGCTTTTAAATTTGACAATAGCCAAAGCAGTGTCTTCCACCTCAATATAAGGATGATTCAGGTTTTTCCAGATACCATACACCTCATCTATGGGTCCCATAAGCCATTGAAAGATATCGAGCTGATGAGGGGCCTGGTTTACCAAAACCCCGCCTCCTTCCATTTCCCATGTGCCCCGCCAGGCGTCGCTCTCATAATATTTCCGGTCGCGCCAACCCAACATATTGATGGTTCCAAAAGCGGGTATGCCTATTTTACCCTCTTCAACCGCTTTCTTTACACGTTGTACCGGAGCATAGAAACGACGCTGACTTACAACACCCAGCTTTACATTATTGTCGTTACAGGCTTTTATCATCTTATCGCAATCCTGCAGTGACGACGCCAACGGTTTCTCCACAAGGCAGTTCACTCCCAGAGAAGCACACTGAATCACTGCTTCAGCATGAAAGGGATGAGGCGTACAAACCACCACCGATTCGGTCCCTGTATTGCGGATCATCGCTTCAATGTTATCAAAAGCTTCAATTTGATATTTCGCCGCAAATTCCCTGGCTTTTTCAATTGACCGGCTGTAAATTGCCGTAAGTTCGGCGTTTTTGGCTTGTTTTAAGGCAGAAGCGTGCAGATGCGACACCTTTCCACACCCTATTATGGCAGTTTTAATTTTGTGTGACATTTTTCTAAGGCTTAAGTATAACTTTCATTAAACCCGATTCACGGTTATAAAGTCTGTTAAACCACAACTCTCCCTCAGTCAGTGGTGCAACAGCGCTGATGAGAGAATCGACATCGATCTTTCCCTGGCTTATCAGGCCAAGAGCAGCCTCATATTCCCCACAGATAGCACAACTACCCTGCAACTTCAACTGGCGGGTTACAACCATTTGCAAAGGCAATTGCACTTCGGCCGAAACATTACCTACCAATGTTACTTGAGCCCCTTTTCTTACCGATTCAATCAGGGTTTTCAAAACCGGTGTGATTCCCACTACTTCAAAAGCAATATCCGCACCACGTCCATGGGTTAGCATTTTCACCTCGGCTGCCACATCCTCCGTATCGGCTCTAAACACATGTGTAGCTCCCAGTTTTTTTGCTAGATTAAGCCGATGCTGGTCCAGATCAAAAGCTATAATTTTACTGCATCCGGCAATCTTCAGCAGTTGGATCACAAAAAGAGCAATCATGCCTGAACCTCCCACCACAACTGCATCGTTCAAAGAAATATGGGTAAGATTAAGGGCATGGAGCGCAACAGCAATGGGTTCGACCATGGCAGCATGCTCAAAACTAACATTATCAGGAAGGTTGTAAAGAATATGCTGAGGCACATTCACATATTCGGCAAAAGCGCCATGCCGGCGGTAATCGCCACACGAAACGCCCAGAACCATGCGGTTATCGCTCAGGTTGTACAATCCCTTTTGGGTAAACCAATCGTTCAGCGGATAAATAGTCGAGTCGAAAGTAACACGGTCGCCCGGCTTCCACTGACTTACCTGTGCCCCAACTCTTTCGATCACACCAGCCGCTTCATGACCCATGATAATGGGGGGAATTCGTCGTCCGGTACTTCCGTCCATACCATGCACATCGCTGCCGCAGATGCCAACTGCTTTTATCCTCACCAGAACTTCGTCAGATGAGATTTCGGGTATAGCAACTTCCTGAATTTCAAATTTTTTATATTCTGTTAAAACGAGCGCTTTCATAAAACCATTATTTCAATATCAAAAATATGCATAAAAAAAGCATTATTCCCAACCTTTCGGAAGCTGTTAAAACGAATTCCATTAATTTTCGGAAATGAAATATAACTATTATGTACAGAATCACTATTAATGTAAAGAATGGCTGCTAAAATCCGCGTTGTTGCGGCAATAATCACAAAGGACAATAAATATCTGATTACCCGTCGTTCCCCATCGAAACATCTGGCCGGATTTTGGGAATTTCCGGGTGGTAAAATAGAAGAAGGAGAAACGGCTGAGGCTTGCCTGATCAGGGAAATAAAGGAAGAGCTCGATATTAACATCCGGGTAAATTCCTTCTTTATGGAAAACGACCATAGTTATCCAACTAAAAGCATCAGCCTGATTGCATTTTTCTGCGAAATAACAGAAGGCCAAATCACCTTAAAAGACCACGACTGTTTTGAGTGGATAAGCAGGGAGCAATTTGACGACTTCAAATTTGCTCCTGCCGATGTTCCGTTTGTAAAAGCTTTACAAAAAGTGTAACTGGTCCCGCTTCTGATGCGCAAATGGGATGATACCGGAGGTATCAAATGTTTATAGAAATACGGCTGACATTTGTTATTCGACCCCGGCCGGGGTCGAATAACTCCTTTCTTTGAATATGCTATAAACATGTAAACCCTCCGGATTTATTGAAGACCGTTTCTCATTAAACTATTCGTGCATTCGTGGCATTATTACTATAACCACTTTTCAGGTAAATGAATAATACAGATGTTCATTGACCTGTTATCGGCCGAGAGCATGGCCGACTGAATCTGAATTTTAGTACCATCGGGACTAAAGGTTGGATGTGGATGATCGGCAGCCGTGGTTTTATGACCCGTTGAAAGCAGCATCATCTCGTTTGTTTGCCGGTTGATAAGATAAATGTTACGGGTAAAGTCGTCGCCAACAGCAAACCGTTTATCTGCCGAACCGCTTACATGCCAAAAGCCGCTTCCGAAAGGGATCTGACCGGCGATATTCATTTCGCGGGTGTTGATATTGACAATTCCTAATCCTGTAGGTTTTTCGCGTGTTCCTGAGGGCCCCCATTCGGCTTCCTGGCCTGGGTTTGCACCCTGAACTCCTGTTCCGGGCTTAACCTCACCTGAGGTATCTGGTATTTTCCGGTGTCCCATGATGGCAAAAGCCACTTCGTTGGCACTGATCACAGCTTCGTGTGTAACCCATTCGTATTGCGATTCGGGATAAAGAGGGCGAAGACCGGTTCCGTCGGAGTTGACAATCCAGGTTCGCTGGGGCGATTTACCGCCGGTTTCCCAACAAAAAACAATCTGACCAGGCACCCAGGGGTTGGTTTGAATGTGACCAACCTGAAAGGGCACTGAGACGACATATTTTGTCTCGCCCGTTAATATGTTCATTCCGGCAATACCGGCAGGCCCTGCTCCCATTTTCCGGGGACCAAACGGTTCTTCTATTTTAGTACCTGCGGGCAAATGCTTCAAAGCTTCGGTTTTGCCGACACGAAACCACACCCATTTTTCATCTCCATCCAGAGCCATATCGCCGCCTGCTTCCCATTCGGGAGGAGTGGTTCCGCAAATACGCTGGTAGGCCGATTCCGGTTTGAGCTTTCCGGCTTTGCTATCGGCGAAGAGGGCAGCTAAATTTACTTCAATAATATCGAGTGATTTTGTAACAGAATCCCTGACGGGTTTACGCATAAAATACAGCTTCATGGAGTTTCGGCCAACATTGAGCATTCCCAGATACCCCCCTTCGGTAACCTGAACAATATCGCCGGTTTTTTCATTCACCGCTAAAGCTTCGCCTTTCACCCTGTCCGACCGGAAAATTAGCCACTCACCATCGGATGTCCATTGATTATGCGTTTGGTAGATTTTGCTGTCGCCAGCCGGAGTGCTGGTTAAAAATACCAGTTTTGCCCCTGTAACCGGATCTTTCATTTCTTTTCGTTCCGAAGGAAACCGGCGACCTATCTGGGCATGTGAAACAGCAGTGAACACAAATCCAATAATTTGAAAAACAATAAGAAATGCTATTTTTTTACTCATCATGAGGAATACTTATTCTATTAAAACTTTTAAATTAAGGAAAATAAAGGTTTATATTGAAAGTTACCATTCATTTTACTGCCACATCCCATACTTTCGACATCCTCGATTTACCTTTGGGACCTTCTATATCCAGAATTACTATGTATTTGCCAGCCTGCTTGTATTGATGCACAGGATTTTGCTCGCTGGAAGTGGTATTGTCGCCAAAATCCCAGTGCCACTTTGTAATCTCACCTTTGCTCTCGTCCTTAAAGGTTACCTGGCGTTTGGACATATCGGTAACTATAAACGACCAGTCGGCTTCAAATTCTTTTTGATATTTCTTTTCCAGCGGCAATAAGGTGAATATGGTCCCCAGACTGGAGTTTCCATACATTTTATGGTTTTTTGAAAGATTCCAGAAGCCCTTCTTCTTTTCGTCCACCACATCGTCATAATCAATTACAGCCCAGGTAAGGCCAATCTTTTTATTATCGTAAAGAACAGATTCCACAGCTCTTTCCGGCCCTTCGGCACCGGCATAATCGAAAGGTGTTATCCAGAATTCAGCCACCAGCTTACCCGATTGCCCGGGTTTGAAATTATACGAATAGGCAATATTGGAATAAGGTAGATTTTTTATCCAGGGCTGGCTACCCCAGGCTAAACACCAGTCCTTTCCAACAGCGGGGGTGAAAATATGATAGTTTTGTGCATGAACCCCATGATATAAAAAGTAGGTCTCCATACGATCCAGATCCTGGTTTGGGTGCTGCTCGGCAATAAGAGGGCCACCGGAAAGATCTCCATCCACCACAATTTCAAAAATATCGTTATGGAGTCCGGGTAAGGTAAAATCCCAATAATCGTCGTATGCTTCGTAAAGAAAATACAGGCGGTTCAAGCCTTTTACCCAGGCTACACGAACTTTAACATCTAGGTTTTTGGGATCGACGGAGGGATAGCGCTGCGAATCGTCCCAGAGCTGGTCGGTCCCCACAATATACTCTGCCGGGAAACTATCCCAGTCGTCAGTTTGGCCATCGATCCGGGGAATCATATTGGCCGGAAACTGATATATTTTATAACCGCGATCTTCCTGGGCCTGAATTCCAGTCAGGGACACCAATAGAAATATTATAGCGGTGACTAATCTAAAGTTTATTTTCATTCTCATATAGTTATTATTTAATCTGAAGATTTTTCCAATCCACCCCTTTTTTGTAAAACATCACAGAAGTTTCGTTTATAACCACCTGGAAGTTTTTCAGCAAATTAAGGGTTTCAACACCGGCAAGCAAAGCAGGGCCATAGCCGTGAGCAGCAAGTGCCCTCACCGGACGGTAAGCATAAAATGTCGGATCGAAACCCATCCCGGTGCCTACGCAGGTTCCTTCAACCTGTCCCTGTGCATTTATTTTTGTTGAAACAGCATTCCATCCCAAAATAGCCTGCGGACCATATGCCAGAGGATCGAGCCATCCCTGGTTTACGCCATGAGCCAGACAGTAGGTAAACATGGCACTTGCTGAGGTTTCGTAATAAGTATCTTTATTGTCGATGAGCTGGTGCCATAAGCCGTTTTCACCCTGATACCTGGCAATAGCTTTCATAAAAGTACGGTAAATCTCAAGTATTCTGGCTCTGTCCTTATGATTTTCGGGAAGAATATCCAGCACATCGCAAATGGTTAGAATTACCCAGCCATTGGCGCGTCCCCAGTGGTACGAAGGATGATCGGCCATTTCTTCCACCCAGCCGTGACGGAACAATCCAGTTTCTTTTACAAACATTTTTTCGGTAAACTTCAGGATTTGGGCAGCAGCCTCATCGTAATATTTGGACTCGCCTGTTAAAGCTCCCATGTAAGCCAGGCAGGGAATTCCCATATACATGTCGTCGAGCCATAGCGTATTAGCCTGAGGTCGCATGCGGGCCAGTGTTCCGTCGGAAAGGCGGTGCTCTTTATTCATTACAAAGTCTAAACCTATATCTATAAAAGAACGGTAACTCGTTTGCGGAACGGCGCGTTGGGTTTTAATAAAAGCTGCACACATGGAACCACAGTCGTCCAGAGCTGTTGGTTCGAAAATACGGTTGAACGGGTTGCGCTTTTTGTTTCCTTTGTCCCACTGCTGCTTATAGTAAGCAAAAGCATTATTTAAAAAATCGAGGCGTTTTTTGGTATATTCCTGGTATTTAGCATCGCCGGTGGCTTTTGTTGCCAGCAACATGGCGCTGTAGGTCACACCCCACTCGTAGCTATGAATACCAAAGGTTCCGCGTTCGATAACAGCGTTGGTGTCAGGTTTTGAAATATTTTTAATTTCTTCTTTGGTTATTTTATGAATGAAATGATAAGGAGTGCATCCGTCAATATAATTGTAGATACGGTCGATGGTTGCAACAACATCTTCGGCTTTGGGAGGCCCATAAGGAATAGGATAATCGGGAGGGAGAAGATACATGGGGATATTAAACTCGTTAGGCTTTGGTGTGTTGTTTTGTGCATAAAGAACTGCAACATTCACAAGGGATGCAGTTACTAAAAAAATGGTTTTAAGAAGTTGTATTTTCATAATTTGTGCTTTAAAAGTTTTCGGTTTTAGATCGCCATATAAGCGTAATCGTTTGCGCATACAAAAGAAAAACAAACGAACCCACTAAAACCCTAACAGCTTTTTTAATGAAAAATGAAAATTAAGTGCAATAGCCTCAACAGAAATCTCTTGAAAACATTTCGTGTATTTTATACGCTAAATTATAACTTGTTCATGGAAACGTCTGTAATTTTAGTTTAATTTACACGATCATTGTTTCTTACATTGCACCTATATTATTATTGATAACCGGAAAACTATCTGTTAACTACTTTAGTCATGCTATGAACTATGTCTGAGACAGACAAGCATTTAATACAAAAGATTATCGAAGGCGACAGCGACGCGTTCGGCCTGGTATATAAAAATTATTACAGGCGCTTGTATGCTTTTGCAAACTCTTACCTGCACGATGCATTTATTGCCTGCAATATAGTACAGGATGCATTTATGGCACTCTGGGAAAACCGGCAAAAGCTAAACCCAGACACAAATCTGCCTTCTTATCTTCTCACCATCGTCAAGAACAACTCTTTAAACCATCTGAATCATTTAAAAACCCGTTTAAAGGCCGAGGAAAATATCCAGCAACATTACCTCAAACAATTGGAAATAAAATGCCTTACTTTAAATGCCTGCAATCCCGACCAGCTTTTTAAAACCGATGTGGAAGAAATCATTTCAAGGACATTGGAATCCATGCCCGAAAAAACCAGGGAAACGATTCATCTGAGCCGGAATTTAGGTTTTTCAAATAAAGAAATAGCCTTAAAGTTGGGGATTAGCGTTAAAGGAGTTGAATTTCATATCACCAAAGCCCTTAAAATTTTCAGAGAAAACCTGATCGACTATTTAAGCCTACTCATCTTCATTACCTTAAACTGGTAATTTTCTGAAATTACCACTAGGGTTCATCCTTTCTGCTTTGTTTTACCTATTACAGAGATATTTTCAAATGAATAAAGAAATTTTTATTAAGTACTTTAGAAATGAGCTTTCGGAAAGTGAAGAGAAAGCTTTGCTTGCCTGGATTGAAGAAAACGAAGCCAATAAGCAGGTATTTTTAAATGAAAGAAAACTGTGGGACCTGATATTACTGAATACACCTGCAAATAACGTTAACCTTAATAATGAAGAAGCTCAACCAAAAAGTAAAGCAAAAAGATGGATTGGAGAACTTTCCAAAATAGCAGCCATTTTCGTACTTGCGGCACTTATTGGAGGTCTTTACGTAAAAAACCGGCAACCTGTGGAGGCCCAGGTATGGAACACTATTGAGATCCCCATTGGCCAAAGGGCCAGCATTACGTTAACCGATGGAACCAGGGTATGGCTGAATGCAAAATCGAAATTTTCGTTTCCTGATAAGTTCAGCAAAGACAAAAGAGAAGTAAAGCTCGATGGCGAAGCTGTTTTTGATGTAGCTCATAACGAAAATGCCAGTTTTATTGTAAAAACAAAGCGGTTCAACGTAAGGGTGCTCGGCACAAAGTTTAACGTTTATGCTTACGACAACTCACAGGTTTTTGAAACTACGCTGGTACGCGGGAAAATTTCTCTTGAAAAAACCTCCTCCGGGCAGAAACCACTCATTCTGAGCCCCAACGAAATGGCTGTTTACAACGATAATTCGAGAAATGTACAGGTTAAAACTGTTGATACAAAAGAAAGCCTGTATTGGACCGAAGGGGTTTACAGCTTCGATAACCAGCCTCTATCCTCGATAATACAACGTCTCGAAAGATACTATGAAGTAACAATAACAGTTAAAAATCACGAATTGCTTAAGAATAAATATACCGGGAAATTCAGGTACAGCGACCCAATTGAGGTGATTCTTGAAGTAGTTAGAAAAAACACCTTTTTCAGATATAAAAAGAACAAGAGTGAAATTATAATTTACTAATAACTAAATACAACGAATACTCTACGAAATATGAAAACATGAAACTAATCCACACTTAAGCAAAAAAAACCGGATGATGCCCCACATCACCCGGATATTTTAGCTAAAAAATTAACCTTGAGTAAAATAGCATCATTTCTAACTAAAACTATGTAAAAGTATGAAAAAACTTTATCATCGTATGGCTTTTCATTTCGGAAAGTCGTGTAAAAAACAACTACAAATCATGAAACTAAGTACCCTGTTAATTTTCGTCAGCATGGTATGGGTTTCTGCCAGCGAAGTCCGCTCCCAGGGGGCTCGCGTTAATTTAAACCTGTCAGGCAAATCTCTTGCAGAAACACTTACTACTATTGAACAACAAACCTCCTATCTCTTCTTTTACAACAAAAAGGAGATAAATATGGACAAACCGATCAATCTTTCCGTTTCAAATGCTCCGGTATCCGAAGTGCTGGCATCGATATTCAACGGAACAGATATAAACTATGTAATGGTAAAAGATTATATAGTGCTTTCAAAAAAGGAAATCAGGAATGAAACCCTGGTCCAGAAGCAGAGAATCTCAGGAGTTGTAATTGATGATGCAACCGGCGACCCAATTATTGGGGCAAACGTTATTGTTGAAGGAACAACCCTTGGTGTTATAACTGACGTAGATGGCAAATTCAGTATTGAACTGCCCGGAGCAAACCCAGTCATCATTATTTCATATATAGGTTACATGACCCAGCGCGTTGCTGTGACTGGTCAAACCTCAATAGAAGTGAAACTGGTTGCCGATGTAAAAAACCTCGAGGAAATTGTTGTTGTGGGCTATGGCACTCAAAAGAAGAGCGATGTAACCGGTTCGGTGGTTTCAGTTACAGGTAAGGACATTAACTCCCGTCCGGTAAATAACGTTATTGAAGCCATGCAGGGTAAAGCCGCCGGTGTTGACATCACAACCACGCTACGTCCTGGAACCATCGGTTCAATTAACATCCGCGGAGCCCGCTCTCTCACCGCCAGCAACGATCCGCTTTATGTAGTAGACGGAATTCCTTTGTTATCGTCGAGCGGAATCGAAACCATCAATCCACAGGATATCGAATCCATCGAAGTACTGAAAGATGCCTCGGCAACCGCCATTTACGGTTCACGCGGTGCTAACGGTGTAATTCTGGTTTCTACCAAACGTGGCGCTTCGGGTAAAATATCCATTAATTATTCCGGCTCGTTAACCTCGCAGGAAATGGTGTGGCGTTCGAATTACATGGATGTTAGCGAGTACATCGACTTTATCCGCTGGGGCGAATACAATAACAAGCCTGCAAATTTCACCCCCGGCAATCAGCCCAGTCTTGCGAATGATAATAATATAGCACTTTTCAAGGCCGATCCGGTGGCCTGGGCAAACTTCCAAAAAGGTTGGGCAAACGGGACCTGGGATCCTTCGCTTATTAAAACTCACGACTGGATTGGAGCCGTAACACAGCCCAATATAGCACAGGAACACACCCTCAGCGCAAGCGGAGGTACCGAAAACATGAGCACCTATGCCTCTCTGGGCTATCTCGACCACCAGGGAACTGTGAAAGGTCAGGAATACCAGCGGTATACCTTTAAGGTAACCACCGATATTTCTCTGAAGAAATGGATGAAGTTTGGAGCAAGCATCAATGCTTCTTACGAAAATCAGGACCTGGGACAAGCTAACATTGGCGGATCGATGACCGGATTTGCAAACGATCTGGTTGGCTCTGCAGCAAGAATTTATCCTTACGCCCTACCCTACGACGATAATGGCAACCGCGTTCAGTATCCGGGCGGTCAATCGCGTGTTGCAACAGTAATCGACGAATGGAAATATTCGACAAACGAGCGCGAAAAATTACGCATTCTGGGAACTTTGTTTGCAGAAGTTAACCTTTTCAAAGGTTTAAAATACCGGGTGAACTTCGGCCCCGATTTCAGAAATTACCGCAACGGGATTTATAACGACGGTAAATCAGTTATCCGCGGCGGTTCATCGTACGCCCGGTACGACAGCAACAAAGAATTTTCATGGACTTTGGATAATCTCCTTTACTACGATAAAACTTTTGGAGTTCATAAAATTGGAGCAACATTTCTTCAAACAGCTTCCAAATACACATATGAAGGATATGCCATGGATGCTAACGGAATTGCAACCGACACCGAACAATGGTATGCTTTGGAAACTGTTACAGCACTTAACAGTTGGGGGTCCGACTTAACCCAGAAACAACTCACCTCATACATGGGTCGTTTAAACTACAGCCTCATGGATAAATATCTGTTAACCGTATCGGGCCGCTGGGACGGGGCTTCTCAGTTAGCTGCAAATCACAAATGGGCATTTTTCCCAAGTGTGGCTCTGGGATGGCGTATAGATCAGGAAAATTTTATGAAAAATTTATCCTGGGTAAACCAGCTTAAGCTGCGTTTGGGTTACGGTGCAACCGGAAACTCTGCTGTTAAGCCATATACAACCCTTGGAGAAATCAACTCGTTGCAACAACCCTTTGGCGGCGATGTTGTAACCGGTTATATCACCACAAATAACTTCTCGAACCGACTTCTGGGTTGGGAAAAAACTACCCAGTACAACCTTGGATTCGATTTTGGAATATTTAAAAACCGAATCAATGGTACCCTCGATGTTTATGCTTCGCAAACGAGTGATTTGCTTATGACAGCCTACGTCCCTACTACAACAGGCTATTCACAATTCCTTGCCAACATTGGCGAAACAAAAAATCAAGGTTTTGAAGTAAGTGTTAACAGCGTGAATGTAAAGGTTTCGGACTTCGTCTGGGAATCGCGGGTTAGCGCCGCATGGCAAAAGGATGAGATTGTAAACCTGCTCAACGGGAAAGAAGATATGGTGAGCGACACCTTGTTTATTGGCCAGTCCATTAAATCGTTCTACGATTATAACCGCCTCGGCTTATGGCAGAACACGCCCGAAGATCTGGCAGAAATAGCTTTGTTTAATGCCAACGGACACCAGTTCCAACCGGGCATGGTTAGAGTACAGGATTTAAATGGCGACCATAAAATTACTGCCAACGACGACCGGGTTATTATTGGCAACCGCAATCCCCGCTGGACAGTAGGTATAAGCAATACATTCACCTATAAAAACCTGGAACTATCCATATTTATAAGCGGACGGTTAAAATACAAGGCAAATGTGGGCGAAGGTTTAACCGGCATGTATGGCGACCAGCGTTCGCTCGATTACTGGACACCTACTAATACGGATGCTGAATATCAGAAACCGTTCCGGAACGAGGCTGGTGGCGACCCTTATGCCGGTGCCTATTACAAAGACAACTCTTATCTGAAAATACGCAACATTTCTCTTGGATATCAACTGCCCAAAACCATCATTAACAAAGTAGGGTTTGAAAGCGCCAGGGTATATGTTCAGTCGAGAAACACCGGAATGTTATGGTCGAACATCAAATTCAGGGATGCAGAATACGGAACAATGTACTACGACAGAGGCTGGGTATTCGGTATCAATCTCGGATTTTAATTATTCAGGTAAATTTTCTAAAATATTGCATATGAAGAATAAATATATAAATATCATACTGGCACTATCAACAGTTGTTCTCTCTGTTTTAGTCAACACTTCCTGTAAAGAAGATTTTCTTGACGAAGAGTTAAAAACCAAAAGAGATTATGCTTACTTCAATACCCAAGCAGGTATAAACGATGCTGTGATTACATTATATAACCAATTCAGGTACCCTTTCACTTTCGAACAAGTCTATTCCACCACAAATTATGGCACAGATGAATTTATAGTAGGTGGCGATAACAGCAATGATACCTGGAATAACTACAATTCAAATTTAAGCCCTCTGGTTATCCAGCGCAATGTCAATACCACACTCACATCGGCCATTTGGGACAATATGTATAAATCCATCAGCATGGCTAACATTGTGCTGGCTTATGCTGACAATGCTATTCCCGATGCCGCCAAAAGAACCGTGTACAAGGCTGAAGCTTCTTTCTCCCGCGCTTACAGCTATTTCAAACTGGTCCAGCAATATGGCGGTGTTGTTTTGAAATTAGAACCCTCGGAAGGTGTTGAAAGATATTTTACCCGTGCCTCGAAAGAAGAGTGCATGGCTCAAATAATAAAAGATCTGGAAGATGCATACAATGGTTTGCCTGCCACTGAACCAAAAGAAGGAAAACTCTACAAGGATGTTGCTGCACATTTTCTTGCAAAAGCTCTCTTATACCGCTGCTCCGAAATTAACGAAAGCTGGAATTCCAAATACAAGGATGCCGATTTGGCAAATATTATAAAATATGCTGATGAAGTTATCGCAAACCATGCTTTAGCGCCCAATTACCGCGATGTTTTTGCTTTCACCAAACCAAACGGTCCCAATGAAAGTCTGCCCGAAGTTATTTTCGCTGCCCAGTTTTCGGATGTTAACACCAATGTGGAAGGCAACTTAACACACCTATATTGCCCGTCGCAATACAACAACCTTACCGGTTTTACCCGCGATATAGCCGGTGGTCGCGAATATCAGCGTTTAAGAACTACAGAATACATTTACGATGTTTTCGATCTGGAAAACGACTCCCGGTTCTGGAAATCATTCCGCACAAAGAATATTCTGAATAACTCGGCTACTGCAGGTCAATTAAGTGGCAAAGATCCAAATACAGGTAATAACTATACCTATAGCCGCGGGGACCTGGGCTTAATCTATGTTATAAATTCGAAAACAGATACCCGGTTCAATAAAAGTACGGCCCTTGTTAACACAAAACATTCGGAACAGTATTATTTGAATCCGGTTACCGGAAAACCAACTCCCCATACTTTTGTACGCTACCGTTTGGATGGCGGAGTAGTAAAACCCCATGTAAATACAATTATTAACAGGTTCCCTTCTTTAAGCAAGCATTTTGATGGTTCAAGGCCCACCCACAACTATGAAAAAGGTCGTCGCGACGGGATTATTGCCCGTGTTTCCGAAACTTACCTGATCAAAGCCGAGGCTCTGATTCGCCAGGCTAAATATACTGATGCTATTGCGGTAATTAATATTGTACGTGCAAGAGGAGCCTTCAAAGGTGAAGAAGACCGGGCCGCTTATACCGACGGAGGTGCAGCTTATCTGAATAACCCTCTGGGCCAGGCTACCTATGCCGATGGAGCAGCGGTTAATTCAATGGCATTTGTAAACTCCTATTACGAGTCGCTTAACATACCTGTTACTACAGCGGCAACCGACTTAACCACAGGAATAACACCAACCTCGCTTCCGGCTGTCGACGAGGCAATTATTTCCAAATTTGGCTACAGCACTCCCTTCGACAGGATGATGTGTTACCTGCTCAATGAACGTACCCGCGAGCTGGCAGGCGAATTTGTCCGTTGGGAAGACCTCGCGCGTACCAAAACTTTATTAAAACGAGTTACAGCCAAAGCTGTTGACACCAACGGCGACGGTTCTCCGGATGTTTCCTATAACCCCGATGCAGCAGCTAATTTTAATGAAGGCAAACATTACCTGAGACCAATACCGCAAACTTTCCTCGATGCTATTTATTCAGCCGATGGCAAAGCGTTAACTTCCGAAGAAAAAACTATAATGCAGAACCCGGGGTATTAATTTTATAAAAAATATTTCAATGAAAAGGTGAGTATTCGTACCCGCCTTTTTTTATTTTCGGGAAATACGAACAAAAGAGGATGCTTCTTTGATTTAATTAAAAGCCGGATATGAATAATATACTTGAAAAAATTCGCGAATTTGCTGACGAGGCACATGGAGAACAAAAAAGAAAATACAGCGGGGAGCGATATATTGTTCACCCCGTTAGGGTAATGGGAACCTGCCGGGAATACACACTGAATCAAACCATCCTGGCAGCAGCACTATTGCACGATGTTCTGGAAGATACTAAAGTCAGTAAATTAAAAATGAATCAGTTCTTAGTAACATTAATGACTCAGGAAGATGCCGCTCAGGTTCTCAAACTGGTATCAGCCCTTACTGATGTTTACACAAAGGAAAAATTTCCGCTGCTGAACCGTAAACACCGGAGGTCTAAAGAAATGGAACGTCTCCAAAGTATTCCGGGCGATGCTCAAACCATCAAATATGCCGATATTATTGACAATACGATGGACATCACCCAAAACGATCCTGATTTTGCGACGGTTTATCTCAGAGAATGCATGAACATTCTGCAAAAGATGACCAATGGCGATCCTGAGCTTTACAAAAGAGCCCTGCAAACTGTAAAGGGAAATATGCAAAAACTGAATATTTAATAGTTCAATTTAAAGTTTTTTAAGACCAGCCAGCCAATCTATCTGTCACTTTGTTTGTAAGTTTGAATTCACTTCTTGAAAAGAAAAAACTGCCATGACTGAAATATGGAAATTAAGACTTATAGGATTATTGGTTTCAACCTTAATTTCCCAGAGTATCCGGACACAGTGCGTCAGTGATGTTAACGCTTTCCATGCAGGAGAAACACTGAAGTACAAAGCTTTGTACACATGGGGCTTTATTTGGATCCATGCAGCAGACATTCAACTTTCCGTTAGCAGCCAAAAAGTCGGCTCTATTCCGGGATTTTATTTTTTAGCCAAAGCATCCAGCATAAAAACATTCGACTGGTTTTTCAAAGTCAGGGACAGCTTTCAATCGTTGGTTACATCGGACAAATTTATGCCGGTGTGGTTTGAGCAGAATACATCCGAAGGAGGCTGGGATGTCCGGCAGACATATTCGTTCGACCCTTCCGGCAGGCAAGTGTTTCATAATGGCAAAATAGGACACCGGGCACCCGTTCAGGACACGGTAATTATTCCTCCGTGTACTTTCGATGTTTTATCAGCAATTTACTACTGCCGCACCGTTTCCTTTAGCAGCTACCGCAAAAACGACAAAATAACAGTAAACACATTAATTGACGGAAAGCTCTACCCGATCCGGTTAGTCTTTTTAGGCAAGGAAACCATTCCAGGCCTTCATGACAAGGAGAAATACAGCTGCTATAAGATTGAAGCCACAGCCATAGAGAGTACAAATTTTAAGGAAGGGCAAAAAATACATGTATGGTTTACCGATGACGACAACCATCTCCCCATTTTAATTGAGGCAAAAGTGGTGGTAGGTTCTGTAAAGGCATATCTGGATAAGTATGAAGGATTGAAAAATGTTGTGAAATCGCGGATCGTTCGTTAAGGTTATTCCTTCAACCATCTCACCCAATTAATTTGCATTACCGGAAGGGAATCAATCCTTGGTATAATTAATGCAGATATAAGATTACTTCAATTTATGGTAATGGAAAATAAACTTCTTCTGCAAAAACACGCTCTTTGCTGTCAACTTGTCATTGAAAAGAAAATACATGAGGCGTTTACTGCTTTACAGGAATTAACAGATCTGGCTCATAACAGTGACCTACAAACCCGTTTGGATGATAATCGTCAAACCTATACAAATATTCTCCGATACTCTTTTGGCGAAGTGGAGGACCCTGAAAAAAAGGCAGTTTACTATCATCTTTTACGGTCGCTACTCGAGCTGGCCGACGATACACTGGAACTGACACTATCCGGAACAGGTCGTTTTTACAAAGCTCCTCAAAGCTGGACATCAGATACTTTTGCTGAAAACATCAAAAATTTAGCCTCCTTACCGGAAGTTCAGCGCTCCGAAGAAATAAAGCAGATGTTCAATTATCTCTGGCTTAAGGACAAGTTTCACGACTCGGAAAAGACGAGCGTTACACGGGCTTTGCACGAAAATTATCTCCAATGGTGGGAGAAAAGCCTGGTTATTTCGGCCATCACATTAAGTCTCCAGCGAAACTTCGACGAAACAAAAATTTTGGTGCTTATCGACGCCTGTAAAAATGGTGAGGAGCAGGTATGGCAACGCGCCCTGGTATCGATATTCATGGTGCTTTTTCAGCACAGCAACCGTTTGTTCCTGTACCCGAATCTGAAAATGAAAATTGAAGAATTGCGTCAAAATCCGCAGTTCGAAAGAAATATCGAAACAATCATTATTCAATTAATAAAGACAAGAGATACCGAAAAAATCGCTCATAAATTCCGTGATGAAATTATGCCTGAAATGGCAAGGTTCCATTCGAGGATGTACGATAAACTTGACATGAAAAACGTTGTGCAGGATATGTTTGGAGAAGATAAAAATCCCGATTGGGAGAATATTTTTGAAGAGTCGCCAAACCTGCTTAACAAGCTCGAAGAACTTTCAAAGCTTCAGATGGATGGTTCCGATGTAATGATGGGGACCTTTTCAATGCTCAAGCAATTCCCCTTTTTCGATGAACTGAGCAATTGGTTCATTCCGTTCCATAAAGAAGACTGGAAAATACAGGAACTTCTAAAAGACGACTCCGGCACCTTCGACACCGGTAAGTTTCTGAAAAACATGGAACAATCGTTTATATTGTGCAATTCCGACAAATATTCCTTCTGTTTGAATGTTAATAACGTGCCGGTACGCGAAAGAGGGATGATGGTCGAAATGTTCAATATGGAAGCCAACGCTATGGCAGAGGCCGCCATGGATGATAAGGTACTGCAGAAACCGGAATACCAAAGGATCATTTTTACGCAGCATATCCAGGATTTGTACAGGTTTTACAAATTGTACCGCAACAAATCCGATTTTTACGACATCTTTTCCACCGATATGGATTTCCATAACCAGGATTTCCTGACTTTACTGTTAAAAGACGGCACAATACTTAGAAATATAGGCGAATTCTATTTCGAAAAGAAATACTACAAGGATGCCATCGAAGTGTTCCAAAAAATAGACACCATTCCCGAGAACATTGAGCTATGGCAGAAGATTGCCTATAGCTGGCAGAAACTTGGTGATTATCAAAAAGCCCTGAAATACTATCTCAAAGCCGATCTAACAGATATACGCAAAGCCTGGAACATTAAAAAAATAGCTCTTTGTTACAAACGCTTAGGCAACTACGACAAAGCCCTTCAATACTATCTCGAGGCTGAAAAGATGGAACCTGAAGACTTACAGGTGCAGGCCAACCTCGCCCACACTTATTTCGAGATGAATGATTTTGAAAGCGCCCTGAAGATCTATTTCAAAGTAGAATATCTGGCTCCTGATAATCATAAAATACAGCGCCCCATAGGCTGGTGCTCTTTTATGCTTGGCAAATTCGACACCGCCAGAAAATACTTCCAAAAAGTTATCGAGAACGAACCCAACGAAAACGACCTGCTCAATTTAGGTCATGTAGAATGGTGTTCGGGGAATAAACAAAATGCGATAGCGAAATATACCCAAAGCATTCAAAAAGCAGGCAATTTCGATTGGTTCAGCAACGAACTTCAGGCCGATAGTGATATCCTTATCCGGCATGGAATAGATCCGTTTGACATCCCATTGATGCGGGATTATTTGAAGTTTTTCAGAGATTAAAAACCGAAGACAATTGAATGAATACCGAGGCTGACTTAAAAAGCTAAAAAACGAAAACCATGAATTATTCTTTTAATATCCATCATTTAATGGTTTATGGGTGAAGCTAACCTTAATGCGGTATATTTGCACTTATCTTTAAAACATACTTATGACATTTGCGTCACTCGGAATTTCCCAACCTTTAATCAAAGCGGTTACGCTTCAAAATTATACGGAGCCCTATCCCATTCAAAAAGAAGCCATCCCTCCTATTCTGCAGGGAAAGGATATCCTGGGAATTGCCCAAACAGGTTCGGGGAAGACTGCGAGCTACGTGTTGCCTATTCTTCAGCAGCTCAGTTCACAGGGAACCACCTCGAAAAACAGGCATGTTAAATCGCTGGTATTAGCACCCACCCGTGAGCTTGCCATCCAGATTAACGAAGCATTTACCGTTTTAAGCGAATTTCTGCCAAAAAAATTAAAGAATATGGCAGTTTATGGCGGCGTATCCATCAATCCTCAGATGATCGGCCTGCAAGGGGTTGAAATACTGGTTGCCACACCGGGACGACTCCTCGAACTGGTATCGTCAAGGGCCGTTTCATTATCGGGAGTTCAGATTTTAGTGATCGACGAAGCCGATAAAATGCTCAACCTCGGGTTTAAAGAGGAAATGACCCGCATTATGGAGTTATTGCCAACGAAACGGCAAACACTTTTATATTCGGCCACCCTTAACAACGATTTAACCAATTTAAACCGCAACATCCTTCGAAATCCGGTAGTGATTGAGGTGGAAGAAGAGAAAAGTAACCTCGACCTGATTGAGCAAACCGCCTACAGGATCGTGGAAGAAAAGAAAGGTCCCCTGCTCCGGTACCTTATAAAGAAATATAACATGCAACAGGTGCTGGTATTTACTTCGTCGGTATTCCGGGCTGATGCTGTGGCGGATAAACTCAATGCCAACGGAATTGTTGCACGTGCCATCCACAGCAAAATGGGCCAGGGATCCAGGGAAATCGCGCTGGAACTATTTAAAGAAGAACGCATTCGTGTGTTGGTAGCCACCGACCTCATGTCGCGCGGTATTGATATCAAGTTTCTGCCTTTTGTGATCAACTACGAGTTACCCCGTTCGCCCAAGGACTATATCCACCGGATAGGTCGTACCGGCCGTGCCGAAGCCTCCGGTGAAGCTATTTCCTTTATCACCCCCGACGACGAGCACCACTTTAAAGTAATCCAGAAGAAAATGGGTAAAATGGCTAATATGGTGGATGGAAATGAAATGAATTTGCAGGGGTTTTAGGTTAGCGAAAAATGGCCGGAGGAAAGGATGGCATTGTCCATCAGTAAACTTTTATGATTAGGAAAAAAATACTTGCTGACGAGCAGTGCTATAAAAACTTAAAATCAATATTTTCAAAGTAAGTCAAAGTATTGATCCAACTCCTGAACCAATGACTTTAAAACAAAAAAGCCACCCGAAATTCGAGTGGCTTTTTTGGTCTGGTAGTCCGTAGGGGATTCGAACCCCTATGGCAAGAATGAAAATCTTGAATCCTAACCCTTAGATGAACGGACCGTTTTTCAAATGCGTGTGCAAAGGTAGTACAATTTTTATTACTGCAAAATTATACTCAAAAAAATATTATTGATTTTTCTCATTTTTCCAGATCCAGTTTTCAAAATGATGAAACCCGGCAATTTTTTCAAATCCTGAATCTTTCATAATCCGGCTCATAAAACTATCGTTCACAGGTACATTGGTTCTGATTAGCTTAATACGCTTTACATTGGCTGCCCAGGTCAAAATAGCATTTATACTTTCTTTCAAATATTCATGCTCCTGCTCCTCATCAAAAATTTCAGAATAAAGCTCCACTTCCCCACAGGCGTCGGGACTTCCGCTAAAAAAAAGATGGCCGGCTACGTTTCGGTTTTCCTTGTTAATTAATAACCAGATGGTATAATAAAGATAGTCCTGCGGATGTTTATGTATATTGGACCGTATATCTTTCATCAGGCAATCGGCGAACAGTTGATTTCGGTAACGGCTTGGAAGTACCGCATAATCGAGTTCACCGCTTGTTTGCAATCCTCCTATTAAATCTTCCAGTTCAAAAAGATTTAAGGGTTTTATATTTAAATTATTTGTGATAAGCTTCATTAACGCGCCATAATTAATCGTCACATACCGGAACAAAATAACACAATTGACCCTTACAAAATATTACACAATTCTTTGTAATTGACAAAACACATGGCTAAATTGATCAGGTTAGAATTTTAAATTACCAATCGAAAATTTGACATGCATTTTAAATACAAATTAAGAGAACTGAAATTTTTGATTGAGTCGCTTTCGCTGAAAAGATTGCATTCATTGGTCGCCGGAGTAATTTCCGGTAAACTTTCGCAGCTAATTTCCCGACCTGTAGTCTGGGGGTTACCTTATGCCTGCAGCATTGAACCCACAACCAGATGCAACCTGAAATGTCCTGAATGCCCAACCGGCTTAGGACTAATTAAACGCGACAAAGGAGACCTTTCGCTGACAGACTTTAAAAACAGACTCGATTCAATTGCCTCTCATACAAGCTACCTTACACTCTATCTCCAGGGCGAACCTTTCCTGAACAGAGATTTACCCGCCATGATTAAATACGCTTCGCACCACAGAATATTTACCTGCCTTTCGACAAACGGTCATTTTATGAATGAAAAAATTGCAGTGGAAATAATTGATGCCGGGTTGAAAAAAATAATTATTTCGCTAGATGGGACGAATCAAAAGACCTATGAACAATACAGGAAAAACGGGAATTTCGGAAAAGTTACTGATGGGATTAAAACGCTGGTTGAAATAAGGAAAAAATCAAAGGCTACTAATCCGCTAATTGTTATCCAATTTATTGTTTTCAGGGGCAACCAACACGAAACCGAAGATATTAAAAAGCTTGGTAAAAGACTTGGCGCCGACAAAGTGGAAATAAAAACGGCCCAACATTACAATCTGGACTCCGACAATGACTTAATAACAACCATAAATAAATACAACCGTTACAGACTGAATAGCGAAGGAAACTGGGTAATAAAAAACAAAATAAAAAAGGGATGCTCAAGACTTTGGACAACTTCCGTAATTACCTGGGATGGGCAACTTACAGCCTGTTGCTACGATAAGGATGCAGAATTCAGTTTTGGAGTTGTTGAAAAAGATAATTTTAAAAAGTTATGGAGTAGTGAAAAATTTATGGTGCTACGTAAAGCGGTACTTTTTAATAAGCAGTCGATAGAAATGTGCCGTAACTGTGGCGAAAAATAAAAAAGCGCAGTCGAACCGACTACGCTTCTGCTTTATAATAGCATTATGTTTTCAGATGGTCATGATCTCCTTTTCTTTCGCTGCAATAACTTCATCCACTTTCTTGTAAAATGAATCCGTCAGTTTATCAGCTTTTTCTTCGGCAGTTTTTGCTATATCTTCAGCAAGACCATTTTTCTGCATCTTTTTAATTTCTTCAATTAAATCGCGACGGGAATTACGAATACTAACCCTGGCATTCTCTCCTTCGTGCTTCACCTGTTTTACAAGTAATTTACGACGTTCTTCTGTTAACGGAGGAAAATTTAAACGAACAACTTCCCCGTTATTCATTGGAGTAATGCCAATATTTGCAGCAAGAATTGCCCTTTCAATCGGGTCGATCATCTTCTTTTCCCAGGGTTGAATTACAAGGCTCTTTGCATCAGGAGTATTGATATTGGCAACCTGAGTTAAAGGTGTGCTTGCTCCGTAATAGTCAACATGCACTCCTTCGAGGATTTGGGGATTGGCTTTCCCGGCACGAAGTTTCTGCATTTCGTGATAAAAATGGTGAACGGCCTTCTCCATATGTTCTTTGGCGTCGTCGAGATATAGTTGAACTTCTTCGTCCATATATTTTAATATTTATGTAAGTTAAGGCAAATATATAATATTCTTTTTTTCGGACGAATGTCCTATTAAAGATTGATCCACCAGATATTAATTATGTACCAGTGTTCCAACTTTTTCACCATTGACTAACCGGAGCAAATTTCCTCCTTTATTCATATCGAAAACAATGATGGGCAGATTATTCTCGCGACACATGGTGATTGAAGTAAGGTCCATCACATTCAAACCACGGTTATAGGCTTCAGTAAAGGTAATGTCATCGAATTTAACAGCCGAAGGATCTTTTTCAGGATCGGCAGTATAAACGCCGTCAACCCGGGTTCCTTTCAGTAAGACATCTGCATTCATCTCAACAGCACGGAGCGAAGAAGCAGTATCTGTGGTAAAGAAAGGATTACCTGTTCCAAAAGTAAAGATTACAATTTCTCCCTTTTCAAAAGCTTCCTCCAACCTGGATTTAGTGTAGCGCTCGCCCACCGGTTCCATATTGATAGCTGTTAAAACACGTGATTTCACTCCAAGGCTTTCGAGCGCCGACTGAATAGCCAAACCATTAATAACAGTGGCAAGCATACCCATATAATCGCCCTTGATACGATCGAAACCTTTATCAACTCCTTTTAATCCACGGAAAATATTACCGCCACCAATTACAATTCCTATTTTCACACCGGTTGCTGCGGCTTCCTTTATTTGTTTCGCATATTCCATTAAACGGTTCGTATCAATACCTGCTGGCATATCAGCCATAAGTGCTTCACCGCTGAGTTTTAAGAGAATTCTTTTAAATTTTGACATTTTATTAGGGATTTAGGTGTTAGGGGCTTAGTCTTTAGTTTAAAGATGCATAAGTTTTTACATGCACCAAACTAAATTCCTAAACACTTGCAATAATAATAAATAAAAAAATCCGGCTTTATAAATAAAACCGGATTTTATATAAGAGGTTATTAAACCTATGCGTTCAAAGTGTACCGGAAAAAAGCCGTAACTTTCAGATCCTTGTCAACTTTCTGTAAGTATTGACCCACGGTTGATTTCGAATCTTTGATAAACTCCTGATTCACTAAGGTATTTTCCTTAAGATACTTTTCGAGTTTACCTTCAGCAATCTTTTCAACGATATTGGCAGGTTTGCCTTCGTTTTTCTTATCGTTGCGGGTTTGCTCCATTGCGATTTCTCTTTCCTTTTCAATAACACTTGCAGGAATAGAGTCCTTATCAACTGCAACAGGATTCATAGCAGCAATCTGCATGGCTACATCTTTACCAACCTGAATGTCAGCAAGTTTTTTACTGAAACCAACAAGTGTAGCTAATTTGTTACCCGGGTGAATGTAAGCAATTACCTGAGCAGCTTCAATTTTGAAATAATTGATCAGATCAATCTTTTCGCCAATGATACCAACTCGTTCGGTAACCGCATCACCAACAGTCTGAGCTCCTAATTTCAAACCTTTGAGAGCAGCTAAATCTGCTGGTTTGTTGTCAATTGCCAGACTCAGAATAGAATCGGCAAACTGAACAAATTGTTCGTTTTTAGCAACGAAGTCAGTTTCACAGCAAAGAGTGGTAAGAGCACCGAAAGTACCATCACCATTAATCTTAGCAAGTACTGCACCTTCTGTAGCTTCACGGTCGGCGCGTTTTGCGGCAACCATCTGTCCTTTTTTGCGGATGATTTCGGTTGCTTTTTCGAAATCGCCATTAGCTTCTTCAAGAGCTTTTTTGCAGTCCATCATCCCTGCACTGGTAGCCTGACGAAGTTTATTAACGTCCGCAGCGGTTATTTGTGCCATAATTATATTTCTTTATTCAGTGAATTAATCATCTTTGCGTTTAGCGCGTGGAGCTGGCTTTTTCTTGGCATCAAATTTTGCCTTACCAAACTTCACAACACCATCATCTTCTCCTTCATCGAATTTACTATCGAATTGTCTTCTCGATTTCGATTTCGATTTATCCTGTTTAGCATCAGCAGGCTTTTCCGATTCTTCTTTATCTCTGTCGAGTTTGCGCTCATCGAGACCTTCCTGAATTCCCTTTGCAATAGTTCCAACGATTAAAGCAATGGAGTTCGAAGCATCGTCGTTTGCAGGAATTGGAAAATCAACCTGATTAGGATCAGAATTAGTATCAACCATTGCAAAAACAGGGATGTTCAATCTCTTAGCTTCGCGAACCGCGATATGTTCTTTCGAAATATCAACTACAAATAAAGCAGCAGGAAGACGTGTAAGATCAGCAATACTGCCAAGGTTCTTTTCGAGTTTTGCACGCTGACGGCTTACCTGAAGCTTTTCTCTTTTTGAGAGGTTGTCGAAGGTGCCATCAGTTGCCATCTTGTCGATGGAGCTCATTTTCTTTACAGCTTTACGGATGGTGGGGAAGTTTGTTAACATACCACCTGGCCAGCGCTCTGTAACGAAAGGCATATTGACAGGCTTGATAATTTCGGCAACGATATCTTTAGCTTGTTTCTTGGTTGCAACAAATAGAATTTTGCGTCCTGATTTTGCAATTTGTTTTAAAGCATTGGATGCTTCGTCAAGTTTAACTGCTGTTTTGTGGAGATCGATGATGTGGATTCCATTGCGTTCCATAAAGATGTATGGAGCCATAGCCGGATTCCATTTTCTGCGCAGGTGACCAAAATGAACACCAGCGTCAAGTAATTGTTCTACTGTAACTTTAGACATTGATTGTATTTTAAAATTGTTTACCTTCCGATAGAATCAACCGCCAGGTAGTCACGCCCGCAGGCGTGAGTCGAGGCAATTTAGATACTAAACAACCCGTTAAGTGATTAACGTTTACTGAACTGGAAGCGTTTGCGTGCTTTTGGACGACCTGGCTTTTTACGTTCAACTTCGCGGGGATCGCGGGTTGTAAAGCCGGCAGCTTTCAGTTTTGGTTTGTTATTTTCATCTACTTTAATAAGAGCTCTTGTAATGGCAAGGCGTAAAGCTTCTGCCTGACCCTTAACTCCACCGCCATCGAGGTTAACCTGGATGTCGTATTTGCTGGCAACTTCCATTAAATTTAAAGGTTGCTCAACAATATATTGAAGAATAGGATTTCCGAAATATTCTTTGTAATCTCTTTCGTTAATGGTAATGTTACCTTTTCCATCACTCAGGTATACACGGGCAATGGCTTGTTTTCTTCTACCAACTGCGTTGATAACTTCCATACAATTTATTTGATAGTGTTGATATTGATTTCTTTTGGCTGTTGAGCTGCATGTGGGTGCTCAGTTCCTGCATAAACATGAAGGTTCTTCAAAACGGCTCTTCCGAGTCTGTTTTTAGGAAGCATGCCTTTTACTGCATTCTCGATAATGAAAGCAGGTTTCTTTACCAGAACATTTTTGGCAGTAGCGAAACGCTGTCCGCCCGGATATCCGGTATAGTGGATATATTCTTTATCTTCCCACTTGTCGCCGGTTAACCGAACCTTGTCTGCATTGATAACAATTACGTTATCGCCGCAATCTGCGTTAGGTGTAAACGATGGTTTGTTTTTTCCTCTGAGGATTTTCGCAATTTCAGAGCTTAAACGACCAAGAACCTGGTTGGTTGCATCCACAACTACCCATTCTTTTCCGGCATTCTCCTTATTTACCGATACTGTTTTATAAGTTAAAGTATCCACTGTATGTTTACCTTTTTAATTAATTACCAATTAAATGCCCACTTTACGTTTCAAAATGTGGACTGCAAAAATACAATTAATTTTATTATTTCATCATCTAAGTGAATTTTTTCTGTGAAAAAAAATAGCAGCAGATTTTTTATTCAAAAAGAATTTGACACCAAAATTGATTGAGGGCGCAAAATTAGCTGATTATTTAAAAAAAGCTATTTTTGATCTCATACTTTTTTAAATTTTTCTAATGTTTAAAAACTACCACCGGTATATTTATTTCTTCGGTCTTGCTTTATTGGTTGTTTCTTTGCCTTTATCGGTATTCCTGCTTTCGGTGGCCCAGATAATTTTGCTTGTAAACTGGCTTGCCGAAAATAATTGGCTGGAAAAATGGGAGCAGGCCAAAAAACATAAAGGGGTTTTTGCTTTTGCTGTTATATATATGGTACACCTTATCGGGATGTTTTACAGTACCGACTGGAACTATGGCCTTCACGACCTGAAAATTAAACTGCCGCTTTTTATTTTACCTATAATAATAGGTACAACCTCTCCTTTATCAAAACAGGAATTCAAAAATATACTTCTGTTTTTTTGCGGTGGCCTGCTGATAAGCTCCCTGATCAGCACCGGAAAATTATTCGGCTGGTGGGGCTCTGAAGTGATGGATGTTCGCGATATTTCAATTTTTATCTCGCATATTCGTCTTGCTTTAATGGTCAATATGGCTATTTTCATTATGGCTTGGTTTATTTCCGGAGGCAAAAATTTATATCCAAAACTGGGCTTTAGCTTAGTTTTAATCTGGTTTGTGATATTTCTTGTAATTCTGAAATCGTTAACAGGTTTGATAATTTTTGCAATATTATTCCTGTTTTTTTCAGTCCGCTACGCATTCAAAAGCTCCAACCTGATGCTTAAATGGTTTACTGTGGTTGGAGTAAGCATGTTACTGCTTCTGGGAACAACCTATTTTACCCATACATTTTCGCAGTTCTATAATATTGAAAGAGTAAATGCTTCGGAATTAGAAACTGAAACAGCAAACGGCAATTTTTATGCTCACGACACAACCTCACCAGACTTTGAAAACGGAAACCTCACCTGGATCTATGTTTGCGATAAAGAACTGGAATCGGTCTGGAATAAACGGAGCAACCTTAATTATAAAGGTACCGACCTGAAAGGACAAGAACTGCGGTATACGCTGATCCGCTATCTTACCTCGAAAGGTTTGAGGAAAGACTCGGCGGGGTTAATGGCACTTGATCCGCAGGATATCCGCAATATTGAACTGGGAATGGCTAATCATGTTTATGCGTGGAAGTTTAGCTTATATCCCCGGATCTATCAGCTTCTCTGGGAAGTAAACAAACTTAAAAACGGCGAAAACCCCAGCGGGCATTCATTTACACAACGTCTGGAATATTTTACAACGTCCCTGGATATTATTGAAAGCAATTTCTGGTTTGGAGTAGGAACCGGTGATATCGCTCAGGCTTTTGAACAACAGTATATAAAAAATAACAGTAAACTTGATATTCGCTGGCGTTTGAGGGCACATAACCAGTTATTGACTTTCTTTTTAACATTCGGGTTGGTTGGCTTTTTAATTGTTGCGGCAGCATTGATTTATCCGGCAATTAAAGAAAAATCACGAATCAAATACCTCATTATTTTGTTCCTGATTGTTGGTTTTATGTCGTTTTTAAACGAAGATACCCTGGAAACCCATGCGGGTATTTCTTTCTTTGCCTTCTTTTACGCATTCTTTTTATATAATCCGAAGCTGAATGATACTCTCTGAAAATATTACACGCGTGAACGATCGCAGCTTTTATGAGCGCGATGTATTAGCTGTCGCACCCGATTTACTCGGAAAATTTCTTTGCCGGAAACTGGACAATGGTGAAACCCTGATGTACAGAATTACCGAAACCGAAGCATACGATGGCAACGGCGATCTGGCATGCCACGCAAGCAAGGGCCGGACTGACCGCACCGAAATTATGTTCCACGAAGGCGGATTGGTATATGTTTACCTTATATATGGTATGTATTGGATGCTGAATATTGTAACCGGAAAAGTAAATCAACCCCAGGCAGTTTTGATAAGAGGCATAGAGCTTTGTTACGGCCCGGGCCGACTCACCAAAGCCCTGCAAATTGATAAGTCATTTTACGGAGAAGATCTTTGTACATCCGAAAGATTATGGCTCGCGGCAGACAATTCACAACACGAAATGCTCGTTGGTAAAAGAATTGGCGTGGATTATGCCGGCGAATGGAAAAATAAGGAATGGAGGTTTTTTATAAAAGGGTACTCGAAGTAGTTGCGGGTTGCGGGTTGACCTGCTGTATAGTAATGTAGATCAAATACAATGCTCTTGTCCTTTTGTCATGACACAAAAGGACCAAAAAGTCTAGGCTTCCTGGAAATTTGCTAAAAATAATAGTTTAGGCTACTGCGGGGGTAAACTCGCTTTATAATTGTAATACTCTGAGTACTGCTATTAAAGAAGTAATTACAATATTGAAGGAATTACCTATTAACCCGCTCAGACATACCCCCTCATAACGCCAAAACTATTATTTTCTTAACACAATTTCCAAAAGGCCACCTGCCTTCTAATAAACTCTTTATTAAAATGAGAAATTTTAAACAACAATAATATACAACTGAGCCTCTGCTGACTGTCAACTACCTGCTTTTCAGCAACAAATCCCCCGAAAGCGCCATACTGATTCCATAATCGTAATCCATTTGCGAGAGTTTGATATCGTAATACGACTCGAAATAAGCGCCGAAACTTACATTACGGAATATCTGTTTCAGGTAGGAAGTTTTAAAAGTAATCACATAGCGGTCAGGTTTTGTAATAGAGGGATCGGTAAAAGATACCGACTGAAACAAAGGTTCTCCATGCGGAGCTATGAATTGCCTTCCTCGCCAGTATCCAAGCGATGATGTAAAGGAAGAAATATTGGCCGTCACAATCGAGTACATACCATAACCATTTTTAAATGGCATTCGTTTTTGTGGTGAAAAATCGCTGAATCCCGCATAATAAAAGTCAAACATCAGTCTTCTTAAAATCTGGCTTTGCCGGTTCATTACAACATTAAAACCTGTAACCCAATTGGTATGTGTGGTTAACGGTGCATCTACAGCAATAAACTGACCGCCTTTGTGTTTGATGGTGGCCTGTACCGGAATCCAAAATTCAAATAAACCGTTTTGCAAAAGCCGAATTTTAGTGGTCGTGCCAAAAGTTAACTCCTCCTGAAAAGGATCGTTGAATTCAATATATTTTTCCCAGTTGATCCAGGTGTCGAGTTTAAAGCCCGGCTTATCAACGAGAAACTGAACCCCATATTCAAGCGGATCCGTATAAAGCTTTTCCCATTGATAAAGCGGTTCGATGAGCTGATGATTGGCGGTTCCTTTCAACCATCCAAGCAAAACAGAGAATTTTGGAGTTGCATTGTATGTGGCCCGAAACAAAGGATCGACGCTGTTTAATCCATCTTTCCCCGAAAACTGCGAAAGATGCACCCCTGCTTCGAGACTGAATTTTTCACCCAAATCATAATAAAGTCTCGGCTGCAGCTGAAATCCCGGCAATGTATAACCTTCAACCAGTGGATGAAAATATTCGTTATTCTTAAAAAAAGCGATGCTGCTGATGCGTAACCCGAATTTCTGCTCAGGCATTTTTAAGCCGGAGCTATCGGGCAGAGCCACATCAACAAAGAATTGACCCTTAACAGGCAAACCCACATAAAGAATGAAAATCAAAAAGGAAGAATACAGCTTTTTCATCTGAACCAACAATAAAGCTGGCAAGGTATCAATAAATTTTGATTCGTTCAATAATGTACTTATTACGCAAGGACAGAACTCCTAATACAGATCGCAGCTGCTCATTCCGGAATAGAAAAAGGGCATCCCGAACTGCAGCTACGCATGCCGTAATACTCAATCCTTTTCTAAATCGTTCTGCTTAAAAAATCCTAAATTGTATTGGTGGTAATTATTTTATCCAAAAAAATGCATTTCTTTGCTTGTTTTTTCCTTCAAAACGTATTGCAGGATAAACCAGTACACAATTTTCATAAAATTATATGAATAACTATAAGAAGATTAACATTATCGCCGGTTGGATAGTATTTGCCATTTCAGCCGTGGTGTATATTCTAACGATTGAACCCACTGCCAGTTTCTGGGATTGCGGTGAGTTTATTGCCACATCGCTAAAATTACAGGTTGGCCATCCGCCGGGTGCACCGTTATTCATGATCATGGGCCGTTTGTTTACAATGCTTGCCGGCGGCCAATCGGAGGTAATACCTGTTATGGTTAATATAATGTCGGCCCTGGCCAGCGCATTCACCATATTGTTTCTCTTCTGGACCATTACCCACCTTGCAAAGAAAGTTGTAGTTGGCGATGGTCAGATGACCACTGGAAATATTATCGCAATCATTGGCTCTGCTACTGTTGGAGCTCTTGCCTATACATTTTCGGATTCGTTCTGGTTCTCGGCTGTAGAAGGTGAAGTTTATGCTTCGTCGTCGTTATTTACAGCTGTTGTTTTCTGGGCCATTTTAAAATGGGAAAATGTTGCCAACGAAAAACAATCAAACCGTTGGTTGATCCTTATTGCATACCTCATGGGGCTCTCGATTGGTGTTCACTTGCTCAACCTTTTGACTATTCCGGCAATTGTTCTTGTTTATTATTTCAAAAAATACACACCAACCTCTAAAGGTACTTTTGTTGCTTTGCTGATTTCGGGCCTTATCCTGGGAATGATCATGTACGTAATTATTCCGGGAGTATTTGTAGTGGCATCCAAATTCGAACTTCTGTTTGTAAATTCATTCGGACTTCCATATAATACCGGTGTGTTATTTTACGGCATTTTACTCTTAGGGCTTGTTATCTGGAGCCTTTGGTATACCGTTAAACACGGAAAGGTAATTGCCAACACCATTATCCTGGGAGTTACTGTAATTCTGATCGGATATTCCAGCTATGGGATGATTGTAATCCGTTCCAATGCCAACCCTCCCTTAAACGAAAACGATCCAAGTAACCTTTTTAGTTTACTCTCGTACCTCAACCGCGAACAATACGGAGACAGACCGCTTTTAAGTGGGCCTACCTACAATGCCCCGGTTAAGGACTCAGAAGATGGTAAACCAAACTATGTAAAAAAAGATGGAAAGTATGTAATTACCAGTTACAAACCAGAATATATTTACGACGACCGTTTCGTGATGCCTTTTCCTCGCATGTACAGTCGCGAAGGCTCCCATATAAGTGCTTACAAGGATTGGGGCAACATAAAGGGGGAACCAGTTCAGATTCAGAATGAAAAAGGCGAACCTGAAACCGTGATGGTGCCTACCTTTGGCGAAAATCTTAAATTCTTCTTACGCTACCAGGTTGGATTTATGTACTGGCGATATTTTATGTGGAACTTCTCCGGCCGTCAGAATGACATCCAGGGTCATGGCAGCCCCCTGAAAGGAAACTGGATTACAGGTATTCCCGTTATTGATGAGATGCTTGTCGGACCGCAGGATAAACTCCCTGCAAGTGTAAAGAATAACTGGTCGAGGAACAAATATTACATGTTGCCATTTATTCTGGGATTGATCGGATTATTCTATCAGCTAAACAAACACAAAAAGGACTTTGTACTGGTAATGATGTTGTTTATTATGACCGGTTTGGCAATAGTTGTTTACCTGAACCAAACTCCATACCAGCCCCGTGAGCGTGATTATGCCTACGCAGGTTCATTTTATGCCTTTGCTATCTGGATAGGATTAGGAGTTTTGGCGCTTATCGATATGATCCCCAAAGCTATGTCGTATAAATTCAGAGCAGGACTTGCAAGCGTGATAGCTCTGTTTGCTGTCCCTGTACTGATGGCCAGCGAAAACTGGGACGACCACAACAGGTCGGGCCGTTTTACTGCTCGCGACTTTGCTTACAATTATCTTAATTCATGCGAAAAAGACGCTATTATCTTTACGAATGGCGATAATGATACTTTCCCTTTATGGTATGCGCAGGAAGTTGAAAATATCCGCACCGATGTTAGAGTTGTCAACCTGAGTTATTTGGGTGCCGACTGGTATATTGAACAAATGCAAAGGAAAGCCTATGAGTCCGATCCGCTGCCATTCGGTATGACCAAAGACAAATATGTTACCGGACGCCGCGATATGTTATATGTTATAGACCGCGTAAAAGGTGAATACATCCCTTTGAAAGATGCTATGGATTTTGTTGCCAGCGAAGATGCGGACACCAAATCTATTCCCGGTTACAGAGGAGAACGCATTGAGCACTTACCTGCAAAACGTCTTATCATTCCTGTTGACACTGCATTGGTTTTGAAAAATGGCATTGTATCTAAAAATCAGGCCGACAAAATTGAAAAAGAGATCCGATTCGAACTGAATAAGAACTATCTCTACAAAAACGACATGATGGTTCTCGATCTTTTGGCCAATAACAACTGGAAGCGCCCTGTTTATTTCGCTATCACCGTTTCGGATGAAAATTACCTTAATCTTCAGGAATATTTCCGTCTCGATGGTTTGGCATATCGCATTGTTCCTATTAAAACAAAACGCACTGATGGTCAGCCGGGAAGTGTAGATACTGAAATACTTTACAACAACCTCATTAATAAGTTCAAATGGGGTGGAGTTTCAGATCCAAATGTATATCTCGACGAAAACAATCTGCGTATGCTTTCGAACTTCAGAAATAACTTCTCCCGCTTAGCTGAGGAACTCATCAACGAAGGGAAGAAAGATTCAGCAGTGAAAGTTCTGGATAAATGCATGGAGATTATGCCCGAGAATCGTGTTCCATTCAATTACTTCATTATTCCTGTAATTGAACAGTATTATCGTGCCGGTCAGATTGAAAAGGCTAATAAAATAGTTAATAGCTTCTTCAACACTACTCAGGAAGATCTGCGTTATTATTTCACTTTCCGCGGAGATAAAGCAAAAAGCATTCTTTACGAAAAAAGAGTAGGAATTCAAATTATTGGCGAACTAGCCCGTATTACAGAATTCTTCAATCAGAAAGAGTTGAAAGAAAAATTAGAGGCATCGTACAACCAGTTCGTTCAGATGATCACCCCAGAATTGCAAAATGAATATCAGATGCAGGGACAACCTATGGAGTAAAATTCTGTTCCCGGAAATGGTAACCCATGTTCCGGGAACAGGAAATAAAATATTTCTGACTTTCGACGATGGGCCAACACCTGAAATAACCAATCGGGTGTTGGCTTTTTTGTTGCAATACAATGCCAAAGCAACATTTTTTTGCACTGGTAAAAATGTTGTTTCAAACCCCGATCTTTTTCAGAAAATTGAAAATGCAGGTCACTTAACAGGAAACCATGGCTACGACCATTTGAACGGATGGACTACCAGAAAATCCATTTATGTTGAAGATTGCAACAAAGCAGCCAGGTTTATACCTAACTGCATATTTCGTCCTCCATATGGAAGGATTACTCCCGGTCAATATGAAATTTTGAAAAAGGATTTTACACTTTACCTTTGGACGGCCCTGACCTGGGATTTTCATCACATGGTAAGCCCGGAGCTTTGTCTTAAAAGAGCTACGAAATTTCTCTATCCTGGATCAATTCTGGTTTTTCACGATACGGAAAAAGCATCAGACAAGTTAATGTATGCACTTCCGCGTTTACTGGAGATTGGTTTGAATAAAGGTTATCAGTTCGCTGTTCTACCCTCTAGTACAAAAAATGATCGTAAGGGTAACGCTGAACATGTATCTTTTTAACTTCGTCATACAGCATCGATTTTAATTCATCAACATTGGCTTTTTCGGTTGCCGATATAAACAATGTTTTTTCGTGATGCTGAGCCATCCAACTTTGTTTTAACTCTTCGAGCGACATGTTTTCCTTGATGCGTGGAGTTAAATCGTCTTCGTCCTTTTTGATATAGTGATAAGCGTCAATTTTATTAAAAACATTGATCACGGTTTTGTCCTTTACCTGAAGGTCAGCCAGGGTTTGATTTACAACCTGCATCTGTTCCTCAAAATTAGGATGCGAAATATCGACCACATGCAAAAGAATATCCGCTTCACGAACTTCGTCGAGTGTGGATTTGAAGGACTCAACCAAATGGTGAGGAAGTTTACGGATAAACCCAACGGTATCCGAAAGGAGGAACGGAAGATTTTCGATTACAACTTTACGAACGGTGGTATCTAGCGTTGCAAAGAGTTTATTTTCGGCAAAAACTTCCGATTTGCTCAGCATATTCATGATTGTCGACTTACCAACATTGGTATATCCAACTAATGAAACACGCACCATGTTGCCCCTACCCTTTCGTTGGGTAGCCATCTGCCTGTCGATTTTGATAAGTTGTTCCTTTAAGAGCGCAATTTTATCGCGGATGATCCGACGGTCAGTTTCAAGCTCCGTTTCACCGGGACCACGTAGTCCAATCCCCCCACGCTGACGTTCAAGGTGGGTCCATAACCTAGTAAGCCTCGGCAGTAAATATTGGTACTGCGCCAGTTCTACCTGGGTCTTGGCATAGGAAGTTCGTGCACGTTTGGCAAAAATGTCGAGGATAAGATTGGTACGATCGAGAATCTTACATTCGAGTGATTTCTCGAGATTACGCAATTGAGTTGGCGTAAGCTCGTCGTCGAAAACCACAAGATCAATTTCGTTTTCTTTTACATAATTCTCCAGCTCAATTAGTTTACCAGTTCCAATAAAGGTGCGTGGATTTGGAGCATCAAGTTTCTGCACAAACCATTTAACCGGAGTACCTCCGGCAGTATCGGTCAAAAATGCCAGTTCTTCAAGATATTCGTTTGTTTTTCGCTCATCCTGATTGTTATTGACTATACCAACTAAAACCGCCTTCTCTGTTTCGGCCATTATTGAGAAATCATCTCCCATAAAATCAAATTTAATAACGACTTCGCCAATCAAAAACCGCAACAATATACCGGTATCTGAAGGATAAGCTAATATTTTAATACACAACTGCAAAAGTAGCGCTTTAGGCTGAATATAAAACATCCGAAAACAAAAAAAGCCTCTTAACCGGAAGCTTTCACTGCGAAAGTTATTTACCTGTAAAATTTCGACAAAAATCATTTATTTTTAACGTATGTTCATTACATTTGTACTGAACAAAAGATAACATCAAATGAAAATTGCACTTCCTACAACTCAGCAACAAACAGTTGACGCTCACTTCGGACACTGCGAATTTTACACCATATTTACTATAAGCGACCAGAAGGTAGTAATCAATTCTGAAACTCTTGCTTCCCCGCAAGGTTGTGGCTGCAAGTCGAATATTGCCGGGGTGCTCCGCGATAAGGGAGTAACTTTAATGCTGGCAGGCAATATTGGTATGGGAGCCATTAATGTATTAAACAATAATGGTATTGAAGTAATCAGAGGTTGCCAGGGTAATATTAATAATGTAGTTGCAACTTACTTATCGGGTAACCTCCAGGATTCCGGGTTAACTTGTTCTCATCACGACGAAGGACACAGTTGCGAACACTAGTATTATCTGCCACTAATTATGCCTCGTCCTAAACTAAACCGGAAGATTAGTAATCCTCCGCACTTCAAAGGCTTTAAACCTATTGATCTTGAAGAGGATAATAACCCTGTTATTCTTCACCTGGAAGAGTATGAGGCAATCCGGTTGTGCGACTTTGAACTTCGTGAGCAAGCTGAAGCTGCTGTTTTAATGGAAGTCTCGCGGCCAACATTTACCAGGATTTACGAAAATGCCCGTCGCAAGATAGCCCTGGCCTTTGTCTCAGGTAAAACAATCGTTTTCGAGGGAGGAAAAGTATTCGTAGATAGTGCATGGTTCCATTGCAAGAGCTGCGGATGCTGGTTTAATAACCCTTCATTGGTAGTTCAGATTAAAGAGTGCGCCTTATGCAGCTCTACTACAATTGAACAGCGCTCAGACGATATTCAACCTCAGAAACAATGAAAATAGCAATAACATCCACCGGAAATTTCCCAAGTGCAAATATTGATCTCCGATTTGGCAGGTGTTCCTATTTTGTAATTTTCGATACCGAAAACCATTCAACAGAATACATTCCTAATTCAAATAAAGAAAATATAGAAGGTGCGGGCCAGAATTCAATCAAATTTCTGGCTAACAAAAATGTAAAGAAGGTAATATCAGGAGAATATGGCATAAAAGTTAAATCTATTTCCGACAGTTTAAAAATACAATTAATCATAATGCCCGATCAGTCAAAAACTGTTCAGGACATTATCGACTATTTCATAAAACCCTGAAAAACAAATGATAAATCACTCCTACTCATTTCGGGTAGCATATCCCGAAACTGATCAGATGGGCACCGTTCACCACTCAAATTATGTAAAGTATTACGAGGTTGCCCGGTGGGAACTATTTCGTCATATTGGCATTTCTTACCATTCAGTGGAAGAAGCCGGATTTATGTTGCCGGTAACACAAATGACTTTTAAGTTTCTTAAACCTAGCCACTACGATGAGAAGCTTACAACTGTAACAACACTTAAAGCTTTAAAAGGGGTACGAATCTGGTTTACATATAAATTGTACAACGAAAGAGAGGAATTGATTAGCGAAGCCGAAACAGAACTTGCATTTGTGGGACGTCATACCTGGAAACCGTGCCCGCCTCCAGAATTTGTAAAGGATGCAATTCAAAAACACCAGAGAAACATCTGAATAATTCCAAATTACCCTTTTTCACTAATCTGGCGAAGGAGCCCTTCGTTTAAGATAACAATCTGCCGCCCCTTTATTTCGATGATCTTATCTTCATGGAAATCGGTTAAAATCCGGCTGGCACTTTCTCTGGTTATACCTGTCAAATCTGCCAGCTCCTGACGGGTAACCGGCAGATTAAAAGATATTGAATTGTAAATTTCGCTTGCAAAAAACAGAATTGCATCAGCAATTCTGCCAATATTCTGTTTCTGTGCGTTGTTAAGACAATTTTTGAAATTCTGCAATTCCCCCCGACTCATATCAAGGATAATCTGATATGCAAAATCGCCATTATCATAAATAAACTTTTTGAAAAGATTTAAATCGATAAAACATACCGTAGTAGGCTCAAGTGCAGTAGCTGAAAAATGATTAATCTTATCTCCAAAATTACTCGGGAGACAAATATAGGCCGGAGCCTTTACAATTTTCATTATCCTTTCCCTGATTGGGCCATTAATATGTATTTTTACAAGTCCTTCCTTGATATAGGCAATATTGGTCGATAAAGCATTTTGCTTTACAATGATATCATCCGCATTAAATTTGACTTCTGCGCAACTAGTTCCTAAAAGACATATTTCCTCCTCATTTAGTTTTTGAGCTGCACTAGACTTAGAAGGGCAATACTTACATACCAGCTTTTCCATAAATTCCAATAATTTTTAAAGTTAGTAAAAATATTAGTGTGCGCTAAATCACATTTAGTTTTGAAAAAGCGCACTTCTCATTTCAAAGAATAAGGGATCACAAAACCTAAATTTGTCCAAACAATTAAAATATACACCATGTCGGACAATGAAAAACTTGTAATCATAACCACAGTAGGTTCAGAAAATCCTGAAAAAGCAATACTCCCATTTGTGCTGGCAACTGCAGCCCAGGCTTCCGATGTTGAAGTAGTAATTATTATGCAAGGTTCGGCCGTTGAAATTGCTAAAAACGGAGAAGCTGAAAAAATTATAGCAAGAGAACTAATGCCCTTAAAAGAGTTATTGAATAATTATACCGGAATGGGCGGAAAACTCCATTTATGCTCTCCATGCTTAAAGGCGCGTGGAATTTCAAAAGATGACCTGATAAATGACTCTGTTATAATAGCTGCTGGCACGGTGGTTTCGGAGGTTATGTCGGCAAAATCAGTTATAACGTATTAATTTTTAATAACAGGCAAAAAGGTTATCTGTCAACAGCCTAATTTAATTCAATATATATTATGTCTTTAGAAATTGAACAGCAAGTGAAACTGCTCGAAGAACAAATCAAAAAGTTACAAAGCCGACAGGCAAACGATCAGATATCTATTATAGTTTTCTCGGGTGATCTTGATAAAGTACTTGCTTCCATGATTATTGCCACAGGCGCGGCTGCAATGGATATGAATGTAAAAATGTTTTTTACCTTTTGGGGTACAGCCACTTTGAGAGATAAGTCAAAAAGCGCCAAAGGAAAAAATTTTATGTCGAAAATGTTTGGTTTTATGCTGCCGAAAGGGAGCACCAAACTGAAACTTTCGAGAATGAATATGTGCGGAATGGGAACTGCCATGCTCAAGGATTTAATGAAAAAAAAAGGAACTCCATCGCTTGAAGAACTGATTGCAACAGCGGCCGAGTTGGGCGTAGAAATAAATATCTGTGAAATGTCCATGAACCTGATGGGCTTCAAACGCGAAGAAGTGATGGACTATCCCAATCTTACATATTGCGGTGTTGCATCCTATCTGGCCGATGCCGATGAAAGCAGAATACAGCTATTTATCTAGTCGTAAGAAGTCCCGTTTGCTATCGGGAGTCTTAGTATTAAGACAAATACAGGAAAGTGGTGTTGCAACGCTGTAGGCGTTGAACATCAATAGCTCGGGGTTTTAACCAGGAGACGAAAAGATTACAGGGTCCAGAGCGGCGTGTGATGAAACCTTAAGGAGCATTAAAGCTGATATCGCCGCAAAAGAATCGATTTTAAAAGAGAACAATTTCACTAAAAAATAACAAAATGAATACAGACGAATTAAAAGCATTAAAGAGTGATAAGATTGTAGATGCACGTGGAACAGCCTGTCCCGGCCCCCTTCTGGCAGCAAAAAAAGCGATTGGCGATATTCAGTCCGGCCAGGTAATGGAAATTCTTTCATCAGATGAAGGCACCAAAAACGACATCCCTAAATGGTGCAAAAAAATGAACTACGAGTATTACGGCTCTATTGATGAGGACGGAATTTACCGTCTCTTTCTCAAGAAATAATTATTAAAGAATTGCCGGCGCGCGTTTTTAAACGCGTGCCTAAATACTAACACCTGATCACGTGGAAAAGCAACCTAAATTATTGGTGTTCTCAACCGAGAAAATTTCCGATCCGGCCATTGACCTTGCCGGATTACTTAAAAAGCATTATCCATACTCCGTCTATACTATCAGTGTGCCATGCTCTAGCTGTATCAAACCCCGATGGATCATGAGGGCTTATGAAAAGGGATTTGCGGGTGTGTTTATTGCTGCCGATGGCACCGATTGCTCTTTCGGAGAATCGTGTGTTGAAAAAACATCGGCCATTATTTCCCAGACACACACTCTCATGAAGGAACAAGGATTAAAGCCATCCCAGTTGAAAATGGCAGCTCTTTGCTCAGTGTGTGCCGAACCTTTTGTAAAACACATCACCGGTTTTATAAAGGAGCTGTCGGCTCTTCAAGTGGCTTCCAAATCTTCTGAAGGCAACCTGAAAAAAAACTAAAACTATAAAGACAACCATGTCAATAGAAAAAGATTATGATATATTAGTGGTAGGCGCAGGCATTGCCGGAGAAGAATCGGCACTTAAGCTTGCAGATATGGGTTACAATGTACTCCTGGTGGAAAAGGAACCTTCAATTGGTGGAAAAATGATCCTGCTAAGCAAGGTTTTCCCAACCCTGGATTGTGCGGCTTGTATCACTACACCCAAAGTTTCGGAGACTGCCAGACATCCGAACATTACCATTCTAACGCTTACTGAGCCCGAAGAAATAATAAGGAATAACGGCAGGTTTGATATTACTCTGAAGAAGAAACCACGCTATGTAATCGAAAACGACTGTACCGGTTGTCAGGAATGCGAAAAAGTTTGTCCTGTGGTTACCCGCGATCAATTCCAGTTTAACCTGGTTGCGCGTAAGGCAGTCCACATCCCTTTCAGTATTGCCAATCCGCGCATTGCTCTTGTCGATATCGAGAATTGCATGCTGTGCGGTGCATGTGAGAAAGCCTGCCCCTCAAGTGCCATTGACTTTTCACAGGAAGAAGAGCGTATCCGGGTAAATGTTAAAACGGTTGTGCTTGCAACCGGTTTCAAGCTTTTCGATCCCATATCCATAGAAAGGTATGGCTATGGAAAGTACAAAAACGTGATCACGTCTATGCAGATGGAGCGTTTGCTGGCTCCCACGCGGCCATTTAACAACATTTTACGCCCATCGGATGGTAAAATGCCCGACAAAATTGCCTATATCTTCTGTACCGGATCCCGCGATCATACTGTTGGCAATCCAATCTGTTCTCAGGTTTGCTGCATGTACTCCACCAAACAGGCTCAGTTGTTAATGGGCGCTCTGCCCATGGCCGATGTCTCATTGTATTATATCAATATCAGGGCTTTTGGCAAAGGATATAACGAATTTTATCTCCAGGCAAAGGATATGGGTGCAAAATATGTAAAAGGCAAAATTGGCAGCATCGCCGAAAAGGGAAATGGCAATCTGATTCTCCGATACGAAGATATAGCTACTGGCCAGGTTACCGAAAGTGAACACGATCTGGTGGTTCTTTCTGTTGGTTTGCTAGCGAATCCTGAAATTTCAAAAGCATTCAAAAACGAAAAGTTAAGCCTGGACGCACTGAATTATATTGAACAGACCGATATACTCATCAGTCCTGCCAGGACTTCCATCGAAGGTGTATTTGTTGCAGGAACGGCCTCTGCACCCATGGATATTCCGGATTCGATAATGTCGGCTGGTGCCGCAGCAAGTGAAACTTCCAGTTATCTAAAATCTTTGTCATGAATAGGAAAAAAATAGGAGTATATGTTTGCCACTGCGGAGGCAACATTTCCGATTATGTGGATATTGAAAAGGTAAAAGCCGCCGTAAAAGACGAGGCCGAAGTTTATCTGGTTAAAAATACACTTTTTGCCTGTGCCGATTCGTCGCAAAAAGAAATGGAAACCGATATTCAAAACGACCAACTGGATGCCATTGTAGTAGCTTCCTGTTCTCCTAAACTTCATCTGAACACGTTCCGTGGAGTTGCCCAGCGTGCAGGGTTGAATCCTTACAATTATATCCAGGCGAATATCCGGGAACAGAGTTCATGGGCACATTCGAACAATAAGCCCGGAGCAACTGAAAAGGCCATTCAACTGGTTAAAGCAGCTATAGCTAAGGCTCGCGAATCGGAACCACTGTTCTCGAAAAAGATTCCGGCTTCGAATGTTGTTGCGGTTATTGGCGCGGGTATAGGAGGAATGCGCTCTGCAATCTCTCTCGCCGATATGGGTACCGAAGTCTACCTCATCGAAAAAGCACAAAAAGTTGGCGGTCATGTGGCAGCCTATGGAAAAGTATTTCCGGTAAATAAATCAGGGGAACAACTTACTGAAGATTTATATGGTGAGATTAAAAAAAGGGCCAATATCAAACTCTTCCTTAACGCAGAACTACTGGATAAGAAAGGTAGTATTGGCAATTTTGAACTACGCGTAAAAACCGGCTCCGAAGTTTTGATTTTACATGTTGGCGGGTTTGTAGTGAACACAGGTTTCAATAATTATCAACCTGCCGATGGAGAATATGGTTTTGCTCAACTCTCCAATGTAATCACCCTGCCCGAATTTAAAAAATTGGTAGACTTTTCGGACAAGCTTCTCTTTAAAGGGAAACCGGTAAAAACAGTTGCCTACATTTATTGTGTTGGCAGCCGTCAGGACGAAGAAGGTGATAATAAATACTGTTCCCGCTTTTGCTGTACTTCTGCTGTTCATACAGCGGTGCTAGCAAAGGAAAAGTACGGCGATATCACCAATATCCATTATCACCGGGGAATCCGCACCTATGGAAAGCAGGAGCTTATTTACGAGCAAGCTTCGCGCAATGGAGATATGTTCCTTCAGTATAACCTGGAAAGTATTCCCGAAATTTCACAAAAAGGGGATCGTGCAATCGTTAAAGTTAAAGATTTGCTTACACATGGTAAATCCATAGAAGCTGAAGTCGACTTGGTAGTGCTGGTTACGGGAATGGTTCCCCGCGAAAATAAGAACCTGGAAAGCAATTTAAAGATACCGCTGGGCCGCGACAATTTCTTCAACGAAATACATATGAAACTTCGTCCGGTGGAAACGGTGATCGATGGTGTATTTATTGCCGGTGCCTGTCAATCGCCCAAGAACATTCTCGAAACGCTTAATTCATCACAAGCAGCAGCAGCCAAAGCCAATTCAGTGCTTACCAAAGGTGAATTGTCTCTTGAACCGGTGTTGGCCAAACTTAATCCAGCCAATTGTACCTGGTGTGGCAAATGTACCGAAGCCTGCTCATTCGATGCCATTGAAATGGTTGATTATGAAGGGCGAAAAGTAGCTAGCATCGTGGAAGCCAACTGCAAAGGTTGTGGTATGTGCACTCCTGTTTGCCCCATGGATGCCATTGATCTGGCCGGATTTACAAATGCCCAGATGGAAGCCATGATTGATGCACTGGCTGACTAATTAGTGTCTATTTACACGACCAAAACTATAGAAAATGAATACCCGTACCATAGATATCATCAAACAAAAGCGTACAGTCGCCGACGGTGTAAACGAATCGCGGAAACAGTATAATAGTTACCGGAAATCAATCAAAGAAGCATTGGGTGAAGAACCTAAAACCATTCCTCAAATTGCTGAGCAGCTAAATATGCCTGTAAGTGAAGTGACTTATTTTCTTATGGCGATGCAGAAATTCGGCGAAATTGAAGTCGACAGTCTCGACGATATGGATGAGTACTATTTTTATAAACTGAAAAAGTAATGGCACAGATAAACCCTTCATTCAGCAAAGACTTAAAGAAATACGGCGCATTCGATTTCAATGCTTGCTATAATTGTGGCACTTGCACAGCTACATGTTCCCTGTCCACCAAAGACGATTCGTTTCCCCGCGAATTGGTTCGCTATAGCACGTTGGGTCTGGAGGATGAGATCAAATCCTCGCTTAAACCATGGATGTGTTATTACTGCGGCGAATGCAGCACAAACTGCCCCCGCGAAGCCAATCCGGGAGAATTAATGATGTCGCTCCGCCGCTGGTTAACTGCCAAATACGATTGGACCGGATTATCCGGCTTACTATATAAATCGCTCCTTCTTACAACTGCACTATTTGTAATTTCTGCTGCTGGGGTACTCTGGTATAGTGCCAGCCTTGATTTCCAACCAGGAACAATTATGCACATGGGGCACTTGTTCGAAATGTTTGCCATTCTAACTGTTTTTGCATTTATCCTTCTGCCTAATCTAATAAGGATGTGGTGGTTTGTCGAAGGTAAACAGGAAAAGAGAGCTCCTCTGAAGTCCTATTTCATAAGCATAGGTGAACTTTTTATTCACATGTTCACGCAAAAGCGCGCACTTGGTTGCGACGATAACCAGACCCGCTGGTTTGAGCATCTTATTCTGGTATTCGGCTATCTGCTCCTGCTGTTTACAACCGTGTTCCTTGACTGGTTTGCTGCAACAAATATCTTTATCGTTGCGCTTGGTTACCTGGAAAGTGCAATAGTACTCGTCATCACTTTTGATTTTATGCGTCGCAGAATGCAGAAAGAAAAAGAAGTAAGCAAATATTCCCAGCCTTCCGATTGGCTTTTTGTTGTGTGGCTTTTCCTGATGGGTTTTACAGCTTTTGGAGTGCGACTATTTATTGACCTAAATATCCTGGAAAATAATATCTGGCTTTATTTAATTCATATCATTATTTTGGTCCAATGGGCTGTTTTGATAGTTCCCTTCGGCAAATGGACACACTTTTTATATCGCTCCTTTGCTATGTACCTTGCAGCAATTAAAGAGCCCGGAGCGAAACAATAGATAAGCTGCAGAGCCTAAATTATATTTATAGAACTTTATACAAACAAAAAAGCCTCCCTGATGGAGGCTTTACTACTTCGAGTGGAGAATATCGGGGTCGAACCGATGACCTCTTGCATGCCATGCAAGCGCTCTAGCCAACTGAGCTAATTCCCCTTTTTTGTTTTGACTGGCGCAAAAGTAAAAAAAATCTGCAAATATTTTATCCAATGGAAAAAAAATCTCTCTTTTTATTAAAAGCAAACACTCTCTTATGTTGGTCGATTCTTTTAAAAGGACTCCTGAACTCAAAAAAGCTTCGTTAATAAATTAAAAATGTTTTATTTCCAAAAAAATTACATTTTTGCATTTTCTAACTTTATTCTCAAAAAATGCCCCGATTAAACAAAGACTCCCAGGTTCAGCGTAACCCAAAACTACTTGCCAACCAAATGGATGGAGAAATTGTTATGATGAGTATAGCTAATGGTGAGTATTATGGTCTGGATGAGGTTGGCAGCAGAATTTGGGAACTGATGGAAAAACCTGTTTCCATTGATAACCTTGTTGAACAACTTATGGCTGAGTTCGATGTTGATTATGACGGTTGTTTGAGAGATACACAAGAGTTTTTAGAAGACTTGTTGGACAAAGATTTAGTGCTGGTTAAAAATGAACCTGCTTAAAAAATTCCTTAAATCTCCAGGACGCGATAAATTATTGTTTCTTAGTGCCCTTATGATATCTTTTTTTGTGAAGGCCATTGTTTTTACAATACCTCTGCGCTGGTATAGCAGGTTTCTTATTTATGCAGAAGACATTTCACCTGAATACATTAACAGCAGATTTAAAACTATACAAAGCATTGCCAGAGCCGTAAACAGGTGCAGTCGTCACGCTCCATGGAAGACAAAATGTCTGGTTGATGCTGTTACAGCAAAGCTTTTGCTCCAATGGCACGGTATACCTTCAACATTATTCCTGGGGGTAGATAAGGACGAAGAAAAAAAATTAGTTGCCCATGCATGGTTAAAGTGTGGCGAGATTTTTATAACAGGGAAAAGAGGGTACCAAAAATTTACGGTAGTTTCGAGCTTTACCTGATCAAAATAGAATAACAGTGAAGCACCATATAAGAAGTTTAATTGAATCGGGCGAAAGCCAGACCCTGGATTTTAAATTCGAAATTTCGGATTCGAAAAAAATTGCAAAAACATTTGTTGCCTTTGCAAATACCGATGGCGGCACATTGCTTATTGGCGTAAAAGATAACGGATCAATTGCCGGGGTTCGCAGTGAAGAAGAATATTATATGATTGAAGCCGCTGCAAAAATGTATTGTAAACCCGAAGTCGGTTTTCAAACCCGCCGCTGGAATATTGATGGCAAAACCATCCTGGAACTCAATATACCCAAAAGCTCACAGAAGCCGCACTATGCGCTTACAGAAGAAAAAAAATGGATGGTATATATCCGTGTGAACGATCAGAATCTGCTGGCAAATAATATCCTTCTCAGGGTGTGGCAACAAAAAAAAGAAGCAAAACCTGTTTATCTCGAGTTCACGAAAAATGAAAAATTACTGTTATCGTACCTGGAAGAAAATTCAACAATAACTATCTCGAAGTTTTGTAAAATAGCGCTAATTTCGAGGAAGGAAGCTGAAAATATACTGGTAAAACTTATCTCCCTAAATATTTTAAAAATTGTCTTTACAGAAAAACAGGTTTATTATCAACTGGTTTAAAAACACCCCCGGAATACCGTCCCGGCTTGCGGGGTGTTTGTCTAGTTAGTAATTGTAGAGAAATTTTTAAATATCTTTTAGCCAAGTCAGTACTATTTAGTACTATTTGGTCTTACGACTTACTATTAAAGACTTACGGCTATATTATTTTAATCCTGTCAAGAGAGTATAACCTTGGAGCTTGCCTTTTGAGTTATAGCTTTCGCTTCGAACCACACCAACATTCTTCGAAATCCATTCAACACCTTTCAGTGACATTGCAAAAACAACTTTCGAATCAATATCGTAGGTAATTTTTGCGCATTCGAAAGTGCCGGCAGGTGTGGTAATACTTTCCATCTTTTCAACCTTACGGTTATAAACTTTAACTTTCATAGTTACAATCGGGAAACCCTGGTTTGTAACTTTCACGGTCATTTCACCATCGTCAAGTACGTCTCCGGCTTTAAGTGAAGCTGGCATATGAATATCTTCAGTTTCAACCTTAACTTCCATATCCTTGTAGGCATCCATATTTACACCTTTAAGATAACTGCTCATATCCATCACAAACTCGCCATTTTTGCACGAAACTGTATATTCGGACTTGGCAATCAACTTACCTTTGTCATCTAAAATTTCATTGGCAACTTTAATTGAGCTTCCGGCTACTTCAAGTACCTTACTTTTGCTAGTTGAAGTAACTTTATCTTTGTCGTTGTAAGACTTCATTTCAATTTCTGTTCCCTGTTTCTGAGGAAAATAATAAGTACAATCCTGCGCACCTAGTTTTGCGGCTGATAGAAAAAATAAACAAACAAGCGTAAAAGTGATTATCTTTTTCATTTCAAGTGATTTTTAATTCTACATGAATTTGTAACGTAGTAAGTTGTTTCGAATTTATGATCCGGGTAAAAAGAATGATTAAAAATAGTAATTTTTGAAAAGGAAAACTGTACAAAGTACAATTATTTCGATAAAAAATCTCGGAACCAGTAGGCAGAATTCTTTGGGTAACGCTCCAAGGTATTGAAATCCACATAAATCAACCCAAATCTTGGACGTGTTCCTTCGGCCCATTCAAAGTTATCCATAAGTGTCCACACAAAATAACCTTTCAATTTTGCACCGTCATTTTTGGCTTTGAGCACCTGAGTCAGGTAATCCTTGAAATAAGCTGTACGTTCTTTATCGTTAATGGCATTATCCAGCAGTGTATCTTCAAAAGCTGCACCATTCTCGGTTATATACATTTCCTTTACAGGATACTTCGAAAATTGCATAATAATTTTGTAGATTCCTTCAGGATAAACCTCCCATCCCATACTGGTTAATGGGTTTTTAAGTTTCTGAGGATTAATATCGTTAGCCCAGATAATGGGAGGATAGAGACTATACTTACCTACAATACGGAAATAATTCTGAAGACCGACAAAATCGAAATCGAATTTCATTCTTTGTTCATCTCCCTGCTTGATATAAGGTTCCAGCCTGTTGAGAAGCGGGAGAGCCTTTACTGGGTATCCCATACCGAGTGATGGTTCTATAAACATGCGGTTAAACAATGCATCGAGGCGTTTTGACGCATGCTCATGCCGACCTCCCGACTTTTTCGGGTCGATATAAGAACACGAAAATGCAGTTCCCACATTACTGCCGGCAACATTCTGCTTTGCAATCCTTCCCCCCTCAGCTTGAGCAAGCGTGGCATGATGCACTGCAGGCAAATAATTGCCAAGCCCCTTTCGCCCCGGAGCATGCTGACCGGTCATATATCCCAGAGAAGTGAAAGCAAACGGCTCATTTAGAACAATCCAGTTTTTAACCCTGTCGCCAAACTGGCTGGTGCAAACATGGCAATAATCCTGAAACCACGAAACAACATCCCGGTTTGTCCAGCCACCCTTATCTTCAAGTAACTGCGGTAAATCCCAATGATACAAAGTGATCCACGGTTCCATTCCAAGGTTTAGACAGGTGTCAATCACCCGTTTATAATAATCAATTCCCTGCATATTAATTTTCCCGGTCCCTTCAGGAATAATTCTTGACCATGCCAAGGAAAATCGAAAATTCCGAAAATTCAGTGATTTAAGAAGATTTAAGTCGGCAGTATAGCGGTTATAAAAATCACATGCAACATCACCATTCTCACCTGTTTTAATTTTTCCACGCATATGGGAAAATTTGTCCCATATGGATAATCCTTTCCCATCTGTATTAAAGGCACCCTCGATTTGATAGGAGGCAGTAGCTGTTCCCCACTTAAAGTTGGGTCCAAACATTGAGGATCTTAAGGTTTCATCCTCAGAATTTTGTGCAAATATTTTCCCACTGTATATACCTAGTCCGGCGGAAGTTACCAAACGAAGGAATTCACTTCTGTTCATAATAAATCAAATCACAAATATAACAGGATAAGATGTTTGTTATTATTCATAAAAGCAGTATGAGAAAAGAACAATTTTAATCAGATTTCAATGTTGCACAACATACAATATCTATTGTTATAAAAATAACACATAAATAATTGGAGTATAGCATAATGATTGTATAACTGTTTAAAAACTTGTTAAATAGTGAGATATTAATAACAATAATAACGTTCAAAATATTAATTTTGCCGATTTTGAAAGTATAAATATGTCTTAACGTTATAAAATAAAAATTAAAGATGAGAAAATTTCTTGTAAAGGTTAACAATCAGCAGTTTGAAGTAGAGTTAGAAGAAATCAAATCGGCTCGCCAACCTGAAAAACCGATGGAAAAAATTGCAAAACCATCAGCAAATGGAAATGCAGCCACTTCACCTGTTTCAGCTAACGGGGAAAAAGTTGTAGCTCCAATGCCTGGCAATATCTTAAAAGTTAATGTTAACAAAGGTGATACAGTTAAAAGAGGTCAGGTACTTTTAGTACTCGAAGCGATGAAAATGGAAAACGAAATCACTGCTCCTGCTGACGGCAAAGTAGCCGATATTAAGGTTGAAAAAGGTCAGTGCATAAGTGCTGGCGATGTTATGGTTGTTATTGAATAATGTTTACGCTTAACCGTTGCTGGTTCTAATAAGCGTTTAAAGTATAAAAAAATGAGAAAAATTGGAATAACAGAAACCGTATTAAGAGATGCCCACCAGTCCTTAATAGCAACAAGAATGAGGATCGAAGAGATGCTCCCAATTCTTGAGCAATTGGATAATGTTGGGTACCACTCTTTGGAAGCCTGGGGTGGTGCAACTTTCGATTCTTGCCTCCGCTTCCTTAACGAGGATCCATGGGAACGACTGAGAGTAATACGAAGCAAGGCCAAAAAAACCAAACTTCAGATGTTACTCCGTGGTCAGAATTTATTAGGATATAAGCATTATGCCGATGATGTTGTTGAATATTTCGTACAGAAGGCTGTTGCTAATGGTATGGATATCATCCGTATTTTTGATGCTTTGAACGACGCCCGTAACGTTGAAAAATCAATTAAAGCATGTAAAAAAGAAGGAGGCCACGCGCAGGCAACTGTTTGTTATACTACCAGTCCGGCTCATACATTAGAATTGTTTGTTAAAGATGCAAAACAACTCGAATCGATGGGTGCTGATTCAATATGTATCAAGGATATGGCAGGATTATTACTTCCATATGCTGCCTACGATCTTGTTAAAGCAATCCGCGAGAACGTGAAAATACCACTCGCACTTCATACACATTATACCAGTGGTGCCGGTTCCATGACCTATCTTAAGGCCATTGAAGCAGGTATCGATGTTGTTGACTGTGCTATTTCTCCCCTTTCAATGGGGACTTCACAGCCCCCAACAGAAACAATGGTTGCCACCTTACAAAATTCGGGTTTTGATACAGATCTTGATCTGAACGCCCTTAGCGATATTGCCGATTATTTCCGTCCATTACGCGAAAAATATATCGAAAGTGGCCTGCTCGACCAGAAAGTATTGGGTGTAGACGTAAATGCCCTGAAATATCAGGTTCCAGGCGGTATGCTTTCAAACCTGGTATCGCAGTTAAAGCAGTCGAACGCTGTTAACAAATACGAAGAAGTGCTGAAAGAAGTGCCACGCGTAAGGGAAGATTTCGGATTTCCTCCGCTGGTAACACCAACCAGTCAGATTGTTGGAACACAGGCTGTATTGAATGTTCTCATGGGAGAACGTTACAAAATGGTTCCTAAAGAATCGAAAGCGCTTGTAAAAGGCGAATATGGTAAAACCCCTGCTCCAATTCCAGCAGAAATCACTAAAAAAATTCTTGGTGAAGAGCAACCAATTACGTGCCGCCCGGCTGATTTGATTGAACCTGAACTTGAATCCATCAAAGCAAAAATTAAAGATCTGATGATTCAGGACGAAGATGTTTTATCGTATGCCTTGCTTCCGCAGGTTGCCGAAACATTCTTCAAAAACCGCAGAGATGGAATTATTCCTGAAGAATCGAAACCCCTGCCTCCAAAAGCAGCAGCTCCTGCACCTGCTCCAAAACAGGAACAAAATGGCAACGGAGTAAGCGACCAGGTAGTTGCAGCAATTAGTGCCGCTGTTACAGCTTTAGGTGAAGAATATGATACACAATTCGCCATTCGCTCTATCCGCCAAACAAGTATAAGCCCCTGGACACTTGCTGGCCGGATCAGAATGTCATAAAAAATTGATTTTTAAAAAAATGGGTTAAAGCTGAATGCAGTTTTAACCCATTTTTTTATACCCTCCCAAAATTCTACCAAAAAAGGTTACAATTTTTTAAGATCTTCCGTTCTAATTTTCTATATCTTTAGGGTTTCTATTCGAAATGGCTTTGCAAAATAACGATAACCCATTATCCAAAATAAACGGAACCAGGATATTTTTTGCTGTTCTGATCGGTTTAGGAATAGTCGCTTTTTTATTGATTAAGGACTTCAATAAAGAGGCGTTTAGTCACATGCCTATAACTTTTTCGGCAATATTGTTCCTGATTCTGGCAATACTCTTCATGGTATTCAGAGACCTTGGATACATGATCCGTATTCGTATTCTTACCAAAAATGATCTCTCGTGGCGTCAGGCTTTCCGGGTAATTATGCTTTGGGAATTTTCGTCGGCTCTGATGCCATCGGCAGTTGGAGGAACCACCATAGCCATGATATTCGTTAACAAAGAAGGAATAAATCTTGGCCGCAGTACTGCTGTAGTTATGGCAACCTCTTTTCTTGATGAGGTATATTTTATCATAATGTTCCCATTACTGCTGTTAACGATTAAAATAAGCAGACTTTTCGATGTTGGTAACGAATTTCTGTGGTTTGCAGTAATTGGTTATTCCCTGAAATTACTATATACCATTGTGTTGAGTTATGGCCTTTTTGTAAATCCCCGCGGGTTAAAATGGCTTTTGCTCTGGCTTTTCAAATTGCCATTTTTACGAAAATTCAGATATAGTGCACATTTGACTGGATCCGATATTGTTACAAGTTCCAAGCAGTTGAAAAAAGAGAAATTCAGTTTTTGGTTTAACTCGTTTCTGGCCACAATCTTCTCATGGACTTCCCGGTATCTGGTTGTAAATGCATTGATGCTAGCATTTTTTGTGGTTTCCGATCACTTCCTGTTATTTGCCCGGCAGCTCGTAATGTCCAATATGATGCTGTTAAGTCCTACTCCCGGTGCAAGCGGGGTTTCCGAGTTAATATTTACCCAATATCTGGGCGACCTGATTCCGGTAGGCGCCACAGTAATCGGTTCAGTATCAGCACTGCTGGCTTTATTGTGGCGTCTTATAAGTTACTATCCATACCTCATAATCGGAACCATTATTATACCCCGTTGGCTAAAAATTAGCTTTGGAAGAAAAAAGAAGTAATTCGTGCGATAAAAGAATTACCAAGGCTTAAAAATGTTCTGATTTTTTATTATTTTAGATAGATAGTTTTGCTGCAACGATTTTTTGCTGCGGAGATTCTTTTAAATAACAAGCAGGAAACTTTTCAAGAAATATGAATATTACAAATCAGGATTTACTTTTATTCATAAACATCATAAAATCATCATCCATTTACGATTTTAGCGAGTATTCCGACAAATCGCTCAAACGTCGTTTAGCCAAAGTTTTGATTGATCAAAAAATGGATCTGAGTAATCTTCTGGTACAACTTAAAAGTAATCCCACTTTTTTAGAACAGGTTGTAAAAGACATTACAGTTAACACCACCGAACTTTTCCGTGACCCTCAAATATGGCAGGTACTAAAATATAACGTATTACCTAAATTAAAAAACCAGCAAAGCATCAATATATGGCATGCAGGATGTTCAACAGGTCAGGAAGTTTATTCCATGCTTATTTTGCTGAACGAACTCGGTCTTTTTGAAAAGGCAAAAGTTTACGGGACGGATATTAACAGCGATGTACTTCAGGTTGCAAAAAAGGGGGTTTACAAATACCGTTTCAACATTAATTATCTCGACAACTTCGATAAAGCTATCAAGGAGAATCCATATAATTATGAAGCCTTAAACGATATTCCATACGAAAAATATTTCACCATCGATCCAGTGAAAGACGTGATAAAAATGAATCCGTTCCTACTGGAAAAACCTATTTTCAAAAAGCACGATCTTGTAAAGGATAGCAACTTATTTTACGTTAAATTTGATCTCATCCTTTGCCGCAATGTAATTATATATTTCAACTACGAACTTCAAAACAAGGTTTTCGAACTATTTTACAATAATTTGTATCCTAACAGCTATTTGATTTTAGGAATGCATGAGTCAATTCTGGGTCCATATTCATCACGATTTGAAAAAAACGGGCATTTTTATTTAAAAAAAGAAACTTTCAATTATATATCCTAAAATTTGAGATGAACAAAACTGTAAACATCAATTTTATTTATATTTAAAAAATTTCGTTGAATCTGTGCCATTTATCGAAAATATGCGTATAAACATGTTCAAAAACAAACCTAGTACAAACTTCAGGCATACAGAAAATGATTAATGCATTCAAACCCATTAAGGCTAAACTGCTGGTTATTATAAGTATTATTATTGGGCTATTTCTGGTATCGTATGTTATGGTATATAATAGCAGAAATTACGCCAATGATATTGTTCGCCAATCGTCGCAGCTTAGAGATTTAAGGGTTACACCCGAATTGATACGCCTTCAGTTACACTCATTTCTGAATAACGAAATCTATTCGCCCGAGCTTTATCGAACCGAAAAAAGCAAAGTATTGGACTCCATTGTAATCTTGGGCCAAAAGCAAATTAATTTACTCGACACACTAAAACAAGCATCATATCTCGACCGTAGCTCAAGAAATACTTTATCGGCCATACATCAGGATTTGAAACATTTTACTGCCGGAAACCAAACATTGCTAAAAGCTATTCTTGAAAGGGGTTTTCAACAAACCGGAGCTGCGGGAGACTGGTTCCGTCAGGGCGAGTTTCTCGAAAATTATATTGCCGAAATTAAAAATCCTACCCTTCTTAAAACGTGGATTAATATTCGGAAATCGGAATACAGATATAATATAACTCACAACCCCAGTCACACAGAGGAGCTAACCGAGGAGGCATTAAAGCTCAAGGCTGCGATGGTTTCTTCATCAGGAGAGATTGCCCGAAATATATCTCCTGCCGATAAGCTCAGGGTTGCAAGTGAAATAGATAAATACCTCGAACTCACCTTAAAACTCAGAAACAAAGATAAAGCCATAGGGCTTGGGACCAATGAAGGCCTGATCGGCAATCAACTTCTGATTATGAATTCCATTTCGTTGAAATCAAAAAATCTGAGTAATAACGTCGAGAATCAAACAAATAAGCACACAAACACTCAATTTTTTCTACGACTTCTGCTCCTTTTTCTGCTCACCTCACTCATCCTGCTTTTATTTTTTCTTTCGTATAAAAACATTGTTAATTCAGTAAGAGCAATAATTTCTTATTTACAGGATCTGGTTAAAGGAAAAATACCAGAACCTGTAACACTCGAAAGCCGCGATGAATTAGGAAAGATAGCTCAATTAATCAACGAATTCGTTTTCAGTCTTCGTGGGAAAATGAAATTCGCTCAGGGACTAGGTACCGGTAAAGAAAAACTTGAACTCCAGCCATTGAGTAAGGATGACGGCCTTGCAAACGCATTGCTCGATTTACAGGTAAGTCTGAAAAAGGCAGCCGAAGAAGACATTAAATATAAAACTGAGGAAAAGAAAAGAGCCTGGTCGAACGAAGGCTTAACTAAATTCAGTGAAATACTCCGGTTTCAAACAAGCGATATAAGCGAACTTTCCGACCTGATCATCAAAAACCTTGTTAAATATCTGAATGCAAACCAGGGTGGTGTTTTTGCCTATGTTGACGATTTTCCGGAAGATTCCCATCTCCAGCTTGTTTCGGCTTTTGCTTTCGACAGAAAAAAACATATTGAAAAACGTATCAACATTGGAGAAGGATTGGTTGGTACCTGTGCACAGGAAAAGCTAACCATTTTTATGACCGATATCCCGGAAGATTACATTTCCATAACGTCAGGATTAGGAGAGTCCAGCCCGCGCAGTCTTCTAATAATTCCTCTTAAAACCGAAGAAAATATTTACGGCATCATCGAAATTGCATCCTTCAATATTTTAGCACCGCATGAAATAGAATTTGTTGAAAAACTTGCCGAAAGCATAGCCTCAACATTTGCTTCACTCAAAATAAACGTTCATACCTCAAAGTTGCTGGAACAATCGAGACGACAGGCTGAAGAAATGGCGCAGCAGGAGGAAGAAATGCGTCAAAACCTGGAAGAGTTGCAGGCAACACAGGAAGAATCAGCCCGCAAAGAAGCCGAAATTATGAGTATACTCAGCGCTATCGATCATTCATCCATGATGATGGAACTCGATATGGACGGCAAAATTCTTGAGGTTAACAGTAAGTATTGTTCCGTAATTAAGTGTAATCACGAAGACCTTACAGGCAAAAACCTCCGTGCCATCTGTTATTTTAATCCCCAATCGGAAGATTATAATAATCTTTGGTACGAACTAAGGAGTGGTCGTAGTGTAATCAGAGAAGAAGAAGTTCACTTCAACAATAAAACATTCTTCCTCACACAAAACTACAGTCCAATTTTCGATCAAGACAGAAATCCTCACAAAATACTGGTAATTGCCTCGAATAATACCGAAAATATTCATTTGGTCGAGAATGTTGACAAGCTTAAAAATCAGCTTTCAAACAAATCGCACGAATTGAGTAATCTTTTTCAAATTCTGGACAAAGCTATCATTTTTGCAGAGCTTTCGCCTGACGGAACCATTGTGAGAGCGAACAGTAATTACCTGGAAGTTACCGGATATCTTGAAAAAGAGGTTGTAGGCAAAAATGCACGATTCTTCCTTAAGTCTGAAGAGTTAAGACAGTTTGATCTTATTTGGTCAGAAGTGGAAAAAGGTAAAGAGCATAAAGGAGTGGTTCGCCGCACAAAACCTACAGGAGAAGAATACTGGCTGATGTCGGCCGCCATACCATCTTCGGACGAAAGAGGAACTGTAAGCAAAATCTTCTTTATTGCTCAGGATATTACAGAAAAGAAACTGAAGTATCAGGTTCTGGAAGAGGCAAATAAAGAAATAGAGCGCCTTAAGGCTCTTTTAGAAAACAATAACTTAAAGGATTAGTTTGAGATGACAGAGATCGGGATTGTTGATACCAGAAATATCATCAAACTGATACAGGAAAAATATGCGTACGATTTTTCCGACTTCGCCTTAACCTCACTAAAGCGCAGATTGGAAGGTATTTTACATCAGCGAAACCTGAAACATCCCGAATTATTAATCAGCAGGTTGAATGATAATCCGCAGTTCTTCGAACAGGTGCTGGAAGATATTCTGGTTCCTTCAACCGAGATGTTCCGCGATCCTTCCCTGTGGCGGCTGCTCCGCGACGAGCTTATCCCCCGGATCAACAAAGAATCGCCACGATTTAAAATATGGTTACCGGGATCGGTTTCAGGCGATGAACTCTATTCACTTTGCATAATTCTAAAAGAACTGGATTTGCTCGACAATGTACATATACTTGTAACATGCATGAGCAACCGTAGCATAGAATATATAAAAAGTGGCATTTTACGTTTGTCGAAAGTTGAAGTTAGTGAAGAAAATTATGAACGCCTTAATGGCAAAGCTAAATTTTCCGATTACTACTCAATTGTTAACGGCACAGTCTACCGCGATATTACCTTAATAAAGAATGTGACTTTTGAACTCGAAAAAATTGATCTCGACAACCCTCCAAACGGAATAAAGCTGGTGCTTTACAGGAATAAAATGATTTATTTTAATCCTACATTACAGCTTAAGGTTCTGAAGAATATTAACTCAGGTTTATCGGCAACTGGCTATTTGGTAATAGGAATTAAAGAACTTTTAGCTAACTTGTATAATGCGAACGATTTTACACTTATAAACCCATCAGAAAGCATCTATAAAAAAAAGTAAATGTATAAGGCAATAGTAATAGGAGGATCAGCAGGAAGTTTCCAGGTAGTTACCCGGATACTTAGTGCTGTATCTCCAAATTTAAGCTTGCCTGTTTTTTTAAGCCTTCACCGCTTAAAGCATGTTCGGTCAGGATTTTTAGAAGCGCTGATGATGAAATCGAAGATACAGATAATTGAACCTAATGATAAAGAACAGATAAGACCGGGTAAAGCATATCTGGCACCTGCAAATTATCATATGTATGTAGAACTTGGGAATCGTATTGCATTATCAACCGAAGAACCGGTTCATCACTCACGGCCATCAATTGATCTTTCTTTTCACACCGCAGCTAATGTTTACAGAGATAAACTAATAGGAATAATTCTCTCCGGAGCCAATCAGGATGGCGCAATGGGAATTAAAAAGGTGAAAGAAAGTGGCGGGTTAACCATTGTTCAGGACCCAAAAGATTGTCAGGTTAGCACAATGACCGAAGCTTCCCTAAACCTTATTAAGGCCGATTACGTATTTACCTCGGACAGAATCGCAGATTTTCTATCTAAAATTAAATAACCATGCAATTGCATAAAAACAGAATATTGATTTTTTCGGCAGTGTATATTGCTTCTCTGGTTGTAATCGCTTCATTATTCGGAATGTGGCACAACCTGCAACTAAAGAATGCAACAAAAGACTACCTCATGTTTTTGTTATTGCTTGTGTTATTAATAATAACTCTAAGCTGGCTGTATTTTACTCTTTTTAATAAATACCGAAAAGAAATTGAAGAAAAAGAAGCTCTTGAGTTAAACAATGCTTCAACCGAAGATCAACAAAGCCCGGAAATCATTAAGCAGGAAGAAAAAACAAAGAAAATATTTGACAAGGAAGCATTTATCTCTGGTATTGTACCTACATCAAAAAAATCGGTAAACGATTTCTGCGAGGAAGTTCTTCAGAAAATGGCGGCAAGGATGGGAATAGTTCAGGGAGTATTTTACCTGAAACCAAAGGAGAGCGAATCGTTTGAACCCGTTTCCTTATATGCATATTATTCGGACAAAACTCCACGTGAATTTAAATTTGGCGAAAGTTTAACCGGACAGGCTGTAAAAGATAAACGCGTGGTGGTAATTCAGAATATTCCCGAAAATTATATCCCGGTTGTTTCAGGGCTTGGAAGCAGTAAACCCAAAACTTTAGTGATGATTCCGGTAATATCCGAGAATGAATCTGTTGGTTTAATTGAAATTGCTGTATTTACGTCCATTGATACAGAGGTTGAACCTGCTTTGAAAGAATTAGGTGCCATTATTGGAAAAAATATTATTAATTTAATAAAATAAAATGCCGGTTAAGGTGTACGATTTATTTCAGAAAACAAAGACCCAGATAATTTTGGGGGTCACTCTTATGAGCGCCACCATTCCTGTAATTGCCTGGATTCTTGAATTTATGACCGATGAAATTTCTTTTGGTTTTGCCGGCATTGCAACAATCCATCTTAAGAACCCTGCACTCTTCCTTTTGGATTTGACTCCGGTAATAGTGGCGCTATTCACGGCATTTTTTATTAACTGGAACGAGACCCAAAAGAAAAAATGCCAGGAAAGCATTCAGGACCGCGATCGCATTATCGCCCGCAATGCTGAGTTTGCCAAACATATAGGAACCGGCGATTATACCACTCATTTCGAAATAGAAGACGACGACGCACTCGGCAAATCGTTACTGCTCATGCGCCAGAACCTCCTTCAAAATACTCAGAAAGAGGCTGAACAAAGCTGGATTGCCGACGGAAAAGAACAAATATCAGCCATTCTCCGAAACTACAACAAAATAGATACCCTCTCCTATGAGGTTATTGTAAACCTGATTAAATACTCTAACGCAGTTCAGGGAGCTATATATCTTTATGACGAAGATCGCGAAGTTCTCAATAATATCGCCACTTACGCCTATAATCGCAAGAAATACCTGAATCAGGAATTTAAGATTGGGCAAGGGCTGATTGGTCAGTGTGCTTACGAAATGGATATCGTTTACCGCACTGAAATTCCCGACGACTATGTCACAATAACTTCAGGTATCCTGGGAGATAAAAAACCGCGCAGTTTACTTATTCTTCCGTTAATATCGGATGATAAGCTGCTTGGTGTGATGGAATTTGCATTTCTGCTCGAATCGCTCCCCGAAATCACTATTCAGTTTCTGAAGGAACTTGCCGAAATTATAGCACGTACCATCTTCAACCTGGGAGTAAACCAAAAAACCGAACGGTTACTTGAGGAATCGCGCCAGATGACGCAGGAACTCCAGGAAAATGAAGAACAACTGAGGCAAAGTGCCGAAGAGATGCGTGCCACTCAGGAAGAGCTTCAAAAATCGAATGAAAAACTCGAATCGCAGATCCACGAAGTTGAAAATGCCCAAAAGCGCTTACACTCGCTGCTCGAAAATGCATCGGAAATTATTTCCATTTATAACGACAAGCTCGAACTAATCTATATTTCGCCTTCGGTGAATTCAATTCTTGGTTTCTCTCCCGACGAAATGATGAAAGGTAAGGATATCGACCGCCTCACCCGTAAAGGTGAAGCCGAAATGAAAAATATGTTCAACCAGTTGCTGCAGAATACCGACCAATCGTTCACCATCCAGTACACATATATGAAGAAGGATGGCACCAAGGTATTTCTGGAAACAACGGGAAGAAATTTAATTACCGACAAAGCTATAAATGGTATCATTCTAAATACCCGTGACGTAACAGAACGTAAACGGGCCGAAAAAGAAGAGCGCATGAAAAGTAAAATGCAGGCACTCTCGGAAAATTCGCTCGACCTGATTATCCGTTTGAGTATGCATGGTATGTTCTTCTATTCGAACCCCATTGTTGAAGATTATATAAGTATAAAAAACACTGAACTATTAAATAAATCATTCAGCGACATCGAACTTCCCGAATCGTTAAGAGAATATTTCTCAACCATTCTGGTCGATATGAAAAAATCTCCCAGCAAAAGGAATAACATCATTACTATTCCTATGCAACTTGGAGAGAAGATTACTGAACGCATTATGAGCTTCGACGCGATTCCGGAATTTAACGAAAACGAGCTCGAAACAGTTCTTTTTGTTGGTCACGACATTACAGAAGCAAAACGTATTGAACTCGAAATTCAGGATAAAAACCGTAAGATTGAAGACAGTATCAACTATGCACAGCGTATTCAGTCTGCAATATTGCCCGACTCAAATTACATCCGCGATTATCTTCCAAATTCTTTTATCCTCTATAAACCGCGCGATGTAGTAAGCGGCGATTTCCCATGGTTCTTCCTTCACGAAGAAACTATTTACATTGCCGCAGTGGATTGTACAGGGCATGGTGTACCGGGAGCACTGCTTTCTTTTATCGGATACTTCATTCTCAACAACATTGTGGATCACGACCGGGAATACACAGCTTCGGAAGTTTGCGACCTGCTGCATAACGGAGTACGTACAACCCTGAAACAAAACCGCGACGACGCCCAGGGCCGCGATGGTATGGACATCGCTCTTTGCCGCATCAATTTCAAAAAGAACGAATTACAATATTGCGGTGCGCACCGTCCGCTCTATTTCCTGAGAGGCAGTGAGCTTACCGAGTACAAGGGCGACCGCAAAGCAATTGGCGGTATACCTTTAGGAAACAAGCCCGAAAATAATTTTACGAATTATGTAATTCCTTTTGAAAAAGGCGATAAAGTATTCTTTTTCTCCGACGGTTTGCCCGATCAACTAGGCGGTCCAATGGATAAAAAATACTCACCAGGTAGGATAAGAGAACATATTGTAAATAATAATTCGTTCAATATGCAACAATATAACGAATTATTCGAAAAAGACTATTGGGATTGGAAAGGTGACAATAAACAGATAGACGACGTTTTGTTAATTGGCATCGAATTTTAAAGCG
>JAEYWD010000120.1 GCA_023429135.1 Bacteroidota bacterium | reverse complement strand
TGCATCCGCATGTTTTGAGGGAAATGGCTGTGCTTTACCCAAAGAATCGAAAATGAGCAGAAATTGAATAAAAAAGCACTGCGAAATGAACCTGTAAGAGTTAAAAAGCAAGAAACCCAGGTTTGGATGACACGGAAAAATCAAAAACCAACAAGAGAATCTCAACTGAAGAAAAGTTTACCCCCCCGATAAATCCATAGACGCTGGTGCTCCGATGCAAGTAACGGATTTCGTTTCAACCGGTAGCTCAAGCTGGGTCGTACCGACCACTTGAGCTCCTATTTATTTTATGGCGTTAATTACAGATATGCATGTCATTATAAATCATCATAAATGTACCAGATAAATCCCGATAATCTGTACTTGTATAATAATAGTTTATAATGTTTTTATCAACTGGACATGGCACACTAAACTTTATCTTTCTTTTTTTGTCATATTGACCACTTCCATACTCACTAAAATCATAGCAATTTTGACTCATTTTATCTTTGGCCAATTTTCTATGAGTAATTATTGATTCACATGCCTTATAAAGATAAATAGTCCCTATGTTCAGAACGCTGTCTGAGATGTGAATTCCTTTAATAATCATCCCGAAATACCAAGTTTGCTCATTAATATTGCATTTTACTACTAAATTAAAAGTGTCATTTTGGGGTACTTTGACATAAAAAATCCCATTATCATTACTGATCCCTGCATAAGAATGGGATTTCCCATTTTCCAAACTATATGTATTAGTATCTGCAATTAAAAAAAGTGCTCCTTTTATACCTTCGCCAGATTTATAATCCTTAACTATACCGTGAATTATTTGTCCATTAAGGTATAATGGCAATAAAAATATGATAAACAAAATATTATATATTTTCATGCTATAGATTATTCTTTACATTTTCTTAAAAACATTTTTTTCTCGTCGAATTAGAAATTGTATGCAATTTTTTTAATGCCATATAACGTTCGGCTGTATGCGCTGTAGGGGTGATCGGAACCCGACAGTTTCAAACTTCTCAAACCTTGATGCGAGACGTACAGACTCACCTCCCACTTAAACCCCTATGGCGTATGACAGCTTGTGTGCGCCCAGCATGAGCAGCGCGCGCACTTGTTGTAAGCTCTAGAAAAAGTCGAAAAATACTAATTATAGACCATTATAGCAAGTGTGCATTTTTACTCCCTTTGGTCGTGAGACCGCTAGCGCTAAGTAGAGTTAAAAAGCAAGAAATCCAGGTTTGGATGACACTGAAAAATCAAAAACCAACAAGAAAATCTCAACTGAAGAAAAGTTCACCTCCCTGATAAATACATAGGCGCTGGTGCTCCGATGCAAGCAACGAATTTCGTTTCAACCGGTAGCTAAAGCTGGGTCGTACCGACCACTTGAGCTCCTATTTATTAGCTGCGGTTTTTTATTTTTTCTCTGATACTTAAAGTTTGATCGAAAGTTGTAGTTGTCCGCCTAAACCAAGTTCCACAATCCTTTGAAGAGTAGACAATCGGACTTCTTTAATATTATTTTCAATTTTAGATATATAAGATTTAGTCGTACCAACTTTTTCAGCAAGTTCTTCTTGTGTCAATCCTTTTTCAAGCCGAGCTTCATGTATCAAAACTCCAATTTTAAAGTTTTCATATCCAGCTTCAAGTTCGTCTCGTTTCGCAGTTCCCCTTTTTCCGTAATGTTTGTCTTTGAACTGCTCAAGTGTCATAATGTTATTTTTTTTCGCTTTCATACTCATCCTTTATTTTGAGAGCCTTTTCAATTTCTTGTTTGGGCGTCTTTTGTGTTTTCTTTTGAAACCCATTTGCTAATACCACCAACTGTCCTTGGTCGAAAAAACAAAATATCCGAAAAATATCACTTCCTAATTGTATACGAATTTCAAAAAGCCCATCTGTGTTTTCAATATATTTAAGATAAGTTTCAGGTACCCTTTGAAGTTCTTCTATCAAGTCAAAAGTCCAGATAATTTTATCTTTGACTTTATCACGCTGCTTCAGAAAGAACTCCTGGAAATAGTCCTTATAAAAAATGATCGTCCGATATTTCTGTTTCTTATCCACGAAGCAAAAGTACAAAATGTTGCCCTAAAGTGCAACATTAATTTAGCTATTCTTTTTAAAGTCTTGTCAATCTAAGATATTGTTGTTGTTTTGTCAGGTAACTCAGGCGGATTGCTCCGCGCTTGTCCCCTAAGAACCGTACTTGATAGTTTACTCCCTTTGGTCGTGAGACCACTTCGTTCAGTTCACCTCATACTGCTCAAGCTCTCTAAAGGCAGATTAATTCCACCCGACAAAATACGAAAATTCAGGTTAAAATTCTACAACTTTTTCTTTTTGAAAAATATGTATCCCAATGTGGATCAAATGGGTTAGCTTTGCCGCAAATGAGCTTGTGACGTTTTATGTGGAAGTATCCAAACATACGCAACAGAATGATTTTGCCATTGTTGAACTTTCCAAAGAATTGCCACTTTCGTTTACCGATGCACATAAATATTAGCGAAGCAATTTTCCTGTATCCAAGGTTGTTGTGTCTTTTGCGTGCTCAATTCCAGATGATGCAAGCAACGGATCTCGTTTCAACCGTTAGCTCAAGCTGGGTCGTACCGGCCACTTGAGCTCCTATTTATTGGCAGCTGTGTTTTATTTTCATCCGAATTTTGCAACAAGTAATTTCTCCTTTTCAATCCCTAAATTATCGGAAAACCAATCCATTAATACATCCTTTAATTCAGATTTGTTAACAGTACTAGAATTTGATCTTAAATCCAAATAATTCTCAGTCGTTATTTTTTTTACTAATTCTCTAATTGAATCCATTTCAAATTCTTTCCCAAATTTAAATCCTAAAAATAACCCTATAATTGATATACTTATTCCCAATAATCCATATCTCCAATTAAAAAATATCAAGACGAACGAAATCAATCCTATAATAAATAAAGGGAATGAAACTACTTTAGGTGGCCCAATCATGTTTAGGTGAAATCCTATTTTCTCCTCAACATTTTTAACTAATTTGATTCGGTTATTCTTTGGGAAAATATCTTTAAGTCTAGTTTCTGGAGTAATTAAGTTTTTATCAGCAATGTTTAAATCAACAATTACTTTTCTTAATTTATAAAATCCTTGTTGAGATGTACAACTTTCATTATTCTCTAAATTGATAGATGCAATAATCAATTCACAAAGGTCATTGAAGTTTTCAATTTCTTTCAATTTTTTCTTGTCTAACGAAAACTTGTACATTTCTTCAATCCAAGGAAGAATATCCTCCAAATTTTCTAGATCAGTCCTGTCAAATTTGTAAACTTCCATTATGTAGAGTTTTGTGTATTTGTTAGGTAACTTAGGTGGATTACTCCGCCCGTGTCCCCTAAGAACCGTACGTGAGATTTTACTCCCTTTGGTCGTGAGACCACTTCGTTCAGTTCACCTCATACGTCTCAAGTTCTCTAAAGGCGGATTAATTCCACCCGACAAAATACGAAAATTCGGGTTAAAATTCTACAACTTTTCTTTTTGCAAAATATGCATCCGCCTGTTTTGAGGGAAATGGCTGTGCTTTGCCCAAAGAACCGAAAATGAGCGGAAATTGAATAAAAAGGCACAGCGAAATAAACCTGTAAGAGTTAAAAAGCAAGAAATCCGATAAATACATAGACGCTGGTGCTCCGATGCAAGCAACGGATTTCGTTTCAACCGGTAGCTCAAGCTGGGTCGTACCGACCACTTGAGCTCCTATTTATTGTGCACAGGTTATTTTATCTTATATTGAATAATTTATCTCAAATACAATAATATCTAGCTTTCTAAGTCTAGTTTTTAAATCTAAATAATTTTTGGTTACCAATTTCCAATTTTCTTTTTCAATATATGGCTTAACTTGTTTAAAGTAATCAAACCAAATCTGTCTTATTTTATCTTTACCATAGTCCTTATTATAACTTATAATCCACATTAAATTTGGATTCATTTCCGCATTATAAGAGAAGCTAGAATCTGCAATTGGCTTTGTTTGTAATAACCTTATTTCTTTGTCATTTAGCTCAAAAATAGGTTCAAGTCCGCTATAATAAAAATCTTTGTCGCATTTATTGCAGCCAGAAAAACCCAAAAGGTCAATAGATTTAATATCATTTGGAGATACTTTAATTACAGCTTTTTTAGGAATAGCTTCATAATGATAGTCACAATTGGGAGAATAATTTGTTATAGGATAGACTAATTCTTTAATCTCTGTATATAATTCTAATGTGTCACGATGTAAGCTTTTTAAATAATCTATTAAAGAGAAGTCCTTAAATTCAAATCTAGGCTCATAGCTACCAATCAACAAAAATCCGGTAATAGTTTTGTCTGTGTTCAAACACATCTTGACATTATATTTAACACAATTGCCACCATCTGCCCATAACCTGCATGGCATAATCAAAAGAATCAGTATAATCAAATTTCTAAAAACTTTCATACAGAGCGTCTTGTCAGGTAACTCAGGCGGATTACTCCGCCCTTGTCCCCTAAGAACCGTACGTGAGACTTTACTCCCTTTGGTCGTGAGACCACTTCGTTCAGTTCACCTCATATGGCTCAAGCTCTCTAAAGGCGGATTAGTTCCACCCGACAAAATACGAAAATTCAGGTTAAAATTCTACAACATTTTCTTTTTGCAAAATATGCATCCGCATGTTTTGAGGGAAATGGCTGTGCTTTACCCAAAGAATCGAAAATGAGCAGAAATTGAATAAAAAAGCACTGCGAAATGAACCTGTAAGAGTTAAAAAGCAAGAAACCCAGGTTTGGA
>JAEYWD010000109.1 GCA_023429135.1 Bacteroidota bacterium | reverse complement strand
CCGTCTTGGTCTGCAATCAATCGAAATATGTGTAAAGGGAAAACGTTAATAAAAACCGCCGCGGTACGTGAAGCGTATGCCAGGTGGTGTGGGAGGACAGCGGTGCGAGCCGCTTCCTACCCGATTAGGATTTAGCTACAGACATGGATATTCAAGCCGCGTAGCGGTGATCTATTATTCTATCCATTCAAAAAGATATCTTTCGTCGAACTCAATATCAAATTTTTTAAGGAATTCAAGGTATTCTTCTTTAAACGTCAATCTCTTATGATGTTCTTGTTGGTTCATTATATATTTTATAACCCTGTCTATTTGTGAACGTGAATATGAAAAAACCCCATAACCCCGTTGCCATTCAAATTTTCCCCTTATCCATCCACTGTCATTAATAAACCCGGAGGATATGGATTTTACTTCTTCCATAAAATCACTCATTGACATTGTCGTACCAAAACCTACCAGTAAATGAAGATGATCGGGCATGTTGTTTATTGCAAGTAGTTTTTGTTTTCTGTTTTGCACTATTCCCGTGATATATTTTTGCAACTCATCGTTGTGTTTTTGTGGTATCAGATTATTTCTGCCTTTTACGGCAAAAATATATTGCAGGTAAACTTGACTAAAGGTATTGGCCATTTTATGAAATATTATAGGTCACCGCTACGCGGCTATCAGGTTATTTGTCATTATTTCTTTTCTACAAATAGTTCGCCGCTATGCGGCTTGATAACTTTCCTAATTTAAGTTCACCGCTACTCGGCTATGTTTTATTTCATCAATCATACCACAGATACTCATTTTTGCAATAAGCGCCGCTATGATGCTTAATGTAAATTGTTATTAATCTTCTATAAATAGTTTAGACCTCGTACTAATTTTTTATACCTGCGTAGCAGTGTTCTATTTATAGGATTCGGCAACAACAGACCACCTCTCAATAAAATTTCTGTATTCCCTAAAGCCTAAACCCCTAAAATCTAAATCCCTCTTCTCAAAACATCCACCCCAAATACACCTGCACATTATACCGGTGCCTGTAATCATTTGCACGGTATTGGTCGTAAGCATAACCGGTTAAGGTACGGAGTAATAAATGAGAGGTTATACGGTGTTGAAAATCCAGTCGCACCTGGTAACTGTCGAGATTGTACAACTCGTAAATCCCAGCATTGTTAGGGAAATAGTCGGGCGAAATACCATACCCTAACATTCCTCCTACGTAATTATATGGTGAACTGTATTTTCGTGCAAATCCAAAATAAGAGTGATAAACCCCGCTGTTAATGACCGAAAGATAGGGTCGGACTGAGAACCACCAGGAATTATGATATTTACTCAACGAACCGGTATATACCCAAATGTCAACATATTCATTATAGTAAAGGTAACGTGCACCCAAAGACGCTTCCCATCCTTTCGGGAAAGTTTTGAATAACTCCAGTCCGCCACGATGTTTAGGGAAAAGTTCACCATCGGAAAAACCGTAGTTCAGATAAGCATAGTACCCTTTTCCCAGGAATGGGTAAGCATCCAGCTCGTATTGCACAGCGCCCGGGACGAAGAGTTTTCCACTCGACGGAATTAACTGACCTGCATTAACTTTGGCAATGACAGTTCCCCATTTACCATCGCGCTGATATTGCAGCGAAGTGACGTGCCACCTGCGAATATAAGGCCGACGGTAAAATTCGAAGCTGTGTTCCACAATCAACCGGTTGCGATAAGTACCCTGACGGGTCTGCTTCAGTAAATCCTGCACTTCAACATTCATCGGATGGACTTTGAGTAAAGAATCGAGTGTTGCTTTTGCGCATGAAATATCAACGGCACATAGGCAGGCTTTGGTTTTCTTAACAAACAGATCGTAGTTATTCGGAATTTTCGATAGTGCAGTATCGCAAAGCGCCACAGCTTTATCGCAGTTGTTGCTCCATGTTTCCACATCGGCAAGAGCAAGGTAAGCATCGGCGTTAAATGCATCGGCTTTCAAAACTTTGCGGAGGTGATACCGGGCCGAATCGAATTTATGTTCCCACGAGAAAGTCCGGGCCAACAGAATTCTTGCATCGTAATAATTATGGTTTTTCGAAAGTATTTGGTGACAAAGCTTACGGGCAATATTATAATTATTTGCAAAAGCTTCGTTGCGTGCTAACTCAAAAAGTTTGTCGGGATCAGTCTCCTGCGAAAACAATGTACTTGTATTCAGCAATAAAAGTATAGCAATAATGCTGGCTGTTAGCTTCATTTGATATTTTGTTTAAAACAAAAATACAAGAATTATATCAAAGAAATGATGGGTACTTCTATATTTGCATTCCCAACCAATTTAAAATAAAATGTATATCAATGAAACCCAGGTGAGGGTACGTTATGGCGAAAGCGACCGCATGGGCTATGCTTATTACGGAAATTATCCTTTTTATTATGAAGTAGGCCGTACCGAAATGCTCCGAACCCTTGGCTTATCGTACAAGGAAATGGAAGACAGCGGCATTATCCTTCCGGTGATCAATCTTCAATCGAATTACCTTGCTCCGGCCTTTTACGACGATCTCTTAACCGTAAAAACTTACCTCAAAGAGCTTCCGGCAGTACGCATCCGCTTCGAATATGAAATTTATAATTCCCAGGGCGAAAAGCTGAACCATGGCGAAACCACGCTGGTTTTCACCAATGCCGTTAGCCGCAAGCCTTGCCGCCCACCCGAGTATTTTATGGAAAGGGTGAGGGAGTTTTTTTTTAGTAAAGAATAAAAAAATGAATTAAAAAAATATTGAAAGGTGCAGAGAAAAATGAAGCATAAGGGAATAAAATGGCTTTGGTTTCAGATGGTTGAAACTGACATTGTGAAACAAAAAAGAACCGCACCCGTATAAAGATCCTGTTGTACCAAATGTAGTAACCAGACAAAAACCAGCCTTATCAATGAATTTTCTGTCACATTCCTGCTCTTCTTATACTTGTTTTAGATCTCAGGTAATTCATGCTATTGCTGCCTATTACAAAAACCCATTCTCCCGGTTTCATCTTGCAGCTTCAAAAACTAATAATCAAAGGTTGTGCTTTCATTATGGTCATTCGGCAAGCCACAATGTCAGGTCGGTTCATCATTGTGTATGGTCGGGAGGTCATAACGTCAGATCGGCTTATCATTATATTAGGTTGGAAAGCCATATTGTCGGGTTTGGAGTGCATTATCCTGTCCCGGCATTCCATAATAAATATTCGGCTCTTCATAACGGAGTATTATCCTATCATTATAATAACTTTTCTAATAACAATTAATTCCAGTTAATCATGAACAAAGAACAAACACTTATGAATAACATGGCCAAAGCGGTCCTTGCGTTATTCGAAAAATTGTCGGCTTTGTGGAGTGGAAATGTGGCGGTTGAAGAAAGTGTAAACAAGCTGAAAGCATACCAGGGTGGGGTAGATGCTGCTGCCTTTGAGCAGGTGAATAAATCCACCAAAGGGATCACAGTGGATAAAAAGCAACAGCGAAAGCTAATTATTGCTCTTACGATGGGCATTGTTGCCAAAATAAGACCTTATGCCAGGCGGACAGGTAACAATGAGTTGTTGCAGGCAGTTGACTTTTCAGAATCGGATTTAAGTCAGGTAAAGGAAGATCTTTGTATATCGCGCTGCACAATGGTAATTAGCAAGGGCCGCGAATTTATAACCAGTCTAGCTGCTTATAAACTTACGGAAAGCGACCTTGTTGCGATCGAAACGGCTATCGAACCATTTGGCGATATTGCCGAAAAACGCGACATCACAAAAGGAGAGCGAGTGTCGGCAACAGAAAAGATTGATATGCTGGTTCCCCTCATGCGCCAGGAAATGAAAATACTCGACGATTTGGTTAAAAGCCAAATGCCCGAGGATTTTCAGGCAACGTATTTTAATTTGAGATAAAACTATGGCAAAGCTAACCTGGGAACCCCAGGAAGCTTTGTTTTGATTGAATAAACTGTTATAAAACCAAAAAATGAAGAATTTCTACCACAAAAAAAGTTTTTCCAAAATCTATTTAGTCCTTTTTATTTTTTTAACATTCGGCCAATTTGCCTTGAGAGCGCAGCAGTATTATTTTACGGCTGTAAATGGAACTTTTAAGCCTTTATCGGGTGCAAATTCCATTAGTACAATTCAGGATGACGATGTTATTAGTCCGTCTATTAACATTGGCTTTAATTTTACATTTAAAGGCAAGGTTTATACAAAAACACGTGTATCGTCCAATGGTTTTTTGAGTTTCAGAATTGGAGATATTTCTTCTTCCTTTTATTCGTCTGATACATCATTTATAGCACCTCTTGGCGACGACCTTGGAGGGTATAGCGGCACTGCCTCCTATAAAACTGAAGGTACGGCACCTAACAGAGTTTTCACAGTAGAATGGTTAAACTGGCGGTGGAGATACACTGCAACGTCTGCAGTGATTTCTTTTCAGGTTAAATTATATGAAACTATAAACCGGATAGAATTTATTTATAGGCAGGAATCCGGGGCCATTTCCAATTCCTATGCAAATATAGGTTTGTCGTTTCAAACACTAAATAATTATATGTTTCTGTCCAACTCCAGTAATTCTCCTGTTGTTGAAACAACTATGCGACCTACAATTTTAACAAAACCTGTAACTGGACAAATATATAGGTTCGATACAAATATTTTTCCCGAACCGTCAAACCATGCAACAGCTTTTTCAAATGTTTCAGCAGGAATTTTAGCTGTTAAGTGGACAGATGCCATTGGAACAGAATTGCCAACAAGGTATCTTATTAAAGTATCCAACGTAAGTTTTGCTGCTATAACCAACCCGGTCGACGGCGTGGAAGCACCAGTTGATCTGAATTTAAACGATGGCACAGGTGCAGTATACTGTGGTTATGGTTCGCAGGCATTTAACGGCTGGACTGATTCGCTTGGCAATACAACCTATTACATGAAAATATTTCCAATGTCGAATGGTGGTGCGAACAGTAACTATAAAACCGACGGTACTATTCCTCAACTTCAACTAAGTGTGCCTGTTTATGAGGCACGTAATTTATCTCTTTCAAATTGTACCGCAAACTCAATGACTCTTAATTGGAAAAGAGGTTCCGGAAGCAAATGTATTGTTTTTGTAAAAGAAAGTGCATCAGGAAAGTCGGAACCTTTAAATAATAATACATATGCAGCAAATGCGGCTTATGGTTCAGGTGGTCAGCTCGGGAGTACCGGATGGTTTTGTGTTTACAATGGAACTGGGAATACAGTAAACGTTTCCGGATTAAAACCTTACACATCCTATGCTGTTCATGTTCTTGAATATAATGGAGCTGCCGGCGCTGAGCAATATTCAACTGCCGATGAAATTACTTCTTATAATGTATACAAAACAAATCTTTTTAACGATATCGGAACATCCTTCGCCGGATTAAAAAATAGTGCAGTTGCGTGGTGCGATTATGATAACGATGGTGATCTTGATTTTATAGCTTCAGGTTCAACAGCTTCTGCTCGTTCAACAATACTTTACCGAAATAATGGGATAGGTGCCTTTGCAAATTCAGGCGTAGTTTTCCCTGATGTAAATTACTCTTCAGTAAGTTGGGGTGATTATGATAATGATGGTTTTGCCGATTTGGTTATTTCAGGTTTAAACGCATCCTCCGTCCGTATTGCAAAAGTATATCATAATAATGGTAACGGAACATTCAGTGAACTTACAACAGCAGGCCTAACGGGTATTAATGCGGGAAATGTTGTTTGGGGCGATTATAATAACGATGGCTTTGCTGATATACTTCTTAGTGGTTCCACCGGATCAGGCATTGTCTCAAAAATATACCTGAACAACAAAGTGGGTTCATTTTATGAGCAGGAAGGGATTAAACTGCCTGGTGTTGATTATTCGTCCTGTATTTGGAGTGATTTGGATAACGACGAAGATCTTGATATTTTATTAACAGGTTACACAGGTTCTAATTATATAACTTCTATTTATCGAAACGATGGTAAAAATTCGTTTGTAGCCCAAACAGGTTTAAGTTTTCCCCAAATATCCAATTCATCAGTTGATGTTGCCGATTATGATAACGATGGAGATCTTGATATTTTATTGACTGGAAATAATACAAGTGGTTCGAATTTTACGAAAATTTTCAGGAATAACGGAAAGATGTCTTTTCAGGACCAAACAACTATCACTTTTACCGGATTAAACAATAGCTCGGCCAAATGGGGCGATATTGACAATGATGGGGATATGGATATTCTCGCTACCGGAACAAAAGATAATAAGCAGTATTCGAAAATATACCTTAACAAGGGCGATAATACATTTATAGAAGATACTGCATTGGCGTTTCCGGGAGTTGATTATGGCTCGGTTGCATGGGCTGATTATGATAACGACAATGATCTCGATCTGCTTCTTACAGGGCAATCGGCATCGGGTTTGATTACTAAAGTTTATCGCAACGAGATTACCTTAAAGAATCAAATTTCAACAGCTCCAACAGGATTAATTTCGACTGTTGATAATAAGGTTGCTCTCAAATGGCTCAATATAAATTCTGCCACTACTCCGGCAAAAGGATTATCATATAATATCCGTATAGGTAAAACCTCAGGAGCTTACGATATAGTGTCTCCATTAAGTTCTCCAACTGGTTTCCGGCGTGTTGCCAGCCTTGGCAATGCTCAGCTCGATACAGTTTTCGTACTCGAAAATATTAAAAAAGGCACTTACTACTGGAGTGTTCAGGCAATTGATAATAATTATGCAGGTGGACCTTTTGCTGCTGAGCAGACTTTTGTTTATAATACTGATATCGCATCAAATTCTTTGTTTTTTAAAAACAACACCTCAAGATCAGTCAAATGTATCTGGAACCGGGGTAATGGAGATAAATGTGTGTTGTTTGTAAAGGAAAACGGCAGTAATACTGCTGTACCGGCAAATAACACAACCTATATCGCTAATACATCCTTTGGATCAGGAACACAGATTGAATCGTCGGGTTGGTATTGTGTATATAATGGCGATAAGGATAGTGTTACAGTTGGTAATCTTAAACCCAACACTTCATACCTGTTTCATGTGGTTGAATACACTGGAACTGCCGGGAATGAAGTTTATTATACTTCAGTAGGTATAGGAAATCCTGTTTCCAATACAACCAGTTTATTTTCGCTGCAAAATTCTATTACTATGCCCGGAGCATCTTACGGAAAGGCCGATTGGGGCGATTATGATAACGATGGATATCTCGATCTTATTTATATAGGTGAAGGAACAAGCCGGATTACAAAAATCTATCATAATAATCGTAATAATACATTCACCGAACTGGCACATTCCCTCCCTGCAACTTATTCAGGAAGTGTTGCCTGGGGAGATTACGATAACGATGGAGACCTGGATATTCTGCTTACGGGGTATTCTACAACAGCTATTTCGAAAGTTTTCAGAAATAATAATGGTGTTTTTGTTGACCAGACCCAAATAGTTCTCACCGGAGTTACTCAGAGTTCTGCAGATTGGGGTGATTATGATAATGATGGGTATCTTGATATAATACTCTCAGGAACAGCAGGCAGCACACCTGTAACAAAAATTTACAGAAATACGGGGAATAATAATTTTGTTGAGCAAACACAAATCAATTTACGCGGACTCGATACTGGTTCAGTTGCATGGGGGGATTATGACAATGATGGCTTTCTGGATATATTGTTGACAGGAGGTGGATCTGGTATTTATACTGAAATTTACCGGAATAATGGTAATAATACTTTTACCAATGTTGCAAATTCAGTTGAAGACGTGTGGAGAAGTTGTGGAATCTGGGGCGATTATGATAACGATGGCGACCTTGATATTCTTGTTGCCGGAGCTCCTAATACAGTAACAAAAATCTATACGAATAACGGTAATGGTACTTTTACTTACGATGCAGGTACCGGCCTTTCCGGAATTTCATTAGGAACAGTCGCATGGGGAGATTACGATAATGATGGAGATCTTGATATACTGGTATCAGGATATGATCAGACATTTCAGAAAATGCAGTTTGCAAAAGTGTTCAGGAACAATGGAAACAAGACCTTTACAGAACAAACCAATATGTCCATTGAAGGTATATCGGAAGGTAAAGTTATTTGGGGCGATTACGATAATGACAAAGATCTCGACGTTTTCGTTTGTGGCTCATCAAGTTCAGGCACTGCTATAGCTAAATTATACAAGAATGAACTTACTACTCCGAATAATGTGCCTGCAGCCCCCGCCGGACTTACTAGTTCTTTGGAGGGCGATAAACTTATTTTGAAGTGGAAATCTGTTCGGACCGACGAAACTCCATATCCTGCCTTAAGTTATAACGTAAGGATTGGCTCAGGCCCAGGTAAGGCCGATAAAACAGGAATTATGGCAAATGATACTGTAACCAAGCCAAATGCCGGCTACCGACGAGTAGTACGAATGGGGAATGCACAGTTAGACACAACATTTAGTTTGAAAAATCTTAAGAAGGGAACTTATTACTGGAGTGTACAAGCCATTGATAATAGCTTTGCCGGAGGAACCTTTGCACCCGAACAAACCTTTGTTTTTAATGTTGATGTTCAGGCTTCATCCGTTAATGCTGTATTTAAAAACCTCACTTCAGCTAAATGTTCATGGGTTAGAGGTAATGGAGACAATTGTATTGTCTTCGCAAAAGAAAACGGAACAGGAACCGCCGTTCCCGAAAATAATATTACCTATAATGGTACCAAAGTATTTGGCACCGGAACTCAAATCGGGACTACAGGATGGTATTGTGTTTACAATGGCGACAAGGATACAGCTACTATATCGGGTTTAAAGGCCGCCACCGAATACACGTTTCAGGTAATTGAATATTCAGGTATTGCAGGAGCTGAAGTTTACTATACAACAGCAGGGGTCAATAACCCTGTTCAGTATTTACCTCCTTTTTCAGAGCAAACTCATATTTCATTAACAGGAGTTTCAGGCCATACCAATGCCTGGGGCGATTACGATAATGATGGCGATCTCGACATAATTCTCGGCGGTAACACTGGAACCTCACAAGTAGTGGAGCTATATAAAAATAATGGCGATAACTCCTTTACAAAAAGCCCTGCTACTTTTGACGTAAGCACTGTATACGATATCCTGTGGGGAGATTACGACAACGATAATGACCTGGATCTGCTTATTCTCAGTTCTTTTAACTCTAAAGTATTCGAAAACAAAGGCGATGGCACCTTCCCGGCAAAAGCCAACCTGGCCGATGTATTTATGGGTAAAGGTCAATGGGCCGATTTTGATAATGATGGCTTTAAAGACATTATATTTACCGGCTCAGGCGGAACAAAAGTTTATAAAAACAATCACGACGGTACTTTTACAATCCAGACACATACTTTGCCAACTGTTTCGAATTACAGTGCCGTTGCTTGTGGCGATTACGATAACGATGGCGATCTGGATGTTTTGTTAGCTGGATTAGAAGGAAGCACAGCTATTACCAAAGTGTATAAAAATGATGGTAACTTCAGCTTTGCAGAGCAAACTACTATATCCAATTTGCCTGGCATTTCAAACTGTTCGGTAAACTGGGCCGACATGGATAATGATGGCGACCTGGACATCGTTTTAGCTGGTGCCGACTATAATTTCGCTACAAAAATTTTTGATAACAACGGAAATAATTCCTTTTCCGAAATTACAGGCACCAATTTCAAGGAGCTTAACCGTACATCTATAGCCATTGGCGATTATGATAACGATGGAGACCGAGATCTTTTGGTTTCTGGCACCTGGGATGATAGTGATTATTACACCATTCTTTATCAAAATACAGGCAATAAAACCTATGCCGAAGTAAAAACCGTAAGTTTTCCGGGTATTCAGTATGGGGCTTTGAATTGGGGCGATTATGATAATGATAACGACCTGGATTTGTTTATTTGCGGTAAAACAGCTACCGGAAGAATATCGAAAATATTCAGAAACAATGGTTCTGTTTTTAATACGAAACCATATACAGTTGGTACGCCTTCATATTCCCTGAATGGGAACGACCTTAAAATTACCTGGAACAAACCAAGCGATGCTAAAACTGCTTCTGCCGGTTTGTCCTATAATTTATATGTTTATGAAACTTCAAAGTCCGGATTTGTTAAGTCGGGCGAAGCTTTTCCAAACAGCCATATTATGAATGGTAGTAAGTTAGTAGCCTCTTTTGGAGATATTCAATATAGCTCGGCAGGTTACACAATAAAAGGGTTAACTGTCGGCGATTATAAATTTTCCATACAGGCAGTGGATGCTGGTATGCTGGGAGGAAGCTTTTCAACTGAAAATTCGTGCAGTATTTTCGACTTATCCTCGGTGAGCATAAATGTGGCAAGTTCTTATATTATTAACACAAAGTCGGGAATGCAATACAGTATTAACAGTACAAACGGTGTTGATGGTACATGGATTAACTGCTACGGTAATCAGGCTTATGTAAATTTCAGTCCTGGAGGTTTCGACGTATGGATAAGACAAGCCGATAACACAACAAATAAAAGAAAGTTGATGACCATTGCTCCTCAGTCTGCAGCACCTGCTTTTACGATTAACTATGAAGCCGAAACCACTGTCGAAAGTATTCCAGCTAATGTGGAGTATTCCTATTCATCCAGCTTCTGGAACATTTCAACAGGTGCTGATGCACCGGTAAATCTAACACCAGGCAATACCTTATATTTAAGAACAAAAGCTACGGCATCCATTCTGGCTTCATCTGTTCAAAACCTTGTTATACCTGCACGTCCTGCAACTCCTGCTTTCGCAATTGACTTTTCAGCAGAAAGAACTACTCAAAATATTCCTTCAACGGTTGAATATTCGACTTTTTATGATATAAGTAATGCAACCAGTGGCACAGGAGATTTTTTGGCATTAACTGCTGGACAAACTCTGTATTTTAGAACAAAGGCTACAACGTCTGCTTTCAAATCGGCGGTTCAGACTTTATGGGTTCCTGCAAGACCATCAGCACCAAGCTTCTCGATCGACTATTCAACTGAAACAACTAGTCAGGTGCTTTCTTCTGCCTACGAGTACGCGCTGAATCCTGAAATGAGTGGGGCTATAACCGGCAATGATACTAAAGTTACTGTTACACCAGGAGAAAATTTATATATCAGAACAAAATCCACGTCATCTTCATTCAGCTCTGCAGTTCAAAAATTAACCTCACCACCTCGACCTGCAACGCCGTCGTATACAATTGATTTCATTAATGAAACTATTTCGGGCTATATAACAGCCTACTTTGAATACTCACGAAATCAGGATATGAGCAATTCAACAACAGGAGATGGTTCTAAAGTTCTGATTGTACCAGGCGAAAAGGTGTACATCAGGGTAAAAGCAACACCACAAGCCTTCAAATCTCTGATTCAGACTTTGGAGGTACCAGCCCGACCAACTGCACCAACCAATTTAATTACTGAAGATGGTGCAAATACATTCGATTGGGATTTTGTTCCCGGTTTCACAGAACTTTCGGATTATCATTATTCAACAGATGGAGGTGCCTACTGGACCGCTGTTAATTCAAAACCCATGAACATTGCCAACATGAATGTTAGTGCAGGGAATCTCAAATTAAGAGTTAGGGCTACCAGTACCCGGTTCAAAGGTGAGCAAGCTGCCTCAACATTATCATTTACCACTGAAATAATGAAATTAGAGGAAGCTGGCATTAAAATGTATCCTAATCCTGTAACCGATATTATTCATATCGAGAACTTGCAGGAGAAATCAACGATTTTCATTTTTAATATGAATGGAAAACTTATTATTCAGAAGCAAGTGGAAGAGGCGAAAACGAAAATCTCTGTATCAGATTTACCTCAGGGTTTATATGTATTAAAAATACAAACACCACTAACGGAATATCAATCGAAGTTCACAAAACAATAATAGAAAACCCGGGAAAATTCTCCCGGGTTTCTATTTAATCCCTCCATTTCATTACTGTTATTGAGATTGCTTACGCTCACTCCCGAAAGCTCATTGGCCAATATGTTAGAAAAATTGATTAAATCTAACAATTTGTTGATGTAAAATTAAACTAATCGGATTTTCAGCTCGTATAATCCGCTGTGTGAAAATGTGTGGTTCTATTCCACGGTTCCTGTATATTTTTTAATGCTTTCGCTTACTAATATTGCTAAAATGAGACATTTTGTGGACTTTAGGTCAGAAAGATCCATGTTCAAATTTTACCTCTTCTTAATTGCTTGTTTGCTTTTTTCCATTCATTGTAATGCCCAATATTCTTTTTCTGCTTTAAAGGGGACTTTCACTCCTTTAACAGATAGTAAACCTGTAAGTAGCATTCAAAAATATAGCTCTATAAGCGGTACAATCGATATCGGATTCACATATAAATTCAACGGCCATCCTTACGACCGGCTCAAAGCATCGGCCAGCGGTTTTATTACGTTTAAAAAATATGCAACCTGGGATGGAATGGACTCTTCAGTAATTGCTCCTCTGGGATTTAATGCCTTATCAGGCGAAAAAGGAAATGCCTCCTATAAAACCGAAGAAACGGCACCTAACCGGGTCTTTACTTTCGAATGGCTTAACTGGAAATGGGACTGGGATGCTGCTCAGCCGGGAATATCTTTTCAGGTGAAGCTTTATGAAACAACTAACCGGATTGAGTTTATCTATCAGCAGGAGGCCGGCGAATTAAATAAACCTTTTGCAAGAATAGGACTAATGTTTCAACAGCCCGGGAAAAGTATCTTTTTGTCCGATGCTGGTGAAAATCCCAAAGCATACAGCAATGTCTCCTATTATGTTTACCAGAAGCCTGCCACAGGTCAGATTTACCGTTTCGACGAAATTATACGCTCTGAACCTGCAGGGCATGTAACAAATTTTGTGAACAGCAGGAGCGGCGGTATATCGCTGAAGTGGAGCGACTCAAGAGGAGAACGTCTGCCGGAAAGATATCTTATCTTAGTGTCCGATAAAAGTTTTGAGGATATTAAGCTACCAGTGGATGGAACTGAACAAGATAAAGATTTGAATCTTAAAGATGGAGATGGAACAGTATATGTTGATTATGGAGTTCAAAATTTTACAGAGTTTACTGAATTAAAGGTAAATTCAACCTATTTTATTAAAATTTTCCCGGTTACAAATTATTTTACCTACGCAAATTATAATACCGACGGAAATGTTCCACAGTTAGAAGTGAATACATCAATTGATTTATCAACTATTGAGGTTGATATTGCTGAAGCTGTTCTTAAAAATACCAGCAGCGATATCCAGTTTAGTATTATCTCTACCGATGGAACCAATGGTGCCTGGATCGACTGCGACCCTGTTAAAACTATGGTTGATTTTAAAACCGGCGGATTTAATCTTTGGGTGAGACAAAAAAGTAACAATTCCAATAATTTGTTATTGCTATCCGTTCCGCCTCAATCGAATGCACCATCTTTTACAATCGATTTTACTAAAATTACCACTTTCGAAAATATTCCTGTAAATGTGGAATATTCATATAATCAAGCAATGAGTTCATCAATCGTTGGATCTGATTTACCTGTTTCACTTGTTCCAGGAACCACAATTTATTTCAGAAAAAAAGCTACCAAAACAGAGGTTGCTTCTGCTGTTCAGACTCTGGTAGTTCCGGCACGCCCGGGAGCTCCGGCAATTTCAATCGATTTTGCTTCCGAAAAAACCAAAGAACGAATTTCGGCAGATGTAGAATTTTCTTACTCCATTGAAATGGTAAATCCTGCAAGCGGTTCTGGCGATTTTGTAACTATTACACCCGCACAAACCATTTATTTCAGAACTAAAACGGACGCAGCATCGTTTAGTTCTGAAATATTAACTTTATCAGTGCCAGTAAGACCATCAGCTCCAAATTTCAGCATTGATTATCTGAGTGAAAAAACTGCACAGGTTGTAGGCTCAGAGGTAGAGTATTCCTGGTCTTCCAATATGGCAAACTCTGTTGAAGGAAATGGAACCGGAGTAGAATTAACCCCGGGAGGAAATATTTATTTCAGGTTTAAAGCCACTCCGTCCTCGTTTAAGTCGGATGTCCGGGAAATAAAAATACCTTTACGTCCTGCCGCACCGGCAAATCTTCGTGTGGACGACCAACTGAACATCTTTGATTGGGATTTTATTATCGGCTTTAATTCTTTCTCTGACTATGAATACTCGATTGACACTGGAAATATTTGGAAAGCTTGTACTGCAAAACCAATGAGTATTGGAAATATAAATGTAAAAAAAGGAGCTATGCTGCTTCGGGTTAAATCCACTCAATCGTCGTTTAAAGGAGAATTTGTTGCTTCCGATGAAGAGTTTACTGTCAGTACCGGAGTTCCATCTCTAGAGGATGGTGAAATTAAGTATTATCCCAATCCGTCGAAAAGGACCTTACTTTTAGAGAATATCCCCGAGAATTCAACTGTTTCGATATTTAGCTTCAGTGGTACAATGGTTTTCCAGAAGAAATCCGAAGGAACAACCATGAATATTCCTGTTTCAGATTTATCACATGGCTTGTTTTTAATTAAGATAAAAACACCAAAAGGCGAGTATCAGTCGAAATTTATTAAACAATAATTCTCTTAAAGCATAATCTGATTAACACTGATTATAAAAATTTGTATTTTGCGGCTCAAACCGCTTTTAATGACCAGTAACGAATTCGAAAGAATCTTTAAAGAACAATTTCCTGTGCTTTGTAATCTCGCGGCATCAATAGTTAAGGATGACGATGAGGCCAAGGACATTGTTCAACAGGTTTTTCTGAAACTCTGGCAAAAAAAGGATGAACTAGTAATTAAAGGTCCAATAGCAGCTTATCTTTACAGAGCTGTTGTTAATACGGCCTTTAATCATAATTTACGGATTAAAAAAAATATTGGTCTTGATCTTTACCCAGAACTTGAGAAAATTTCTGAAAGCGACACCGAGGCTTACCAGAAAGTAAAAGTGGAGACTGAAGTGCGAAAAGCTATCAGCACGCTTTCGCCAATGTGCCGTGAAGTTTTCACCATGAGCAGGTTTACGGAATTATCCAATCGTGAAATAGCCGGAGAATTTGATATATCGGTAAAAGCAGTTGAAAAACACATCAGCAAAGCTTACCGAATTTTGAAAGAAAAACTAAAACCTTTAATCACAAACGAATTATTGCTTTTACTTTTTTGTTTCCAAGGGGTAGGGTTTTTAACTTGTAGTTTGTCTATAATCATAATCTTTTTAAGTTGAAAGAAGATATTTACCATATTGCGTCCGGCTACTTTAAAGGAACCATAAGCGATTCCGATAAGGTACTGCTTACCAGGTGGCTCAACGAATCGGAAGAAAACAGAGTTTTATTTGGAGAGTTGGAAAAAATATGGAAACTTACGGGTTCTGTCGTCCAAAATGTGGATGTAGATATTGATGCTGAATGGCAACGTTTTTCCGAAGCTAAAAGCAAACTGGAAGATGAAGATAATGTTGCAAAGAACCGAAAAGTATTTGCCCCTGTGGTATGGAAGATTGCGGCGGCAGTTATTCCGGCGGTAATTATCGGATCATTATTTTTACTGCTGAATTACAAAAATACTGGTTGGATTAGTGTTGAAACTGCTAACAACATACGAACCGTAGAATTACCAGATGGATCAAAAGTATGGGTTAACAAAAACAGTTCGCTATCATATCCTAAACAATTCGGATCGGACAAAAGGATAATAAAATTCACTGGTGAAGCTTTCTTTGAAGTCTCACACAGCAAAAAGCCATTTATTGTAGAAACCGGAAAGGTATCTGTAAAGGTACTGGGTACCCGGTTTAACCTAAGGAGTTTTAAAAATGAAAGTACTTCTGAATTATTTCTGAAGGAAGGAAAAGTTCTTTTTTCAAAAGCAGATTCTCCTGAGGTAAATATCACTTTAACCAGAGGCGAAGCTGCTGTTTTATCCGACTCTTCCAACACTGTCAGCAAAACAACTGCCGAATTAACAAATGCTACAGCATGGCTCGACCATAAACTATCTTTCCGGAATGCCCCATTAACCGAAATATCCGAAAGTCTGGAAAGGTATTTTAATGTTCAGATTGTTTTACCTCAGCAGTTGCAAAATTGCCGCTTTTCCGGGGAATTCACTAAACCTCAGTTATATGAGCTTTTAGATGTTATTTGTCTTGCTATCGACTGTTCATATAAAACCGAGAACAACAAATTTATTTTTTCTGGAATCGGATGCAATTGATGTGTTTGCTTTTTTGTGGCAAATAGTATATTTGTTGCATGATCCGGAAAATTGTATTACTCTTAGTCGTAGTTGTTCCGTTTGCATTAAAAGCTCAAAATACCTCGGATGATAAAATATCCCTCCGTTGTAATAATATTCCATTACACGAAGCGCTCTCCCTCATTAACCACTCAACAGGTTTTACATTTTATTACAGCTCAAGCAAAATAGATGTTTTTTCCACTGTCAGCATTATTGCAGAAAATCAAACACTTCCCCAGGTGATGGAAATAATTAAGTCGCAGTTAAACATCGACTATAAAGTTACCGGACGGAAAGTGATTCTTTTTAAAATTGGCTCCCACGATCAAAAATTATTTAGCGTTTGCGGCTATGTGCAGGATAGAGCTACCGGAGAGCGGCTTATTGGAGCAAATATTATTTTTGACGAAATAGGAACCGGCACCAATACAAATGCATACGGCTTTTTCAGTTATTTGTTGCCATCTGGTAAATATCATCTGAGGTGTTCGTATATTGGTTATGAACCGTTAGATACAATGGTTGATGTAACCAATTCACCCGATTTAATCTTTTGTCTGAACGAAACGTCAACCAAACTCCAGGAAGTGAATCTTACCAGCAAAATGAACGATAAAGTAAGTTCGATGAAGCTAGGTTATGACGAATTGCCCTTGAAGCTTATGAATATTTACCCCATGTTGCTGGGGGAGAAGGACGTGCTGCAGTTTATTAAACTTATGCCAGGTGTAAGAAGTAGCAACGAAGGCGCAAACGGACTGTATATCCGGGGCGCTTTGCCCAGCCAAACCACCTTTTTAATTGACGATGCCCCGATGTTTAATATGTATCATATTTCAGGATTGTTTTCAACCATAAATCCTGATGCTATTAAGGATCTGCGGATTTATAAAAGCAATCTTCCTGTTAAAATGGGCGATGCTTTGTCATCGGTTATAGATATTCGGTTACGCGACGGAAGCAACCAGAATTTTATTGTAACCGGAGGAATCAGCACCATCAGTAGCCGTATTACACTTGAGGGCCCCATCGTTAAAGATAAATCCTCTTTTATTGTTTCTGCCCGCAGGTCGTATATTGATAAATTTGTTAAGCTTTTTAATTTGGAGCAGAACCTCGATTTTTATTTTTATGATATCAATGCCAAGGTCAATTATATTTTTAATCCCCGGAACAGGATTTATGTGTCGGGATACCGTGGTAATGATGTTCTCAGATCGGGAGGAGCAATTTTGTGGGGAAATTCCTTGCTGAGCGCCCGTTGGAACAAAGTGTTCAGCCAGCAGCTTTTTTCTAACCTTACTCTTCTGTACAGTGGTTACAACCATTCATTTGTTGGTGAAAACAGCAATGGACCTATAAGGATGAATTCGTATCTGAAAAGCATGGCAATGAAATATGATTTTTCGTTGTTAACTGTTGCTAACCGCAGGGTAAATTTTGGAATTAAGTCGAACTATAATGAAATCGTTCCCGCTAAATTCAAATCGGACTATCCAGTTTCTTCAAAATTAATTAAGGGTGCCAAGCAAAGATGGCAAGTAATTCACCAGCTATACGGAGACGCCAATTATACATTGGGGATCCATTGGGCCGTGGAAGGCGGAACAAGACTCTCCTTAGTACATGGAAGAGATTCCGTCTCAAGATCAGTGAGTATAAGTCTGGAGCCGTTGGTTAAGATTAAGTATCAGATTGCAGAAAATTCATCGCTCAAAGCGGCCTACTCCCGAAATTACCAGTATTATCACAGTTCTCCCGTTTTCGATTTAATAATACCTTTCGAGAGGTTTATCTTCTCAGGCTTCGATTTACCTCCGCAATATGCTGATCATATTTCGGCAGGTTATTTTCTGAAACACAAAAGCGGATTGGTTGAATTTTCGGCAGAAGTTTATTATTCGTGGATGTACAATCAATTCCGTTTTCAGGTGCAAGATGATATTATCCTGGAGGATGCTTTCAGGAAAATTGCTATTGCCGGTGATGTAAATTCCTACGGTCTTGAAATATCGGTTGGCAAGCAAACAGGTCGGGTTACAGGTCTGTTAAGTTATACCCTGTCTAAAGTAGATAAACATGAAGAAAAGTATGCAGGCTGGTATAGTCCGTATTACGACCGTCGGCATGATGTTTCTCTGAGTATGGGAGTCGCCGTTACAAAAAGGGTTACCATGTCGGGTACCTGGGTGGGTATGACAGGCAATCCGTATAATTATCCCATTGCAAAATACCAGGTCAGAGGCCGCACTATTCCTTATTATTCAACCGATGGTGTATACAATAAACGTATGCCTTTTTATCATAGGCTCGACCTGGGATGTGCAATTAAGCTAGGGAAAGGGAATAAACGGTTCTCTCATTCTCTGTCGTTTAATGTGTATAATATTTACTTTAAAGGAAATCCGGTATTTTATTATTATAGTGATATTGCAGACAATGATATCTCTAAAGATATTGAAAGTTCTGTCTATAATTCATTGGATTTTAAACAGATTAGTCAGTTTATTTTCAAGTTTGTTCCATCTTTTTCTTATGAGTTTAAATTTGAATAGGACTATAACTATAACAGGCTTATTACTAAGCTTAATTGCTTTTGCCTGGTCATGTGAACAGGTGTCGGACCTGCCCGATTCGGGGCAGAATGTTGAAATGCCCGTAATTGAAGCTACTATCACCAATAAGAATGAAGTTCAGCGAGTAAAGATAAGCTATACTTCCACTTTAAACAGCAATATGTTAAGACCTGTCGAAAATGCACTGGTTAGGGTTTGGACCAATGCAGGAGATACCTTCATTTTTCTTCATCGGGACAGTGGTGAATATCAGAGTGAATCTTTTGCGGTTGAGTTTGGAAAAACTTATACATTAGCGGTGGAAACTCCTGACTTCAAAGCGGTAGCGGTTTCAGAAGCTATGCCTGTAAATCCAATCGATAGTTTATATTGCAGGTTAAAGAATATAAAAAGTTCTAGCTATCATGTTTTTCTGAATGCCGGAACAGTTGATCCGGTTATTGTAAGGTACTATCTCATTCAGGCTTATAAACAAGGTAAACTCCTTACTAAAGGCGACGAAATATGGTTGATTGAGGATAAATTTCTTGATGACCTGAATAACCTGGAGTTATTTTACGATTTTCATGCAGGCGATACACTCGACTTTGAACTCCAGTCTCTGACAAAACCTCTGTTCAATTATTATACTTTTCTGCAGAACCTGTTCCTTAATAATCAGTTATTTTCACATAATTATAGATTAAACCCTCCAGCACTGTTTACTGGTAATGTTCTTGGCTATTTCCAGGTTTCAATGGTGAGCCGCAGACGGATTATTATTCCGGAAGTTCCTTAAATTCCTATTTTATTCCAGGTTGTTTCTTTTTTTCAAAAATTTTGAACCGAAGAGGTAGGGTTTTCAGAAATGCTTGTGTCCTTATGTGAATTCAAACATAAACAACAGGTATAATATCATGAAAACAATTTTAAAAATTCTATTAGGATTAACTTTCATAACGGCTTTTTTTCCCGTTTCGGCTCAGAAATTTACATTGAGCGGACATGTTAAGGATGCCGGTAATGGGGAAATGTTAATTGGGGTAAATGTCTATGTTAAAAATACAGCAATAGGAGTTATCAGCAATGCTTATGGTTTTTATTCGCTAAGTCTGTCGCCCGGAAAGCACAATATTATTTTGAGTTTTATCGGATATAAAGGAATTGACACTCTAATCGACGTTCAATCCAACGTTACTCTCAATTTCGAGCTTGCAGAAGCAGCCAGGCAACTCAAAGAGGTTGAAGTAAAAGCAAAAAGGGCAACTGATAACATTACTTCTACACAGATGAGTGTTACGTCTTTATCCAGCAAAACCCTGAAACAACTGCCTGTAGCTTTTGGCGAGGTTGATGCGCTTAAAAGCTTATCGTTACTTCCGGGTGTTAAAACAAGCGATGAAGGATCGTCGGCCATGAGTGTGCGGGGAGGTGCACGGGATCAGAATCTGATTTTGCTTGATGAGGCAACTGTTTACAATGCAAGTCACCTTGGGAACCTGCTGTCTGTTTTCAATAACGATGCCATACAGAATCTTGAATTTTATAAGGGAAACCTGCCCGCACAGTATGGCGGAAGGTTGTCGTCGTTAATTGATATCAGAATGCGCGACGGTAACCGGAAGAAATTTACCGGAACGGGTGGAATAGGCACTTTGTCCAGCAGACTAACACTTGAAGGCCCTATTGTCAAAGATAAAGCATCCTTTATAGTATCGGGAAGGAGAACTTATGTGGACATGATTACCAAAGCCTTTCATGCAATTAACGATACAATACCTCAAGTGCCTTATTATTTTTACGACTTGAATATGAAAGCTAATTTTAGCCTTAACTCAAAACATAAATTGTACGTTTCGGGTTATTTTGGCAAAGATGTTTTCCTTTTCGAATCGCGGCAAAAAGACTTTAAGAATGACCTGAGATGGGGCAATTATACCGGAACTTTCCGATGGAATTATATCCCTTCAGCAAAATTATTTACCAATCTTACGCTGCTTGTAAGTAATTACAATTACGATTTTGGTAACGAATTTACCTTCGGCAAGGAAAAGAAAAAGTCGAAATTCAACTGGGAAGCAGATTTAATTGATTACTCGGTTAAATACGATGTGGGCTGGTACATTAACGACCAAAATCTCTTCCGGATGGGTTTGATTAGTACGTATCACAAATTTAATCCGGGAAAAATAGCAGGATTTTCCGACACTATTAAATATAACTTTAAAAACCCACGTAACAATGCGCTGGAGCATGCATTCTATGTATCGAACGAACAGAAGATAACTCCTCAGTTTTCATTGCAGTATGGTATAAGGTATACTTTGTTCCAGAACATTGGCAAAGCATCGGTTTATAAGCTTAATTCCGATTACGAGACCATTGATACCCTGGAATATGGTAAAAATAAAATATATAATACATATCATTCAATTGAGCCTCGTATTGGTTTAACCTATCTTCTCACCAAAAACAGCTCTGTAAAACTGGGATACAGTCGTACCAGTCAGTTTGTGCATGTCGCCTCCAATTCTTCAACAGGTTCAATCATCGATCTGTGGATTGGATCAAGTCCCAATATAAAGCCTCAGTATGCCGATTTGTACAGTGCAGGGTATTTTAGAAATCTATTTAAAAATCAGGTTGAAGCCTCAATTGAGGTGTATTATAAAAACATGGAGAACCAGGTTGAGTTCAGGGAGTTTGCCACGCCTCAGTTTAATCCCCGGATGGATGAAGATTTCAGGCAAGGGAAAGGCCGATCGTATGGAGTAGAATTGATGATGAAGAAATCGGAAGGTCGCCTTACGGGATGGGTTAGCTACACATGGTCGAAATCTGAACGAAAGATTAACGGCATTCAGGAGAAAGATTGGTTTTTGTCGCCCACCGACCGCCGGCACGATTTAACAGTTGTAGGTATGTATAACCTTTCGAAACGGCTTTCATTTTCAACCAATTTTACTTTAAAATCGGGGCGTCCGTTTACCTCTCCTGTATTGCGTTATGAATATGAAGGGACTGTGCTTCCATACTATACAAAACGTAACAACGATCAAATGCCCCTGTATCATCGTCTCGACGTTGCGTTAACCTTAAAAGGGAAAGAAAAACCAGGACGAAAAATTCACAGCGAGTGGGTATTATCTGTCTTCGATGTGTATAACCGCTCCAATCCGATCTCCATTTACTTCATGAGCGATGAGGATAATGAATTTGTGACGCATGCATACAGGCAATCGTTCCTTGGGCTAACTCCATCAATTACCTGGAATTTTACTTTTTAATAATTTTAATTCGTAAAGAAAATGAAGACATGTTCATCAATTATTATAGCAGCAATTCTAACACTCTTTATCCAGTCGTGTGCCAAAGATTCTAAAATTGACTGGGAGCTGCAGTCGCACGCCGACTTACTAGTGATAGAAAGTCTGATTACCAGCGATTCGGTTTTTCAAAATGTAAAACTCACTCTTTCAAATCCTTATTACGACAGTAAAGCGCCTCGAACTGTTTCCGATGCTATAGTAACTATAAGTAATGGGAAAAAAGTCTATACTTTCTCCGAAAGCTTAGATCAAAAGGGCCTTTACAGTTCACAACAAAAATTTGGCTGCAAATCAGGAGAAACTTACGAACTCTCAATCAGGTTAAAAGATCAGGTTAATAGCAGGTCGGAATACAAAAGCATTGCTAAAATGCCTCCCCAGGGAATAGTAATGGATTCGATAAGATGCGAAATTTATGAGATGCCGGAATTTGATTTCGAAGAAAAAGATTCAAAAAAAGAAAAGGATACCACTCTGTTGGCAGTGTATTATTTCGGAGACGAGAAAAAATCATCGCAGAATTACTATTTCACCAAAGTGTACCGTAATTCCAAACCTTTGCATGATAATGCGCGGGAATTTTTTGCCACCGAATCGCAGCAGGAAGAAGGTTACACTCATGTTACTACTTTTAATAAAAATGTAGCGGACGATGATCTTATTACTTTTAAATTGTATACCGTGGAACGGGGGTATTACAAATATCTGGAGGCCATAAGAAATATGGATCAAACCGGTATGGCAACAAGCATGTCAGGACCACCGGCAAATGCAGTTGGGAATATACCAAATGCGCTAGGTTATTTTGTGGTTGCTTTTGAATCTGTTCAAACATCGAAGGCAATTGATTATAGATAAAATGTTAGGTGCAATTTAAACAATTTAGTTTTTGATTTACAAGCCATTCCAGTAATTACCGGAATGGCTTTTGTTTTTGGAGATAAGACATAGTTGATAATTTTCTACATGTTATTTAAACAAAAGGTCGGCTAGGTTGTAAAAATAGCACTGATTTTTTAAATCAATTTAGAATGTAGATCAATTCAGTTTTAATTTTAAATTTGTAGTAACAGTGAAAAATATTTATTGTTATTAGAATAACAATAGGAATTTTCAAGTAAATTTGCCAATTCTAAAAAACGGTGTTTTATGGAAAATCAAATATCACCTGTCGACTTTCTTCCTGTAATATTGCAATTTGGGGTTGCACTTGCTTTCGTGGTTGTTGTAATGGCTGTAACTCATATGATTGGATGGAAGCGTCGAAGAATCCGTTCCATTCGCAAGGAAGATAACTTCGAATGTGGAATTGAGATAAAAGGCAATGCCCGTTTCCCTTTTTCAGTGAAGTATTTTTTGATAGCGATTCTTTTTGTGCTTTTCGATGTGGAAGTAATTTTCTTTTATCCCTGGGCTGCCAATTTTAAAAACTTAGGTTGGAACGGTTTTTGGGAGATGATGATTTTCATTGGATTTTTCATGTCGGGGTTTTATTATATCTATAAAAAAGGTGCCCTCGACTGGAACAAATAATAAGAGCTATTGTTATTGCAATAACAATGGTTTGGGGTGGAATGAATGGAAGAGACGCAATGCATTGCGTCTCCACAGTAAAACCCTCCACAATAACAGGAATGAATAAATTTAATATTCAGGAATGAATAAATTTAATATTATGGAAAAACCAAAATATAATATAGCAGAACCACCGGAAGGATACGCCCAACCGGGGTTATTTGCCACCACACTCGATAAGGTGATTGGTCTGGCAAGAGCAAATTCCTTATGGCCGTTGCCTTTTGCCACTTCTTGCTGTGGCATTGAGTTTATGGCAACCATGGGCGCTCATTACGATTTAGGCCGGTTTGGTTCCGAACGTATGAGCTTTTCCCCCCGACAGGCAGATATGTTGATGGTAATGGGGACCATAGCCAAGAAAATGGCTCCCGTTGTTCAACAGGTTTACGAACAAATGGCAGAGCCACGCTGGGTCTTGGCCGTAGGAGCCTGTGCTACCAGTGGAGGTATTTTCGATACCTACAGCGTTTTACAGGGAATCGACCGGATTGTTCCGGTTGATGTTTATGTACCGGGATGCCCGCCGCGTCCGGAGCAAATCCTCGACGGTGTGCTGAAACTCCAGGAGCTGGTTAAGAACGAGCCGCTCCGCAGGAGATATTCGCCCGAGTACAGGCAATTGCTCGAAAGATATGGAATACAAACTGTAAACCAGGAACATTAAAACAAAATCAAATCATCTAACTCCCTCTCCTTTGGAGAGGGTCGGGGAGAGGCTTATTATATGACAAACGAAGAGGTACTCAAAAAATTCCAGGAACAGTTCGCAACTGTCGAAACAAAGGCTGACGAACCTTATGGAATGTTGACAATAGAAGTTGACTCGGCAGCCATTCACGATGTTATCGCCTGGTTCAGGGACAAGATGAAGTTTAATTTCCTGACCGATTTATGCGGTATTCATTACCCGGATAAAGGAAAAGCTTTGGGTGTGATTTATCACATGCACAATTTGCAGGATAATTTCAGGGTTAGGTTAAAAACCTTTGTTCCTGTCGAAAATCCTCATGTTCCTACGGTAACCGATCTTTTTTCGTCGGCCAACTGGATGGAACGGGAAACTTACGATTTCTTCGGGATTATTTTCGACGGCCATCCAAACCTTACAAGGATTTTAAATGTGGATTACCTCGATTATTTCCCCATGCGCAAGGAATATCCGCTGGAAGATCCTACCAGGGAAGATAAGGTGGATAGCTATTTTGGGAGATAGAGGCCTCACCCCCCAGCCCCTCTCCTGAATGAGAGGGGAGCAGGAATTGCCAGGATTAAAAGGATTTGAGTATAAATTAGTTTTATGAATAGTATATTAATGGAGAAGTAAGATTATTAGGTCAAAGGAATTGCACTTATCTGCAATTTCTTACGACTTACGACTTACGACTTACGACTTTATAAAAGTATGTCAGATAACTATACAGTAATACATCCTGAGGATATTGACAAACAATATACCACGCTGAATCTGGGGCCTACGCACCCGGCAACGCACGGTATCTTTCAGAATGTGCTTACCATGGATGGTGAAAAGGTGATCGACTCGGAGCAAACCATCGGTTACATTCACCGGGCATTTGAAAAAATTGCGGAGCACAGGCCTTATTATCAGATCACGCCGTTGACCGACCGATTGAACTATTGTTCATCGCCGATCAACAATATTGGTTACCAGCTTACAGTTGAAAAGCTGCTGGGTATCAAAACCAATAAGCGCATCGACTACATGCGGGTGATCATCATGGAGCTTGCACGTATTGCCGACCACCTGGTTTGCAACAGTGTAATTGGAGTGGATACCGGAGCTTTAACAGGCTTTGTGTATATTTTCCAGGAACGCGAGTTTATCTATGAAATATACGAGGAAATGTGCGGAGCACGCTTAACGACCAATATTGGGCGTATCGGCGGTTTCGAACGCGATTTCTCTCCAAAGGTGATCGAAAAGATCCGCGAATTTATAAAACGCTTCGAAAAAGCATTGATCGAATTCGAGAACCTGCTGCTGCGGAACCGTATTTTTATGGATCGTACCATCAAAGTCGGCCCGATAAGTGGTGAAAGGGCAATTTCCTATGGATTCACAGGCCCAAATCTGCGTGCTGCAGGAGTCGACTACGATGTGCGGGTTTTCTCGCCATATAGTTCTTATGAGGATTTTGATTTCATCATTCCTGTTGGAACGCATGGCGATACTTACGACCGATTCTGCGTGCGTCAGACTGAAATGTGGGAGTCGCTCAAAATTATCAAAGCTGCACTCGAAAATCTTCCCGAAGGAAAATTTTTGGTAGACGATCCTTATGTGGTACTTCCAGAAAAGGAAAGGGTGTACAGCAAAATGGAATCGCTTATTTACCATTTCAAAATTGTAATGGGCGAAATTGATGCTCCCAAAGGCGAAGTTTATCATTCGGTAGAAGGTGGCAATGGCGAGCTGGGTTTTTACCTGGTGAGCGAAGGTGAGCGGTCTCCGTTCCGGTTGCACTTCCGCAGGCCTTGTTTTATTTACTATCAGGCGTATCCTGAGATGATCCGCGGCGGAATGCTTTCCGATGCCATCATCACTATGAGTAGCATGAATGTAATTGCCGGGGAGTTGGATTGTTGAGAAGTATGAAGTACGGATTCTTGGCTCTTTTAAGAAAGCACCTCACCCCCAACCCCTCTCCTGGAGGCGAGGGGAGTAGTGAAGTGCCTGTATTAAAGTCCTTCTCCTTGAGGAGAAGGATTTAGGATGAGGTTTAAATGCAAGTGTTTCATAGTTTATAATTACGATAAACCGTAGATGTCACTTTTTTTATATACTTAATTTTCAAAATGTCACAAAATATTATACCGCATCATCTATTTGGCAAAGAGGGCAAGGAAGTCCGTTTTTCGGCCGAAACACTCGAAAAGGTTAATAAAATCATTTCGAGGTATCCCGAGGGACAGAAGAAATCGGCTCTTCTGCCTGTTCTGCACATTGCCCAGGAAGAATTGGGCGGCCATTTAAGCGTGGATGTGCAGGATTATGTTGCATCGCTGCTTGGAATTCAACCTATTGAAGTTTACGAGGTGGCAACATTCTATACACAATATTATCTGGAGAAAGTCGGGAAGTATGTGATCGAAGTTTGTCGCACCGGCCCCTGTGCCATCTGCGGTGGCGAGGACATCACCGACTATTTGTCCGAAAAATTAAATATAAAGGACGGAGAAACTACCGCCGACGGGCTATTCACCTTACGTACCGTGGAATGTCTCGGCGCCTGTGGTTATGCTCCTGTAATGCAAATAAATACTGAGTTTTACGAATTTCTTACCAAAGAAAAAATTGATAAGGCCATCGAAGAACTGCGGCAAAAAGCTAACTTAGATAAACCGAAAGAATCGAAATGGGTAGAAAAATTCTAACAGATAAAATCGATATACCAGGCATCAACACCTTTGAGGTTTACAAGAACAACGGAGGTTATGCTGCTGCCACCAAAGCCCTGAAACAAATGACACCTTCGGAAGTTACCGAAGAGGTTAAGAAATCGGGCTTGCGGGGAAGGGGAGGAGCCGGCTTCCCAACAGGAATGAAATGGTCGTTTCTCGACCGCACCACTCCCGGCCCGCGCTATCTCGTTTGCAATGCCGACGAGAGCGAACCCGGCACATTCAAGGACAGGTACCTGATTGAAAAGATACCACACCTGCTCGTCGAAGGGCTGCTTATCTCAAGTTTTGCCCTGGGGGCTGAAACCACTTATGTGTATGTTCGAGGCGAATTCAAAACACAAATAGGAATCCTTAGCAAAGCTATTCGCGAAGCCTACGAAAACGGATTTCTTGGCAAAAACATATTAGGAACATCTTATAATTTAGATATATACGTTCACTCCGGCGCAGGTGCTTATATCTGCGGCGAAGAAACAGCTTTGCTCGAGTCGCTCGAGGGAAAACGCGGCAATCCCAGGTTAAAACCACCATTTCCGGCGGTGAAAGGTCTTTATGGCCGTCCAACCGTGGTAAACAATGTGGAAACACTGGCTGCCGTTGTACCCATCATCAATATGGGTGGCGACGAATATGCAAAAATAGGTGTTGGAAAAAGTACGGGTACAAAATTGATCTCAGCCTGCGGAAATATCAACAATCCGGGCGTTTATGAGATCGAACTGGGTCTTTCGGTCGAAACTTTTCTCAACAGCCCCGAATACTGTGGAGGTGTTAAGGGTGGGAAAGCTTTGAAGGCCATTGTCCCGGGAGGATCGTCTGTACCCATTTTGCCAGCTTATCTTATTTTGAAGACTGCTGCAGGAGAGAACAGGTTAATGACTTACGAATCGCTCTCCGATGGAGGCTTTGTTTCAGGAAGTATGCTGGGTTCGGGCGGTTTTATTGTGTACGACGAAAATCAGTGCATTGTGCGCAACACCTGGAATTTCACCCGTTTCTATCATCACGAAAGCTGCGGACAATGTTCTCCTTGTCGAGAAGGTACCGGCTGGATGGAAAAAGTGCTTCACCGCATCGAATATGGCCACGGAAGGCATAAGGACATCGACCTGCTGGTAAGTGTAGCCAAACGCATAGAAGGCAATACCATCTGTCCCCTCGGAGATGCTGCTGCATGGCCGGTAGCTGCTGCTATCCGTCACTTCCGCCACGAGTTCGAATATCATGTGGAAAACCCGGAAATTGTGAAAAATCACAAACATGCTCCGGTGCCTTTGAAGGAAATGGAAAAGGTTTGATAGAAGTATAAAGTAGTTAATAAGTTAACGAATAAAATATAGAATGGACGAGGTTTGTAGGTATGAAGAATAAGGCCTCACCCCATCCCTCTCCTCAAGGAGAGGGAGCAGGACAGAGCCTGCATTGAAGTCCTTCTCCTTGAGGAGAAGGATTTAGGATGAGGTATCAAATTCATTTCTTACGACTTACGACTTATGATTAAAAAAAATGCAAGTAACAATAGATAACATAACCATAGAAGTACCTGAGGGTACAACCATATTGCAGGCTGCAAGGATGATTGGCGGTGACGTTGTTCCTCCTGCAATGTGTTATTTTTCAAAACTGAAAGGATCCGGAGGAAAGTGCCGTACATGTTTGGTGCGTGTTGCCAAATCTTCGGAGAAAGATCCACGCCCCATGCCAAAGCTTGTTGCTTCGTGCAGCACGCCTGTTCAACATGGTATGGTGGTCGAAAACTCTACTTCGCAGGAAGTACTCGAAACACGCAAGTCGATTGTGGAATTTCTGCTGATCAATCACCCACTCGATTGTCCCGTTTGCGACCAGGCTGGCGAATGCGACCTTCAGAACCTGAGCTACGAACATGGAATTGAAGCTACCCGTTACGAAGAAGGCCGGCGCGAATTTCCGCAAGTTGACATTGGGGATAAGATTAAACTGCACATGAACCGTTGCATCCTTTGCTATCGCTGTGTTTACGCCATCAATCAGTTAACTGATGGTCGTGTTCATGGGGTTTTATATCGTGGCGATGCTTCTGAAATATCGACTTTCATTAAAAATTCGGTTGATAACGAATTCTCAGGCAACGTGATCGATGTTTGTCCGGTTGGCGCTTTAACCGACCGCACCTTCCGCTTCAAGAGCAGGGTTTGGTTTTTGAAACCGATGGATGCGCACAGGGATTGTCCCACCTGCAGCGGCAAAACCGTTCTTTGGATGCATGGAAACGAAATTTACCGTGTTACATCGCGTAAAGATCAATACGCTGAAATCGAAGAATTCATCTGCAACCAATGCCGATTTGAGAAGAAAGACGTGAACGACTGGATAATTGAAGGCCCGAGAAAAATTGATAAGAAATCGGTGATCTCGGCCAATCATTACGAAATGCTGAAAAAAGCAGCAGTTATCAATCCGGTCAAAAAGGTGATTGTTAAAGAATCGGAAAAGTGATAAATAGTTAATTAGGTGCTTAGAAGATGAAATGCTTTTCAATACCTCATCCTAAATCCTTCTCCTTAAGGAGAAGGACTTCAAATACAGGGCTGTATTACTCCCCTCTACTTTTAGGAGAGAGGTTGGGGGTGAGGTCTTCTTAAGTCTAAAACCCTATAATAGAAATTCTTAAACTAAAATATAATGTTGTTTTTAGTATATAAGCTCACTTTAATAACAGTAATTCTGTTGGTTAGTCTTGGAATTACGATGTATGCCACGCTGCTCGAGCGTAAGTTCGCGGGTTTCCTGCAGGACCGTTACGGCCCTGACAGGGCAGGGAAATGGGGTTTGCTCCAGCCACTTGCCGATGGTGGAAAGCTGTTTTTTAAAGAAGAATACATGCCCAATACAGCCGATAAGTTTCTATATATTCTGGGGCCATGTTTAACCATGCTGGTTGCATTGCTTACAAGTGCAGTTATTCCCTGGGGACCGCCTCTGGTAATTGGTGGCGTAGAATATACACTCCAGGTTGCCGATCTAAATATCGGTGTACTTTATGTATTTGCAATTGCCTCTATGGGTGTTTGGGGTATTATGATTGGTGGTTGGGCTTCTAATAACAAGTATTCCCTGATGGGTGCGATCCGTGCCTCGTCGCAGATGATCAGCTACGAGCTGGCGATGGGTCTTTCGATTGCAGCTCTGATTATGATGATGGGTTCGGTAAGTTTGAACGATATAGTAGCACAACAACAGGGCTGGCATTGGAATGTAATTTACCAGCCAATCGGGTTTTTGATCTTTTTTATATGTGCTCTGGCCGAAACAAACCGTCATCCTTTCGATCTTCCTGAATGTGAGACAGAACTGATAGGTGGTTACCACACCGAATACAGTAGTATGAAACTCGGGTTCTACCTCTTCGCAGAATATATCAACATGTTTGTGTCGTCGGCGGTACTTGCCACTCTTTATTTCGGCGGGTATCATTTTCCGTTTATCGGAAGATTGGGACTATCGCCCAATGTAGCCGCCATTTTAGGTATGGTGATATTGTTTGCCAAGATCATCGGGTTTATCCTGTTGTTTATGTGGATTCGTTGGACATTGCCACGTTTCCGCTACGACCAGTTGATGCGTCTCGGATGGAAGATATTGTTGCCTCTGGCTTTGTTAAATTTAGCGGTTACCGGGATCTTTATCCTATTTAAAGGTTAACCCCAAAAAGTAGAAAAAATGAGTTTGACAAATAGATCAAAAGTAGTATCAAATAAAAAGTTCAGTTTTCTGGAAAGCTTATATCTGCCGGCTATTTTTCAAGGCATGCTTATAACGCTTTCGCACTTGTTTAAAAAGAAAACTACTGTCCGTTACCCCGAAGTAAAGCGTCCGTTTTCGCCTGTTTACCGTGGTTTGCACGTATTGAAGCGCGACGATGAAGGACGTGAACGCTGCACAGCCTGTGGGTTGTGTGCAGTAGCTTGTCCTGCTGAGGCAATCACTATGGTTGCCGGAGAACGTCAACCGGGCGAAGAAAAACTTTACAGAGAAGAGAAATATGCCAAGGTGTATGAAATAAACATGTTAAGGTGTATTTTCTGTGGCTTTTGCGAAGAGGCGTGCCCTAAAGAAGCGATTTTTCTTACGGACAGGCTTGTTCCGTCTCAGACAGAACGGGAGGATTTTATTTTCGGAAAAGATAAACTGGTTGAACCTGTCGATCAGCGGGTGGATGTTTCCAAACGTCAGTCACAAAAGGTTCTGGATTTCAAAAAAGATAAAAATCAACGGCATAACGAATAATTTAGATGCAAAGGTTTTTTAAAAACCTTTGCATCTTAAAACAAAAAAAATGGAACAATACTTATTCTACGGTCTTTCAACAATAGCGGTGTTTGCAGCATTAATGATGGTGATTTCCAAAAAGCCCATCCACTCTTTGCTTTATCTTCTGTTATGTTTTTTCACGCTGGCAGGACATTATGTGCTGCTCAATGCCCAGTTTCTGGCAATAGTTCACATCATTGTTTATGCCGGGGCTATCATGGTATTATTCTTATTTACAGTGATGCTGCTCAATCTGAACATCAAAGGTGAACAGAGCAAGCCTGTCGTGGCGAGGATTGTAGCCGTTGTGGCTGGTGGTTTGTTACTGGTTGCTTTGGTTGGCGTTCTCCGAGGAATTGATAATAATCCGACTTTGATGCAGCCCAACAATCAGGTAGGCATAATGAAGAATATCAGCGACTTATTGTTTAATGAATATGTGCTTCCGTTTGAAGTAGCTTCCATTCTGTTCCTTACAGCTATGGTAGGAGCTGTAATGCTGGGCAAGCCGGAAAGTAAAGTTTTGAATAATTAGTATATATATGGATACAGTTGTAGAAGGTTTAAAGTTAATGCCCATCAATAATTACATTATTCTGAGCTCATTGCTCTTTGTAATCGGGTTGGTGGGAGTATTGACAAAACGGAATGCATTGGTGGTTTTTATGTCGGTTGAGCTGATGTTAAACGCTATCAATCTGTTGTTTGCTGCTTTTTCGGTTTATCATAACAATTCGGCAGGACAGGTGATGGTAATTTTTATTATGGTGGTGGCGGCCGCAGAAGTTGCTGCGGGTTTGGCAATACTTGTGCTTACTTACCGCACCAATCACAGCATTGATATCAATTTGCTTAATTCCCTAAAGCACTAAAAAAATAACTTTATTCCATTCATGGAAAAACAAATAGCTATGAGTAATTTTCTGGTCGCACTGATTCCTTTATTGCCCTTACTTTCGTTCCTGATTATAGGTCTAAATTATAAGAAGTTAAACAAAACCATCACTGGCGTTCTGGCCAGTGGATCGGTGTTTATATCCTTTGCACTCTCGGTTTTTGCATACTTTCAGGTGAAAGCAGGAGCAACTTTCGAGGTGAACCTTTTTGAGTGGATTGCCACCGAAAAATTCGTAATTAACTTTTCGTTCCTGATAGATCCGCTTTCATCCTTAATGCTTTTAGTTGTTACAGGAGTAGGGTTTCTGATCCATGTTTATTCGATAGGTTACATGAAACACGATGAAGGCTTCAACCGCTTTTTTGCGTATATGAACCTTTTCGTATTTTCCATGCTGATCCTGGTGCTTGGCTCCAACTATGTGATGATGTTTATCGGTTGGGAAGGCGTTGGGCTCTGTTCGTATCTGCTGATCGGCTTCTGGTTTAAAAATACCGAATATAACAATGCCGCCAAGAAGGCTTTCATTATGAACCGTATTGGCGACCTGGGCTTTTTACTCGGCATGTTCCTGTTGTATGTTACTTTCGGGAGCCTTGATTTCAAAACTGTCTTTTCGTTAGCTTCCAGCTATCCGGTTGGCAGCACCATTATAGTTACGGCTACCTTGCTTTTGTTTGTCGGGGCTATTGGTAAAAGTGCTCAGATTCCCCTATTCACCTGGTTACCCGATGCGATGGCTGGCCCCACTCCGGTTTCAGCGTTAATACATGCTGCTACCATGGTGACTGCCGGGGTGTATATGGTTGCCCGTTCACAAGCCATTTATGTGCTTGCACCCTTGACCATGGATGTGATTGCCATTACAGGAATTATTACAGCACTTGTAGCCGCCACCATTGCTATTTATCAGAATGATATTAAAAAAGTGCTGGCTTATTCAACAGTTTCTCAGTTAGGATATATGTTTGTCGGTTTGGGGGTTGGTGCTTTTACAGGGGCCATGTTCCACCTTACAACACACGCTTTTTTCAAGGCATTGTTGTTCCTTGGTGCCGGTAGTATAATTCACGCTTTAAGCGGCGAACAGGATATCCGGAACATGGGCGGTTTACGGAAAGCCCTTCCAGTAACCTTTATGGTTTTTCTGATAGCAACCATTGCCATTTCAGGGATTCCGCCATTTGCCGGGTTTTTCTCAAAAGATGAAATCCTGGTTCATGCTTTTGCACACAACAAAATTATATGGGGATTGGGTTTCTTTACATCCCTGCTTACCGCTTTTTATATGTTCCGATTGCTTTTCCTCACTTTCAGCAATAGCTTCAGGGGAACTGCAGAACAAAAGCATCACCTGCACGAATCGCCCAAAGTAATGACCATCCCTTTAATGATACTTGCACTGCTTTCGGTAATCGGCGGTTTTATAGGTATTCCCGAAGTAATGGGAGGACACCATGCCTTGAATCAATTTTTAGGTCGGGTATTTACTGCACCTGCTGAAGAACTGGGATTATCCCATTCTATGGAATGGATTTTAATCGCCATTACTGTGATAGGTGCCGTATTGATGATTGTTTTTGCCTGGCTTCGTTTTGGGAAGAAAAACCTTGTTCCGGCTGGTGATGAAGCAGCAAGACCTGCCCTTGCCAAACTTTTTATGCACAAATGGTATTTCGACGAAATATATAACGCCATCATCGTTAAACCCTTATTCTGGCTTTCGGAAGTTTTTCATAAGATATTCGATGTTAAGATTATCGATGGAATAGTAAATGGCTTCGGAAGCCTTGCTGTATGGGCCGGTGGACGGTTAAGGTATATCCAGACCGGGAATATCGGTTTTTACCTTACAGCCATGGTTTTAGCAGTGGTGGTGATATTGTTTTTTATGTTAGCGATTTAGGAAAAACTCACCTCACCCCCAACCCCTCTCCTAAAGGAAGAGGGGAGCAGGAAAGAGCGTGTATTTAAGTCCTTCTCCTTGAGGAGAAGGATTAGGATGAGGTGAAATAAATAGAAACAAGAACCAATATTAAGAAATGTGCAACTTCTTGATACTTGTGTCTTGATACTTGATACTGTTTTTAAAAATTTTGAAATGATCACATTAGCGATTATTGTAATTCCCTTGCTGATAGCTGCAGGGTTGTTTTTTGTAAAAGATTCGAAAACGGCCAGGAGTATTGCCCTGGTAAGTTCCCTTGTAACCTTGATACTAGCCGGAGTAGCCTGGTGCAGATACCTTGGAGGGAATACAGAGAGTCTGCAGTTCAGCTTTACCTGGATCGCTTCGTTGGGGGTTAATTTTGCCGCGGCCATTGATGGTTTAAGCCTTGTGGTAGTGTTGCTTACAGCAGTGCTTTTCCCGCTTATACTGCTCGTTTCATTCAAAAGTGAATATAAGTCGAGCTTCTATGCGCTGGCAATGTTGATGCAATCGGCTTTGTTCGGCGTTTTTACGGCGACCGACGGACTTATTTTTTACGTTTTCTGGGAAATGGCCCTGATCCCCATATATTTCATTTGCGCTTTATGGGGTGGCGAAAACAAACTCCGAATCACACTTAAATTCTTTATTTATACCACTGTAGGAAGTTTGCTGATGTTGGTAGGTTTGATATACATGTACCTGCAAACGCCGGCTCCGCATAGTTTCAGTCTTACTGCCCTTAGTGCTGTGCATATTTGTCCTTGTCATCAGGTTTGGGTTTTCTGGGCATTGTTTCTGGCATTTGCTGTTAAAATACCAGTATTTCCTTTTCATACCTGGCAGCCTGACACATACACTACCGCTCCTAATGCAGGCAGTATGCTGCTGGCAGGTATCATGTTAAAAATGGGTATTTATGGAATTCTCCGCTGGTTAATTCCTTTAACACCCGATGTTTTAGCTATTCATGGTACAATAGCGATGATATTGGGCGTAATCGGCTTGCTTTATGGATCCATTATAGCTATTATGCAGCAGGAAGTGAAGCGGTTAATCGCTTATTCGTCCATGGCCCACGTGGGTTTGATGGCTGCCGCCGCTTTTGCCATGAATACAGATGCATTTAAAGGAGTGTCCATCCAGATGATTTCGCACGGGGTTGTCGTAGTGGGATTATTCTTCGTTGCCGATATTATTTCCCGCCGTACCGGGACTTTACAGATCAGCTCCCTGGGAGGAATAGCCAAAGTAGCGCCCCGGTTTGCCATCTTTTTTATGGTGGTAATGCTTGGAGCAGTAGCACTGCCGCTTACAAGCGGTTTTGTTGGCGAATTCCTGATGCTCGTGGGTTTGTACCAGTTTAATGCCTGGATAGCAGCTTTTGCAGGGGTAAGCATTATTTTGGGCGCTGTGTATATGTTCAGGTTGTACCAAAGGTCAATGTACGGCGAAACCACAGCTTTCACCAAAAACTTTGAGGATATCAAAGGACTGGAGTTGTTTGTGGCTGTCGTGCTTGTGGTGTTGATCCTTGTTTTGGGTATCTATCCTAAAATTATTCTGGATATTTTATAATTGATGTTTGAAGGCAGAGCTTCAGACGAACAAAGGCTAAAGCCTAAACCGCTAAAGCCTAAAAGATAAAAATGATTTACCATGGCTAGAGCTTAAACCGCTTTATCCTAAAAGCTAAATATAAAATGAATACAATTGTTACACTAGCTGTTATTGCCATTTTGACCCTGTTTCTGGGTGCTTTTAACAAGAAGAAGATTCTTATTCCGGTTGTTCTGGTTGGTTTGCTTGCATCGGCAGGTTTTGTCGTCAGCGACTGGGGAAATGCGTCGTCTTTTTTCGGAAATATGATGATAACGGATAATTTCACCAACGGCTTTAGCTTGGTGATGATTTTTTCTACTTTCCTTGTATTCCTTTTAGGATATCAATATTACCGTACAAGTGAACGTACGCTCGAAGATGTTTTTGGAATAACATTGTTCTCATTGATCGGGGCAATTGTTATGGTGACTGCGGGCAACCTGGCCATGTTCTTTATCGGACTCGAAATTATGTCCATAGCGCTGTATGTGCTTGCCGGAAGCAATAAAACAAGCAAAGCCGGCAACGAAGCTGCTATGAAATACTTTCTGATGGGTTCTTTTGCCTCAGCTTTTCTGTTATTTGGAATTGCATTGCTTTACGGTGCTTCGGGATCATTATTCCATAAGGATATTTACGATTATGCTTTAAATGCCGGAGAATCGCTTCCTTTAAT
>JAEYWD010000105.1 GCA_023429135.1 Bacteroidota bacterium | reverse complement strand
TTATGACTAATACAGATTCCATCCTTATCATCGATGATGAAACCCAGATCCGCAGGTTGTTGGAGATAACGCTCTCGGCACAGGGATACAATATCCTTGAAGCATCTACAGCCAAAGAAGGTTTGGTACAGGCTGCAACTATGCATCCGGTGCTTATAATACTTGACCTTGGGTTACCTGATATGGATGGATTTCAGGTTTTAAAGAAACTAAGGGAATGGTTCCAGAAACCCATAATTATCCTTTCTGTGCGTAACCAGGAGGAAGACATCATCAAAGCTCTGGATAACGGTGCTAACGATTATCTTACAAAGCCATTCCGTACAGGAGAACTGTTGGCGCGCATACGTGTGGCTATAAGGCAAATTCAGGGCGATAACAATAATCCCTGCCTTACTTATGGAAATTTATCGATCGATCTTTCCAATCATTTGGTTCGTAAAAAAGGTGAAATTGTAAAACTAACATCAACGGAATATTCCCTTTTAACACTACTGGCCAAGAATGAAGGACGGGTTCTTACCCATCAGTTCATCCTGAAGGAAATCTGGGGACAAGGATATGTAGAACAAACCCAATACCTGAGGGTTTTTATGGCCCAACTCCGAAAGAAAATAGAAGACGAACCCACCAGACCCAAACTATTAAATACTGAATCGGGGATAGGTTATAGGTTCGGAATGAATTAGTTTAAAGTATGATAACTGTAGCTGTCACTTCAAAAACTTAATTTCAACCTTGTCCTGCTTAAGTAATTAAGTTTCATTAAACATCATACTTATTCTGCCTCTTGCATCAGTTCGCGAATACGTTCGTTTTATCAGATTGATTATTCCCCACTCAACGGATGGTTCTGTAAAAATCTTCCTGAATATATTTTTGAAGGGAATTCTATACCATGATTACTTTAGCAATAAAATCCATATGAATTAATATTGCTCAATAAAATTGTTAAGCAACCTCAATTTATAAGTAAGTACGGTCTTACTGGTTATCTTCTAAAAAAGAATGATTCTCTTTAAATTTGCAATAAAATTTAAAAATGGACAAAATTCTCATCATAGGTGGTGTGGCTGCAGGTGCAACTGCCGCTGCCAAAGCCCGCAGAATATCTTCAGAGGCTGAAATAACAATGCTCGAAGCAGGGCCTGACATATCCTTTGCAAACTGTGGTTTGCCGTACTATATTGGTGGAGATATTCAAAGCCGATCAAAGTTGATACTGCAAAGTCCAGAAAGCTTTAAGGATCAATATAATGTTAATGTACATACACATACACTTGTTTCATCCATCAACAAGGATTCCCATGCTGTTTTAGCTGTTGACATCAGAAGCGGGGAGCAAAAGTCATTCAATTATACAAAACTGATATTGGCTCAGGGTGGGCGTCCGGTTACCCCTGATATTCCGGGAGCATCCTTACAACATGTCTTTACATTATGGACACTCGAGGACATGGATAAAATTGCAAGACATATTGAGGATAAACAACCAAAGAATGCCGTAGTAGTGGGAGGTGGTTTTATTGGCCTGGAAATGGTCGAAGCCCTGGTGAAAAGAAAAATAATAGTTCATGTAGTAGAAATGATGCCTCATGTAATGGGCATTATGGATGCAGAAACGGCTGGCTTGATTGAAAATGAAATGCGCTCTTTTGGTGTAGAAATTCATACCAACGCTGCAGTTAATGAGATAACTCCAAATCAGGTGAAACTCAATAACGGTTCAGTGTTGCCATCGGATATGGTTTTACTGTCGATTGGTGTTCGCCCAACCCTTCAGTTGGCTAAAGAAACTGGTCTTGAAATTGGCGATTCGGGCGGATTACTCATAAATTCGAAAATGCAAACCAGTGATCCCGATATCTATGCGGCCGGTGATATGGTTGAAATTGAGCATCGGGTAAATGGTAAAAAGTTAAGGATCCCTCTCGCCGGCCCTGCAAATCGCCAGGGAAGGATTGCAGCAGAAAATGCCCTCGGTGGTAATCATGCTTATAAAGGGGCCATTGGAACTTCAGTGGTAAGAATTTTTGATGTTGTGGCGGGTATTACCGGACTTTCTCTTAAACAAGCAAGGGCAACTGGTTTTGATGCCGATTCAGTGGTTGTTCATAAAGAACACCATACATCCTACTATCCGGGAGCCGAAACGGTTTCGGTTTCATTGGTTTTCGACAAGGAAAGTGGCCGGATATTGGGAGGACAAGCAGCAGGCTATAAAGGTGCTGACAAACGTCTGGACGTGATTGCAACTGCAACTGCCTCTGGAATGACAATAGATGATCTTGCTGATGTTGATTTTGCATATTCCCCACCGATCGGTACCGCTAACGATGCATTGAACATGGCTGCATACACGGCAGGAAATAAATTATCAGGATTCAGCCCTTCAATCACCGTATCAGAGCTGGATAATTTTATTGAAGGGAAACAGGTCGAATTTATAGATGTAAGAGATTTCTTCGCATACGAAAAAAGCCATGTGCATGGTTCCACCCACATTCCTTTGGAGCTGCTGCCAAGACAGTTAAAATCATTATCTGCCAATAAGTGGTTATTACTTTACGACGAAACAGGTAAGAAGGGGCATCAGGCTTTACGTTTACTTGTAAATGCAGGGTTTAAACAGGTAATCAATATCTCCGGGGGCTATATTTCACTGCAACGGCAGGCTGGAACAACTGGCTACAGGAATATTAAAGTGGATGCCTTACCCGTGAAGCTGAAAAGTTTGAAAAAAGAAGAGAATTTCGAGGCTGTTGATGAACCAAAGATTGAAGAGAATAGTAAACCCATAATTGTAGATGTTCGCACATTGGGGGAATTTAAGTCAGGAGCAGTAAATGGTGCAATAAATATTCCTTTGGATGAGATGCAGCGGCGATACAAAGAACTAGGGGAGAATTTATCAAGGGAAATAACTGTTTATTGCGCTTCCGGTGCACGGTCAGCTTATGCTCAGAATTTCCTGGAACAAATGGGATACTCGAATGTCACTAATGGTGGCGGTATAACAGCAATGGTTGCAAGGGAGAGAGCAAAATCTTCCGGTTCGCCTTCCAACACTCCTTTGGTAATTGACGTGAGGACTCCCCATGAATTTCAGGGAGGCGCCTATCCCGGCGCGGTTAATATTCCGCTGGATGAACTGCCTAAATACCTGCATGAATTGGGTAGTAAGTCGAGGGAAATTATAGTATACTGCGCTTCTGGAGCCCGGTCGTCGTATGCTAAGCAGCTTCTGAACCAGCAGGGCTATACCAATGTCCGAAATGGCGGAGGTATCATGCAAATGATGAGGAGCTAAGGATTTGTACAATTTGTTTTTTTACCAATACCCAAGGTTCGTTTTTACGAACCAGCTTTATGCCGAAGTAGGGGCCAATCCGCACGACACCAAAAGTGATACCGGGAAAAGCCGTGGATTTACACCCGATAAAGCCTGGGATATGATAAGTGAGGCCGGCTATGTAAGATCTTAACATACTATTCAGTCCTACCTGAATTTTTAGGATTCGATTTGTAAGAACTTGAAAAGTCCTTCGGAAAAGCGTTCGTTTTTATGCGCCATGGGTTATATCAAAATTACATTTTGGTCTTTACCAACTAGCTGATATATGTTTTTTCTGGTTTACCAATATCCATCCCTTTTAGCCCTTTATATTTCTCATCATTGGAATAATTTACTCCCAGTTTATCCAATAAAGGTTCAACGTTCACCTGGTGCAATTGCAATCCAATATCCCAGGGATTGTACCCCAGCAATAGACCTGCCAGTTCCTCATAGGTAAGCACTGGTATTCCATACCCGTTTGCTCCATAGGTTTTTCCATCCATTTCGGAAATTACATATTGCCACCTGTCGAGAAAAAAGGTACAACCCGGACAGTTGGCAATAATGAGATCGGGTTGATAGGGCTGCATGGAGTCAAATTTCTTTTTCGAATTGCTCACTGAATAACCCCGGTTCGATTTCAGGAGATACTGCCGGAAACCAAAACCACAACAATGGCGCCTTTCGGGATAATCAACCTGTTCGCCGCCCCATTCGTCTATCAGGCCGGCCAAAACATAGGGGAACTCAGCTCCCCCGATACCTTTCTCAGGGAAAATTTTTGCGTAATGGCATCCAATATGGTCAACCACCCTCAGAGGGTTGCCTGTTTTTGAATTTACCATGCGCAGTTTAACCTTTGCGGCAATTTCCTTTCGGAATTTATAAATGAGGTCGCTGGCATGCACCAGGTTTTTGGGTATTTCGAAAGTCATCCCGGTGGCCCGCTTCAATGCTTCGCGTGTCTCTTTTTCTTTTTCGGGGAAATGTTTCCAGGTCTCCAGAATTTCGGTATATATGCCAAAGGATGTAACACACGAGCATACAAAATTTTCATAACCCGCCTGGTTCATCAGGGCAAATTGCCGGGCCACCACAGTCATGGTTGTTTCCAAAGGAATGATTCCCGAGTGGTAAGCAATACCGGTGCAGGTTGTCTGTCGGGCATCGTCGTAGATGTCTTTGCCAAGCTCTTCCCTGAGTATTTTCAAAAATAAATCCTCTGCAGCCGGGAAGAAATTCTGCCGGATGCAGCTCCTTGCAAAGTAATATCGGTCATCGGCAATATCCTTTTGATAGTTATCCCAGTTAACGTTTTTACTCGTTCCCATTGTCGGTATTTTCGTTGTACAGATAATCGAAATATTCCTTTTTTCCCAATCCCATCTCTTTTGCTTTTTGGGCCGAATACTTCTCCAGTTTTTCAAATCGTTGTGTTGCGCCTGTCTCGTCAAATATCCGGCGTAAATCTTCGAGCGACGATTCGGGTATCTCGCGCAGGGTTCCGCTGCCTGTTTTTTTGTAGTTTGTACCAAGCTTTTCGAGCACTTCTTCTTTGTTCTCTTTCAGCCAGTCCCATACGGGGCCTTGTTCGGGATACATTTCGGTATTAATCTCGTCCATGTAAACACAGTATCCGTATTTCAGGATATGCTCGCCTACAGTTCGTTTAATGGCAAGTTGCTTTTGGCCTTGATGGCTTTCGATAAATAAACCTGTTTCTATGGAAAGTGCCCGTAAGGTCTGTATAATGTATCCGGGAGTGTTACCTCTCGGGCAGCGCGTTTTGCACGAGAGGCATTCACCACAGTACCATATTGTATCGCTCTTAAGAAGGGCTTCAATTTCCTTGTCATTTCCTCGTTGAACGGTATCGGCAATTTGCCGGGGATCGTAAGGATAAAAAGTGGCCGCAGGACAAATAGCAGTACAAACTCCACAGTTAATGCAACCCTTAAGCCCTTCAATAAAGCGAATGTCCTGCTCAAGTAGCTTATAATAATTTGTCATTAAACTCGATCTTTAATAATCCAGGGTAATAATTTTCCCGTTTGTAAAATTGAAAAATTTCTCCTTTTCAGCGACTTTAACGCCGTCTATCAAATCCTCGGGTTTAATATTGGAAATTTTCATACAGGTGGGACAGGCATAAATACCAACTTTAGCATCGATTAAATCCTGAAGCATCTTTTTGAGGGGTGTGAAGTCTGCATATTCCATGTCCTTTGACGTTTTGGTTACCAGTTCAACGGCATGTATATCAAGATAGATCAGAACATCTTTGTCCTTAGCCATCATGGTTGCCATTTTTAGAGGCATCAATACCCTGTGGGGATCATTGTAACTTTCGGTTATATGGATAAAGACCCCATCTTTTACCGAATCAGTTAACACTGGCTGTGAAGTTTCGATTGTGGTTTCATCCGACTGTTTTGACCCGGGATTACAGGCCATTAAAAAAATACCGGCAAGCAGCAAATAATTTAGGATTCTCATGTCTTTAATTTTAAAGGTTGATAAATATGAATCTGCTAAACATTATTTTTCACGGTCAAAAGGCCAGGCCATTATCCCACCCTCCAGCACTTTAACATTCAAATATCCATGAGCCTGCAAAATCAAAGCTGCTTCGTAACCTCTAAGCGATATTTTACACCAGGTAACAATTTCAGTATTTTTATCCTGTGGTAGTTCTTCAAGGCGTTTACGGAGCTGACCCAAAGGTATTAGTTTTTCACCAATTCCTAAACGAATTTGCTCATATTCATCAGGGTTACGGACATCAAGTAAAAATATAATGCTGGTGCCATTTATTTTATCCCTGAGCTCTCCTGCGGATATCCCTTTAAAATATCCCCTGAGTTTATTCTGCATTATATGAGCAGTTGCAATGCTATGGTCTATGGCAAGCGAATAGGGTGGCGCGTAAGGAAGATCGGCATTAACCATTTCGTTTACGGTAAGGTTCCCTTTAATTGCCATTGCCCAAATTGCTAACTGTTTGCTTACATCCCCTGGGCCAATTACCTGAGCGCCCAGGATTATTCCTGTCGATTTATCCACTACAAGTTTGGTTACAAGTAGCTTGCCCTGCATAAAGCCAGGTTTGTCCAGACTTGCATTTATTACCGTTTCTATTCTTGTTAAACCGAGGTCTATGGCTCTTTGTTCCGAGAGTCCCGTAGAACCTACACCATAATCGAATACCTTACAAATTCCTGTTTGAATAGTACCTGGAAATCTGGCACGATTGCCAAGAATTACATTCTCCCCTGCAACACGTCCCTGCAAATTGGCCAGGTCTCCATAAGGAGCCAGAACAGGTTTGTTGGTGATAAGGTTTGTAATTTCAACACAATCGCCAACAGCATATATGTTGGGATCGGATGTTTGCATATAGTCGTTTACCCAGATACCTCCTGTTTGGCCCAGCTTCAGCCCGGCGCTTACAGCCAGTTTCGAATTTGGGATAACCCCTATGGCAACAACAGCGAGTTCACATGGAATCTCAGTTCCGTTTTTGAGCTTCACGGCAGTAAGTTTGCCATTTTCTCCAATAAAAGAAGCAACTCCGTTATCGAGAATTACATTGGCTTTGCTTTGGACATATTTTTCGACCAACCGGGCCATTTGTCTGTCGAGAAATGTTAAAAGCTGGGGCAACAGTTCCACCAGGGTGATTTCAATTCCAGCAAGGTGCAAAGCTTCGCATGTTTCAATGCCAATAAGGCCCCCGCCGATTACTACAGCTTTTTTTATTTTTCCTTCGTCATGTATCTTTCTCAGATAGTCAGCATCGGGAAGTGATTGCAATGTGGTAACCCCCTCGAGTTCAACCCCTGGAATTGCTGGTTTGCGTGCAGACGCACCTGTTGCAATGATCAATTTATCGAATTGGGTAGTACCCTTTTCTCCAGTCAATAGATCAGTAAATTCCACCTGCTTGTTTTGGGGATCAATTCTCGTTACTTCGGTGTTGACCTTCGTTGTTATTTTTTTGGCATTCCAGAAGAATTTCGAATCGCGCACAACGCCAGCCGGAGAGCATAGCAACTGGTTACGGTCGTCGAAAAAGCCTCCAATGTAGTATGGGTATCCACAGGATGCCATGGATAGATCGGATGCTTTCTGAAAAATTGTTATTTCTGCATTTTCGTCCAAACGGCGGGCTTTCGATGCTGCTTTGGGGCCTGCTGCAGAACCACCTATTACGAGAATTCGTTTTGCACTCATAACTTAAGGTTTTGTAATTATTGATAAAATAATAACGGTAATACCAGAAAGAAGGAAAAAGAATTGAATGAGCGATTGCTTTGCCGCTGTTTTTCTGTGAAGGTCGGGGATCAGATCGGCCAAAGCAATATAGATGAATCCGGCAGCCGATAATGATAAGATGTAAGGCAATGCCATTTTGGTATATACCCCTGCGTACCAAGATAGTAAAGCTCCAACAATAGCTGTTAATCCGGAGAATAAATTATAAAGCAGCGCCTTTTTCTTGTCAAAACCTGCTTTTATCATTACTCCAAAATCAGCTATCTCCTGTGGAATTTCATGAGCAAAGACCGATATTGCCACAATAAATCCAAAAGGGGCAGAATGAAGGAAGGCGGCAGCAATTACAATTCCATCGAGAAAATTATGAAAAGAATCTCCTATCATCAGCATCAAAGCTCCGGCTTTACTGTGCCGGTTACAGTTTTCATCAGAGCAGATGCGCCAAAGCATTATCTTTTCAATTAGGAAAAAGAAGAGTATACCTACAAGTACGGTATAACTCATTGGAAATCCACCCATTTTAATGGCATTGGGGAGCATTCCCAGAAAAGCAGCCCCTAACAATGTTCCTCCGGCAAAGGCATTAATATGTTTTGTCAGTTTTGTCAGCCGCTGCCTATCTAATTTGAGCATCAGGGCTGCTACACCAACGCTTCCGATATTTCCGGCCAATACAGCGATTACAACATTGCTTATCATCTAAAGTGGCATTAGGTTAAAAATAGCTGTCTTTGTTTGCTTCAATGGCTTTCAGTACAAAATCAGGCGGGTCGCAAAGCTGCCAGTCTTTGTCGTTTACAAAGGCAAGTTCAGTTTCTCCTTTATTGATCAAAACATTTTGTTCGTTGTAAACCCGATAGGTAAAATATACCAACACTCCTTCTATTGATTTCAGGGTTGTGGATATTCTGAGTTGTTCATCGTACCGGGTGGTTTTTAAATACTTTATGGTAATGCTTGTTACAGGAAGTAAATATCCAGCCTCTTCAACCTTGCTATAAGGAATGCCGATACTGCGGAACAATTCCCAGCGAGCCTCTTCGTAATATCGGGCGTAATTTGAGTGATGAACTGTACCCATCTTATCAGTGTCAGGATACGTAACTCTAAAAATGTAATCGTATTCTATCATATCATTTGTAAACTTTTTGCTTTAATCACTTCAGATACAAAATCCGGTACAGGGCAAGGTTTCCACGTATCTCTCTCCACAAAGGCAAGCTCGGTCTCAGCTTCGTTGATAAGCTCATTTGCTTCGTTATAAAGCTTGTAAGTAAACCATATCCTGACTCCTTTTGTGGCTTTTAAAGTTGTTTTTACTGTGAGCAGTTCGTCGTAATGGGTGGTTTTGATAAATTTGAATTGCATGGTGATTACCGGAAGCATAAACCCGGCCTGCTCCACCTCATAATAAGGGATGCCAATGCTCCTGAATAATTCCCATCGTGCAATTTCGTAATATTTTACATAATTGGAATGATGTACCGTTCCCATCTGATCCGTATCAGGGTAAGCCACCCTGAATGTATAAGTGTGTTCTATCATGATTTAACGTCGTTTAAATTCCTGGCATGGACACGGAACCGATTTATGATGTCTTCTCCGCGATGCACATCCGAAAGCAACACTGCTTATCAAAATGACAACGATAAAGTAAAACATGAAGGGTTTCCCTGTCCGGATTTTCATGTTGTTTATTTTATAATTTCTTTTTTATGCATAATCACACCTTTAGCGAGTTTGTCGAATGCTGCCTTTACTGTTTCGCTGTTGAAGAGCTCGTTCAGGCGGCCTTCGTCGCAACTATCGCAAATACTTTCGTTGATTGGGATTTGTGCCAGAAGAGGCACGTTAAATGTAGAAGCAAGCATTTCGCCACCACCTTTTCCAAATAGAAAATATTGTTCATCGGGATGTTTCGAAGGGGTAAACCAGGCCATGTTTTCGATAATTCCCAAAACAGGAACGCCAACATGCTCGTTACGAAACATGGTAATTGCTTTTTTTACGTCTTCAAGAGCAATTGACTGCGGGGTGGTTACCACAACAGCTCCGTCGACAAAGTATTGCTGCAGGAGGGTAATGTGGATGTCGCCAGTGCCCGGAGGGGTATCAAGTATTAAATAGTCGAGTTCGCCCCAGGCAGTGTCATTAATCAATTGTTTTAACCCATTCGAGGCCATGGGACCGCGCCAGAGCATTGGTTGATCGGGGTCAACCATAAATCCTATCGACATTACTTTAATGCCAAATTTTATAAATGGCTGAATTTTGCTCTTACCATCCTGTTCAATAATTGCAGGACGATCTTTATGCAGATTAAACAATGTTGGTATGGACGGGCCGTAAATATCGGCATCCATTAGTCCAACCGAAAATCCTTCCATTGCCAACGACAGGGCTAACCCTGCTGCTACAGTCGATTTGCCTACTCCTCCTTTTCCCGACGCGACTACAATGATATTTTTGATGTCGGGTAATTTAAATTTTTCGATGGGATGATTATTTTCCATAGTATGTATAATTATTTACTAGTTTTTTAATTGTGAAACTGACGGATATAAAATTCCTGAGATTTATACCTAATTTTTCTCAATAACTTTTTTTCGATCAGCGTATCCAGAATTTGATAGTCGGCTTTGTCTTTCCGCAGTAACTCCATCATGGTGTCTTCCCTTAGGGGGTGAACCGTGCAGATATTAACAATGTCCTCAATGGCGTTGCCGGTAAATCCGGTATTTATTCCTTCGAAACCAAGCAGCAGTTCTGTATGAATGTTCTGCTCGTTGAATATCTGAAAAGCCTGGGTAATTGTAGTTTCGTCGGGGACTTTCGCCGTTTCGAGTGCTGGAGGACGTGTAGGAATTGATATATAGGCGGTATGAGGATTCAGCTCTTTTATTAGTTTTGCCGTTTTGTGAATGTTCACAGGCGAATCATTCACTCCTTCCACGAGCATGGTTTCGGTAACCAGCTTTCCTCTAAAATCGGAGGCAAACCTGAAATAACCGTTCATAAGCTTGTAAAAACCAAGGTTTGAAATTGGACGGTTGATTGTTTTCCAGATATTTTCGTCGTACGTATCAACCTTGAGCGAAACCCAGTCGGCAAGATTCAGATTATCTCTTACTTGCTGAACCGATAACATGGAACCATTGGTTATAACAGCCATGGGTATTCCAATCTCTTTTAATTTTTCAATAGATTTTCCGAGGTTGATGTCGAGTGTTGGTTCTCCGTTCGATACAAAGGTTAGGTAATCAGGTTTGTCGTTTTTCTGGAGAGTCATCAAGTGTTTGCTTACTTCCGTAAATATTGTTTCGGGGTTATAAAATTCGCGGCAAGCAGTTTCGTACTTCATGGTTGTACCAACCTGACAGTAAATGCACGAATAACTGCAAACTTTAGCCGAAGGAATGTTATTGATTCCTAAGCTTTTGCCGAGTCTGCGTGACGGTATGGGTCCAAAACTTATCATTTTGAATCCGATCTGTATGTTATAGCCTCAACAGGACATGCATCAATACATGCACCGCATTTTCTGCACTTGCTGTTGTCTATACGGGCAACATTGCCACTGATCTTAATCGCTCCTGCAGGACAAATATTTTCGCATGCACTGCATCCCACACATAATTCCGGGTTTACTACCGGATACTTATTGTTCATGGTCTTTTTGTTTTATTAATTCCTGGTAAATTGAATGAACTGTTTTGCTTATTTCCGATTCCGGAGCAAATTCTACAATGCTTTTGCCGTTGATCATAGCTTCCACAAATAGCGGATCGAAAGGAATTTTCCCGATTACCGGAATAGACTTTGCAAAGCACCAGTCGCTAATAGCACAGGTCTGATCAATATTCAGGTCGAACTTATTGATCACTACAGATATTTTTATTTTGAAATTCTGTAACAACTCCACCATTCTTTTCAGGTCGTGAAAGCCACTTTTGGTTGGCTCTGTTACCAAAACCGATTGTTTTGCTCCTGTTACTGATGATATGGCAGGACAACCCGTTCCTGGAGGGCCATCGATGATGATAGTGGTTACACCTTTTTCAATTGCTACTTTCCTGGCCTGGTCACGAACTACATTCACAAGCTTACCCGAATTTTCTTCGCCGGGCCATAAACGGGCATGGATCATTTTTCCATTCCGGTAATTACCTATAAACCAATTGCTTTTATCGCTCTGAATCATGCTAACCACGCCCGAGGTGCATACTTTTTCGCATAAGGCACATCCGTCGCACGATGTTTCTATAATAGTTACTTTCCCATTTACATATTTTATGGCATCGAAACGGCAGTAGTTAATGCATAATCCGCAATTCTTGCAATGGTCGTAATCTATTTGTGCTTTGCTACCTGTAATAAACCTTTCGGTAACATAATTCTGAGGCTGAAGTATCAGGTGCAGGTTAGCGGCATCTACATCACAATCGGCAACCACCATGTTTTTATGTATGGTTGCAAAGGCTGCACTGAGGCTTGTTTTGCCGGTTCCTCCTTTTCCGCTTAATACTGTTATTTCATTAAGGTTCGACATATAAATATCCTCTTTTAACTGCTTGATAAGATGGAAGATCATTTACATTCCATTTTTGTAAAATAGTGCCTTTGTGCAGAATTAAAAGACCTGGATTGGCTCTTATAATGGTTTTTAGTGTAATTGGGTCGCTGAGATAAAATTCATACCCGATATTCCATTTGCTTTTAAATGCTGCTATATCTTCTTCCAGAGAAGATGTAAGGGCAATGAACTTGTGACCATCTGCCTGGGCCTGTTTGAAAAGTCCTGTAATTTTATTCTGGTGTTTAGTGTTCGACTTTCTGAGATCATATGCTATAACGATAAAATAAAAGCCGCTGTCCGTGAGCACTTCATGTGTGATATCGTTTCCTGTTGGTGATTCAATTGTAAAATCGTGAATGGGTGGCATATAACCTTGTTTAATAAGTACAGGCTCGCCCGATTTAATAAACTTCCATGTTGTATGCGTACCCCAGTAAGTCGAATCAGCCATATACTCCTTGCTTTCAATTTCGGCAACCTTTCCGGTTACGGTATCCATAAGTGTGAAATATTGCTCATATACATTAGCCGGAGCACCCTGAGGACGCTTCATTTTTTCTGAAATATTGGTTCCAATTTTATAAGGCCTGAAATCCATTACTGGAAGATGATGATAATTGTAAAGAGAAAAAGCTGTGATCAGAAAAGCCGTTATAACCGTAATTGCCCACTCTGTTTTAAGCTTTACCCAACGTATGACTGCATTCCGGTACCTGAATGAAATAATGACCACAAGAAGAATTAGGATATTTTTGTAAAAAGTTTGCCAGTTTGTAAGAATAATTGCATCGCCGAAACATCCGCAATCGTGAACTGGATCTGTAAGGGCAAGCCAAAGAGTTAACGGAGTAAAAACACTCATAAACAGGAGTGCACCCCAGTTGGCACATCTATTCTGGATAAAAAATATCAGGCAAATGCCTATGGTGAATTCAGTTGTGCTTAGAGCCAAGGCCAGAAAAAAGGCCGCAGGTTCGAGCCAGGGCATTTGAAAAGCATTGAAGTAATCGATAAACTTATAGGTTGAGCCCAAGGGGTCAACAGCTTTTACAAATCCTGAAAAAATGAAGATAACACCCGCTATGAGTCGCGAAATAATAATCATGAAAGTTAGCGCGGTTCTCATTAGTTAAATGTTGATACAATTTTTACTAATAGTTCCGAAAACTGTTTTCGGTATTGAGGCATTTCTTCAGCTATTAATCCACCTTTTGAGTATACCATCGCAATGTCTTTGTCGAATGGTATTTCGGAAAGTAATGGGATGTTATTCTTTTTCAGCCAGGTATAAACTGCGTCATTTCCTAATCCCGCTCGGTTAACAATTACCCCGAAAGGTTTACCCATAATCTGGAGTGTTTCGGCCGAAAGTTTTAAATCGTTCAATCCGAAAGGTGTGGGCTCGGTAACGAGCACAACAAAGTCGGCATCCACCACAGTTGCGATAAACGGGCATGATATACCCGGAGGAGAGTCCAGAATGGAAAGAGGTTGGCTTCGGGTTTCATTAATTGCTTTTTTGATAACGGGGACTGGCGAAAATACTCCTACTTCCGCTCTTGCTTCAATTATATTGGCATTGGAACCATAAGTCATTCCGGTAATTTTACCAATTACCTTTTTCTTTTCGGTGATAGCGCCAAAGTCACAGGCAATTATGCATGCACCACAATCGTGGCACAGTTCTTCTACTACCTGAATAAACCTGGCAGGGGGGAGAAATACAATTGCATTATAAGAACAGTTACCATGGCATTTTCCGCAAAAGCTACATTTGTCGGTATTAATGACCGGTATCTGCTGGGACACTTTTTTTTCAAAGGTTTTATTACCGGTCATGAATTCAGTAACATTTGGTTCTTCGGCATCGCAATCGACCAAGGTACAAGCATAGCCCATTTTTTGTGCCACCCTGAACAAGTTGGTTGAAACGAGCGTTTTGCCTGTTCCCCCTTTTCCACTGGCAATGGCAATTTTCATACGTGTATATTATTCCTTTTCACCACAAAATCACCTCGTTTAACGGCCAGAGCGTCGGCTATTACATCGCATTTCACCATCAGCAGGAAAAATACGTTTTTATCAGTTTTACCCACTAACCCTTCGAGGTTTCCCTGACCTTTGGAAATGATCAGATCGGCCTTGTTGTAAATGGCTCTGAATTCATCTGAACAATGTTCCAGGATTGTGGAAGGGGCGTCGTATCCGTTCGAGATTACCTTAGCCACTTTGTCCATCCCGACATATACAGCATCGTCCTTGGTGGCATCGTTAATAATAGGTTTATTTCTCACGGCAAAATAGACATTGGGATGCTGGATATGCTCCAGGAATAACTTGTCGAAAACTATCTCCCCGGCATTGTCGCCCAGGTAGAGAATTGTCCTGGCCTTGGCTATTTCGCTTTTTAGGGATTCTGAATGATCGATTGCAAAATTCCTGGTAAGCACTTTTGTTATGGTGGAGTCCAAATCGTAATGACTATCCACGGCGAAATCGATGATATTCCCGGCTATAGCCAGCCTCAAAGCGGTATCAAAAGGGTTTTGCGATTCTGATATTTTATTTTTCAAATCCGGTATCAGTTGCATTGCCTGGATATTGCTCTGATGCTTGGCATGCCTGTAAGGATCGGGGTTTTTGGTATAGTGCCTGAGTGCATGATGTAACTCCCGTGAAAATTGAGGAGCAGTAAATTCTCCGTTCGATTCGGCGTATAACTTCGCCATCTGTTTTGTAAAGTTGTTTTTATCTTCTGCACAAAGGTTTTCCTTATCGAGCAATTTTCCGAAAGCTCTTGTAAAGCAAAAGAAACAACGGTAATCCGAAATCATTTTTGCCAGTTTAATGGTCGCACGAATTCGATCCTGTAACCAGGGTATTATTTATCCAGTCAGTTACCAGATCGCGCGAGCTTTTGGGCTGGGCACCAACATTTACGCGGATATTCTGTTGCGAAAACAAGTTAATGGCTCTTTCGCCCATGCCTCCGGCAATAACATCGGTAACACCTCTTTCAGCAAGCCATCCGGGTAATAAACCGGGTTCGTGAGGAGGGGGTGTAATAAGATCTTCCTTTACAATGACATTGCTTTCTACATCGACAATGGCAAACTGCTGACAATGTCCAAAATGGGAACATAAATGTCCGCTTTCCAATGGTATAGCTACTTTTCTTTTCATCATATAATAATTTTAAGATTAAAGGAATGATGGAACCGCACATGTTGTAATTCTCATAACTCTGTGTTTATGTTTTCCGGAACATGTGGGTTTCATGATTTTTTAATATTTGAACTTTAGTTTCACATCATAGATAACCAGGGAAAAGTTGCCTCTTGTTAATAAGTCATTGAGACAGCTTCAACTCCTAATTATGCGTTTTCCCGGAACCGGCCTCTTCCTAAGCCCCTGCCTAGGCCCCGTCCGCGACCTCTTCCTAATCCCCATCCTATACCTTTTTTGGTTTCGGAACTTTCCGGGATACGGTTTTGTATTATTTCATCATCTGTTTTGCCCCTGTTTTCAGGGTTGCACCGACCCATTTTTCTGCCGGTCATTGAGCCTTCGCCTAAAGGCCCTTTTCTGTTTAATCCAGGCATAGTGACCTCCTTTTAATTTTGAACTTTATTTTAATCCGCTTTTTAAGCGTTTACCTAATCCTTTTCCACCGCCGGAGTTTCGGCGTAATCCCAAACCTTTTCCAAGTTTTTCAATGGCTTCGCTTTCTTTCATTTCGCGACATAAGCCCAAGCCGCGTCCTGTTTTTTCGCCTCCTTTTTCCGGGCCGGTTTTGTCAAGTTGTGGCATTTTATTGATGATTTAAAAAATCAATTACCTGGTGCACTGTTTTTTCGGGGTCAGCTAGCACAATAAGCTGAATTTGCAGACTGTCAAAAATTGATTTCACTTTTGCCCCAAACTCACCCGACACAACTTTCTTTACTCCTTTTGAAGCTACCAACTGTACCGATGCGGGGCCAGCTCCTTCAACATTTTCTTTGTTGGGATTAGGGATAAATTCTGCTGATTTATACTCTGGGTCGTAAACTACAAAGTAGGAACAGCGTCCAAAACGGCTGTCTATCTTCGAATCAAAACTATTTCCGGTTGATGTGATTGCTATCTTCATTTTAATTACAGTTAGGGTTTTTTACATTCTTTGATTGAGGCATTCCTTTATACACCATTGGACAATTACAATCGGTGCATATCTCCAATCGGCATGGAACTCCATTTGTGTGCTCTTTTTCTTTCCCGCACCTGGGGCAAATACAAATATTTTCAGTATTGCTTTCCCCATTGTTATCATGGTACTGTTCAATTCTGTCCGAACCACAAAGTGCACAGCTTTTTACATCCTGATCTTTTTTAGGATGATTAAACCAGCACCCACAATTTTGACACGAGAACCATTCACTATCGAAATAGACTTTGCCACCTTCAAAAACAATAGGATGTCCGCCAACAAATGCCTGGGCAACTTTACGCCGGGCGCTTTCATATATTCTGGCGAATGTTGGCCGCGATATATTCATGATATTGGCGGCTTTCACCTGACCTAATAATTCAAAATCGCTTAACCTTATCGCCTCATATTCTTCAAAGTTTATTACAATCGGATGTTTATCCTCATGCAATCCAATTGGTCTAAATCCCTTAAAATGTGGGGGATTTGTCATTTTTCGTATTCGTTTCGGTCTTGGCATAATGAGCAAATGATCAAAACAAATGTAATGATCATTTGATTTATTTGAAAACATTTCTTACTTTTATTTATGCATTTACCTGAAATATTTATTTCACCCGCTAATCATCAATGCTTTATGAATTGAGAAAAATTGATAGTAACTCATACTATAAATAGTCTTTTTAAACTAAAAAAAACACATTATGGAAACAATTCAAAATGCAATCGCCCTTCCCCGTATCGGAGAAGCTGCCCCTGAATTTAAAGCCGTAACCACCCAAGGTCCTATCAATTTCCCGGCAGATTACAAGGGTAATTGGGTGATTCTTTTCAGTCATCCTGCTGATTTTACACCGGTATGCACATCAGAATTTATGACATTTGCAAGTCTTGAGAATAAATTTGCCGATGTTAACTGCAAGCTGGTTGGTCTCTCCGTCGACGGTCTTTACAGTCATATAGCCTGGTTACGGACAATCAAGGAGAAAATTGAATACAAAGGAATGAAAGATGTTGAAGTTAAATTCCCACTCATTGAGGATATCACCATGGAAGTAGCCAAGCTGTATGGTATGATTCAACCAGGAGAAAGCAATACCAAAGCGGTACGTGCCGTATTTTTTATCGATCCTAAGGGTACGATCCGTGCCATGATTTATTATCCGTTAAGTTTGGGACGCAATTTCGACGAATTGTACCGTGTGATTGTTGCATTGCAGGCAGCCGATAAATTTGGAGTGGCCATGCCAGCCGACTGGCGTCCGGGCGATGCCGTGATTGTTCCGCCTGCAGGTTCCTGTGGTGTAGCCAAAGAACGTATGGAAAACAAAAATGGCATGAAGTGTTACGACTGGTTCTTCTGTACCAAAGAAATTCCGGAAGAAAAGGTATGGGAAGAAATAAAGAAATAATAGCTTCAGTCTCATTTAATAAAGTCACTGAACTGATTGGAAAAGAAAGAAGGATGGATGTCTAAAAACATTTTCTGTCCTTCTTTTTATTAATTAAAAAGCCTGAATAGAAAAATAATTGTTTCAGCCATAAACGTTTTAGTAACCCCAGGGACAAAGGACTATCTGTAATGACCCATTTACATGGCTAACTTTCCAGCGTATTCTCCGATTTTATCCTGAATAAATTTCCCTACTTCAGAATCACTTATTGTACCACATAGCTTTGTTTCATTTCATGCATATAGTTGATGTGCAGTAATCTTAGGTGTTTGTATATATTTTAGTTTTATCTTGCTTGTTCAGGAAGTAACTCTATCATCCTTATAAAAGAAGATAAAAATTGAAGAAAATACCAACATTAAGGGATTTATGGGTATTGTTTTAATTATTATACTTGCAGCCTTAAACTTTATATGGCTGTTTTAAATAAACATATAAGAAATGTGCTTAAATGTCAGTTGGTCTTACTCTTTATAGGGTATTATATCAGCAGTACCATGTTTTATCATGCGCATCTTGTAAATGGATACTTATTAAGCCATTCTCACCCATATAAGCGTGACAAAAACAATAAATACCCTTATGAGTCTCACTCGCACTCTTCGCAGGCATACAGCTATATTCAACAATTAAATGAGGCAAGCTGGAAAGATACAGCTTCTGTTGTTGAAATAACTTCTCCTGTTATAAGCCACTTTGAATGTATTGTTTTATACAATACTCCATTTGTAAAAGCAACTACTTTTTCCGTTAGTCTTTTACGCGCCCCTCCTGTGACCTGTTAATAAATTCACTGTTCATTATAAGCTTTTATATGCACTCTTTAATATACCTTTTCAGGGGAGTGTTGTGCATGAGTGCTTAGTAGTTTTAAACTAACAGAACCATGAAAAATAATTCAGGTATTATATTTATTCAAACGTTTACTTCATAGATTTCTGCAAAAGTGCAGCAATCATGCGGAATATATACAAATCAAAATGATTTCAGGGGAAAGAAAATTCCTATACCCTCAATTCCAAAATTTGGGAAAGGGGCGGTACTGGTAAACAATTTCTTTCTACGTCCTTATGTGTATTCTTGCAACTGGACGAAGTTGCCGACAATAAACCGGTTTAGAGTTTCCCCGATGAAAAATCGCTTCTCGGAAGCAATACGAATCAATTTTCATTAACGACTTTTAAATTATTGAAATAAACATTCTTAAAAATGAAGAACTTAATTATTGCCTTATTCATTATAGCCTTCCCATTCCAGGTATTTTCGCAAAAAGCAAAAACCGATGCCAACCTGGTAGGGCATGTAGTATCCGATGGTAATCATATTCCCTTTGCCAATGTGGTAATTAAAGGAACAACTATAGGAACTGTAACAGATGAAACGGGGCATTTCCAGTTAATTCATCTACCGGTAGGCCAGTTAACAGTTGTGGTTTCGGCTATGGGGTACAAACCTCAGGAAAAAACTATTAATACCGGGTCAAATAGAACAATTGAGGTGAAATTTGAACTTGCAGAAGATGTCCTTAACCTTGATGAGGTTGTAGTATCTGCAGACCGCAGCACTCAAAAGCGAACCGAAGCACCTGTAATAGTAAACACCATATCTCCAAAACTATTTACCACCACTCAGTCGGTAACATTGGGCGAAGGGTTAAATTTTTCGCCAGGGTTGCGCCTCGAGAATAACTGTCAGAATTGTGGTTTTACACAGGTGCGTATGAATGGCATGGAGGGCCCTTATTCTCAAATATTAATTAACAGTAGGCCTATCTTTAGCGGATTAGCCGGAGTTTATGGTCTGGAACTTATCCCTGCCAATATGATCGAAAGGGTTGAAGTTGTACGGGGTGGCGGCTCTGCCCTATTCGGAAGTAATGCTATTGCCGGCACAATCAATATTATTTTAAAAGACCCCGTAGCGAATACGTACGAAATAGGCGCTAATTATGCACTTACCGGAATTGGGGTTAGTGGCGCGGGCGGAGAGGATTACTCCGGTAACTTTAATGCTTCATTAGTTTCCGATGATCATAAAACAGGAATTTCACTTTATGGATTTACACGTGAGCGTAAAATATTCGATGCAAATAACGATGATTTTTCAGAAATAGCCCCCATGAACAATCTTACTTTAGGTACCAGGTTTTTTCATCGCTTTGGATATAGGAGCAAACTCGCCCTCGACTTTTTTACCATAAAAGAACAGCGCGACGGAGGCAACAAACAGGATATGCCTTTGCACGAAAGAGACGTTGCAGAAGCTGTGAAACACGACATGAAAACCGTTGCCATAACTTATGAGCAATTTGTAAGAGATGCCGATATGCTTTCGGTATTTGCTTCCGGGCAATTTCTAAATCGCGATTCCTATTATGGGGCAAACCAATCATTAAGTGATTATGGAAATTCAAAGGATAGAACTTATAACATCGGAATTCAATATAAAGCTCATTTTGGAAATTCATCCATCATTACCGGGGTTGAAAATACGGGTAGTTTCTTAACCGATAAAAAATTGGGTTACCCTGATTATGAAAATGCTGTAATAGTAAACGACACTATTGTTTCGGTGCCTCATACATCCAGTACCATCGTCGCTGACCAGTCTTCTATAACCACCGGCGTATTTGCCCAATACGAACTTAAATGGAATAAAGCAAAAATTGCAGTTGGAGGGAGGTACGACCACTACTTGGTTGAAGACCTCGCAAAAGAAAGTGGTGATACAAAATCAGGAAATGTTTTTAGTCCCCGTATTAGTATAATGTACGAGGTTTTAAAAAACATACAGGCTAGGGCAAGTTATTCACAAGGGTATCGTGCTCCCCAGATTTTCGACGAAGATTTACATATCGAAACATCCGGTTCCCGTCAGGTAATTAACGTAAACGCCCCAAACCTTAAACAGGAAACTAGTCATAGTGTAATGGCTTCGCTCGATTTCAACGGGTTAGTAGGAACGGTTTATACCGGACTTTTAGTTGAAGGATTCTACACCCGCCTGGAAGATCCATTTGTGAACGAGATTGGCACACCCGATGAAAACGGAACTGTCCTGTATACACGCAAAAATGCTAAGGACGGGGCAACCGTACAAGGTATCAATGTAGAATTTAAACTGAAACCTTTAAAAAAATTTTCGCTTACTTCCGGTTTTACGGTGCAGTCCAGCAAATACGATGTAGCACAGGAATTCAACGAAAAACGTTTCTTCCGTACTCCAAATCATTATGGCTTCGTTGCTATCGACTGGGATTTTTATAAGAAGTTATGCTTTTCGGCTACAGGAAACTATACAGGCAGTATGCAGGTTCCTTATTTTGGCACTCAAAATCCCGCTGGAGAATTACGAAAATCAGACAGCTTTATCGACCTGGGCGCTAAACTTTCCTATACTGTTAAACTCAATGGCGCTTCTGTTGAATTTTCAGGGGGTATAAAAAATATCTTTAATGCTTACCAATCGGATTTCGACCGGGGAATAAACCGCGACCCGGCTTACATGTATGGCCCTGTTTCGCCCAGAACAATTTACTTTGGAATCAAGATAGGAAATATGCTAAAATAAATTCTTTAACAAGTGAGTGTCCTAAAATTACTGGACACTCACTTCTTAAAATTTGCTGTTAACCCATCCTTAAAAACAAGATCACTTTACTAATAAAGCATTCAGACCTTTTTTAATGGGTTTTTCCTGAGCAATAGTGAATCCTGCATTTTTGGCTAACTGAAGCGATTTTTCGAAATCCTCCGGTTTTACATGCCCTTTAGGTTCAGCAAATAAAACTTTTCCCTCAGGTTTGAGCATGGAATAAATATCGTTGAATAATCCCGCCTGGTCTGGCACTTCGTGTACAACAGCAAACATTAATGCAAAATCCAGTTTTTCCTTCAAGTCGGGCGGATTATAATTTTTTCCCACCAGTAGTGGTTTAATATTGTTTGAAACACCATATTTTATCGCTCTTTTTTCGAGTTTATCAAGCATCTTCGATTGAATATCCACACAGTAGACATTCCCTTCCTTTCCCGTCATTTTAGCTAAAGGTATACTGAAATATCCCATTGCCGAACCATAATCCATAACACTCATTCCCGTTTTTACGAACGGACTTAAAATTTTTTCAGGATCGTGCTGGTATTTGCGAATGGGTAGAATAAAAGTGTAACTCAGCCACCAGGGACATACATGTTGTTTTTCCATATAATTTATTGTTATTACCTTACGAAAATAACTGGTATTCTTTCTTGAAAGTTATTTAAATCGGTGAACCGGAAATATTAACCGTTAAATGTCTCATTTTGCGGAATAAAGTTCTGAAGCGTCATCTGGGTACATGTTATTGTTTGTTTTACCGGATTTGAGCATATGTTTATCCCGAGCAGATTTATCATATTTTATTAATAGGAAAAATATCTATAAATTTAGTGCTTCTGAAAATATCAATCTATTTAAATTAAATAACCTTGAAATAATGAAAGAGAAAAGTATTGAATTGCTAAACAAAGCTGTAGCCGATGAATTGGCTGCCGTTCATCAGTACATGTATTTTCATTTCCGGTGCGACGACCTGGGATATGAGCTGCTTTCGAACCTGTTTAAGAGAACAGCTATTGAAGAAATGATGCATGTTGAAAAACTTGCCGAGCGTATCCTGTTTTTGAAGGGTGAAGTTGAAATGAAACCGGCTGTTGAAGTGCAAAAGATTCACGACGTGAAACAAATGCTTCAACTTGCTGCTGAAATGGAAACCGGTAGTGCCAACGATTATAATAATTGGGCTAACGAATGTTCCAAAAATGCCGATTCGGCAACAAAGAAAATATTTGAATCGCTGGTTGAAGACGAAGAAAGACATTTTGACCAATACGATAAAGAAATGGAAAACCTTGTTAAGTTTGGCGATAACTATCTTGCATTACAATCCATTGAACATAGTAAAAATGTTGCTCAAGGCAGACCTGCCGAATAAAATTATCACCGTTATTATCAAATTCTTAAAAATACACTTAACCCTCGTATTTTTAGGTGAATATTTTTCGTTCACAATTCTCCTCCGATTTTACAGGGAGGGGTTGTGAACGAATAAATTGCTGCCATTTTCCCGTTGGCGCAAGAAATTTTTATGATAGGACGCTAAATAAAATCTTAATTTACTTCAATATAAAAGTTAACCTTTTACAAGCCGAAGGTTGTTACGGTATAAGGTCAAAATGAAAAATTGGAAGGTGTAGCAGTGTAATTTTGTGTCGTAATAATTAAACAAAAAGCCATGTTGTACACAAATTTAAAACACATTAACACCGCCGATGAACATGCAAAAATCATCAACGAAAACGAAAATGTAATGGTAATATGCGGACGTATGGGGCCCATGTGTATTCCTGTATACGGAATTGCCGAGGAGCTGGAGGACGAATATAAGCATGTTAAGTTTTACGATATGGAGTTTGACAATATGCATTCGCATGTAATTCGTAACTTACCAGAAGTAAGAGGTTTTATGGGAATACCGTTTACAATTTATTACAAAAATGGGAAAGTGGTTAAAGCTACATCAAGTATTCAAAGCAGGGAGCAGATCACTGCCATTTTGGATAAAGAATTTAATGCAACAGTTAACGCTTAAAACATGAATTCTCAAAACCATTATGATTCAATTGTGTTAGGGGCAGGTCCTGCCGGTTTAACGGCAGGCATATACCTGTCGCGCGCAAGGCTCCGTACCATTATTATTGATGAGGGTACTATTGGCGGCCAAATGATCCTTACCCACGAAATAGCTAATTATCCTGGCGTGGAAAGTATCAGCGGATATCAGCTTGCCAATATTATGAAAAAGCAGGCGAAATCGTTCGGCTGCGACATAAAATCGAATGTTGCTGTAAGTGAAATAAACCTCGACGGCGAAGTTAAAAGCATCACACTTTCGGATGGTAAAACCTATACTGCCAACAGCGTTATTCTTTCACCCGGGGGCAGGTCCCGAACCTTGGGAGTTCCCGGTGAAAATATATTTAAAGGCAAAGGGATATCGTATTGCGCTACCTGCGATGGCGATTTCTTTACCGATAAGGAAATTATTGTGATAGGAGGGGGAAACTCGGCGCTCGAAGAAGCGGTATCGCTTACCAAATATGCAAGTAAAGTAACAATTGTGCATCAGTTTGATCATTTTCAGGCTTTTGAACATGCTGTGGAAGAGGCCAGGAGTAATCCAAAAATCAAGTTTATTATGCAATCGGCCATAACAGCTTTTAATGGTTCCGAAAAACTGGAGAGTGTCGATATAAAGGATCTTGTTACAGGAACAATAACCAGTTTTAGAACGGACGGTACCTTTGTTTTTATAGGTTATATTCCCAATACGGAGTTTCTGAAGGGTAAAATTGAACTGAATAAATGGGGTGAGATTATGGTTGGTAACGACATGTCGACCAATGTTGTCGGGGTATTTGCCGCAGGCGACAGCACCGCCAAACGTTACCGTCAGGTTACCACTGCCGTAGGCGACGGAACAGTTGCAGCTCTTGCCGCTTCGAACTATATTCATGAACAGAAAACAAAATCAAAAAAGCTAATCGCTGCTTAACAGAACCTGAATCGCTCAACTTGAACCTTTTTTCAAGTACCCGCCTTAACGATTCGATTTCCCATAATTAAAATGAGCCTTGTTATGGGTTCATTATCCTTATTTTAATGTATATAAATAATGAAAGAGAAAATTCAATTTTTCCCCATTACAAGTTTTGCTGTTGTAATGGGACTTACCGGTCTTACCATTGCGTTAGGGAAGTTTTATCATTTACAATGGTTGCCGCGAATATTTTACGATGTTTCTATTTTTACTGTACTTGTATTATTCTTTGCTTTTACAATTCTTTATGGACTGAAGCTGGTGTGGTATCAGGAGGAAGTTAAAACTGATTTTAAGCATCGCATACGTATAAACTTTTTCTCGGCCATAAGTATCTCCCTTTTGTTGCTTTCTATAGCTTTTTATACCTATTTCCCCTTACTATCAATTGCTTTATGGTGGGTGGGTGTAATATTGCATACAGTTTTTATGTTTAAAACAATAAGTTTCTGGATACAGCATAACTTTGAAATACACCATTTTAATCCAGCCTGGTTTATCCCGGTTGTTGGGAATATACTGATACCTGTGAGCGGAGTCGATTTTGCACCGGTAATTTTTTCGTATTTCTATTTTGCTGTAGGGTTCTTTTTCTGGATTGTGCTTTTTACCATTTTTCTTTATAGGGCTATTTTTCATGCTCAGCTTCCTGAAAAATTCATACCAACATTTTTTATCCTGTTGGCTCCACCCGCTGTAGGCTTTATATCGTACATACGTATTACATCCAGTTGGGATAATTTTTCGGTGTTTTTGCTCCTCATAGCTTATTTCTTTGTAGCACTGCTGGTAACCATGTATAAAAGTTTTACCCAGCTTAAATTTTTCATGTCGTGGTGGGCATTTACATTTCCTCTGGCGGCTATAACTATAGCGAGTACGCTGGCTTACCAGATTACCCATTATACTTTTTTTATGGTGGCTGCCTGGATTTTGTTATTTGCTGCCATAGCTGCCATCAGCATTGTTGCCTTTTATACGGTTAAGCATATCCGTAAAGGCGAAATTTGTATCAAAGAGGAATAATCAAATTTTAATTCAAAATATTAGTAAAAATGAAGACTAAAATAAACGCCATAGTATTTTTAATTTTTGGCCTCATTGCAGGAGTTATATTTACAGGCATTGCTATCAATCAGTCGGCTGGTAAAATGATGATTAAAGAAATGAAGAGTCCCTACGATTTTACCAAAACAGTTGAAACAATAACATCTCGCATCAATGCTCAGTCTGGATGGCATGTTGTAAAAGTAATCGATCAGAATGCCGAGGTTCAGGCGCATGGTGGTAAAAGCATCGGGAAATTCAATATTATTCAGTATTGCAGCGGAAAATATTCCTCTGAAATGCTGATGGACGATGACCGGAAGCGAATTGGAGCCATGATGCCTAAAAATTTTGCTGTTTATGAAAAAGCAGACGGACAGGTTTATGTTGCGACCTCCAATGGTGCTGTTATGGGCAAGCTATTCGGGGGAGAAACCGAAGTTCTAATTGAAAAGGTATCGCTCGAAGTGGAAGAGATGCTTCGTTTTATGAATTTCAAATTCAATTTATTCTGATTCCTGAGGGGAGCATAAACATTGGTGATCATGCAGTTGTATAATCACCATCTTTGAGTCGAAATATGAATGGTAATTGCCTTTTTTCACAGCCGCTAAGGATGGTATTTATCGTCTCTTCCTCAAGAAATAATTTTAAGACAATGCTGCGCACGCTTATTTACCTCATAGCTATCCTAATAAGTTACACACATCTGCGGGACGATAATGTTATCGCTAGTTATACGATAATATTATCGTGTCACTCGCGATAACATTATCTGGTCTGTTTTAATAAGTAACTCTATTAACTGTATAAAGCAAATAGCCTGGTAGATTGTTTCATTTGGCAAATCGGGTTAATCTTCCTCAATAAAAAAGTTGTTCATTTCCAATAAAAGGATTGTTGTACCAACAATTCTCTACCCCGGTTTTATTGTGACAGCGCTGTAATTTTGCTGATAGAAAAATAAACCAGGTTTATGAAAACAGTTAATTCTCTATTCGAATTCATTACAGGAAGTGCGAATCTCGATAAATCGTTTCTTCTTTTATACAAGTCGGGAAACGATCAGAGCAGTTGTGCCCTTAAAAATTTCCGGGAAGCTTTGCAGGACGAAAATCTGGCACCAGCCTTTGCAGCCGATGTAGCAGTGGTTCGTGATATTCATCCGGCCTACAATATTACCACGGTTCCTTCTCTTTTACTTTTCGAGAACAACAATCTTACATCGGTAATAAAGGGTTGCAACGAGAGCAGCTTTTATAAAGCCCTTACCGATAATGCTGTTTTTACAGCGAAGGCTAAAGCTGAAGGAAAAACACCCAGACATGTTACAATTTATTCAACACCAGCATGTTCGTGGTGTAATACCTTAAAAGCCTGGCTCCGGAAAAACAATGTACCGTTTACCGATGTTGATGTATCGCGCGACGAAAAGGCGGCGCAGGATCTTGTAAGAAGAACAGGTCAGCAAGGTGTACCTCAGACTGATATTAACGGACAGATTGTGGTAGGTTTTAACCAGAATCGTTTAAAAGAACTTCTTGAAATTCAATAATATGAGGAAAGTTTTCAAATTGATAATAAATAAAAGGGTCATAATACTGGCCTTTTTGGGTATCGCGCTCTATTTCACTGTATCGGTATTTAAAATCTCTTTGTGGTGGGTTTTGCTCGCGGGTGTCATCCTTGGTGTTGTTTTCGGAAAGGTATTTTGTCGCTGGGTTTGTCCCATGGGACTGATTATGGAAATCTTAATGAGCATGAACCCCGATGGGAAAACAAGCCAGATGTATCAGTACCATAAAATAGGGTGTCCTATCGCATGGATTTCAGGTTGGCTCAATAAAATTTCGCTTTTCAAAATAAAGCTGAATGCCGACACCTGCAAAACCTGCGGTATTTGCGACAAACAATGTTACATAGTGGCCATGGAACCTGCAAAATACAGTCTTTACAAGGTGAATATGGATAAACCAGGTGTAAGTTACACCTGTTCAAAATGTCTGAAATGTGTGGCTTCGTGCCCAAATGGAAGTTTACAATATAAATTATAAAAAATAAATCATGAAAGAATTACAACCGGTTAATCAACAGGTAATCCTGGACATAACTGTTTCAAACCAGGAACAACGTACAGCCTCAGGAATTATAATCCCCGACACAGCCAAAGAAAAACCTCAAATGGCACCGGTAGTCGGAATGAGTGTTATAGACAATCCCGAAATCAAACCGGGCGATACTGTGCTTTTTAAGGCTTACAGCGGGTCTGAAATTGAGTTTGAAGGCAAAAAGTACTTGATTCTCCCATATTCGGATATTCTGGCAAAAATTGTTGAAACAGAAGAGATTTAATAAACACAAAGAACATGAAAACATGAAGAAAATTTTATTATCGCTCACAATGGTAGCTTTATTGTTGGGTTCAGCACTTGGCCAGCCAAAGAGCGGAAGCAATATCATCCATCTGAATAACGATCAGTTTAAAAAATTGATATTCAATTACGAAGCCAATAAAGAATGGAAGTATCTCGGCACCAAACCAGCTATTATTGATTTTTATGCCGACTGGTGCGGACCCTGCAGGATAATGTCTCCCCGGCTCGAAGAAATTTCAAAGGAATATGCAGGTAAAATTATTGTTTATAAGGTTAATACCGATAAGGAACAGATGTTGTCGGCAAATCTGGGAATACAAAGTTTACCAACACTGATATTCATTCCTCAGAAAGGAAAACCGCAGGCATCTATGGGTGCATTGCCTAAAGACGCCTTGGTTAAGGCAATTAATGAAGTTTTACTTGTAAAATAGAAGCCGATGCAAACTGCAATGATTATAATCGGACTCATTATTCTGTTTTTTGGTATTGTGATGTTATTAGCACAAAAGAAAATGAAGAATATGCCGGTGGTGGCCGATCATGAAAAGATACTCACCATTACGGATAAAAATTTCAATCAGGTAACAAAAAACCGGACAATTCTGATCGATTTCTGGGCAAGCTGGTGTGCTCCCTGCCGTATGATGGCACCCATTCTGAATGAAGTGGCAGGAGAATTAAATGAAAACTCATTTGTTGGAAAAATAAATATAGAACAATACCAATCGCTTGCACAGAAATTTAAAGTGAGAAATATTCCAACGCTCATACTACTGAAGAATGGCGTTGAGGTAAACCGGTATATAGGATTAAAGAATAAAGACTTTCTATTGGAACAACTTAAACAAAACCAGTAAGTACTATCTCCTCCATTACACGAGCAGTAACTTCAGTATTGGTAGGTATGGTTTTTGATTTTTCGTCTTCCTTTTTTCTGAAAATTTAGTTGACCGTGGTCTGTCGACCCGCTGTTATGACTATTAACTAAACGCCTGCTTCAATAAAGGAATTTAGTTTCAATATAGGTTTATTTGGTTGGTGAATAAAAATAATAATTTCATTAAACGGCCTTGCTTTTGAACTCTTTACATGAATTTTCAAATTTTGGTTGCAAAATATTGGATATTTTTATGAAAAAACATTGAGTTTTGCATCTTAATTGTTAAAGTGGTCGAAAATACTTCCGCCATCAACCAAACAACTAATTCTTCAGATATGCATTCAAAGTATGTGTTCATAGGGATTCTGCTGGTACTTTTCGGCAGAATTGAAGCGCAAAATCCTAACAAAATGTCATTCAATTATTCCCAAACCTGGAAAAAGGTTCAGGCTTTGGAAGACAGCGGCCTGAATGTTTCCGCCTTAAAACTCGTCGATAAAATTAAAACTGCAGCTAAGGCTGAAAATAAGTCTGTTGAAATATTAAAAGCCGTTATGGTTCAAGTCAGGCTTTCGGAACAAATGGAAGAGGAAGCGCTGCCTAAAAGTATCAGAATAATTGAAGAGGAGCTAAAAACTGCCTCTTTTCCCCTGAAAAATATGCTTTACACTATTTTGGCCGGGAAATACAGGGATTATTATCAGAATATGTTTTACCGGTATGGTAACCGTACCGAAACCATCAACTTTAAGAACGACGATATCACTACCTGGAGTGTGCGCCAGATAGTGGAAAAAACAATGGAATGTTACCGGCTTTCGCTTGCCGATGGCGAAAAGTTGAAGAAAACACCCACTACAATATTTAAGGACGTGCTTACTTCGGGTAATAAACTGGGAAGAGCATACCGGCCAACACTCTATGATTTTCTGGCTCACGAAGCTGTCGATTTTTATATGAATAACGAATCGGAGCTTACCACACCTGCTTATTCATTCACAATTAATTCGGCCGATTATTTTCTTGAGGTCACCGGATTTGTCAACCTTAACATTGTAAGCCGCGACACTTTTGCCTATAAATATTATGCCTTGAAGATATTTCAGGAGTTGCTCCGGTTTCATCTCAAAGATCCAAATCCGGATGCTCTGGTTGACGTGGACCTGAAAAGGCTTGACTTTGTGAATCAATATTCAACGGTTCAGAATAAAGATGATATTTACATGGAAGCCTTGCAGAAATTAGCTGAAAAGTATAAGAATTCTGCAGCAGCGGCCATGATTTCAGTTCGTATTGCTCAAACCTGGAACCAGAAAGCGAATGAATACAACCCGCTCCAAACCGACGATCATAAGTGGGACAGGAAAAAGGCTTATGAAATTTGTGCTTCGGTGATTAAGCAGTTTCCAGGTACCGGGGCTGCCGCCGAAGCTTTCAACATGCAGCAGCAAATAAAAATCAAGGAAATTACGAGTGAAGTTGAAAAAGTGAATCTTCCCGGGCAGCCCTTCAGGGCTTTGGTGGGTTACAGGAATTTCAGCAATTTATACTGGAGAATAGTGCCGGTGAATTACAAGGAACTGCTTGCTGTACGCCAAAAATGGGAGAAGAAGTATGATTACGACCAGGATGAAAAGTTTCTTGAACACATTTTGGCAAAAGCACCTGTAAAAACTGGGAAAGTGGTTCTGCCTGGCGATGGCGATTATAACCTGCATCGAACAGAAATTAAGCTTGATGCTCCCGGTACCGGAAATTACTGTATTTTGTTTAGCAACAACGAAAGCTTCAGCCTAAAAAACAACGTGATTAATTATGTATTTACAACTGTTTCGAACCTGGCGTATTTTCATCGCAACCGCGACAACGGTTCAAGTGACCTGCACGTGATCGACCGTACCACTGGCGAGCCGATTGCAGGAGCAACGGTTCAGATATACAAAAGTGAATACAACCAACTTAACCGATGGTTTGATCTTGTTGAGGGCCAAAAGTTTGTTACTAATGAAGAAGGATATACAGATATTCCGTTTCAGTATTCCGATCTCTTCAGAAGCAGTGGTTCTTTTGAGTTATCTGTAGTTCTGGGGAAAGATACCATCAATACCTTCGATTTGAATATCCGTGGCTGGACAAACTACGGGCACTTCTATCAGGGCGAACGCCGCTTTGCCCCACGACTGGGAAAAACAATCTTCTTTCTTGACAGGGCTATTTATCGTCCGGGACAAACCTTGTATTACAAAGGCTTGTACATTACCACCGATGGTAAGACTCCCGAAATAGTTCCCGACCGTAAGCTTACCATTACCTTTTATGACGTTAATTCGCAGGTTGTTGGTCGACAAGAGGTAATTACCAATAAATACGGCACCTTCAGCGGAACATTTACTACTCCGTCATCGGGACTTATGGGGCAAATGCGGTTATCATCTGATGACCAGTCGCGGAGTTCGGCATATTTTTCGGTTGAGGAATACAAACGGCCCAAGTTCGAAGTGAAGTTTGAACCGGTTAAAGGACCCTTCAAATTAGGCGAAAAGGTTACCGTTACCGGGAAAGCATTGGCTTATTCGGGCGCTAATATCGATGGTGCTAAAGTTCAGTACCGTGTAGTGCGACGTGCCGTATTCCCTTTCTGGTGGTGGTGCTGGTACGGGTATTATCCGCAATCGCCCGATATGGAAATTGTGAATGGTAAAGATACTACCTCCGCAGACGGCGGTTTCAAAATTGACTTCACTGCAATTCCCGACGAGAGTGTTGGTAAAAAATCGTCGCCAACCTTTATTTACGAAGTAAGCGCTGATGTAACCGACATAAACGGCGAAACGCACATTGCTTCCACTTCGGTTAGTATCGGGTACAAATCACTGATGCTTGGTGTGAATGTGCGCGATATCGATAAAAACGAAAAAGCAGATACTTCTGGCTTCCACATAAAAACCACAAATCTGGCCGGGGAGTTCGAACCTGCCTCAGGAAACATTACCATCTGGAAACTAAAAACTCCTGAAAAAGCTTTCCGGGAAAGGTATTGGCAAAGACCCGATAAATTCATTTATTCAAAAGAAGAGTATTATAAGCTTTTCCCGTACGACCTTTACCAGGAAGAGAACAATTTCTACAAGTGGGCTAAGGAAAAAGAGGTGCTGAATGTTCAGTTTAATACCGCTGTAAATAAAAAATTACAGGTAACAAACCTTAACGAGTGGTTAGCAGGAAAATATATGCTCGAAATTGCTGGCAAGGATAAATATGGCGAAGAGGTTAAAGAGGTTGCCTATTTTGAAGTGATGGATAATCAGTCGGCAACTCCCGCCATGCCTTCGGTGTTTACGGTTAAAGATATAAAAGCCAGCGGAGAACCTGGCGAAAAAGCAGTGATTGTGGCCGCCAGCTCCGAAAAAGTAAAGTATCTTTTCGAAATTGAGCGCGATGGTGTAATTCTGGAACACCAATGGTTGATTTCCGACGGACAGCAGAAAATGATGGAGATACAGCTAAAAGAGGAACATCGCGGAAACATTGCCATACATCTTATTACCGTTAAGAATAACCGGATGTATTCCAATTCGCGCACTATTACCATTCCTTACAGCAACAAAAAGCTCGATGTTAAATTCGAAACTTTCCGCGACAAGCTTTTGCCTGGTGAGCAGGAACAGTGGAAAATCAAAATCAGCTCCAAATATGCCGATAAAACTATGGCCGAGATGGTGGCAACACTTTACGATGCTTCTCTGGATGCGTTTGTTACACATTCCTGGAATGCAAGTTTATACAATTCGGTATATTCGAGGCTGCGCTGGCAAAGTCTGAATGGATTTGGCAGTTACCAATTTCAACAATTCGACAGAAATTGGAATAGTTATAATTATAAGGATGTTATGATGCCGGAGTACCAAAGTTTGCAATGGTATTATGGTCATAATAATATGTCCCTTGCTGTTGAATTTGATGAAGTACTCGAATCTTCTCCAGCTTTTATAATGGTTGAAGAATCGGCTTCTTTTGCACCTCCACCTGCTCCTGAAGATGCTGAAGGTGGCAAATTGAAAAGTGCCCGGATGAAAGATACAGTTTCTCTTCAGAAATCTGAGGCTAAAGATGAAGAATCAAAAGAACCTGCAGCATCGGGTGGGGGAGCAAAAAAGCAGGACTTCAGCGAAGTGAAAGCGCGCAAAAACTTCAACGAAACAGCTTTCTTTTACCCGCATCTGCAAACCAACGAGCAAGGGGAAATTATCGTCAGCTTTACCATTCCCGAAGCTCTTACCCGCTGGAAGATGCTGGGCTTTGCGCATACAACCGATTTGAAATCGGCAATGATCCAGAAAGAGCTAGTCACCCAGAAGGACTTAATGATTGTTCCTAATCAGCCCCGCTTTTTCCGCGAAAACGATAAAATGGTTTTCCAAGCTAAGGTAAACAGTCTGGTCGATAAGGAACTGGAAGGGCAGGCACGCCTCGAGTTCTTCGATGCCCTTACCATGCAGCCAGTGGATGCTTTGCTTAAGAATAATTCCAACATCAGGGATTTCAAACTGAAAGCCCGCCAAAGTGCTAACCTTGAATGGAATATTGAAATACCCGAGGGACTTCAGGCTTTGACTTACAGGATAGTGGCCCGATCCGGCGAATTTTCAGATGGCGAGGAAATGATGCTTCCCGTAGTAACCAACCGCACGCTGGTTACCGAAACCATGCCGCTGCCCATACGCGGAAAGCAAACCAAAGAGTTTACATTCGAAAAGATGGCAAACAATACTTCGACCACCTTAAAACATCACCGGTATACGTTGGAGTTTACATCCAATCCGGCGTGGTACGCCATTCAGGCTTTGCCCTACCTGATTGAATATCCTTACGAATGTACCGAGCAGACTTTCTCGAGGTTCTACGCCAACAGCATTGCATCTCATATCGCGAATTCCAACCCTAATATTAAACATGTTTTCGATACCTGGGCAAACATACAACCCGACGCCCTGCTTTCGAACCTTGAAAAGAACCAGGAACTCAAAACTGCTTTGCTGCAGGAAACACCGTGGGTGCTGAATGCAAAAAGTGAAAGTCAACGGAAACGGAATGTTGCTTTGTTGTTCGATTTAAACCGCATGGCCGGCGAACAGGAAAAAGCACTGAAAAAGATTCAGGAAGCACAATTGAAGAACGGTGGTTTCTCCTGGTTCCCTGGTCTCCCGGAGGATTTATACATTACCCAGTATATTGTTTCGGGATTAGGGCACCTCGAAACGATGGGCGTAAAATACAATGCCCAGGCCGATAAAGTAAATGACATGCTGCGAAGGGCCATACTTTTCATGGATCTCAGGATGAAAGACCGTTATGATTTTCTGAAAGCAGAAGTCGAAAAGAAAAGGTTGAAGCTGGAAGAGAACAACCTGGGGTATATTGATATTCAATATCTCTATGCAAGAAGTTATTTCAAAAACATCGCTCTGCAAAATCAGAATAAAGAGGCGTTTGATTACTGGATGAAGCAAGCTGAAAAATACTGGTTGAAACAAAATCTTTATGCCCAGGGTATGTTGGCCCTTGCCATGAAACGGAACGGAAAAGCCGAAGTAGCCTCGGCGATTGTTCGATCGTTAATAGAGCGTTCGCTCAATTCAGAAGAAATAGGCATGTACTGGAAACTCGACCGTGGTTATTTCTGGTACGAAGCTCCCGTCGAAACCCAGGCACTCATGATTGAAGTGTTCGATGAAGTTGCCGGAGACACCAAAGCTGTTGAGGATATGAAAGTATGGCTTCTCAAACAAAAGCAAACGCAGGACTGGAAAACCACCAAAGCTACCTCCGAAGCATGTTACGCCTTGCTCAGAAGAGGGTCGGACGTTCTTTCGAGTAACAAACTCGCCGAAATTACCGTGGGCGACGAGAAAATAGATCCTTTCAAGCGTGAAGACACTAAAGTTGAAGCTGGTACAGGCTATTTTAAAACTGCATGGACTGCTTCCGAAGTAAAACCTGAAATGGGTAAGGTTAGAATAAAGAAAACAGACGAAGGTGTTGCCTGGGGAGCTGTTTACTGGCAATATTTTGAGCAGCTCGATAAAATTACATCAGCCGAAACGCCATTAAAATTGTCGAAAAAACTGTTCCGGGAAGTCAATACCGATCGTGGTCCGGTGATTACTCCGGTAACCGATTCGGATCTTTTGAGCGTGGGCGATATAGTAAAAGTCCGCATTGAACTGAGAGCCGACCGCACCATGGAATATATTCACCTGAAGGATATGCGTGCTTCCGCGTTCGAACCGGCAGAAACCCTTTCGGGATACAAATACCAGGATGGATTGTGGTATTATCAGAGTCCGGGCGATTTAGCCACTAATTTCTTTATTGGCTATCTCCCGAAAGGAACATATGTATTCGAGTATTCGCTCCGGGTATCTCAAAAAGGAGATTTTTCGAACGGCATCACCACCATTCAGTGTATGTATGCGCCCGAATTCTCAAGCCATTCGGAAGGAGTGAGGGTGAAAATTGAGAAGTGAAAAATCAGGTTACGGGTTACGTGTTACGGGTTCGGTTACAACCCGTATCTCGCAACCCGTAACTCGTAACCCATCAACTATGAAATTAAACCACATCCACCACGTTGCCATTATCTGCTCCGATTACGAGCGGTCGAAAAAGTTCTACACAGAAGTTCTGGGAATGACGATTGTAAGAGAAAAGTATCGTCAGGAGCGCAGTTCGTGGAAATGCGATCTGGCTGTGAACGGATCTTATCAGATTGAATTATTTTCTTTTCCTAATCCGCCCGAGAGAGTCAGTGCCCCAGAAGCAAGAGGACTTCGGCACATTGCCTTTGAGGTGGTTAATCTGGACGATGTAGTTGCTGAACTTCAATCGAAAGGCATTGAGGTGGAACCGATTCGTATCGACGAAACCAGGGATAACAAACGATTTACTTTTATTGCCGACCCTGATGGGTTGCCGGTTGAATTTTGTGAAGGGTGATTGCGGGATAAGGGTTGGGGGGTTAATTTACCCCCGAGGCTGTGTAATTAGTCCAAAACCAAAGGTTGAGCCTGTCGAAACCTCATTGTGGATCAGGTTACGGTTACGGGTTAATTTACCCCAACCATAAAGGGGTTATAACAGCCCGGAGCTACCTTTATGTATTGGCCATCGACCATGGACCATCGAGGCTATGTTGTATTTTAGTGTAGATATACCTATATTGCTGAAAATTTCAACAGATGTTAGAAAAATTATTTCACCAGGTAAGTAAACTATCAGAAGAAGATAAACAAAGTTTTTTCTTATGGATTAA
>JAEYWD010000033.1 GCA_023429135.1 Bacteroidota bacterium | reverse complement strand
TTATGACTAATACAGATTCCATCCTTATCATCGATGATGAAACCCAGATCCGCAGGTTGTTGGAGATAACGCTCTCGGCACAGGGATACAATATCCTTGAAGCATCTACAGCCAAAGAAGGTTTGGTTCAGGCTGCAACTATGCATCCGGTGCTTATAATACTTGACCTGGGACTACCGGATATGGATGGATTTCAGGTTTTAAAGAAACTAAGAGAATGGTTCCAGAAGCCCATTATTATCCTTTCTGTGCGTAACCAGGAGGAAGACATCATCAAAGCTCTGGATAACGGTGCTAACGATTATCTTACAAAACCCTTCCGAACGGGCGAACTTTTGGCACGCATAAGAGTCGCTATTAGGCAAATTCAGGGTGATAACAATAATCCCTGCCTTACTTATGGAAATTTATCTATTGACCTTTCCAATCATTTGGTTCGTAAAAATGGAGAAATGGTTAAATTAACTTCAACTGAATATTCCCTCTTAACACTCCTGGCGAAGAATGAAGGACGGGTGCTTACCCACCAGTTTATCCTGAAGGAAATCTGGGGACAAGGATATGTTGAACAAACACAATACTTAAGGGTTTTTATGGCCCAGCTCCGAAAGAAAATAGAAGACGAACCAACCAGACCTAAGCTCCTGAATACCGAATCGGGAATAGGGTATAGATTCGGAGTGAGTTAATTTTCATCGATAAATAACCGTCAATCATAAAAATTTAACTCTGTACTTTTCAAATTTGCAAACTTCGATTAAATGAAAATTTACCTCTAATTTTCTCTTAATTCGTGAAAACTTCATATAACCCTTCGGCGGATTTACCCGGACGCCACACACATCTAACGCTCTAAGCAATAGTTAACTTCATGCTTATTGCTTAAATACTGGTATAATCAAAGTAACTTTAGCGAAGCGATCTCAAAGCAGGTAAATCTATTCGTTTTATCCTTAAGGTCGGGACAGTAGTGGTTAGAAATAAGGTTCTTAATCTATTACTTTCTTGACTACCACTCCCTTATCACCGCATTTTTCTTTTTTTCCCTCTTTTCTTCCTTAATAGCTTCTCCTTCTTCAAACCGCACTTTTTGGTATAATTTTACAAAGCTACTTTCAGGTTTCTCATAAAGTTCAACAAACTTATCCGTTTTACTTTTAAAAATATCTTCATTCCGGTCGAGCAGCTTTTTAATTCTTCTTATTGTCTTTTCTTGCTCTTTCGCAGCAAGTTCGCCTTCAATCATAGTTTTGGTAAAAAGAATAATTGCATTTTCAAGTTTCTGAACTTTCTCGGCTGTCAATCCATATTCCTCCGATAGCTTTTTAGCTTTTTCCAGTTTGGCGTTAATGGCTTTGGCTGATTTCTTTTCGAAAGTATCCTCCGGTAATCCGCCTATTTTTTTAATGAGAATGGCTGTATTATGAGCGACTATTAATAATTGCCTGTCTTCGACAGTTTCAAGTTTTTTATCGGAGAGTTGAAGTTTTTTGGTTTTTTTATGATCTTTCCCAAATATAAGATTCAAAATTCCAACAAGGTGTTTATATTGAAATACAAGGCTTTGTTTCTGAAAATCCTTTTTAGCGAAAATAGGTTCAACAGGTTGATTAAGCGTCTGATTTAATTTTTCAAGTTCAGTTGCATTTTCAGTTAATTTAAATAGGCTTTTATTAAAAGCTGAATAACTTGTGAGATGGTTGTTTTTTTGGAGTGTAGCGATTACACTTTCATGATTTTCAATCCTTTTTGATAGCAAGTGTACTTTTTCCATAATGATTTCCAGGTTATTGAAGAACTGTTGCAGGTAAACATAAAAATAAATCAAGATGATTATCTTAATCTAATCTTAAATATTCATCGATAAAACAATATACAGAAGGTTTTTGGTTTTACTATCAAAAAAAAGAGGCTGTGTAATTAGTCCATAACCGGAGGTTGAGCATGTCGAAACCTCATTGTAAATCAGCAAGATTACACTTCGACAGGCTCAGTGTCCGGCACTTTTCACACAGCCTCGTGAGGGATATATGGATATTGAAAAGAAATGCTTCAGTTAGTGGCTTTCTGCAATTGTTCACTAATTCTGCTTCCGGAACGCACGTACTTTTTTTCGAAATTTGCCAAAGGCATTAATTCAGGGGTATTAAAAAAGGCTTTGTCCGAAATAATGTTTTTCTTATTGCGATTGTACACCTCATATTTAATAATATGAAAAAGGTTACTGCCTCCTTCATATTTCAGATAGTAGTTACCTATAAACATAATATAATCGGCATTGTATTGGCTCATTAATGATTCAAAATCCTTGTCGCTCAATTCAGACAGATCGGAAACGAGGATATCATTTTCGTAATGATAATTTACTTTACTCAGAACATTATTCTTCGCTTTAACCATCAAAGGAATAATGTTGAGCCCATTTTCGTTTGTCATGCTTATGCTTTCAACTATTTTCCGGCTAAACACATCTTCAAGACTATCTACTGCAATGGAGGTTTTTTCGGCAATTCCCTCGGGACTGTAAAAATTAGAAGTGATGTTCCCCTTTTTAAGTCCTACAACAAGTACAGTTTTCTTTTTTGCAACAGTTTTGGTTTTGGAGTCTGCTTTTGGATCTCCCTCAGGAGAAGCGTTTAGAATCAAATTTCCTGAAATTAATAATAATATCATCAGTCGAATTGTTTTCATCTTGTCATTTTTTAGTTCGGTACAAAATTGCAACCCATAACTTAACCTATAATTACAGCAGCTTTAAATATTTATGAATTTTAAGCGCCTGCGGGTTCGAGCTTATACCCCACAGAGCGTATTGTTTTAATCATACACCCGTATTCTCCGAGCTTTTTTCTAAGTCCAACAATTTTTACATCCACACTTCTTTCGGTAACATAGTAATTGTTGCCATAGTCGTTTTCGATAATCTGGCTCCTCGTAAACACCTTGCCTGGTTTTTCTGACAGCAATTCGAGCAATTTGAATTCGGCATAGGTTAAATCCAGTTTTTTGCTGTTAATCGAAACCGAAAAAGCATCTCTGTTTATTTCCATCCCAGCGGTTTTAAGGGTATCGGAAGGCTCCTGCTCTTTTGAGCGAAGGTTTTCATGACTTAGTAAAGCCTGGTTACGTTTGGACAGCACCTTTTTTATCCTTACCGAAAGTTCTTTGATCCCGAATGGTTTTACCAGATAATCTTCAGCACCAATTTCAAGAGCTGTCACAATATCAATTTCCTCCGCTTTACAAGTGATCATAATTAACGGGATTTGCGCAGTATTTTCATCCCGTTTCAAATACTTACAAAACTCTAGCCCGTCCATTTCGGGCATGAGCCAGTCGGTCACCACCACATCGGGAACATTGTTTTTAAACTGTTGAATAGCCTCAACCGGATTCTCGAAGGTAAACACTATAAAACCCTCCTTTTTGAGATTGAACTGCAGAAACTCCCTGATATCGTATTCATCGTCGACAATAAAAACTTTTTTGCCAAGCATAAGGTTAAACATTTGTTGTTTGTACAAAACTAAAGTACCTATCTATCCAAAGACTGAATTCATTCTTAAGTTTCTCTAAAACTTTCCAAACACAACTCTAATGCATTAAAAATTTTTGGCTAACAGTTGGCTAACATTCCAAAGGTAGTTTTGCTGCGAATAAAAGTGAATAACCTAATAACAATTGTATGAAACCCGATTTTTTTAGAAAACTAAGCAGGAAAACGATGTTGATCTGGTTGACATCGCTCCTTTTATGCGGACTTCACCAGCTTCAGGCAAGCCAAACCTTGCCTGTCACCGGCGTAGTTACCGATGCAAAAGATGGATCTACCCTTATTGGGGTGAATGTAACCATTAAGGGCACCAATGTTGGAACAATTACCGATATAGATGGTAAATACCGCATTGATATTCCTACAAATAATGCAGTACTTATTTTTTCTTTTGTCGGTTACAAAACCGCCGAAATGCCTGTTAACGGACAGTCGGTAATTAACGTAACTCTTGCTCCAGAAAACAAGGTATTGGACGAAGTTGTAATTACAGCTCTTGGTATCCAGAAAGATAAAGCCAAAGTGGGATATGCCATTCAGGATATTAAAGGCGAAGAGCTTATTAAAGCCCGGGAACCAAATCCGGTAAACTCACTAACGGGTAAATTCGCTGGTCTAACCGTGGGAGCTTCAGCCGAGTTACTGGGAAGCCCCAGCGTTTTTCTTCGTGGTAAGACCCCAATTTTTGTTGTGGATGGAGTTCCCATCCAGAGCGACACCTGGAATATCAGCCCCGACGATATTGAAAGTTATACTGTACTTAAAGGCCCTGCTGCGTCGGCCTTGTACGGTTCGCGTGGACAATACGGCGCCATTATGATCACCACCAAACGTGGATCGAAAGATAAGCGTGGTTTTGCTATTGAATTTAACTCCAGCAGCATGCTCGAAAGCGGATTTATTGCCATACCCAAAGTACAGGACGAATACGGTCCCGGCGATCATGGGGTTTATGCTTTTGGTGATGGCCGTGGGGCAGGCTTGAATGATGGGGATTATGATATCTGGGGACCGAAGTTCGAAGGTCAGCTTATACCTCAGTATGACAGTCCCGTTATTCCAGGCCAAACCTTTACCACTACCTTCCCAAATGGAACAACTTATACAAGCAACCGTAAACCAACCCCTTATACTGCCCGGGGAAAAGATAACCTCAAACGTTTCCTCGAAAACGGATTTCTTTCGACAAATAACCTTACCGTTTCTTCGTCGAACGAAAAATACGACCTCCGCTTTTCGGCAACGCATACTTATCAGAAGGGTATTGTGCCTAACACACAGCTTAACAGCACAAACTTTAATGTTTCGGCTGGTTATAATTTCTCCAAAAAACTAAGGTTTGAATCGAATGTAAATTTCAACCGCCAGTATACTCCAAATATCCCCGATGTTGAATATGGCCCCAACAGTATCATTTATAACATGATTTTGTGGGGTGGTGCTGACTGGGATATTGACGACATGAAAAATTACTGGCAGGAAGGGAAAGAAGGAATCCAGAGCGTTTATGCCGAATATCAGCGTTACCATAACCCCTATTTTATGTCGTACGAATGGTTGCGCGGCCACTACAAAACCGATCTTTATGGATACACCTCATTAAAATGGACTATTGCCAATTATCTGAATCTCACGGCCAGGACACAAGTAAATACTTACGATCTGCTTCGTACCGAAAAGCTTCCATATTCAGCACACCCTTATGGCCGCGAAGCAGGCAAAGGCGATTACCGTGAAGACAAACGCACCATGTTCGAAAACAACACCGACCTGTTGCTTACATTCGATAAAAATTTACTGCCCGAGTTTAATGTTAAGGCCTCGCTTGGAGGTAACATCCGAACTTATAACTATCGCTCCAGCTTTGCCTCGACCGATTATCTGAATGTTCCCGGATGGTATAACCTCAATAACTCTCTAAATCCCCGCAAGGCTTACAACTATTATGCCCCTATGCAGGTATTGAGTTCTTATGGGTATGTGGATTTATCTTATAAAAACGCATACAACCTCTCGTTTACAGGCCGTGTGGATAAAAATTCAACTTTGCCCGTTGAAAATAATACCTATTTCTATCCATCTGTTTCGGGTAGTATTGTTATAACCGAGCTTGTTAAACTTGCAACTGTTTCATATTTGAAAGTTCGGGGATCGTATGCAAATGTAGGAAGTGCCCTGACCTCTTCAACTATTGGCCCAACCTTTCTCATCATGGGCGACGATTTTATGGGCTATGGTGCTGATTATTATTCAGCTTATGAAGGTCCGTCTTTTGCCAATTCGGCATCATACAACATTATTTTCCCTTATGACAATCAACCTGCGGCTTCTTATACAAATACAATTCCAAATCCCGGCCTCGAACCCAGCTTTTCGTCGGCATGGGAGGTTGGAACTGATATCAGGGTTTTAAAAAACCGTGTTGGCTTTGATGTTACATATTTCAGAAGTCTTGATGGCCCTGGCATATTCCGTTTGCCGGTATCGTCGGCGGCAGGTTACGATAATGCTCTTGTAAACGGTATTAAAACCGAAAGAACCGGTTGGGAAGTGTCATCCATCATTACCCCGGTTCGCAACGCTGGTGGTTTTAACTGGGATATGCTTGTTAACTGGTCTACTTTTAAAGAAGTTTTAAAAGAAATTTACCCTGGTGTTGAAAAATACAATACCTACCTCAAAGTTGGCGATCGCATGGATAAAATATATGGATCTGCTTTTGTGCGTACTCAGGATGGCGAATTTATTTTAGACGGCAGTGGCCGTACTTTTAACAACCCGGTTCGTCAGTTTTTGGGGTATGCCAACCCCGACTGGAGCTGGTCGTTCAGAAATAATCTTTCATATAAGGGATTATCTTTCGCATTCCAATTTGATGGCCGTGTGGGCGGCAAAATTGTGAACCATGTTCAACGCCAAACCTTCCGCGGTGGTCGTCACATCGAAACTGTGGAAGGAGAAATGGGCGAAGCACGCTACCAGGATTATCTGGGTGTAAAATCGTGGCTGGTCGATGGCAAAGTGATTTCCAACGGTGCCCAAATAAACTACGATGCCGATGGCAAAATAATCAACTACGACCAGTTACAGTATGCTGATAACACTACCAGGACTTACCTCCAGGATTATATAAGCCGTTACTACAATTCGGACGAAGGTAACCTCATGAGCCGCTCTTTTGCCAAGCTCCGTGAAATAACCATCAGTTACAACCTTCCTTCGAAGATATTAGGCAACAGTTTTATCAAACAGGCAAGTGTTTCACTGGTTGGCCGTAACCTGCTTTATTTTGCTGAGAAAAAGGATATCGACCTCGACCAGTATGCTTCGTCGAATTCGACCTCGAACATGCAAACTCCAACCATGCGCAGGTATGGTTTAAACCTTAACATAACATTTTAATTCAACCCAAACCTCTCCCGGTAGAGCCTGTCATAAGGTCAGGCGGGGAGAGGTTAACTTAAATCAAAAACAAAAACTATGAAAAAATATATCTTAATCATAATGACCCTCCTGACAGTTTTCTCGTGCCAGGACTTTGAAGAACTCGAAAAAGATCCCAACCGCCCATCGTCGGTGCCCTCTTCGCTAATCTTTTCGTCGGTACTCGACAAAATGTACCGCAGCCCCTGGAGCGATACCCATAAATGGAACCAGTTCTGGTGTTCGAACTACAATTATTACGGCACACAGGAATATAACTGGACTAACAACTCTTTCAGTTATTCTACACTGAAGGATGTAATGAAAATGGAAGAAGAAGCCATTAGACTGGGAGCTAAAGAAGTGAACCCCTACTCGGCTTTGGGCAAATTTTTCAGAGCATTTTTTTATACCGAAATGACTATGCTGATGGGCGATATTCCGATGACTGAAGCTCTGAAAGGGTTAGAAAACAAAGCTCCCAAGTACGATACCCAAAAGGCAGTTTTTATTCAGGTCCTCAAATGGCTCGATGAAGCCAATACCGATCTTAGCACTTTGATTGCAGCAAACGATGCAAGCCTCTCGGGCGACTTCATGTTGAACAACGATATCGCAAAATGGCAAAAAGTGGTGAATGCCTATAAGTTAAGAGTATTGATTCACCTGAGCAAAAAAGAAGCAGATGCAGACCTCAAAATCAAACAACTGTTTGCCGAGGTGGTAAACAACCCTTCAAAATACCCTCTCCTCTCGGGAATGAGCGATAACCTGAGTTATGTTTACAATAACATAAACAAATACCCGAACAACCAGGACAATTATGGTTTCAATGCAACCCGCCGCAACATGTCGGCCACTTATTTAAATACCCTTGCCTCTCTAAAGGATCCCCGCACGTTTGTAGTTGCCGATCCGGCGCCTGCTAAGATCGCTGCCGGCTTCAAGGCAACCGATTTTGAAGCTTATGTGGGCGCCAGCTCGGGCGAAAGCCTCGATGATATGTCGACCAAAGCCCTGAAAGGCGAGTATTCGTGGATTAGCAAAAGCAGATATTACAGCTCCTATACCGGCGAGCCGTGTATACAGGTTGGATACCCCGAAATGTGCTTCAATATTGCTGAAGCCATTAACCGTGGCTGGTTAACCGGCGATGCAGCTTCGTGGTATAACAAAGGTGTCGAAGCATCCATCCGTTTTTATGGCATAACCGATGCCGCCGTTATTGATGTTTACCTCAACCAGACTTCGGTTAAATACGCCGGAGACAATACAACAGGCCTTAACCAGGTTTTAACCCAGAAATATCTTGCCTTTTTCAATAACTCAGGTTGGGAAGCTTATTTCAACTATCGCCGTACAGGTGTGCCGACTTTTCTCACTGGTCCTGGCACTGGTAACAGTGGCCGTATCCCAAAACGTTGGCAATACCCGCTTTCGGAAAGGACTACCAATGAAGTCAACTACAAAGCTGCCCTCAAAGCCCAGTACGATACTGAAACAGACGATATCAACACTGATATCTGGATGATGAAGTAAAGGCCTCACCCCTTCCCCTCTCCATTGGAGAGGGGTGCCTGGAAAAGGAAACTTGTAACTAATACAGGACCCAGGTGATATCTCAATCATAATGTTTAACAATGAACATAATCGCAGCCCATATTCCTGAGTGTGTGTGAAAAGTCAATTATATGCCATATTTCGACTCCGCTCAATATGACAAACGTCTGATAATCAAACGTCAGACTGAGCGAAGTCGAAGTCTTCCCGACCTTTCCACACAACCTCTTGGGGATGAGGCTTAAATAATTTAATAATGAAAAACATTAAGGCTATAATTCTTGATTGGGCTGGCACATCTGTTGATTTTGGATGCATGGGACCAGCCCTCGTTTTTGTAGAAATATTCCGCAGATGGAACCTGGATCTTACTCCCGAACTTGCCCGTTTGCCAATGGGCCTCGCAAAGAAAGATCATACCCGGGTACTGCTCGAAATGCCAGAAATAAAACAACAATGGCTCGATTTGTATGGGAGGTTACCTAAAGAAAAGGATGTAGATGATATCTTTTCACTTATAACCCCTACCATGAATGAAATTATTTCGGAGTTTGCTGTACCAGTTCCCGGGTGTATCAATTTTATGGAACAAATGAAAAAACACTCGGTGAAAGTGGGCTCCACAACAGGTTACATGACCGAAATTATGGACAAACTTGTCCCCGAAGCAGCCAGCCAGGGCTTTGTACCCGATTGTGTGATATCGTCTTCTGATGTGCCAGCAGGAAGGCCTGCGCCATACATGTGCTATCTCAATGCTACAAAAATGGGCGTTTTCCCCATGAACCAGATGGTGAAAATTGGCGATACCATTGCTGATATTCAGGAAGGGTTAAATGCGGGTATGTGGACCATAGGGGTTACCAAATCGGGAAACGAAGTGGGCATGTCGTGGGACACAATTAACGAAACCGACCCGGATCTTATCGAAACCCTTGTTAATAAAGCTGCCACCAAACTGATGGATGCTGGTGCCCATTTTGTTTGTGAGGGAATATGGGAATGCTACCAAATACTCTTAGAAATCGACAACAGGATATCAAAAGGCGAACATCCTTCGCTCAGGCGGACAAACCTCTTTTCAACATCAATTTGAATTCCGAATTTAAAAATATCCGGTTAAACCAGCGGCAACAGATATTTCTCTATACCTGGCTGGCTTATGCAGGGTTTTACTTTTGCCGCAAAAATTTCAGTGTAGCCATGCCCCTGATGAATCAGCAGCTTGGCTTCGACAACATGGCGCTGGCTAACCTGATCACACTTTACAGTATTATGTACATGTGTGGCCAGTTTGTTTCGGGGTACCTGAACGACCGACTGGGAGCCAAAAAAGTGGTGGGTTATGGACTGATTATTTCTGTTACTGCGAATTTCCTCATAGGCTTTTTCCCTTCCATGTTTTTCTTTTCGGGTTATATGCTCCTGAATGGTGTCGGACAATCGACAGGCTGGTCGGGATTGATCAGGATCATGTCCAACTGGTACACTAAAAAGGAGCGTGGTGTGGTAATGGGTTGGTGGACTACCTGCTATGTAATCGGGGGATTTGCTGCTGTATTGTTTGCCACCTGGTGGGGAACCAATAACGTTTTCGCTTCACTGGGCTGGAAAAAAGTATTCTGGGCCCCAGCTATACTGCTATTGGTAATAACTGTAATATTCTGGAAAAAAATCCGAAACCAACCTTATTATCACCAAGTGGACCGCTCGCAGGGATTGCTCTCTATTGAACAAACCGAAGCCCCTGCTCTGAAAAGCTCCCTTGCAATATTTTCAGTTCTGCTTAATCCAGCCTTGTGGCTGGTGGCAATTATGTACTTTTTCACCAAGTTCATCCGTTATTCGTTTCTTTTCTGGTTACCCTTATATTTTAGCCAGAATTTTGGCTACAGCAACGAAGTTTCGGGATATACCTCATCGGTTTTCGAACTGGCTGGATTTCTGGGCATTCTTGCTGCCGGATATCTCTCCGACAAACTCTTCGGTTCGGCAAGATTTTCGGTGAGTGCTATATTTCTTTTTTCGCTGGGTTTGCTCTTTATGTTTCAGCCTGCCATTTCGCAATTTGGCTACTGGGGCAATGTATTTACTATTGGCGCTTCGGGGTTTCTGATTTACGGCCCCGATTCACTAATGTCGGCTGCAGCCGCCATGGACATAGGCAAGGGCAACCATACAGGGGTTGCCGCAGGTTTTATAAACGGAGTAGGCTCTGCAGGTCAGCTCCTGTCGCCTTTTGCCGTGGCATATATTTCGTCGACCTACGGTTGGGACAGTCTGTTTAAAGTTTTTTTGGTGATGGCCTTTATTGCAGGAATTATGCTGGCCATAAAATGGAATTACGGGGTTATAAAAAAAGTGAAAGTAACTGAATTATATACAAGTTAACATGGAAACAGCGCAGCATTTCAAACAGGAAGGGGGCATTAATTTGAATCCAATGCGGCAGACCTGGTTGAAAAACATGGATGAGACAACCAAGGAATGGCTCGAAAAAGATTCGGATTACTTCATCCACCAGTCGTTACGAGAAAAATCGGAACAATTTTGAATAACCAAATATTAAACAATATGAAAAAGCTATTTTTTTTAGTTTTAGTAGGTCTGAGCTTCCAGACCAATTTACTGAATGCTCAGTCAAAAACCGAAAATGTAATTCTTATTACCCTTGATGGATGTCGTTGGCAGGATGTTTTTACAGGAGCCGATTCCGTTCTGATTCGAAACAAGGAACAAACCAAAGATACGGCAGTATTTCTGAAAAAATACTGGAGAAACAGTGCCTCAGAGCGCCGTCAGGTGGTTATGCCTTTTTTTTGGAATACTATAGCCAGCCAAGGACAGCTATACGGAAACCGCTTGTACGACAACAAGATGAACCTCACCAACAAAATGTGGTTTTCCTACCCTGGTTTCAGTGAGATAATATGCGGTTTTGCCGACGATGAAAGAATAAACAGCAACGACCTTATTCCAAATCCAAACAAAAATGTTCTTGAGTTTCTTAACGGACTTCCTGCTTTTAAAGGGAAAGTTGCCGCTTTTAGCTCCTGGGACGCGTTCCCCTTCATTATTAATGAGCAAAGGAGTGGAGTTCTGGTAAACAGCGCATTTGAACCTGTTACTGGTTCGAAACTTACTGAAAGCGAAATACTGATGAACAAGCTTATGCGCAAAGTCCCTGAATTTATCCACGATGTGCGCAATGATGCCTTTACTTTCTATCAGGCCTTCGAGTACTTGAAGAAAAACAAGCCAAAGGTTTTGTTCATTGCCCTCGACGAAACCGACGACCTTGCACACATGGGCCGGTACGATCTTTATCTGAATGCGATGGCGTATTCGGATCAAATGATCGAAGAATTGTGGAATTGGATACAATCAACTCCCGGCTATAAAAATAAAACTACCATGATCATTACCATTGACCATGGCCGGGGTATTGGTCATGAGGAGTGGAAAAGCCACGGTATAAAAATTCCCCGTGCCGACGAAACCTGGTTTGCTGTTATAGGCCCCGATACACCTGCAACGGGCGAATTAAAAACACCAGGACAGTATTATACCAATCAGCTTGCAGCCTCGCTCGCGGCTCTGTTGGGTCAGACCTATACAAACGAAAAACCGGTTGGTGAAAAAATTAATTCAATCTTTATTAAGTAAACACATGCAACCAGATAAAATACTTTTTACCCCGGGACCTTTAACCACAAGCGTTACCGTGAAACAAGCCATGTTAAGGGACCTGGGCTCGCGCGACCAGGAATTTATCACAACCGTTAAAGAAATCCGCTATGGATTATTAAACCTGGCCGGGGTTTCGCAGCACGATGGTTACGAAGCTGTTATTATGCAAGGTTCGGGAACTTTTGGGATTGAGTCAGTAATATCTTCGGTTATTCCAGTCGATGGTCATCTTCTTGTCATCATCAACGGTGCTTATGGCGAAAGGATTTCTTCCATGGCCGAAATCCATGGTATCAGGCAAACGCGTCTGGTATGTGGGGAAGATGAACACCCCTCCTTAAGCCAAATTGAAAATGCCCTGGAAGAAAACCCTTCCATAACCCATGTTGTGGTTGTGCATTGCGAAACTACAACCGGAATCATTAACCCGATAGAAGATATAGGTAAACTTGCAAACCAATACCACAAAACACTTATTGTAGATGCCATGAGCAGTTTTGGTGCCGTTCCTATCGACTTTAAAGAATCTCACATCGATTTTCTCATTTCATCATCCAATAAATGTATTGAGGGTGTTCCGGGCTTCTCTTTCATCATTGCCCGCCGAAAATGCCTGTTGGATTCTTCAAAAATTGCCCGTACTATGACCCTTAACCTCTACCAGCAATGGAAAGCATTGGAAGAAACCGGCCAATTCAGGTTTACCCCTCCTACCCATACTTTGATGGCATTTCGCCAGGCATTGGACGAAATAATGGCTGAAGGAGGCGTTATTGGAAGGGCTGGGCGATATGCTGAAAATTATAAAGTCCTTATTTTTGGCATGAGAGAGATGGGTTTTAAAGAATATCTCAGTTCTGAAAAACAGGGATACATCATCACCTCTTTTCATTGTCCCAAACATCCCAATTTTGATTTTGCCAGTTTTTACAAGTTGCTTAGTGATAAAGGCCAGGTTATATACCCGGGAAAACTGAGCAAAGCCGACTGCTTCAGGATTGGCAATATTGGTCGTATCAGTACCATAGATATTGCTGTTTTATTGGCCTGTATCAGGGCAACTTTAGAAGAAATGGAAGTAGATTGTCCATGATTGTCTACTCAGCATCCCTCTTCTCCCAATAAAAAACAAAAAGAGTTTTTCTCACGAAGAACTCTCTTTAATTCCTAAATAAACTTTAGTTACTAATAAAAAAATACTAACCTGATATAAAAGTACATACTTAAAAATTGATCACTGTTAAACCTTAGTTTAGTTTTTCTGAATTTATTTTTAGTTTGTAAAAAACAGGTTTCACTTTTTTTCATATTTAATTCAGGAGTAATTATTTCTAAACATTCAGATCATTTTGTTTTGCTAATATTGATAAACTAAACTATGTGTTTATGAGCAAAATGTTGAAAGCCGAAAATCTGTATCTCACCTTAAGGGAAAAATGGAATACCTCAACTGGAAAACTGGTAAGAATGGTTGCCGAAAAAGATGTTTGCAAAACTGGAAGGAAGTTAAAGGACAAAGGATTTAAAAACGTATTGGATCTGGGTTGTGGAAATGGTAGGCATGCTTTATGGTTCGCTCAATTGGGATTTGAAGTACATGCCTTTGATAATTCTTTTAACAATTTGGAATGCCTGCAAGCACGGGCCAATTCCGGAGGACTTGAAATCTCTTTGAAACAAGGAGATTTTGCCAACCTTCCTTATCCAAATTCTGAATTTGATTATGTACTCGCATGGGATACTATTAGCCACAGCGATTTAAAAAATGTTCAGGGAACAATATCGGAGATTTACAGAATTCTTAAAACAGGTGGTATTTTTCAGGGCACTTTGATTTCGAAGAGAAATGTTGGTTTGCTGCCAGAAACCAATAGTGCTCTTTACCCATATATGAACAATTTAGGGAAAAAGGACCTGCTCTATTGTTATAGTGCTATTGAGCTTGTCCACATTTTAACAGGTTTCGAAATCCTGAAACTTAAAGATAAGGAATACAAGCCCCTGAGTTCTTACCACTGGCATTTTCTGGCAGAGAAAATATAACTGCACTACAGGTTTACCGTTGGATAGAATAAAAATGCTTCCAGACATGAGTAAACCCATACCTGAAAGCATTTGGCCGACGTAATAACTAAACGTCAGCAGAATTTTTGTGTTTTTCTTACTTCGAAAAATCCTTTTCCGAAACCAGATTACCGTTTTTGTCCCAGGTACTCCATTTCCTCGATTTCTTTCCATTTTCGTAAAACATTTCGCAACGTTTGGTTCCTTTATCGTCCCAAATAATCCATTTGCCATGTTTCTGGTTATTTTTGAAACCCGCTTCCGAAACTTTAATACCATTTAGATTATAAGTCATCCATGTTCCATCAAAATTGCCATTTTTATACGACCGGATTTCCTGTAAAGTACCATCGCCAAAATACACCTTCATCTGGCCATCGAGCAGCCCGTTAACAAAATTCATTTCCTGTTTTACAATACCATTATCGAAATATTCGGTTACAAGACCTTCGAGACGATTGTTACTGGCAATATCCTGGGCTTTTGCGGTTTGAGCTATTCCGGCATTTAATGCAAGCAGCAGGCCGGAGAGAAGTAATAATTTTTTCATGTTGCCAATTTTAAGTTAAATCTTTATCCAAAACTTACACCCTTATACGGTGTTATCTGAATCAAAAATATTAACCCAGCCTCAATAATACCTTAATTTAATCTTAAATTTCATACACAGATCGTCAAAATTTACTGATTTAATATCATGGTCAAACCCAACAGCGACAATAATCAGACTCATATCTTAATTTAACATGAACTCAAAACGCACTTTCATATTAATTTATGATACGATTAAACTCTATTTCAGGGATGTAACCTTTTTTTGTATCATATATTATTATTGAAAATGCAACGTACCCCGAAATACACCATATTGATATTTTTCTATCTAGCATGTTCGAATTGGGCTTTTGGCCAAAGTGACAATGTTACCGGCCAGATTATAGACTCTGCAAATGATGAAACACTTTCGGGAGCTACCATTAACGTTAGTGGTACTAAAATAAAAGCTATTGCCGATTTCGATGGCAATTTTACACTGAATCTTTCGCCTGGAACATATAAAATTGAAATCTCTATGATTTCGTACGAAACAAGAACGGAAACGATTGAAATTAAGACTAATCCAACAACACCGCTTAAAATAAAACTTAATCAGGTAGGAGCTTTCAATTCAAGAGAAGCCGAATCGATTATAGTAAAGCAGCTTGTTTCACAAAATCTGGAAAGTAAAGGAGCTTAAAAATTTTCTCTAACATCTGTTGATGATCGAATTTTTACACATTTAAACTCTCGTTTAAAGTATTGATTAACTATAAAATCGACCCCTTAAGCGTAGGCGAATTCATTCCGACCTTCACACAACCCTCATTTTTAGATACCTTCTGGAAGCATTTTATTCCTTGAATATTGCTAATAAAGTCAGTTAGTATTGGGCCATGGCGTATCAACAAAAAAGCCCCGACAATAAATTGCCAGGGCTTTACTTCTGGTTGTTGTTAAAACTTTACAGAGCTGCTCCAGTCCAGGAGAATAGGGCTTTATCAGTACCGGTATTACCATCTGTAGCCGTCAAAGTTGCAGCGGGGGTTGAATTCTTCACAGTATTTGCAATACCACTGGCATCTTTGTATAGAATGGTTGTTGCTGAAGCAGCAGTTCCTTTGGAATCGGTTAAGTCAATAACATCAGTAAGCTGAGCAGCAGCATTACCGCCGTTAACCCAGGCATTGGTGATGTTGGCAGTTGCACCACGACGAACTTTAATAATGTCAGTCATTTTAAAGGTCGAGTTGTTTAGGATTGTAATATTCTCCACCTTGAAGTTCGACTGACCAACATGGGTTGGGCCATTGCCATCGAGGTTACCATCGGCTTCGATTCCACGGGGATCTTCTTCAGCACTTGTATAACCTGCATTCCAAACGCCATAAGCATTTTTCAGTGTACCAGTATAACCCTGGGTAAAATCGAACATGTCATCATCGGGATTAACAACAAGAATATTTGTAACATTTACAGAACCACCAAATAATTCAATACCATCGTCGCTGGTATGGGGAACATAAATATTTTCGATTTTAGTACCGTTACCAACAGCATTTAAGGTCAGTCCGTTATGCTCAACATCGGCTGTTGATTTAGCTCCGGTATATTCAAGAATAACATACTCGAGGATGCCAGAATTATCGGCAGCATCAGTTCCTCCATACTTAAGGTTGTTGTTTACCTCTGTAGAACCTTCGGTACCAGCAGTTGCGCCTGAAACAGGGGCTTTCCCGTTAATAACAAGACCTCCCCAATCACCAGCCGCCGGAGAAGCTTCGGCAGAAGTAAACTTAATGGGTTTACCGGAAGTACCCTGAGCTATTATTTTACCACCACGTTCAACAATCACGTAGTTGCTGAATCCCTTCTTTGCTTTAATAACTGTGCCGGCAGGGATGGTTAAGGTTACACCATCCTTAATCGCCAGTGTTCCATCCAGAGTATATTCCACCGATGCATCCAGAGTGGTGCTTGCTGTTAAGTCGCCACCCAGGACATTGCCTTCGAAAACATTATCATTGTCATCGTCCTTTTCGCATGCCGTAAAAACCATAGCCGCAAATAATAAATAAAATAATACTTTTTTCATTGTTTTCAGATTTAAATTAAAGAATATTAATGATTTAAATAAATTTAAATGTTATCCCCAAACTAATATCCAGGCCCTTTCTGAATTCCTCAAGCACAATTGGAGAACTATTCTGAATGCTTGGTTCCCTTGAAAGGGTGAATACCGGATCGAGAATATTTTTTATTTTCAGACCCATGCTCCACTTCTTATTGAATTTTACATTGGAAATAAAATCGAGGGTTGGAATACCTTTTTCAATGATATCTTCGAAGCCGTTAGTTCCGATAGAATAAACCCTGTCGTAAAAATAATTAAGCACCAAGGCGTTGGTCCATGTAAAATTGTTTCTCGTAAAACTATAGGTAAGGTCGGAGTTAACAATAAATGGCGCTGAACCTTCAAGCTCCGAGGTAGTATTTGTGAAAGACTCGAGTGTATCGAGTTTAAGCTGCGTGAAAATATATGAGCCGTTTAATCCCAGCGAAATTGTATGCGTTGCTGTGTTCAGAAGGTTCTTTTTTAACTCCACTTCTACACCCGAAATCAAGGCATAATCCGAAATATTGTCGTAAGTAAGAAATCCCCCGGCACTAGCCTTTTCAACTCTTGATATCGGATCCTGAATATATTTAAAGAAACCGTTTACGGAGATAATTTCGCCAGCCGACATATAGTTGTCCCATTTCAAATCCAAATTGTAATTTGTTGCCGGTTGAAGTTCCGGATTACCCTGGCTCCTGAAATTCTTTCCGATGTAACGGTAAGGCGACACTTCTTTATCCTGTGGCAGTGTATAAGTCTGGCCAGCCCCCAATCTGAATGTATTTTTGGAATTCAGATCGTACTTAAAGCTAAACGACGGAAGAACATAATATTTATCTATATAGGTTGTGCCTTTAGCTCCACCTTTGTCCACATTATAGTCAACTTTTACAAACACCTGCGAAAAACGGGCCCCTCCCATTGCAACTAAATTACGGCCTATTTGATAAGCTATTTCTCCATATCCTGAGTTAATAAATTTATTCACTGAATATTCATCTATGTTTCTATCGAGTCTAAAGGCGTTATTGGCAAGATTTTCTTTATTGAAATAACTATCGAGCAAAAAGTCGTCGGATGTAAATTCCTGCTGATACACTACGTTATGGTCATATTCAATGGCTTCAAAAGTTCTGTTTACAAAACGACCGTTATAACCAAATCTGATCTCAGAATTATTATTGTCGGCTGTACTTAATTTATAGATGATATCGGCTTTGAAGTTTAAATCGTTCTCATTTAATTCCGAGAAATATCTTTGTTGGTTTCCAGTACTTCGAATGGGTAAATATATGTTGTTCTCGTACGAGAGATGATTTATCCTTCTATCGGGTTCATTTCCATTCACTAAGTTAAACGAAGTACCCAAATTTAACTTCCAGCGGTTAGATAAATTCCAACGGCTAATCAGTTGGTTCACAAAAAGAGAGTTATCGTTAATCTGCTGTCGTCGCATTAATCCCGTTTCGGAATCAGTACCCTGAAAGCGGGAATTATTCAACCCGAAATAATCGCCGAAAACCTGACGGTTTGAATGAATATACGCAGTGTTGAATAAAACCGAATGCTTTTTCATGTCGTAGTTTGCACTACCAAGCAACAGGTGCGAGGTATTTATCTCATACTCTTCATACCTCTGATCGATAAATATCATTCCTGCCGTATTGGTTTCTCTTACAATACCAGAAAGAAAATTATTATCGACCTCGTAAGCTCCTGTAAGAAAAATATTTAATTTATTATTGAATAGCTTTTTACCATACGAAGCTGTAATTCCCCTGTTTAACTGCGCATTGACATGTTTGGGATCGAGGGAATTTCCAAAATTGTAGGCCGAAAGATTATTCTGCGATGGCCCTTCAGGATTTTTGGTATAACCGAACCCGTTAACACCATCGGATTGAAGAAAACCTCTTGAAAGGGTGCGAGAGTTAAAACCTCCTGCCAATTCAACCGAAAGTTCTTCATCACTCTTCAGGTTTTTGGAAATGATGTTTATGTTGGCGCCTCCTACATCGCCATCCAAAGCAGGAGTAAATACCTTGTTAACATAAACGGTCTGAATCATATCGGAACTAAAGAAATCCAATGCGATGTTTTTATACTCGGGATCTTCGGAAGGTAATGGAAATCCATTAAGAAAAGTTGAGTTAAAACGGTCGCCTAAGCCACGCACAAAAACATTTTTAACACCTTCCTGTTTGGATATACCCGAAACTTTGGCAACAGCGCCTTCTGCATCGCTCACACCTTTTCGGGAAAGTTCCTGTGCACCTATTGCCTGAGTGACTGTTAAAGCGCTTTTTTGCTCAAGCATCAAAGCCTTCTCCGACTCACGGTTTGATTTAGCAACTACTTCAACTTCAGCAAGCTTTACCTGGGCACTTCCTAATCTAAAGTCGATAGTTTTTGCCGAAGCATCGCTAAAGGAGACTTCAATTTCTTTTGGCTCGTAGGATATAAATGAGCAAACAAGTATAATTTTATTTTCGGCAATGTTTTTAATTTCGAATTTGCCGTCGATATCAGCCATGGCCCCTTTGGTAGTGCCTTTAACAACAACATTGGCCCCAAGTAAGGTTTCGCCTGTACTTTCATCAGTAATTATACCTCTAACAGTATACTGGCCAAAAACAAAACTGTAAAATCCGATTACAAAAACTATAGATAGTGCGACTCTTTTTTTCATTTAAAATGTATGGTTTAAAAACATTACAAAGAAAAAGAGAGTTTCGGCCAAAGAGATTATGAGAATATTATGGTTGCTTTAATTAAAACTGCATAGAATCTTAAAGTAACCTTAAAGAAAAAAGGCCCTTTTTGCAAACATTCCAGTTTCGGCTGCTTCTCAGCTTAAGATTTGATTAACAAAAGCAGTATGTGAAGAATAGGTTACTTCCCATGCATAAATCAAATTTCAACAACATGGGTTTTCATGCAACCTTTAAAATAAATTTAGGGAACTATATGTCAGATGGGACAAATAGATACTATTAGTTTATTGTGCAACCTCAACGAGGTAGAAAACACCAGAATATGCAAATTCACCAACTGTGTATCCTCTACGAGGATATAAAACAATATCGTAGATGTTGCAAAATTGTAAAATCATCAAGGTATGTCTCTGAAAAACCTCGGAGAGGTTTCACAGTATGAGCGGTTAAAGTTTGTCCTAACTTGTATATAGTTGCCTAAATTTTAAGTATGAAATATCCTACAGATTTAGCCACCCTTCAAAATCCCGGAACTTTTTCCTGGCCAGATCAATTGCTTCAGCATATACTTTGGCAGTTTTGTGTGGTTTGTTTTCGAGCCGGCTTACTTCAAGCTTTGCTTCGGGACGGATTACATAAACAGATCCATCTTTTTCCAGGTTTTCCAGCCGATGCACGGCGGCATTGTATTGCTCGGCCCGATTTTGCAGCATTTCGTAAACTTTAGGGTATTTGCGGTAATACCATTTAAATAGCGAACCAAATTTCATTGGTTCTTTAATATAGCCTTTAGGTTGGGTTAAAATAACAACAGCTCTGTTATGTCCTTGCTTTAATGCATATTCAAAAGGGATAGAATCGGTTAAACCTCCATCCAGCAGCAGTTTGCCGTTATAAGAAACAACAGGTGCTATCAGCGGCAGGGAAGTACTTGCTGCCAAAACAGTTCTGAAATCTTTTTTATCAACTTCGTTTAACAGAAAAAACTCCGACTCGCCGGTAATACAATTACTTGCACCTACAAAAAATTTACTTTCCGATTTTTTCAGGGATTCGTAATCAAAGGGAATAATCAACTGGGGAATTTCTTCATAAATAAATTCCCATGAAAACAGGGAGCCCTGTCGTATTAAATTATTGAAGCTACAGTAACGCCTGTCGCCAATATAATCGTTAACAGCAATATTTCGCCCGGCTTGCTGTGAGAGGTACGAAACACCATAAGCGGCTCCCGCTGAAACACCATAAACCGATTCGAAAAAAAGATTATTCTCAAGAAACACTTCCAATATACCTGCGGTAAATATGCCGCGAAAGCCGCCTCCTTCCAATACGAGGGCTGTATTTTTAATCATTCCGGATGCCAATTATACGATAAAACAAAAAACCTTCAAATATAACACAACAGTTTCCCTGTTTCATGCATATCCAAAGAGTTATTTGAAATAACCGTACAAATTATATTTTTAAATCATTACCGTTTCGCGTGGGCATCAACCATTATTACCTGAAGGAACATTGCTTAAATCGGTCAAATTATTATCCAACAAGCTCTATTTTGCTATCTCAAACTTATAGCCAACGCCTTTGATTGTCTTTATGAGATTATCGCCCAGTTTTTCGCGCAGCTTACGAATGTAAACATCCAGGGTGCGGTCGCCCACAAAAGTTTCGTCGCCCCATATATAGTCAAATATTTCGTCGCGGGTAAATACTTTGGAAGGTTTAGAAGTGAGAAGTTTTAGAAGTTCGAACTCTTTTTTGGGGAGATAAACTTCGTTGCCATTGAGCAAAACGTTGTATTTCTCATTATCGATAACAATATTCCCCAACGATAATTGAGGTTCCTGGACTTGTTTTTTGGATTCATTAGGTGCATACCTTTTAAGTAATGCATTAATCCTGCTGATGAGAAGCTTTGGCTTGATAGGTTTAGCGATATAATCGTCGCCACCTGCTTCAAAACCGGCAATTTGGGAATAATCTTCTGTACGTGCCGTAAGAAAAGCAACAATACAATTATTAATTTCAGGTGTTTCCCTGATTTTTTCGCACATCTCAATGCCATCCATTTCGGGCATCATTATATCGAGCAAAATTAAATGAGGTTTAATTTGAACGGCTAGTTGCAGAGCGCTTTTTCCATTATTGGAAGTGTAGATCTGAAATCCTTCTTTTTTCAGGTTGTAACTCAGAAATTCAAGGATATCTGGTTCGTCGTCTACAATTAATATTTTATATCCGTTTTGATCCATGGTTTAAATTTATAGGATCAAAACTACTTTTTCAATGTAAATCAATTGTTAAGCAAAATTTACCATTAAATAAAAATAATAGCAGGATTTAAGGTTAGGTTAATATTAGGGGGGAAGGCTATAGGCTATAGGCTATAGGATGTAGGTCGTAGGTTATAGGTTATGGTTGTAGGCTGTAGGGTTAAGGCTGTAGAAATATACATTTTTATATTTCCTACAGCCTAAACCCCTAACAGCTAAACCCCTATTTCGTTATTCCTTCCCAATTATCAGTTCTGAAAGGAGTAGCAGGAAGTCCTTCTTTATTATAGAAATTGACATCGTCAGGATTATCGGCCCAGGCATAGCGCACAGCAACGGGATTGGAAACTGATTCGCTCCAGACAACTACTTTATCACCTTCTATGGAAGCTTTGGCCCATACAAATTTCTTGTCCTCACCGGCAATGGCAAAGCCTTTCAGGTAACCATATTTATCTTTAGTTATTAAACCAGAACCAATATTTGAAAATGATACAACTATTTTATTACCCTTCTTTTCGAACGATTTATAAACAGGTCCGGAATAAACAATATCTTGATTGTAGGTTACCTTGCGGGCAGCAAGAGAAAGACGGTAACCCACATCCTGCTTGTTCCGGGGATGAATATCTTTTGCTTCGCCGATATCGATAATTACAGCCATACCTGTCTTAGGAAGTGAAAGCGTTTTAAGCTGAGCATCGCGTAATTCGGCCCATTCGCTGTTGCCGGGCTCCGGTTTGGCGGCCATGTAATTCGCCAACTGCACAAAATGGAACGACAAATTTGGGTTATTCCATTGTTTGCGCCAATCGTTTATTAACAACGGGAAAATACGCTCGTATTGTTTCGCACGACCTGCATTCGATTCGCCCTGGTACCAGATAGCACCTTGCACAGAATAAGGCAGAATGGGTTTAATCATACCATTGAAAAGCAGTGTTGGATAAGCATTGGGACCAACTTTTGAACTCGGGTTCGGACCGGGATCCACACCTATTTCATATTTCCAGGCACCTGCCAGTGAAGTCTTTCCTTTTGCAGAGACATAGAAAATATCGGCAGCATCGCCGTAAATTCCACCTCCCCCGCCAGTATCGATAACTTTAACAGCAATAATGTTTACCCCGGCTTTTAAAACATTGGCTCCAACATTATAAACTCTCTTCTGGCTGTATTGGTTCATTGTTTCTCCAATCTGCTTTCCATTTACAAAGGTATTGTCGCTGTCGTCTATCGGGCCAAGATTAAGGGTAATCCCAGCAGCAGCTTCAGCCTCATCAAGCTTTATTTCCTTGCGGAACCATACAACGCCATCCATATTAAGTCCGGCATTTTCCCATAACTGAGGAAGGTTAATTGTTTTCCATGAATTATCTTTAAAATCCGCGGAACTCCAGTTTTCCTTTGAACCACGATCACCATTTGTCATCTTGTCGTTCCAATCCTTCTGCATCTTTTCAAAGTTGGCTTCCATGGCAGGCAAATTGGCTTTTTTCAAATCGGCCATCTGAGTTTGAAAATCGGGAATAGATAAAACCGCTTCTTCGCTTGCCCAGGTTTCGAGGATAGTACCTCCCCACGAAGAATTGATGAGTCCGATGGGAATATTCAGATTTTGCTGAAGATTACGACCAAAGAAATACCCAACAGCCGAAAATCCTGGAACGGTAGAAGGAGAACATTCCTGCCATTCGCCGCTTTCGATATCATCTTTGGGCAAAGCACTTACCTTTTTAGGAACGGTAAATAACCTGATACGAGGATAATTGGCTGCTGCTATTTCAGCTTCAGCATTATTGGAGCTGCTCACTGACCATTCCATGTTCGACTGACCAGAACAAACCCACACCTCTCCTATTAAAATATTTTTTAAAGTGATTTTGTTCGAAGCCGAAATTGAGAGATCATAAGGCCCACCTTCTGGAAGCGGATCCATATATATAATCCATTTTCCGGCAGCATTAGCAGTTGCAGCATAATTTTTCCCGGCAAAGGAGATTTTTACTTTTTCACCTTTATCGGCCCATCCCCAAATAGGAGTTTTCACGTTGCGCTGTAAAACCATATTACTGCCAAGAATTTTAGGCAGACGAACTGCAGCAGAAGCTGAAAGACCGGTTATAAAAACCAGAATTGCAATAACAGTTAATTTATAAGTAGTCAGTTTCATTTTAAAAAATTTGGTTAAAAAACAAAGTTGTGAAAAAGAGATGGAAAAAGACGCTCGTTTTATTTAAAAATTGCCACTTCTTTTTTACCATCCGATTTTATATACCCCCGGAACATTCCTGAAGTATTGAATTCCATAGCGATGTTACCATTTTTATCAATCCCGATAACACCGCCGGTACCACCCAGTTGCGTAAGTTTTTTAATTTCTTCCTGGCAAGCCTGGGTAATATTCATGTTTTTGTACTCCATCAAAGCAGAAATGTCGCGGGCAAAGCCAAGCCGGATGTAATATTCGCCGTGTCCTGTACATGAGAGAGCTCCTGTAGTATTATTTGCATAAGTTCCTGCTCCAATGATTGGGGAATCACCTATGCGTCCATAGCGTTTGTTCATCATTCCTCCCGTGGAAGTGCCTGCGGCAATGTTTCCGTAAGAATCAAGAGCTACACAGCCAACAGTTCCGTGTTTGTCATTCTGAGTGTTTTCCCGCTCTTTTTTTTGCAGTTGCTGAAGCGATTTCAACCTTGGTTCAGTAATAAAATAGTTGTTATCCACAATTTCGTACCCCTTCTCTTTTGCAAACTGCGAAGCTCCGGTACCTGAAAGCATCACATGCTCCGACTTCTCCATAATTGCTCTGGCCACACGAATAGGATTTTTTACATCGCGAACACCGGCAATAGCACCGGCTTTAAGCGATACACCTTCCATAATGGATGCATCGAGTTCGGCAATGCCATCGTTAGTTAAAACGGCACCTTTTCCGGCATTAAAGAGTGGTGAATTCTCAAGGACTATAATCGTTTTTTCGATTGCATCGAGACAGGTACCTCCGGCGTGAAGCACCGAATCGCCCACTACAAGAGCGCGGTTTAACACACCGGTATATTCTTTCTGAACTGCAGGAGGCATTTTATCGCGGTCCATCACGCCTGCACCGCCATGGATAACGAGAGCGTATTTGGGTTGACCAAAAGAAAAGATTCCTAAAAGTAAAAGACCTGTAAAAAGAATTAGCGTTTTCATATCCAAAAATTAGAATCGAATTTCAAAAGTAAATAATTCTTTTATACATCTCACCCTAACCCTCTCCTCAAAGGAGAGGGAACTGCATCCCGGTCAGGAACGGCTTTCTCAACCTTACATTTGCTCCAAAACTTTATGTGAAGAATCTCCCCTCTCCTCTAAGGAGAGGGGCCGGGGGTGAGGTCTAATCTTATTTCCCTCCACCTTCAATTCTCCAGAAGCATCACTTATCTCACAAAAGTACTTATCCACTCTTTTTATTGAAACAACTTTTTCGCCGGGGTTGAGCTTTATTTCGCCCTTATTATTCAAAAATACAACAAATAGCTTTTGAGTTTTGGGCTGACGGGAATAAATAATATTACCATCGATTCTGCTATTTGAACTTACGTAAACAGAACCATCCCACCTTCTTGCAGTAAGGTTTACGCCGTTCAGATTGTCCCAGTTGGCTACCATGCGGATTAACTGCAACCAGTTGGGGACTTCGTAAATATTTTTCATTGAGACACGGTCTCCCGATCCACTAAAACGTCCGTACCAGCTTACCCAGGAACCATTGATGGCGGCTTTGGCCACAATCAGTTTGTTACTCTGTAAATCGTGATTATCGGGAGTGGTGGAACCTGTGCGACTTTTGGACATAATGCCCGACTTATAGACACGATTATCATCAACAAATTCGGTTCCGCTCGACCATTTGGTTATGCCAGCCTCCTGGGTAATCATGGCATCGAGCATTATTTCTTCCTGTTTCTTTGAATCCAGTTTGAAAAGATCTTTGAACCAGGAGTCGTAATAATTATAGGGCTCAAAAATAAAGCAGAGACTGCGGTTTGGGTAAGTCTCCCGAAAAGCTTTTTTTATTGCCAGGTAATATGCTACCTTCCCTTCGGAATAGGTTTCGTATTCGTGAGTATTACCCGGGAACAAGGCTGATGAGTCTTTGTCGTTCCATTCTTCGAGCGATATTTGTTTCCCGTTGTTGTAAAAATCACCTGTAAACTGAGGCACATCCCAGGCCAGACCGGCAAACAGGAATTTATTTTCGGGGCGTTCGATGCTTAAAGCCTTTTCTTTCACCTTGCCAACAAAGTAATCGATCACCCTTTGCTGTTGCCAGTCGGGCTCAACCGAAAACTTATCGTTTGTAAACCATCCTGATGCTATGTTGTCAGGGAATGGCTGATCGGTATTCTTCAAGGCAAAGTAATTTTGATAAGTTAACTTTTGCTCGTCAGGATAAGTTTTTTTCCTGTCCAGACTCCTATCCACGCCTAAAGTGGAGTAAACCTGGTATTCCGGACTTTCCATATAGAAATAAAGATCTTTAGCCAAAGGACTATTTTCCATTCCCGGCTGGTACATTACATAATTATAACCCATTTGCCTGGCAAACTTCAAGTTATCATCCGGTTTTCCATTCCAGCAAATTCCATAAAAATTGAACCTTGAAATATCGTCGAAGTTGGCGGGCAATTCGGGAGCCTTTTCGGTAGCAAGCTGAATGATATAGGCTTTTGGCTGAATGGAATCAGCAGTTGTGACTTTCTCCTGACATCCGGATTCTTCAAAAGAGAAAAAGCATATCAAAAATAAAAAGGCGGAAAGATTCAGGTTCATAGGAGTTTGGTTAATTGTTAATAATTCCTAGGACGCAAAGAGCGCGAAGAAGCGCTATGGTCGCTGAGAACTATAGATCTGCAACAAAATATCGCTTAGCGTTCTCTGCGTCTTCTCTGCGAACTTTGGGTTCCTGTATTTAAAAAGAAAAGCCTTCAGAGATAATCCAAAGGCTTTTCAATATTAACAAAATTTCAGGAAAAAACCTCCCCTCAGCTCTTCTCCTAAAATGATGGGTAGGGAAGTGCATGTATTGAAGTCCTTCTCCTGGAGGAGAAGGATTTAGGATGAGGCTTTATATTAAACTACATAAGTTGTAGAAGCGGTATCGCCACCACGACCGGTCCAGTTGGTGTGGAAGAATTCGCCTCTGGGCTTGTCGATTCTTTCGTAGGTGTGAGCTCCGAAGTAGTCACGCTGAGCCTGTAACAGGTTGGCAGGGAGACGTTCGGCACGGTAGCCGTCGAAATAGTTCAGAGCTGAAGCAATGGCAGGAACAGGAATACCGTTGGTAATAGCCGAAGCAACAACCCTGCGCCATCCGGCCTGACTCGAAGATACTTTTCCGGTGAAGAAAGGATCGAGTAAGAGGTTGGTGAGGTTAGGATTCTTATCGAAAGCATCCTTAATTTTACCTAAGAACACCGAACGGATGATACATCCACCACGCCACATCAGAGCAATACCTCCATAGTTAAGGTTCCAGCCATATTCCTTGGCAGCAGCCTGCATAAGCTGGTAACCTTGTGCATAGGATATAATTTTAGAAGCATAAAGTGCATCTCTTAAGTCGTTGATAAAAGCTTTTTTATCGCCGCTGAAAGAAGGTTTAGGACCAGTCAATACTTTAGAAGCAGCTACGCGTTCGTCTTTGATAGCCGATAAACATCTTGAGAATACAGCTTCGCCAATGAGTGTTAAAGGAATTCCAAGGTCGAGGGCGCTTACTCCCGTCCATTTACCGGTACCTTTCTGACCAGCAGTGTCGAGGATTTTGTCTACCAGCGGCTTGCCGTCAGTATCTTTATAAGCCAGAATGTCGCGGGTAATTTCAATCAGGTAGCTGTCGAGTTCGCCTGCATTCCATTCTTTGAACACTTCGTGCATTTCGTCAGCGCTCATTCCCAGTATATCTTTCATAATGTGATATACTTCGTTGATGAGCTGCATATCGCCGTATTCGATACCATTGTGAACCATTTTCACGAAGTGACCGGCACCGTTTTCGCCAACCCAGTCGCAGCAGGGAACACCACCTTCAACTTTGGCAGAAATAGCCTGGAAGATAGGTTTCACGATGGGCCATGCAGCAGGAGATCCGCCAGGCATAATCGATGGGCCTAACAAAGCACCTTCTTCGCCACCCGAAACACCGGTACCGATGTAAAGTAATCCTTTGCTTTCAACATATTTGGTGCGGCGGTTGGTATCGGGGAAGTGAGTATTTCCACCGTCGATGATGATATCACCTGGCTCGAGAATAGGAATAAGCGATTCGATGAGTTCGTCAACCGGCTTACCGGCTTTTACCATGATCATCACTTTACGCGGGCGCTTTAACGAAGCAACCATTTCCTCAAGCGAATGTGCACCAAAAATCTTTTTACCTTTTGCACGTCCGTTCACAAAGTTCTCCACTTTATCAACGGTACGGTTATAAGCTGTTACATGAAAACCTTTACTTTCCATGTTCAAAATAAGGTTTTCGCCCATTACAGCTAGACCCACCACACCAATATCTGATATTTCTTTCATAGTTATGTATTTATTGATATTAAAATTGAATCCGTTTTTAAAAAGTCCATAGCTTTTAGTCCATAGTCCATAGCTAATTCTTTTTCTGTATTTGGCCATTGACTATGGACTATCGACCAAATAAAAAATTCATAGATCCCAAAGCCATAGCTAGGGTCTTCAGTATTTGGCTATCGACTATGGACCATCGACTATCGACTCCCGATATCTATCGGGACGACTATCGACTATATTACACTAAATCCCAACCCCTTCAGTGCCTTCCCAATGCCGCTATGGTCGCTCGTAAGCTTTACCGAATAAGCATGAAATTCGCGGCGGTTGGGATAACTTCCGCGTTGTGCCTCAAAAGTCTCAACTGACTGTCGCAGACGGGCATCGTCTTCCAGCACTTTATAGGTTGAAAGAATGGCTTGGGTGAGCACCTGCTGTTTGGTTTTTCCTTCACAGTTAATATCCATCACCGATGATGCGGGTTCCGGAAGATCTTCGGGCTGCCAGCGAGTTAAAGGCAGTCCGAGTTTCTTACTTAAGGCCTGCACCGACATGGCAGTACCGTTAGCCTTTCCATCGACCGAATAACCGGCAATGTGAGGAGTGGTTATATCCACCATACTGAGCAGTTCCAGATCGATATCCGGTTCCTTTTCCCACACATCGAGCACTGCAGCACGAATCCATTTCTCCTTCAAAGCTTTTTTGAGAGCAGCAGTATCCACCACTTCGCTACGGGAGCTGTTGATAAGAATGGTATTGGGATTTAGCCTTTTCAGAAAATCCTCGTTCACCAGATGATAGGTTTTGTCGGGACCATCTTTTACCAAAGGAACATGAATGGTAATGATGTTACACTCGCGAACGATTCCCTCAAGCGACATAAAACCACAGGTACCTTCTTTCCGCTGACGGGGAGGATCGTTGAGGTAAACCTGGGCTCCTATTAATTCGCCCAAACGAACAACTTTGCGGCCTACATTTCCAACACCAATCACGCCAAGTGCAACTTCCGAAAAATCGAGATTGTATTTACCAGCAAGTGTTGAGAGTACTGAGCCTACATACTGATATACTGAGCCTGAATTACAACCCGGAGCATTTGTCCAAACGATACCGTTTTGCTCACAGTACGAAGTATCAATATGATCGTAACCGATGGTTGCAGTTGCAATAAACTTCACAGCCGATCCTTTCAGCAGCTTTTCGTTGCATTTGGTGCGGGTGCGCGTAATCAGACCATCAGCATCCAGCAAATCAGTTGTACTGATATCGGCTCCCTTTTTATAGACCACATCCACAAAAGGTTCCAGCACACCCTTCAAAAAAGGAATTTTATCGTCGGCAATAACTTTCATAGCAGGCTACTTAAAATCTGTCCTTAAATGCCCACAATCCAAGCGCTGGATTCGAGATATAGAAGATTTCCTCTCCGTTCACCACGTTATAGCCGTCTTTCAGGGTTTCAGGGTTGTAGAGTTTTGTCATCTCCTTTAAGTCGGCATATTTAAAATTCACCGATTCGATCTCTTCCTTAGTAAGATTTCCCGGACAATAAGTAATATTGAAACGACCTTCGGACGATCCGTGAATAAGATGTGCGGCAGCGCTTAAGTTCTGCTGCAGTTCAGGATTTTCTTTGGTAAGTTTCAGAACTTTGTCCGATCCTACGTAACCATATTTGCGGATAAGACGGTCGATTTCCTTATCCTCGCCAAATTCTTTCAGTCCCGGAGCAAGCACAATCAGATCACCGCCATCGTCAATAGCCATGCGGGTGCGGTAAACACTCTTGTTACCCAGCCATGTGCTTTTGAATTCGGATGGATCGAGGTAGACCACCACTTTTTTAAGCGGTTTTTCGAGTAGTTGAAAGTTCACCTCGAGCGACAAGGCAGCAGCTTTGATGAAACATTCTTCATCGTCGCCAATGTACATTCCGCGGATCACGAGGTTATTGTTATCATCTTTGCCAATTACTGTTTGTACATAGATAACCGGATAATCGGAAAGAAAATGTTTGCAGGCGTAGTTCAATACCCTGCGAACAGGAGTATCGGCACGACCCATCATCCTTTCCATGCCATAAACGGCACCCAGAAAGTGACTCTTGTTGATACCTTCTTTCCCACCTGTCCCTACAAATATGTTTTTAGCATGATTTGCAAATCCAACAACTTCGTGCGGAACCACTTGACCGATCGATAAAATGAGATCGTGGCCGCCATCACGCAAAAGTTTGTTCACCTGCGCTGACCATTCATAATCTATTTTACCTTCCGAAATCTCCATCAGGTAAGAGCCGGGTACGGTTCCGAGTGTCACAACATCGTTGCGCCAGTCGTGAACACGGAATAAATCCGCCGGAACGCCTTCGAACATCTCATGAATTTCCTTGTCACTCATGGGAGCATGTGTTCCCAGAGCCGGAAGAATATCGGTGAGAGCCTTACCATAATATTCATAGGTAAGCTGGGTAATTTCGCCGGCACGTGAGTGAAAGCGGGTGAAATCGGGCGGCAGGGCCAATACTTTATTGCGGGTTCCCAGCTTTTTGAATGCCTCAAAAAGACCGGCCTTTAAGTCGGCTGATGTGATTACATCAGTTTTTGAACCACGGGAATAGTATATCATATTTAAGTTTTTTAGGTGGTTAGGCGGTAGGTATTAGGTTGCAGGAAAGTTAGAAGCCTCACCTCCGGCCCACCTCCTCAAGGAGAGGGGTGTAAGAGCAGTACCTGTATTTAAATCCTTCTCCTTGAGGAGAAGGATTTAGGATGAGGTATCCTTTTCATTATCTTTCCTAAAACCTAATTCCTAAAATCCTAACCGCTATATATTATTATCTTTTCACACGTGCATTACCTTCATAGATGCTCCATATCTGCTCTTCGTCAGCAGGTTGAGCATAGTCGGTAAGGAAAGTGGTAGCCAAAGCACCGCTGGCCCAACCAAACTGGATCCACTTTTCGGGTTCCCAGCCTTTCAGTATACCATATAACAATCCGCCAACAAAACCGTCGCCACCGCCAATACGATCGAGAACGGTAATTTCGCGCGGCTCAATTACATGCCAGTTTTCGCCTTCGAGCATGATGGCACCCCAATGGTGACAGTTGGCGCTTTCAACTTCGCGTAAAGTTGTAGCAAATACCGATGCATTAGGGAAAGCAGCTTTTACACGTTTAATCATTTCCTTGAAGCTGTCGATCTGACTGGCAATATCTTTACCGCCAGCCTCAGGACCTTTGATACCAAGGCAAAGCTGGAAATCTTCTTCGTTACCCACGAGAATATCGGCAACACTTGCAATTTCCTTGAAGATAGCGCTTAATTCCTGCTCACGGCCTTTCCAGAAAGATGCACGGTAGTTCAGGTCGAAAGCGATGCGGGTGCCATATTTCTTGGCAGCGCGGGCAAGTTCGAGACAGAAAGTTGAAGTTTCGGGAGATAAAGCTCCAATCAGACCCGAGAGGTGAACAATCTGAACACCTTCTTTTCCGAAGATACGATCGAGATCGAAATCCTTCACATTCAAGGTACGACCCACTTCACCGGCACGGTCGTTCTGTACTCTTGGTCCACGAGAACCATAACCGCTGTCGGCAATATTAAACTGGTGACGGTATCCCCAGGGACCACCTTGCGGAACATCTTTGCCCTCGTAACTCATGTTACGACTTCTCAGGTTATTTTTGATGAGCTGGGCAATGGGACTATCCTTTACAAAAGTTGTGAGCACCTTAACAGGTAAACCCAGGTACGATGCAATACTTGCAACGTTGGTTTCGGCACTTGTAACATACAATTGAAACAAATCGCTGCTGTTAACAGGCTGACCGTTAACCGGAGTAATGCGAACTCCCATACTGGTTGGAACCACCAGTGAATAAGCAAAGTCTTTTTTTAGTTCGATTTTCATAATATATTTTTTTTAGCCTCACCCCCAACCCCTCTCCTGAGGGAGAGGGGTGCAGGTTCTATGATGTTTATGATTATTTCAATTTAAGTCATATTATTACACTCCGCCGTAAGCGCTGTAGCCGCCATCAACAGGGATAATGATACCAGTTACAAAGCTGGCCAGATCCGAAAGCAGATAAAGCATGGCACCGTTCAGATCTTCGGGTTCACCGTATTTTCCAACTGGAGTGCTGTTGATAATTTTCCTTCCGCGAGCTGTAGCTTCACCGGTTTTTTCGTCGGTCAACAAAAAGCGGTTCTGGTTGGTAAGGAAAAACCCAGGAGCGATACAGTTAACACGAATCCCGGTTTTAGCAAGGTGTACAGCCAACCATTGTGTGAAGTTATTGATAGAAGCTTTAGCTGCGGAATAAGCAGGAATTTTGGTTAAAGGACGGTACGAGTTCATCGAAGAAATGTTGAGAACCGATCCGGCACCTTTTTCGAGCATATCGGGCGTGAACACCATGGTTGGAAGAACAGTTCCTTTAAAGTTAAGATCGAAAACCTTCTGAAAGCCATCGAGTTCCAGTCCGTAGAATGATTTTTCGAGTTCGTTCATATTGGTTTCATCGATTTGTTCAACCTGGGTAGTAGCGGTTGGAGCATTACCACCGGCACCGTTGATCAGAATATCTATTTTACCAAGTTTTTCGTTCACCACCTTTTTAGCCAGGATAAGCGATTCTCTTTCCAAAACATTACCTTCCACACCTATAATGGTAGTTCCTGTTTCTTTCGAAATGCGGTTAGCCAGTTCTGTTGCAACTTCGAGGTTACGGTCGAGAATGGCAACCTTAACACCAACACGGGCAAGGCACTCCACCATTGAAGCACCAATCACACCAGCACCTCCGGTTATGACACAAACTTTGTCTTTTAAGCTATTAAATGAATAATCGATCATAATTATATATAGTTTAAATAAAATTCGATGTTTTCTGCAGTGAGGATATCGATAGGCAGAAAATTTTCCCGCTCTATATCCGTTTTGATTACCAAATGGTTGAATAGCGACATAATACCTTTATATCCTTGTTCCTCGGGACGCTGGGCTATCAGAAAGGATATAATTCCATCCTTAAGGTAGTTAATATTTTCGGGAAGTAAATCGTACCCGATCATATTTATATCCTTTAAACCTGCCTCTTTTACAATTTTGGCTACTTCAAAGGCTTTGGAATTTATAACAATAATGCCTTTTACATTTTTACCGATGTGGTTTCTGAACTTCTCCCTACTCTTCTTGTTTTCGGGGTCCAGGTCTAACTGAATAAAATTTTTCTTCCCGGAAACGTTTTCCAGAAAATGTTTGATACCTTCTTCTCTGTGCGTAGCCTGGTTTGAAGGTTCTGTAACTCCAATCCGGGCAATTACAATCTGAGCATCGGCAGGTACAATATAATCGAGCAAACGGGCAGCTACATAACCACTCTGAAAAGAATTATGTCCCAGATATGAGATATTTCTAAGACCTTCAATGTTAGAGTCAATAAATATATAAGGAACATCTTTTTCGTCGAGCTGCTTAACAAACTCAATGGTTTCTTCGCGAAACACCGGTGACAGAAGAACACCATCGGGCTTTATGTCAATTATTTCCTTTATTTTTTTCTTAAATGACTGGACTGAATTCTGGTCAAAATAAAATCGCCTAACTCTAATATTAAAATTGAGGATTTCGCGCGATGCTCTTTCAATGCCATAATCGGGAGCTTTCCAGTAATCGTTTATAGTTTGAAATTCTGGACACAGAGATACAAACAGAAAATTTTTCTTATTGGCCAGTGAACGGGCAACAAGGTTTGGCTTATAATCGAGTTCGTCAATTATTTTTAAGATTTTGAGTCTGTTTTCCTCCGTTACCTGACCGCGATTGTGAATCACCCTGTCGACAGTTCCGGGAGATACTCCAGCTAAGGAAGCGATATCTTTAATCCTGATTTTTTTACTCAAAGGGTTCATAATGCTGAATATCTTCTGTTTATACTTTTCGTGTACGAACACGAATAAAAAGTTTGCGAATATATTAAAAAAGATTTGAGCTTTTCAAATTTTTTGTAGTATTTTCGTGTCCGCACACGGAAAAATTTTTTAACACATGAAAATAAACAAGTTCTCAATAGGTGTTGGCGATAGATTCGCACACGAAGCAGGTGCCCAATTAAAGGCAATGCTAAAAGCTCAAAAAGAATTGGGTATTGAAATTACCCCCGTTTGGAACAAGTCGAACCGGGAACATAATCTGATTGGTTCCGAACCTTCGCAAACCCGGCAGATAATTGATAAAACCGTGAAGGAAATGGGTTACAACGGGCAATATTTTCTCGATGCCGATCACATCAACCACACCAATGTCGACAGGTTTGTTCAGCCTTGTAACTTCTTTACCCTGGACGTTGCCGACTTTATCGGAAAAGAATCGACCAAAGAGGAAATTGATGCTTTTGTAAAACACAATGAAAAATTTGTAGGCACCTTAAACATTCCAGGCTTGCCGCCAATGACTGTTACTGCCGATTTTCTCGAGAGCTTTGCCAAAACATATCTGTTTGCCACCAACGAAGCTGCTAAACTTTATAAATATATCGAAAGCAAAAAAGGAAAGGACAACTTTGTGACCGAGGTTTCGATGGACGAAGTAGATATTCCACAAACACCGTTGGAACTTTTCTTTATTTTGAAGAACCTGGCCGACCTGAAAGTGCCTGCCCAAACCATTGCACCACGCTTCTCCGGAAGGTTTAACAAAGGAGTTGATTATGTTGGCGATGTTATTGCCTTCGAAAAAGAATTTGAGGCCGACCTGTTGGTGATTGACTATGCTGTTAAGAATTTTGGTTTGCCCGAAAACCTGAAACTCAGCATCCATTCAGGAAGTGATAAGTTCTCCATTTATCCGATCATGGGCAAGCTTATTAAGAAATATAATAAAGGTATCCATGTGAAAACTGCAGGTACAACCTGGCTCGAAGAAGTAATTGGCTTATCGCTTGGCGCTCCTGAAGCATTGGATCTGGCTAAAGCTATTTATTCGATGGCTTATCGCCGTAAAGATGAACTTTGCGCTCCTTATGCAACTGTGATCGATATAAAGCAAAGTGAATTACCCGATCCTACCTCAACTCTGAAATGGAGCGGACAGGAATTTGCCGATACCTTAACACATAATGCTGCAAACCCATTATACAATCAAAGCTTCCGTCAGTTAATTCATGTAGCTTTTAAGGTAGCTGCCGAGTATGGACAATTATTTACCGATGCGTTGGTTGAAAACAGAGCAATTATAGAAAACTGTGTTACCGACAATCTTTACGATAGACACATAAAGAGATTGTTTGTACTGGAGGAATAATTATCAAAAGCTTAAGTCCCATAAATTAAGGCTGTGTAAAAAGTGCCGGACACTGAGCCTGTCGAAGTGACAATGAGGTTTCGACAGGCTCAACCTCCGGTTATGGATTAATTACACAGCCATACTTTTTAATGAAGTTTGGCTGCTTTCATTTTTCAGGTTTAAAAAGTAATTGATAAAGATTATTTTCCAATTTATCCCGATCTATCTTTTTCCCGATAAATATAAGTTTGCTGAACCGGTTTTCTTCCCCCCAGAGATCACCGGTTTCGAACATGTAGGTTGAACGTACCGCATGAAAGATGTATCGTTCAGGCATTTCATCGAAACTCACTATTCCCTTTACCCTAAAAATTGTTTCGCTATTAAAGTGAAGAAAGTTTTGCATCCAGAGACTAAAATGCCCAAGGTCGAAACTACCCGGAATTGAAAAGCCCTCGGAAGTTATATCGTGATGATGCTCTTTTTTCCCGGTGACAACGGATGGCTGATTAACACTTTTCATTTTTGTGATTGTCAGATTCCTGAATGCCAGTGTCGATTTTTCAATAGCCTTTCCCGAGAATGAAAAAGTATCGAGAATATCAATATTTGAAATATCAGCATGTGCTACAGGATAAACTTCTGCCATAGGATTAACCTCCTTAATAGTCCGTTTTAATTCATAGGCATAATCCAGGTGAATGCTATCAATTTTATTTAAAAGCACAATATCCGACAGGGCCAGTTGTTTTCGCACTTCGGGCTGTTCATCTATCAAATCTTCCATATTAACGGCATCGGCCAGGCAAATAACGCTGTCGAGCCTGAATTGCATCTGAATGTCTTCCGAAGACAAAAATGCTTTGATTATGGCATCAGGATCGGCAATGCCTGTAGTTTCCACAAGCAAATGGTTAAAAACATATTGCCCTTCGAGCAACTGATTTATGGCCTTGTAAAAATCGTCGTTCAATGAACAGCAAATACATCCATTAGCAAGTTCAAAGATGTTTTCGTTGGCACCCACAATCAGACCGCCATCTAAGCCAATTTCACCAAACTCGTTCTCGATAATGGCAAATTTCTTATTTGTATATTTTTTTATCAGGTTATTGAGCAAGGTTGTTTTGCCCGAACCTAAAAAGCCTGTTATAATGGTAACCGGTATTCTTTGATCGTCCATACTTTAAAATTGGATTATAGTCGCGTTGCAAACCATGCATGAATAAAAACACTTTGCAAAAACAAAACCGGTTCGACAAACCCACCATTTTGGATTATTGATTCAACTTCTGCCGGAGGCAGAAGGCCAACATGCTGTTTGTAAACTTCCGGCATTTTATCAACTTCGTTTGCCGGCCAATCGGCCGCTTTTAAAAGCTGGAGCCATATTGCCATAAGTTTTTGATAAGCCGGGATTGTTGTATCAAATGATAAATCGGCATTCACAAGCAACCCGCTTGGACGGAGCCTTTCAGCTATTTGACTGAAAAATTTAGTTCTTTCGGATTTATCCGTTAAAAAATGCGAAACGAGAATACTAGTTGCGGCATCGAAAGGCTTTGTTGCAGGTAATGAATCTATATATCCGCAATGAAAGGTACAGCGCTGGTCGATACCATTGTCGACCGCCTTTTGCTTGCATAAGTTCAGCATAGCCTCTGCGGGATCTAATGCTGTAAATTTCCAGTTAGGGAATGCTTTGGCAAGGTAGATAAGCTCAGCCCCTGTTCCAGCTCCAACACATAAAATATTTGCATCGGAAGGTAATTCGGAAAGTATAATGCGCATTTGAAGATGCAGCGATTCTGATAAAGCCGCTAATTTACCGTTTCTTTGATCATATGATATTGCCCGTTCCATGTCGAAACTGACCATTTTATTCTCACTCATTTTTGCAGGATTTTATTGTTTTACATCGTTGCATTTGTCACACAATCCCTTGATAATTACGTCGCATTGCGTGTTTGTAAACCCTTCAGGTAATTGATAAAATTGTGTTTTAACAGCTTTTAAGCAAACCAATGAGTTACATTTTTCACAGTAAAAATGCACATGGTCTGTTTTGTGTTGATGCCCTTTCTCACAATGGTTTAAGGCATATTTAACCATGGTATTGTCTGCCACTATCCGATGGATAATACCTGCTTCTTCCAAGGTTTGGACACTACGATAAAAGGTGATACGGTCGTACAGTGCGCCCATTTTTTCTTTTACCTCGCCTTCGGACAAGGGATTCTGGCTTGTTTGTAAAGCCTGTATAATGGAAACCCTTGGAGAAGTCTTCTTAACCTGATGATGTTGTAATATTTCTATGGCTTCCATCTGTTATTTGTTTAACCATGCAATGTAATAACATTTCAAATGAAACATTGTTGCAAATTTAGTAAAAAATATACTATTGCAAGGGAAAATAGCAATATTAGCAACAGCAATGTAGCGCAGAAATTAAGTGCAGTTAAATTACAGCTGATGAGTAAAAGATCTGAGGTGCGAAAACTAATTAAAAAACGGGACAGGGCACCGGTGCAAGTCTTCGTTTACGTCCTTTAACATTCGTGTCGAAATAATAAATCATCGCTATTTCGTGAGCCCCACCTGTTGAAGTAATCAGATTAGATATAGTCATATCGTAGCTGTAAGTAAACATAAACTGCTTCAATTCCAGACCTCCCGCCAGGGTAAGAGCATCACGTGTTTTTATAGTTTTAATAACTGGTAATCCTCTGTACCATAATCCTATCACAAAAGGAGACTGATGATAGTAAATTCCCATATCGAGCTGTTGAATAGCCCATTGATTGCGGTATTGATATGCCAGCGATATTATCTTCTGATCTCGTTGAAGCAGACTTTCTTTCAAATAAATATTTACTCCCCCAAACGCAGTAAACTTAATGGGTATATACCTGTCGTCATCTTTCAGACCTTGGTTTAGTTTCATTAAATGGTCAAATGTAAATCCAAACCAGTAGTTTTTGCCAAATCCCAGCACAGAAGACGAAAAATCCATATGGCCCCCCTGCTTGTCGGGAGGAGTTTCCACTGTTGTGGGAAGAATAAGATCGCCATAATACTGATCGGCAAATGTTAATTCATCGAAGTTTATTTTGCGCTGAAAATACTGAAACTGAATTCCAGGCTGAATATGGAAATCGCGAGTTACCGAAATTCGATACGAATAATTTAGACCGGCCATGGTAGTTAATAATTTACCACTTCCCGCATTATCGCGTAAAAATATAAATCCTACCCCACTCCTGTATTTATGAATAAACTGATCGTACGAAACGGAATAGGTCACAAATTTTCCTTTAATATTTGGCCACTGGTCTCTAAAGTTCAAAATAAGACGAGGATACTGCCCTGCACCTGCCATGGATGGTCCCAAATACAAAGGTGCAGCGTAAAATTGCGAAAACTGTGGATCCTGTGCCTTGCAAATCATAAACTGAAGACAAAGTACCAGTATAATGCTTATATGTTTAAAATCCTTCATCTTATAGTTTATTTACCTTTGCGCATTAACATAAAGTCCCCGGTTACATTAATTTTTTTGCCGCTGTTGAGACGCCCCGTTACACGGTAAATATAAACGTCTTCCTTCATCAGTTTTTCTTTATAATATCCATCCCAACCAATATTAACATCGTTGCTCTGGAATATTAAAACTCCCCACCGGTTATAAATTTCGAGATGATAATCCAGAATATCTCCGTTAATTACAATCGGATAAAACACATCGTTGCTATAATCGTTCCGATTATAAACTCCACCTGTCGACCCATTTAAATTCGGAGTAAAAGCGGACGGGAACTTAATTTTTGATGTTTCAATTACATGAACGCCATTGAGCACAGTTAAGGAATCAACACAACTATATTCCGACCAAACTGTAAGTTTTATTGTATACAATCCGGAATCTTTGTAAGTATAGGCAGGATTAAGATCTTGAGAAGTGTTACCATCTCCAAAATTCCACAAGTAAGTTTTTGCACCTGATGAATAGTTAAAACACCTTAATTCTTCATCGGGGATATATACCTGAGAATTTACTATATCGAACTTGGCAACCGGTAAATCTCTGACTATGATGGTTTTGATCATTTCTACGGGCTTACCGTCAGGTCCTGTAACCACCAGTTTAGCAGAATAGGTTCCAGGTTTTTCATAAACAAACACAGGATTTTCTTCAGTCGAAGTGGCATTTTTATCTCCAAAATACCAGCTATGAGGATATTTTTCAATAGTTGTCTTGGTAAACTTCACTTCCAAAGGAGGACAGCCGTCGAGTTGATTAACTGAAAAAGAAGCAGTTGGTATCCTGAAATAAGTTATCTGTACCGCATCGGATGACTTACATCCACTAATGTCGACCGACCATACAAAAGTGTTGATACCTTCGGCCAAACCTGTAACGGACGATTCGAAATTATTCGGAGAACCGATTGTTCCGCTTCCGCCGCTCAAAGTCCAGGTTCCTAAACCTCTTAATGGCTCGTTACCAGTAAGTATACTCGAACTCTCGTATACCACCTGATCAGGTCCGGCATATACATTAGTTAAATTGTTTTTAACATCTACCACATCAGTAAGTAAACACCGGTTATGAACAGTAGTCCACATAAGGAGGTTACTCCCCTGTCCTAACCCAACAATACGGGTATTATACTGTGTACTGTCCACAAAAGTGCCTTTACCGCTCACTATCGACCAGTAACCATAACCAACAGCAGGCTTGTTTGCATTTAGTGAAGCATTGTTGTCACAAACCGAAATATCTGTTCCGGCATTAGGTTTTGAAGGAAGATCGTTTGTTAAAACAACGTCATCATACAATACACATCCCTGTTTGGATATTCTCCAGCGGAAAGTATTTTTACCCAGCGTCATGCCTCTGACTTCAGTATTGTATATATTTTTATTTGTAAAAGTTCCGGAGCCACTTATTACCAGCCATTCTCCAACTCCGTAAACCGGGTTATTCCCGTCCATAATCATTTGATCAGAACACAAGGTACGATCGGCTCCTGCCATAGGAATAGTAGGTGAATTGTTCACAAGCTTTATTTCCTGGTATTCAACACACTGTTTGTTCGTGACTGTCCAACGAATAATATTTGTATCAGGGGCCAGTTTCATGATCGGACTGGCGGCATTAAATACATTCAGGATCTGACCGGCACCTTTGGTAATACTCCAAACTCCGCTGCCAACAACAGGTTGATTTGCCGAAAGCACCGCAGAGTCAATACAAAGTGTCTGATCCAGGCCAGCATAGGTACCAATAGGCTTGTTATTGCTTATCACAACTTCATCGGTGCTTATACAATTCTGATTCCGAACAGTCCACCTGTAAGTATTGGAGCCGGAGCCAACATTGTACACACGGCTGTTGAAGGCCGAAGTATCGGCAAATAAACCGGAACCGCTCAATACTGACCAGCTTCCGTTTCCAATAAATGGCTGACGGGCTGCCAGCATTGTATTGTTGACACACAAACTCTGGTCGCCACCAGCAAACGATATACTGGGAGCATTATTTGTAATAATAACTTCGGACGACGACTGACAGGAGAAGTTTGAGATAGTCCAGCGCAAAATATTTTTCCCCTGGTCGAGATTCTTAACCTCGGTATTGGGACTAAAAGGATCGGTAAACACAGCAGTTCCCGAACCTCCAACCACAGACCACTCGCCTCTTCCAATCGAAGGATTGTTTGCGTTAAGAATAATATGATTATCGCAGGTTACCCTATTGATACCTGCAACCGAGTTCACATACGCATAATTAACCTGCACTTCGCTTGAAGATATACACCCATTATTATTGATGGTCCAGCGTAATACATTCACTCCCTGAGCCAATCTCTTAATCATGGATGTATTTAAAGTTGTATCGCTTATCTGACCTGATCCGTTAAGAATACTCCACCTGCCATATTCACCAATGGCAGTATTGGCTTTATTGGCAGAAAGATATAGCGAATCAACACAAACAATAGTATTTAAGCCGGCGCTCGCAGTTGTAGGCTTATGGCTGACAACAACCATATCGTCGTAAGAGGAGCAATTATTCTTACGTATGGTATAGCGCAGAATATTTGTTCCGCGAGCCAGACCAGTTACTTCGTTATTTTTAAAGCTACCCGAACCACTTACAACACTCCATTCGGGTGTACCCATATAGGCAGGTGCCGGAATAAGGACTGTTTTGTCATCGCAGATAGTCTGATCCAGACCAGCATCCGCAATGGTTGTTTTATCGTTGGTAATTATAAATAGAGCTGAAGAAACGCATGTACCCTTTGTTATGGTCCATCTGAAAATATTCTCTCCACTTGCCAAACCTGTTACTTTTGAATTATGCTGAATCGGATTCTGAATCACACCAGAACCACCTTCAAGCGTCCAGCGGCCAATACCCTGAACCGGAATATTGGCAACGAGGCCTGAAGAATCTATACACAAGGTTTGTTTAGGCCCGGTAAGCGCCATCGTAGGCTGGTTATTCACTATGGTTACGGTATCATAAAACTCAATTCCGCTCACAACAACAGACCACCTCAGAATATTTGTACCAGGAGCCAGATTCGTAACACGGGAATTATAGGCTTCATTGTTTTCGAAATTAGCCGATCCTTTCTGTACTGTCCAGATACCAAATCCATACTGCGGACGGGCAGCTTCAAGCGTTGTCTGATTTGTACAAAGAATCTGATCCTGACCAGCATCAACTTTTTCGATAGTTCCATTAGTGACAGTTACCTCATCAAAAGTACTACATCCGTTGAAAGTAATGGTCCATCGTAAAATATTGGCCCCTGGATTTAACCCTGTTGCAGCAGTATTATAAAGGGTTTCGTTTGCAAAATTAGCAGCTCCGCTAATAACACTCCATTTGCCAGTTCCAACTACAGGGTTGTTCCCGTCGAGAATGGCATTACCATTTGCAAGGAACTGATCGGGACCAGCATTGGCACTTGACGGCATGTTACAAACAATAGAAACAGTATCGGAATTCACACAACTACCCCTGGTGATGGACCAGATTAATTTATTGGTACCATTTACAAGACCGGATACTTTCGTGGAATACGAACGTCCATCGAGGAAAGAAGCTGATCCCTGTAATACGGACCACTGTCCTGTAGAGGAGGCCGGAGGAACCGTACCCTCAATAGTGGCTCTGTTCTCACAAACTACCTGATCATAACCCGCGTTAATATCGAGTTCGTTATTTGTGATAATAACAGTATCAGTCAAACTGCAGATCATATTAGTGACAGTCCACAACAAAGTATTTTTGCCTTTTCCAATTCCAGTTACAGCCGTTCTTGGATCGTTGATATTGGCTAAAGTAGCTTTACCGGAAAATACCGACCAGGTTCCTGTACCGTAAGCCGGCGTTGTTGCATTTAAGAATGTACTGCTTACACAAATGGTTTGATCAGGTCCGGCCTGTGGCGGAACCGGACGATAATTGGTAATAATAACGGAATCGCGGCTATTGCAACCACTTTTTGTTACTGTCCAGTACAATTTATTATCGCCATACCCGAAATTTGATGCAACAGTATTGTATTGCGAAGCAGTGACAAAAGAAGCAGAACCGCTACCCACAGTCCAGATGCCGTTTGTTCCGGCAGGAGGAGGCGTTCCTCTTAAGGATAGATTCGGAGAACAGATTGGTAGATTTTCACCCGCATCAACATTCAGTTTATTATTGTAAATTTTAACTGTGTCGGTAGAGCTACAACTGTTGTACGTAATTTTCCAGGTGTAAATATTCAGCCCCTGGGAAATATCATTGACCTGCGAACCAGGAGCCGAGTTGTTAATTATGGCAGAGTTGCCCAATACCTGACTCCAGATTCCTGTTCCACCAACCGGAACAGCGCTTCCCTGCAAGGTTGTTTGTGTAGAACATAAATTCTGGTCGATACCTGCATAAACGGCCGGATTCGGATTAACTGTAATGTTATAATCGTTCGAAAAGTTTCCGCTTCCACATGCATTTATACCGCGTACCCTGATTATTTGTGCTCCGGTAGGCGCATTAGAGGCAAACCTTACCCTGATCTGGCGACTGTTAGCGCCTGAATATACAGTTGCTCCAGTGGGTAATATCCATTCGTAGGAGGTTGCGTTGGCAATTGGATCAACTTCGTAAATCTTACCCGAATCTCCCAGACAAATAAGGTTATTAACAGCAATGTACTTGATATTCCCGGCAGCAGCAGGCAACGGACTAACAATAATCTGGTGATTCGGAGAAACAGCACCAGAGCCGCAGGCATTAGTAGCAATTACCGAAACCTGCCCTGTTACAGAACCAGGTAAATAATCCACAGTAATACTCCGTGTATTTAGCCCCGATGTAATTACCGCTCCAGCAGAAACTGTCCAGGTATAAGATGTTGCATTTGATATTGCAGGAACTGAATATGCGACATTGACGGCTCCTTCGCAAACCGCAGTTAAACCAGTAATTGCCGTCGCATTACCCGGCAGAGGATTAGATGCTATGGAAACCCCACCGCTCATCATTGCTTCGCAGGTATTGTTATCAACTGCTTTAACAGTATAATTTCCAACACCTTTTTGTAAACCAAAATTAAGAGCAGCTCCGGTACCGTTCATCGAGGTTACAACAGTGGTTCCGTTTAATATCAACTGGTAAGAGGTATTAAGCTGCGAGCTATTCAAGCCAACCGGCAATCCGTTTGTATTTTCGCAGAATACACCACCACCTGTAACCACAAATGACTGGGGTACAGATCTAACATTCAATGTTACTGTTTCATAAGCACTAACACATCCATAAGCACTGGTTTGTGTAACGTAATAGTTATATACTCCAACCCCAGTTTCCAAAGGGGTAAAAGAACCTCCTGTTTTAACCGGAGCAGGTAATGTTGAACTTGTGTACCACTTCAAATTTGTACCCGATGCCGTAAACACTGGATTAACATTGCCAAAACAAACAGATGCTGTTAACTGGCTTACAACAGGTTTTGCAGGAATAGGCTGAATTGTAAGAGAAATATCTTTGGCCGGACTTTCACATCCGTTCGCATCAGTTTGGGTTGTGTAATAGGTATAAGTACCGGGTGCCGAAACTACCGGAGCATAAGTTCCAGTTGCAATAACTGCTCCTCCCGGAGTATTATACCACTTAATATTATTACCTGAAGCGGTAAGTGTCTTATCGGGATCACCTTCGCAGATGGTTCGGTTAATATTCACTGGTGATGCAGGTAAAGGCCTTACTGTATAAATTACCTGCGAAGCCGGACTCTCGCACTGGCTCGAAGGATCAGTTTGTGTTGCATAGAAAGAGTAATCTCCCACTGTAGTTACCGAGCCAGGAGTAAAGCTGTTGCCGGTCTGAACCCTGAAAGCACTGCCCAGAGCCGGATTACTATACCATTGAATTCCGTTTCCAACTGCAGTGAGAGCTGTTGCCGGAGCTCCGAAGCAGGAAGCATTCGCGGTTAACAAAGGTGCCGCCGGAATTGTGATATTTCGGGAAACTGTTACCGGAAGAACACTTTTACAACCATTAACGGCCGATGTAACTGTTAAGGTATAAACTCCCGGAGCATCAACATAAGGATCTTTTGCAGCAGCATTGGATATATTGCCCGGACCGTTCCATAAATATGTTACATTGGCGGTTGTTGAGCTACCCTTCAGATAAACGGTATCTTTTGCGCAATTCAGAATACCTGGAGTTGTATTTACCCAAATTTGAGGTGGAGTAAGATCGTTTGTCACAGTTACATTGTCGGTAACAGAACATCCGTTAACCGGATTGGTAACCTTTAATGTATAAGTACCAATAGCATCGACGGATGGAGTTTTGGATGCCGGGTTGGAAATATTACCTGAGCCGGTGGTTGTCCAAAGGTAAGTCGCATTTGGTGTAAGCGAATTACCTGAAAGATTAACCTGAGTTCTGCTGCATGTTAGCGGCAGAGGTGATTTATCAACATTTATGTTTGGAGTTGCCTTATCTTCAGTTACAACAATGTTTCTGGTTGTTGTACATTGATTATTCAGATCGGTAACAGTTAATGTATAGGTTGCCGGCGTATAAACAATAGGATTCCAGACTACATCATCGCCTGATCTTATGCTCCCGGTGCCACTGGTTGTCCATTTGGCAGAAACATTGGTACCTGTAGAAGAGCCCGACAACTGAACCTGAGTACGGGAACAGGTAAACTGATCGGGTAATGCAATTACAGCCGCCGGAGGCGCAATATTCTGGATTACATTAATAGCAGCTATGCTCTGGCATCCGGTTGCTGTTTTTGTAACCGTAAGAACATAAGAACCTGGTTGATCCACAACAGGATTAAAGGTTGTTTCGGTTCCTGGAACAATGTTACCCGGGCTTGCGGTCCATGTATAAGTAGTTCCTGCCTCAGTTGGCTGACCCGACAGGGTAACCTGCGTGCGTACACAGGTCAGTTCATCGGGGAATGCGTCAATTGTATAAGTTGGCAGGTCGGCCGATCGGGTAACAACAACATTTGAACTGTTGGTACATCCGGTAACAGGATTTGTAACAGTAAAGGTGTAAGTACCCGCAGCATCAATGGTAGATTTAAGTGTATTGCCATCTTTTACAATATGCCCACCCGAACTGGCTGTCCAAACAGGATTAATACCGGTATTGGTTGTACCCTCCAGTTGGAGCGATGTTGCAGTACAACTGATCTGATAAGGGCCTCCAATGATATTGGCGGTAGATACTGATTTATCCTCTGTTACTACAATTGAATTCTGAACCGGACAACCTGTGGTTCTGTCGGTAAGAGTCACAGTATATGTTCCAATGGCATTAACAATGGCTATGGATGTTTTTTCGTTGATAATATTTCCTGCTCCTGTTGTTGTCCATAAAATATCGGCATTTGCAGGAGCAGGCGAAAGCTCAAGATTTACAGTATTAATATTGCAGGTAAGTTTTGGCGCTGCAGGTAAAATTCCCGGCATGGCAGGTGTGGTTTTATCTTCAGTTACCGTAACAGTTCCTGTCGATTTGCAACCCGTAGCTGTATTGGTAACTGTTAATGTATATACACCAATTGCATCCACGCTTGGGCGTTGAGTTGTGGGTCCTGTTATGTTCCCCGGACCGCTCCAAAGTAAAGATGTTCCTGCTGTAGCCGAAGTTCCGTAAAGCTCAACAGTACTTGCCGAACACGTAATTTTTGACGGATTGGGGTCCACTGTGATATCCGGTAAACTATTGTTAGTCCCAACCAATACACTCTTCGAATCAAAACACCCGTTATCGTTATTGGTAAGTTTTAAAGTATATAAACCTTCCTTTGCCACTATAGAAATTGTATTTGAGGCTCCAATAATAGTGCCGTTTGATGTACTCCATGCGGCTGTATAATTGGTAAGGGAGGTAGCAGCATTAACAGATACCGTTGTTTGAGCACAGGTAACTGCCGCTGGTGAAGCAATTGAAAAATCAGGCAATGTTTTATCCAAAGGAACAACCAGGTTTGATGTGGTTGTACAGCCGGTTACCGGGTGAGTCGCGGTTAAGGTATATGCTCCCCCAGCATTAACTGTTGGATTACTTATGGTATTATTTGAAATTGTTCCCGGGCCGGTCCATGATAATGCAGCACCAGCCGGATTAACATTTGCATTCAGCGATGAAGTTAAATTAGTACAGGTTATTGTGGCAGGGATTAATGGGAAATTAATTACGGGAGCACTGCTGTTCCGTGTTATTGTAACCGTTAAACTATCTTTGCAGAAACTCGAAGGATGCGTCACAACCATCTTGTAATCTCCGGGCTCATTTATTGTTATTGTAGAGTCATTGTCAGCCGAGATAATATTACCACCATTTAATCCGGTCCATTTATAAGTTGCCGAAGCTGTTGTTGTATTTCCGGTAACCTTTAATGTAGAATTTGTACAGGTTAAAGGTCCAACTGCTCCAATGGTCAAGTTTACAGGTTTAACCACATTATCGGTTACATCGGTACTATCCTTCGATGGACAACCAAGAGCATTTGTCGCTGTTAAATAGTATCTGCCTGCTTTATCCACAACCGGATTTGGTGATGTTGGATTGATAATAACAGCTCCTGCTGGTCCTGTCCATAATAAAGTAGCTCCTGCAGCCGTTCCATTGAGAGTAACTTTTGGCGAAGCACAGGTAATTACCGCGGGGGCCTTATCAATTGATATCACAGGTTTGGTCTTATCTTCCATAACCAACACCGATGCAGTGGAGAAACATTGCGTAGTTGTGTTGGTTATCTTCATTTGATAAGTACCGCCCTTATTTACGGTCGGATTAAAGGTGTTACCACCCGATACGATATTACCGTCGGTTGTTGACCATAATATATTAATAGGTGTGGTTGTTGAAGAACCACTCAACTGAATGGAAGTCTGAGAACATATTATTGTTGATGGTGCAGCAATCTGCGCATCAGGTTTTGTAGTATTTTCGGTAGCTACAATTGAACCTGTTCCGGTACATCCGTTATCAGTATCGGTCACAACAAGGGTGTATGTTCCAGCTTTGGAAACCACAACACTTGAATTTGTTGAAACTCCTGAAATAGTTCCATTCAACGTGCTCCACTGATAGGTTTTATTTGTGGCCGAGGTTGTACTTTGAATAGTTACGTTCGGCGAGGCACAGGTGATATCAGCCGGAATAACCGGGAAAGAAACTGTGGGATTTGTATCATTCCGGTCGACAGTTACAGTTCCTGTGCTAGTACAACCAGTTAACGGATGTGTTACGGTAAGCACGTAATTACCAGGCTGATTTACAATTGGAGTTTCAGTAGTAGCACCGGAGACTATTCCCGGACCATTCCATAATAATGTAGCTCCCCATGTAGTCGACGATCCATTCAGAGTAACTGTGCTTACTGTGCAAGTTAAATCAGCAGGATTGGAATTGACCGTTACAGCAGGAACACTGTTATCTGACAAAACCTGGACTGTTGCCGTGGAAGTACATCCATTAGGAGCTGTTACTGTTAAAGTAAAGGTTCCGGTTGCATTTACAACAGGAGTAGCAGTATTTCCTCCTGAAACAATCCCGGCGCCACTCCAGGCATAAGTTACTCCCGAGGTGGTTGAGCTTCCTGTTAAAGTTACTGAGGTTTTAGAGCAGGAGATCTTTTCATCTTCCGGATTTGTAACAGTAATATCCGGTACATTCTTTACTTCTTTAATAGTAACGCTCCGGGTTGTAAAACATCCAGTATTCAGATTGGTAACTTTTACTTCATATACCCCCCCTTTATTAACTACCGGATTAGCAGTTGTCGGTCCCGATTGAATATTACCGCCAGCACTGGCAGTCCACTGGTATCCAACAGGAAATGTACTTGTGGTGGTGGCTGTAAGTGTAACAGCAGGTATTGTACAGGTTATTTCACCCGAATTTGTAAAAGTTATATTAACATCTTGCGGAGCCTGTAAGTCGGCAACAACTGTGACTGTATCGCGAGAAACACAACCATTTGCAGTAACAGCTATGATATATTTCCCGGCAGAATTCACAGTTGTACTGGCATTTGTATTAACACCGGTAATATTGCCTCCGTTAATTGCAGTCCATAAATAGGTAGCCCCGGCTGTGGACGATGTTGCAGAAACAGTAACTGTGGTTAAAGTACAAGTAATGTTGTCCGAAGGAGCATTTTTTGTAAGTTGTGGAGTTGGACTTACTATTATTGGCAATGTGCTTAAACCTCCATTTCCACAAGAGTTTACCCCTCTTACAGTGATATTCCCCGAAAGAGCTGTCGAACCATAATTCACAACAATCGTTTCAGTTCCCTGGCCACTTACAATGGTTGCACCCGAGGGTACCGTCCACAAATATGATGTGGCAAAATTTATTGTTGGAACTGTATAAACAACATTGACATCATTCTGACAAACTGTTTGGTCTCCTGTAATAACGCCTGCAGCAACCGGTAAAGATTTCACTGTAACCGGAAGTGTTGAAGAAGCTCCAACACCGCAGACATTCTGGCCGTAAACAGAAATATTTCCAGAAGCTGCATTTGCGGCAAAAGTCACGCTTATACTATTAGTTCCGAAACCGGAAGTGATGGTTGCATTTGCGGGAAATTGCCAAACATAGGTATCAGCATTTGTAATGGCAGGTATGGAATAATTCTCCGTATTGCCGGGACAAACAGAATTAGGACCCGCAATAACCTGTGCATCCAGGGGTTTGTTTAAAACAAAAACAGAAGCTGTACCAAACATGTCTTCCAAACAGAGAGTTCCATTCTTTTTACCCTTCACTGTGTATGAACCCGCTAAAGTTTGGTTTCCAAAGCTTATAGCATTTCCTGTTCCTGGTACAACAATACCAGTAGTGAAATTATCTCTGAAAAGTTCATAGTTCACATCGGCCTCCGAATCGGACAATCCTACAGCTACACCTGGAAGGCCTGAACAATAAGTGCCACCTCCTGTTAATGAATATTGAATAGGGACCGCATTAACAGTAATTGATTTAGTTTTACCCGATGCACACGAGTTTGCCGGATCCGTATAACTGAATGTGATATTGTAAACCCCAGGCATTAAAGCAGAGGGGTTAAACGTTGCTGTTCCTAAACCGCTGGTTATTCCAGGTCCCGAAAATGAACCAGCAGCCCCCTGGTTACCCGACAAAGTCAAGGGATTTGAATTTTTACAAACTTCGGCAGGTACGGGCAATCCGACAAAGTCGACTGAAGGGCCAAGTTTTACAAAAAAGGATTGAGTAAATGTGTTATAACATCCCGATGAATTTTTTACGGTGTACGATACACTATAATTCCCTTCCACGGTAATGGTTGAAGGGTGAATGGTGCATGTACCATCGTTATTGTCTACCAAGGCTCCCACAATGGAAGGTTCGGAAAATGTCCATGTCCCAAAGTTGCCATTGCCGTCGTGCAGCGGATTCCCACTTAAGTTAAAAGGAGCATCGGTACTACAGTAAACAGCGTTTAAGCCAGTAATGGAAACTACTGGTGGGGCTATTACATCAACACTGAGGGTGTTTATTCCCGTGCACGACTTAGCATTAGTGTATGTATAGGTGATCGTATGAGTGCCTACTCCAGCAGTAGCAGGATTGAAAAAGTTTCCAGAAATTGCGCTTGCTGCTGATGAGGCAAAAAGGCCACCTACCGGAGTTCCTGCCAGGGTTACCAAATTCCCGTTTGAACAAAATTGTGTATTATTCGCTCCGTTAAGAGTGAAAGATGTTACCGGCAAATTGTTTACAGTAACTTTAACAGTATCTAATGTATAGCATCCTGTAGCTGTGTAAGTTCCTTTCAAAACATAACTAGTGGTAATGGCCGGGGTAACGGAAGTGGAAAGGGTTGTTGCACCATTGCTCCACAGCCAGGTGTTAGCATCGCCATTGCCATTTAAAGTAACAGTATTACCGGCACATATTTCTACATCGGACCCAGCATTCACACCTGGTTTTAAATTAACTGTAACCGAAGTGGAAGCTGATTTTTTACAGCCAAAAGCATCGGTGATGGTAACCGTGTATGTTGTATTGGTCGAAGGATTAACAATAATAGTATCGTTGGAAGAACCTGTGTTCCAAAGGTAAGTTTCGTTGTTGCCTATAATGTTATCAGTAGCCGTTAATATGGCCTTATCTCCGTTGCAGATGGTGGTTGGGGTACTGGCCACCGCATTAGGCAATGCCCTCACCGTAACCGTAACCTGACTGGTATTGACACAACCATTGGCATCCGTACCTGTTACCGTATATAATGTTGTTGATGTGGGCGTGGCAATGGGATTTGCTACCGAAGGATCGTTCAGGCTAACGGCAGGAGACCATGAATATGTATTTGCACCTGCTGCCTGAAGTTGGGTTGAGCTTCCGTAACAGATGGCAACGTCAGCACCTGCATTTACCGCCGGTAACCCTACTTGGTTGACATTAACACTTCCGTTCATGGGAACTGAGCAAGCAATGGGATTTGAGGTAACTGCATCTACAGTATAACTTCCCGATAAAACATTTTGCCAACTGATTGCAGCACCAGTTCCAACAATTGTACCAACAGCCACTCCCCCTTTTTTCAGGGTATAGTTTATCCCGACCTGTGAACCCGATAAAGTAAGGGTAACCCCGGATGTGCCCGCACAATAAGCTGTAGCACCCGAAAGATTGTATATTGCCGGTAAAGCAACTTCGTTTACAGTTTCTGAACCGTTCATAGGGATAGCACAACTGTTTCCGGTATTTGTGGCCTTTATTGTGTATACCCCCGCCTTTTTGTTGGCCCAAGTAAGGACTCCGGAATTTCCAGCAACGGGGACTCCGTCGCTGAGACCATCTTTATACAATTGATAACTGATGGAAGCGCCTTCTGAATTTGCCAGTTCGATGGAAACTCCTGCTCCTGCCTGGCAATAATAATCGTCCGCTGAAATATTAAAAACCGATGGAGCTTGCAAAACAGCCACAGTTGTTGTGCCTGCCATGCTCTGGGTGCACCCGGAGGTTGTATTTGTTGCAATTACTGTGTAAGAACCAGTTGTTTTAGCAGTCCATTGCAAAGGAGCACCTGTACCTGAAACTGGAGCACCTTCGGCTATCCCATTTTTATATAACTGATATTTGTAATTGGGTCCATTCTGTGAGGAATTTAGCACTATTGTTGCCCCGGTAGTATTTGAACAGTAAGTTAAATTGGCAGGAATTATAAATTGAACCGGTAAAGGATTTTCAACTACGGTTATTGATCCGTTCATTTCCAGAGCACAGGTAACTGAAGTTTTAGTTGCCTGAACCTTATAAACTCCCTGTTGGTTATTTACCCAAGATAAAGGATTCCCATCTCCCGATACTGGAGCTCCTGAGGGAACCCCATCTTTAATAAGTTGGTAGTTCACTCCTACCTGTGATCCTGATAAAGAGATGGTTACTCCTGCATCTCCGGTACAATATCCTGTAGTATTTGCTGTTAGGTTGAATAATATTGGTAAAGTTTCTTTAACAACAATAGCACTGCTGTTCATGGTTCTTGGACAGAAACCACCTCCACTTGTTGCAGTTACTGTATAGGTTCCCTCGAGATTTCCGGTCCAGGTTAAAACTCCTCCACTTCCTGCCTTAGGAGCTCCCGCAACAAAACCGTCTTTCAAAAGCTGGTAATTTACACCCACTTCCGAATCGTCCAAAGTAACATCTAAACCCCCTGTGGTTTCACAAAACACACCACCTCCTTCTACTTTAAAAATAGTAGGGGAAACAATGGAAGTTACGGATGGTGTGCCAGTCATAGTGGACGAGCAGGTTGTTAATGTATTTGTGGTTTTAACTGAATACGTTCCAGCAGTAATATTATCCCAGGAAATGGGATCCCCGATACCTTCAACAATAGCTCCAAATATTGCCCCATTTTTATAAAGCTGATATTGATAATTGGCACCGTTTTCCGTGCTACTTAAATTCAGTGTAACTCCTGATGTATGGCTGCAATATGTAGCTGAAGATGCTGTGAGATTGTAAGCAACAGGCAACGGATCGGCGGTCACAACCACCGAACCATTCATTACTTCGCTGCAGTTGGTAAGGTTAGTAGCAACAACAGTGTAAGTTCCGGCGGTTTTGTTTGTCCAGTTCAATACGCCTCCAGTTCCCGCCACTGCAGATCCCTCATTGTTACCGTTCTTTTTCAGTTGGTAACTTACATTCGTCTTCGATCCGGAAAGCGAAAGGGTAACACCTGTTCCTCCTGCGCAGTATGTTGTAGCATTAGAACTTAAATTGTAAAAATCAACATTATCGACATTAATATCAACCGCATCAGTAGCTGAACAGTTACTGGCATTGGTAACAGTGACCTGATAAGTTGTTTTAGCCGCGATTGGAGAAACCGTAATTGATTGGGTTGTAGCACCTGTATTCCATAAATAGGTATAACCTACTCCTGCAGGTGCTGTAATGGTAGCAGAACCACCCGGACAAATTGTTTGGTCGTTTCCGGCGAAAGCATTTGGAGCAACGTTTGTAACAGTAATCTGAACTATATCTGAACTATTTCCACAACCACCTGGCAAAGATTTTCCCATCCACCTGAACTGGTTTGCTCCCAGGCTTAAACCGGAGACTACAGTTTTAGGGTCATTCTTATTAGTAAAAGTTCCTGTACCAGAAATAACCGTCCACTCCCCATTGCTGCCCCCACCAAAAGCTGCAGAAACATCGGAACCATTAAGTTGATACGAGGTTGTCGGCCAACATATTGCGGCATCGGCGCCTGCATTTACTTTTGTGTTATATATTGTGAGTATATGCTCTGGAATTGTTGTTGAAAAGCTGTTATCCCAATAATAGAATATGTTCTCTCCAAAACCTATATTTGAAATTGTACAATTTGTATGGCTCGCTGGATTTGAAAATTGTCCGGAACCTTTAAAAACTACCCAGGTACCAACCCTGTTAGTCCAGGTTGTAAACGTATAGGAATTATTATCATTATCGCAAATATAGTCTGAATCCTGATTCGAAACCTGAGCATCCAAATTGGAAGAAAAAAGCACAGAAAGAACAATAAGGAATAGAAATGCCTTACTTGAAAACAACCTTGGGAGAACAAAAAAAAAGTACATACTATTCTATTATTCAGTAGATAGAAGATAAGTTACAAAACATTAAATAATACTTAAAAAGAATACTTTAAGTAGTTTTAAAGAAACCTTATTATTCGAAAAAACCTACCCTTCCTACATATTGCAAAAAATAACTAAAGTCATTTACGAGTTTAATGCCATATTAGTTATCTATATTATCAAAAATGAATTGCCTTGATAATAAACTTCATAGAATCTATTAAATATCGTAAAAATCTGAAAATAAACGACTTTTATAAGTGATGAGATATATCACCGGACACATTGATGTTTATCATCTAAGCTTGCCTTGAAAACGTTAGAAAACTCCGAACTAAATATCGTTGAAGAAGTAAAAGAAACATGTTGGTTAATTAATCTAAAAGGGTATTATAAATAAAACCTGCTTTGAAATTATCTCCACAGGCTTTAAAAATAAGATTATATCTGCGAATAACCTTCCGGCTTAAGAATAATATCGGTAATACACGAAACCGTATCGGCATAATATGGATCTTTGCTTAATTTACCCCACTCCGGACTCTTGCGGAAAACATCCCAGTTGGCATCTCTTTCCTGCATATCTTTAAATGCTAACATGTAGTGGAGGTTTGGCATGGCTGGTCCTGATAAGCATTCACCAAAAAATACCGGACGCAATCCTGTTTTCTTGAAAATATCAATTTCACCGCCTTCGTTAAACATATGCACCTTTTTCTTGGCCGAAACCATACTGGGACTTTCGTAAATTCTGATCTCATAAATACGGCTGCTTACATTCATCAGGTCAGTGGGTAATTCAATTGCCGGCAAGTTATTGAAACAACGGAAAACCGATTTTTCCATTCTTACAAAAGCGGTTTCGCTCATTGGAGCATTCAAAAACTTCTCACCGTCGGTTGTGTAGGTTTTATCCAGTAAAAGCTTCTCATTATCGACAAAAACAGCTTCCATAGACTCATGGGGAATCATCACATAAATGGTTAAGTTATCGGGCCCATAAACAGGACTAAATACGCCGACTTTTGATATTCCAATTCTGTTTAGTGCCGGTATGGCTACATTCTTATAGAAATCGGCAACCATTGACTTCCTGGTACCTGGATGCAACTGATATTTGATTAACTCCACAAATTGGTTGGTATTCTTTTTACCAGGTTGTTCGCTGGAAAATCCGGATACAAAAGGCATTACTCCTAATAAACCGGCGGAAGCTAAAAACTCTTTTCTTTTCATGATTAAGCGGTTAAGGTTTATAATTTGATACCGAAAAATACAAAACAATACGGTTATTTCACAGAGTGCGTTAAAATAATAAAATAATTGCTCTTTTGTGTTGACGGTTGTTATTAACAATAAGCCATTTTATCAAAAACAAAGACGGTAATTACATTTTACTCCTTAATTTTACGCAAAATTTAAGATTATGACTTTTAGCTTAAAATACGGTTCCAAAGAAATTAATATACAAATACCATCCAAAGCTGTCATCCCCGATTTTACACAGCCTGAGTTTAACATTACCAAAGAGTCTTTTACAAACGATTTGAATAAACTCCTGCCTGATGACCGTAAAAAATTTGAAAATGTAGCCATTGTGGTTTCCGACAAAACGCGGCTTTGCGGCTACCCCGAATACTTACCCTGGCTTACCGGTCTTCTTTTAAGCAAAGGCGCTGCAAAAGAAAATATTCATATCTATATTGCTTACGGAACTCATCCTCCTCAAACTGAAGGAGAAAGCCTTAAAACCTACGGCCCCATTTACAAGGAATATCTTTTTGTGCACCACGATTGCACGGACGACAGCGTTTTCGAAATTTGTGGTACCACAAAACGAGGAACCCCCGTAACCATCCGGAAAGATATTCTCAAGAGTACACTCCTGATTACTTTCGGAGCTATTTCGCATCACTATTTTGCGGGATATGGCGGTGGCCGGAAGCTATTATTCCCAGGATTAGCACAGCGCAAAGCCATTTACCACAATCATGGCTTGTTCCTGGACCTAAGCTCACGGGCTCTTGCTACAGGTTGTCAGCCAGGACAGCTCAACGGAAATCCACTGGCTGAAGATTTAAAGGAAATAGACGATTTTATTCCCGAAAAGATCTCTATTCACGGAATAATGAATGCATCGGGAAAAGTTTGCCAGTTGATCGCCGGGAAGACTTATGCCGAATTTGAAGAAGTCTGCAGAATTCACGACAGTTATTACAGGCATAATTCCGCTGAGCAATACGATCTGGTTGTAGCTTCAAGTGGTGGATATCCAAAAGATATCAATTTTATACAAGCCCATAAATCGGTTCACCATGCTGCGGCCTTTGTAAAAGATGGAGGTAAACTCATCATTTTGAGTGAATGTATTGATAAAATCGGCTCCAATTATTTTATGAAATACCTGGAAGCAGGAAGTTTCGATGCGGCCTTTAACATGTTGGCCGAAAATTACGAAGGAAATGGCGGAACTGCCCTATCCATGATGACCAAAGCCAGACGCATTAAAATTCATATGCTCACATCGCTGGACGAAACAACCTGCAAAACACTTGGTGTTCGGAAAATTGATGAAAAAGATATCCAACCTTTAATTGACGCAGAAAAAGGAAGTATTGCCGTTATCCGCAATGCCAGCATTCTTGTAAAGTAAAGTCCCATCGATGAAATGTCATTTGTTAAATATCAGATAATAAGGTTAAATTCGTTACTATTTCTATGAAGGTTAATAGATCGAAATAAGGTTTCTTTTTAAAACCTTATTTTTACTTGTATTTCGACCTTGGTACACTCGATCAGTATACTTCTTTAACCTTATTTCCTTAATTTTATGCTTGTTACGTAAATTCTAACATCAAATTCAGGTAAACACTATATAATAGCTAAATTTAGCTATTGTACCACCAGTTTCTTCTGAATTATTTTGCTACCAATTTCAACCTTAACCAAATAAATTCCCGGATCGAGATCATTTGTCAAAATTTCAAGACTATGGTTACCGGAATTAAATTTTTTGTTGAGAATGTTTTGTATCAGTTTCCCCTGCAGATTGCATAACTGAACGAACACTGTTTCTTCGTTTTTAAGCGAAAAGTTCAGAGTTGCTTTAGTTTCAGCAGGATTGGGGAAAAGCGAAATATTAACCGATTCGTTAATCTTTTCTCTGGCAGAATTTGTACTTCCCTTCAGCAAAAGAGCAGTTACCGACATTTTAGGTAAAACAACCGTGGTGGAATTATTCGAAGCACTTTCTATCCTTTTTGCCAACGCATTGTTTGTGTGAGACTTGAATGTTTCATCGGCGGGAAGATTTTCCAAGGTAAGCGCATTATAGGTACCATTTCCTATAAAATAATTTGAAAGCTGAACTGTAACCGTTTGAGATTTGTCGACTGACCTGTTTACCAGGAATATAGTAAGTGAATCGTTGGTATTGCTTAACGATGGATACGCTGAAACCAGCGTTTCGTTTGATGAAACTCCATTCACATAATTTTCCTTACCATAACGACTGAAAAGATGAAGGGTTTCCCACATCCCTGTTTCCCAACTCCAGGGCGAAAATATTTCAACTCTCTGCTTTGCAAATTCCCCTAATGTAGAAGCATACCAAACAGATGTTACACTTGGATTCACAACTTTGATACCGGTTTCGGTAACGCCAAAGGTAATACCGTGATTTTCGCCAAAATACAGATTTAACCAGTCCTTACAGCGTTCAAAAATATATTCCTTGGTGATGGTATTATCCCATTCGCTGGTGCCACTTTTTTTAACGCCATTTGCACCGGGGTAATTGTAGTTCCTGTCGAAGTAGACCCTGTGTAACTGAACAATATCTTCAGCTTTGGTTTCTCCGGGATAAAAGTGAATATCGAGCACATCGAGCAACCGCACTCCTGAGCTCTTTTGCTCTTCGGCAACACGTTTAATAAAATACTCGAGCCAAACATAACTTACACCCTGATGATTGATTTTCTTACCATCGTAAACATACCACTGCCATTCGTTCGCGGGAACAGGACCCATTAGCTTTATTTCGGGAAATAATTCCCTGGCTTTTTTAGCAGTTACAACATACCGCTGGATAAAATCTTCTGCCGGTAACTGTGTTGGCATAACATCGTCGTGGGTACCGCTCCAAATTTCGGGTTCATTGTCCATGTTCCAGTAAAGGATTCTGCTTTTATCAATATTCAGGTTATTAATCCAATGATTCAGTATTCCTGTTGTAGAATCGGCATTCCAGTTCATGGTATACAAATCGGGATTGCCATTTACCAGAGCCTTATCCCCGCCCGCGGTGTTTATCTGTCCGCCACCGGCAAGGTTCTGATTTATTCCGCTCCACCATTTGGATTGATTATATCCCCAATCGTTAAAATTGTTAGAGGTATTGGAGGCTGCTTTGCCAATAAGCTGAAAAGCAAAAATGGCAGCCAATTCGGGCATCTTCTGCTGCATGGAGATTACTTTAAAATCCCAGTCGGATGCGTAAACATTGTTGTACCAGTCGGGGTGACTGGATATTTTCTTACGCCAGTTATATTTGGTTGAATTATTTCCACCATTCTCTCTTACAATTCTCACACCGGCATCGCGCAAAAACTGCCATTGAACTTCTGTTAAGGGTTTAGAAGGATCGGAACTCAGGGAGTTATTCCTTCCGTAAATATAAGGTGAAATTTTATGCTTACCGGCATTTACATCAACTGTTACATTCACAGTTTGCGAATTCAGATTTATGCCTAACAGCAAAGTTCCACAAAGGATAAGAACCAGAGTTTTCATGCAATTAGATTGGATTTACGAATATTTTAAAGGTATAGCCAGTTTTACCAAAAGAGATATTAAGAAGGTATAGACCAGAAGGCAAGACGTTTCCTGCCATATCTCTCCCATTCCACAGTTGATTATAATCTCCGGCAGGTTGCATTCCGGCATTTTCAAATACCTTTTTACCAGTCATATTAAAAATTTCAATTTTTGTATATTCAGATTCACCCAGCTTATACGACAAATGGAGATAGTTACTCATTGGATTAGGATAAATCAGAACTTTATTTTCTTCGGTTAAGCTTTCTCTTTTGCTGATGATGCTGTTTTCTCGCACAATGGCCGTATCCTTATTTGTGATATGAATATTATCGAACCAGAAGTTCTTTCCCGTAAGAGACTCCTGCTCAGCGACAATTTCCATCCGGTCAATTGCTTTCCAGTCGAACTTGCCTTCGGGGTTATACCAGCTATTATTATCCCATGATCCCTGTTCGGTAAATGCAGATAATGGAACATGCACATGATGCCAGTATTTATCCCACGCTGCCCGGGTATTATCCACGGAAATCCGCATTCGCCATGGGTGATCGGCCGGATCTGAAGTTTTAGTATCTATAAAACGAATGTCGAATTTGGCTGTTGATGGCATGCCACGAACTATAAAATCCAGTGCATAGCCCTCGCTTACAAGTTTGGAAAAATCTCTTGCGGTGTTGAATTTGAAAGTAATGTTACTGTACTGTGGTGCATTGCCCCAATACAAACAGTACTTGCCATTGTTGGGTTTATTGTCGTTATAAAAATCGATAGTGGCATTATTGGCGCCCGATCCCGTGATTTTATTTTCGATTAAATCGGTATACATCGGAAATCCAACACTGTCGGGCCTTAGAATAAAAGTTTTCTGCGGGGGCACAGTAAAACCAAGCGATTGAAGAATCTCCGTATTTAAATCGTAATCGAACTGTTCGTTCGAATCCTTTTTAAACAATCCGAATCCACCATTATAATCCCATATAGTCCATGGTATCCCTTTTTCTTCAAGATATTTCCTCACAACCTCGTACCAGTAAACCCTGTCGGCATTTGGACTATTTGGTATGTACACGCCAAACTCTCCGCAGAATACTTTTACATTGCGAGAGGTTTTGAAATTCACAGCTATGTCAATCAGAGATTTAACCTTGGCATCAGTTCCGTTAGAGGAATAACTGTTCAGGTTACTTTCTACCCAGGTTCCTTTAAGAGATGCGGGGCATGCAGGCATAGAAGCGGAATTATAAGGAAATGGCACACCTGCCAGAGGAACCATTGAAGGAGATCCCCAGGATGCACCCTGGTGAGTAAAAATAAAAGGATCGTAAAAGTGAAAGGTGTAAATAAGTTTGGAATCGCTATAAACAGGCAAATCCTTTAGTTCGCTGTAAGTATTGAACCCGGAGGCTCCTACTATTATTGTATGCTTGGTGTCGACCGAGCGGATTGCATCGATGGCCCCCTTCTGAATTGCACCCCACTGCGCAGTAGTTATGCCATGCGGCTCATTCAGTATTTCGTAAAGAATATATTCCGACCGGTCCTTATAATGCTGGGCCATCTGTTTCCAGACTTTATTGAGAATAGTACCTATGTTAAGATCGGTATTCACATCGGGACTAAAGGTATGATTATCCAGGATAAGATTGATCTGCAATTCTTCAGCCCAGGTCACAGCTTTGTCGAGAAACTCCAGAAAGAGCGGATCCAGCGTATAGTCGGGCGATCCGTTTGTCATTGCATGAAGATTGATAGGCAGACGTATTACGTCGCATCCCAGACTTTTGATCTGGACAAAATCGTCCCTGGTATATTTTGTAAACTGAATCTGACGAGCACTTGCTTCCTGAAACCAGTTGGTAAGGTTAACACCGCGGTTAAAATTAACCTGGGCAGTTATGTTCAGATTCCAGACCCAGGTAAAGGCTATAATTATAATATATCGTGACATCATTATTCTTTCAAAATTTTCCCTGTAACTTCTTCATTTTCCCCGGAAAGCTTTACAAGGTAGAGCCCACCGGGAATGTTTAAATCAATTGAATAATCATCCGTAATTTCATCGCGACAAGTCTGAATTGTCTTCCCATATAAATCAATAATTTCCAATTTATTGAAAATTTGCCCATTGGTTGCAATACTTACTTTTTCACGAGCGGGAACCGGATAAAACGAAACTCCGGATTTTGATTTCAAATCGGACTCAATTCCTAATCCCGAATAAGTTTCATCAATAACCAGACTCTTTTCTCCTTTATCAGCTAAAAATACAACCATGGAGTACGCTGGTATTTCGACTTTTATTTCATTGTCGATTATTGAAGCATTAGCCTTGATGGTTTTATAGTTTAATGGTCCGCCAGCCACACCTGCCGGACCTACAGAATTAATATATATTTTTCTGGAGAAACTTCCATTATCGGTGCCGCCTGTGAGTGTGTAAGTATAATATTTCTGGCCAAATTTGAAATTTGCAACATTTATACGTGCTGTTTGTGACGCATTACCTTTATTAATTATCATGGCACTCGCCTGTCCGGAAGAAAACCGCGAGGCAAAAACGACAATATCGCTGCTCCCCAACACAGTGCTTTTAACCATTACATCGCCAAAATACTTACGAAACATATACATGCTGTAAAAAGCGGGACGCGGCGAAAAATTTTCGACATTGGGTTCATTTCCGTAGGAAAACATTCCATGGTCGTTACCATTATCCCACCCGTTTGCCAAATCCCATCGCAATGCCGCACCTAATCCTGTACGGATACCTTCTCCCATAACAAGAGGGGCATGTAACGCGTTAATATGTGAAACCGCCTGCATGGAACCTACTGCAAAAATATTATATTCAGTAAGTGCAATGGGACGTTTGAGCTTACCTTTTGCAGCAAGCGCATTCCAGATATAATCACGGTAATTACCTGTTTTTGAATAGGAGTTTAGGATAACGGCAGCAGTAGAATTTTGATTATAAGGCGTGAAATAACTGTGAATTACATAAAAATCAGTTTTATCGGCAACCTGGTTGAAGACATCATCATTCCAGTTGGGTGCCGATGTGTTGTTTTCTTCAACCAGCACTACCCCTATTTTGATGTCAGCACCAATTTCGGCAGCGGCTTTTTTCATGGAATCGATAAAAACCAGGCAATGCTTCCCGTAAATGGTTCCGTTGATATATTCAGGCTGATTATCTTTATTCAGCGCCTTATCAATTCTGTATCCTGCCTCCCAGCTTCCGAAAACCTCATTGCCTATTTCCCAGAACCTGGAACGACCTTTATCATATCGTACCCAATCGGCAGCAAGGTGTGCCGCTTTTGCAACAGGATTGTCGCTTGTACCATACCGGGCATACCCATAATTAACGGTTATCATTCCCGTTGCTTTCACCTGCGATAAAATCCGGTAAAACGAATCGACATCCATGCTCCAGTTAGCCCATGATTGACGTTTCCCGTACCAGGGACTAAAATCGGAAGTTTCCCCGGCAAGTCTTTTGGGAACATCAGTTGGAGGATCGGTATCATATCGGTTCCAGAAATAAACATCGGAAATACTCCCGGAGGGGCCACGTAACACACCCATATCCCTGTCGACCATATATCCCATCAGAGTGGGATTGTCGGACATACTGGAAGTATAAGCATTTGCGTTATCACCAAAAATGTAATTGGAGACTTTTGTTACCGTATCGTTCACATCTATTTTAACCGAAACATTTACTCTACCAGAAGTTTGAGGAACATCACTATAATCGGGCAAAGTAAGGGTTCGTTGTTTCCACGAATCCAGAAAAAAAACCTGATCAGTCTGAGAAAATGTGTTCTGAAAACAGATAAAACCAGAAAACAGAATCAATAAACCAGCTAGTTTCATGCAGCTTAATAGTTAATTTTTAAACCGGAAATATGGGATTATGCTTGTATTAATCCATCTATATCCAATTTATAAAAGCCTTTTTTATCTAAATTGTATGCATTAATAGTAAAATTTCGGGTTAAAAATTGTCTGGCTTCAGAAATTACCTTTATATATCAACGAGTTCTCTTTTGAGTTTCGGATTGAAACTTCCCTGAGAGATCCTGTTCCATAAAAACGAAAATAAAAGCCAAGGAGCTTTCCCAGAGTATTTTGATATTGTTGTTTTAAAATATCTGAGCTATTGTATTGGACAGTAACCTGTTTACTTTCCAGTTTAATACAAATAGTGGTCCAGTTTTTAAGGTCGCGGGCCAAGGCTGATAGATCGTCATATCTACCACTAAAAACTTCTTCACTTATTTTCAACTGACCATAACGAAAACAGCCCGGTTCCACAAATCTTACCTTACAGTTATCGTCCGATCCTATAAGCCAGATCTCAACATCGTAACATAGCTTTCCACCCTCCTGCGGAGAGTTTTTAACGGTGGCAGAAAATTCCAGGTTGTCCAACGAAACATTAAAATCGCGCATCAACCGGTACTCGGCATAAATTCCTTTATTGTAAAGCGGATCAGGAATTTTTAAATCAAAGGGAGCAATGTAAAGACGATCGTTCTGCCTGAAAACTGCTGAATCTTCAAATGGAATAAACATGCGATAATCATCGTTTGGAGAATAGCCGCCCTGCCAGCCAGCGGAAAAATTCACAATTCGAACCGAATCCAACACCTTTTTTCTTGTAAGGATACGGGGATAAAATATTCCGGCAGCTTTATAATACTCGGTAATTGTATGCTTATCCTTTGGAAGTGGCACAGTGGTATTGTTTCCAAAATCGATAAAAACACTGTCTTTTACTTCAGAAACATCGTAGTGAAAAACCGTTGTAATGGGTACCGTTTGTGATGTTCGTTCCGCTTTCAACCATACCTTTTCTCCTCCCCCGATTACACCAGTGAAGTAAATTATAACCACCATAGCAACGGTACAAAGAATCAAAATACCAGTTAATCCTAAAGGATATTTCTTTTCTATTTGGTGTGTGGAAGGTCCCTCTGCCTTCAACTCATTTTTAAATTGTTGCCAATCTCTAAATCCCAAATATTCGACTAAGGCATTCCGGGTATATAATTGTGGTGTGTAATTTTCGCCAGCATCTTTCTTCCCAAAAATTCTTTTTAAAGTGGAATCGCTCACTGTTTTACCTGTGGCATCAAAAATTTGCTGGCTAAGCACGGAGAAATCGGATGCTGTCCATTGACTATAAGGTCCCTGGTTCAACTTCCTTTCCAGCATTCGTATACATTCCTCCAGATATGAATTCTCGTGCATCAGTTAATTTAGTTGCCTGCACTAAAGTAATTAAAAAATAAAAAATCTTTGTTTGTGAATAAAAAACACTTTGGCCAGACTTTGGCCAGCAAATGACCAGCAGCTTTTTGCCAACCGATTACCTAAATAATTAATTTCACTTCAAATCTAAATGCAAGTTTATATGACTATCAAACACAACTACCGTCGTTTACTCATTACCATCCTTAGAATTGCTATCGGATGGCACTTTCTTTACGAAGGCCTTTCAAAGATATTCACGCCAGATTGGACCGCCTCTGGTTATCTATTGAATACCACGGGGTTTATGTCGGGTTTCTATCATGGCATTGCAAACTCACCAGCACTCCTGAAAGTAAGCGACCTGATGAACATGTACGGTCTGCTGCTCATTGGCCTTGCATTGTCTATTGGTTTTGCCATTCGATACGCCTCTCTCGCCGGCGCTTTGCTATTGACACTTTATTATTTTGCCTATCCGCCATTCGGGACCAATTTGTTTGGGGCCACCGAAGGACATCTTTTTATAGTCGATAAACTTCTTATTGAAGCCGCGGCGCTTATTTTTATTGCTCTTTTCAACGAAAAAGGGTATGGAATTGACAACCTGGTCGATTATTTCCGGGTACAAAAAATGAACGAACCTAAACCTGATACAACTTCTTCAAGAAGAGAGGCTTTGAAGAATCTGGCTTCTCTACCAATACTTGGTCTGATGGGTTGGGGAGCTTTCAGGAACGAAAAAAGCAATGGAGTAGATGTTACTTCGGGTGCCACCATCCAGGTAAAGCAATTATCGCTATCGGAACTGAAAGGTGAATTGCCGAAAGGCATAATTGGTAAACACGAAATTAGCCGTCTGGTTTTAGGAGGTAATCTTATTGGAGGCTGGGCTCATTCCAGGGATCTGCTTTATGTTCCTTCGCTATTCAAAGCCTACAATACGGAAAAAAAGGTATACGAAACCCTGATGTTGGCTGAACAGGCCGGAATCAATACAATTAACATCGGCTTCCCGTCCAACCCGTTGATTGCAAAATATAAAAAACTGTTCGGCAGTAAAATTAATGTCATATCGCAGGTGGGACCCGAAATGGATAAAAACGACTACTTTGTTAATATAGATAAAGCCATTGACTTTGGAGTGGACATTGTTCAGATTCAGGGAAACTGGTGCGACTGGCTCGTTAGAGATCAAAAAATGGAGGTGATACAGAAAATGATGGATCACATACGCAAACAAGGATACACAGCCGGACTGGCCTCTCATTCTATCGAGTCGCTTGTTGCCTGTGAGGAACAAGGCATTATTCCCGATTATTATATGAAAACGATGCACCACGACAAGTATTGGTCGGCACATCCACGCGAGTTCCGTGTTCCCTTTGAAGTAGACGGCCAAAAACATTTGGATCATAACAAATTTCACGATAACTGTTTCTGCTTGTTTCCAGAGAAAACAGTCGATTTTGTAAGTAAAGCAAAAGTTCCGGTGATGGGCTTCAAAGTGCTGGCCGCAGGAGCTATCGAACCTAAAGATGGTTTCCGCTGGGCTTTCGAAAATGGCGCAGACTTTATTTGCGTCGGTATGTTTGATTTCCAGGTGGTGGATAATATTAACATTACCCTCGATGTTTTGAAGGATTTGAAGCGGGAAAGAGAGTGGCGGGGATAAGCCTCACCCCGGCCCTCTCCATATGGAGAGGGTGACCGAAAAATGAAAATTAGAATCCGGCTGTTGGCAATCGACTATGGACTAACAGCTATCGACTAACCTACTAAATTTATCAACAGCCCTTTTGCGGAAACTATAAATACATATCTTTGCAACAAGGAGAATCAAAGATGAGTGATTTTATAGTTTCAGCGCGTAAATACAGGCCTGCCACGTTTATTTCGGTGGTTGGTCAGCATGCTGTTACCAATACGCTTAAAAATGCCATTAAAACAAATCATATTGCACATGCATACTTGTTTTGTGGTCCCAGGGGTGTTGGTAAAACAACCTGTGCGCGTATTTTTGCCAAAACGCTCAACTGTTTAAACCGTACTCCCGATACTGAAGCTTGTAACGAATGTGAATCGTGTAAAGCCTTCAGCGAATCGCGCTCCTACAACATCCATGAGCTCGATGCCGCTTCGAATAACTCGGTTGAAGATATCCGCACCCTTATTGATCAGGTGCGCATCCCGCCACAAATTGGCAAATACAGCATCTATATCATCGACGAGGTTCATATGTTGTCGTCCCAGGCTTTCAATGCTTTTCTAAAAACACTGGAAGAGCCGCCTGCTCATGCTATCTTTATTCTGGCCACGACCGAAAAACACAAGATTATCCCAACGATTTTATCACGCTGTCAGATATTTGATTTTCACCGCATCCGTATAGAAGATACCGTTCAATACCTCGAACATATTTCGAAAAACGAATCAGTAAATTACGAAGTGGAAGCGCTCAGTGTTATTGCCCAGAAAGCCGATGGTGGTATGCGCGACGCTCTGTCTATTTACGACCAGATGGTGAGCTTCGTAGGTAACAACCTCACCTACAAGGGTGTGATTGAGAGCCTCAACGTGCTCGATTATGAATTCTATTTTAAGCTTGTGGATGCTTTTCTGGAGCATAATGTTGGTAAAGCTTTGCTGCTTTTCGATGAAATTCTGGATAAAGGGTTCGACGGGCATAACTTTATCAGTGGATTAAGCTCACACTTTCGCGATCTGCTGGTATGCAAGGATGCGATAACCCTTCAACTGCTGGAGGTCTCGGCCAGCATCAGGGAGCAATACAAAGTTCAGGCAGCACGATGTGTCCCCGACTTCATATTCGAAGCACTGACCATCTGCAATCAATGCGATGTCCAATACAAAATCAGCAAAAACCAGCGTCTGCACGTCGAACTTGCCCTCATCCAACTCAGCAATATCGACCCCGAAAAAAAAAACTCTGAACCTGAAGTAACATCGGCCAAGGCAAACCCCGCTGTTAAGGCTGATAATAACACAGTTACCCCTCAAAACGAAGCTAAAGCAGTAACTCCACCTACTCAGCCCCGACCTTCCACCCCATCGTTGAAAGATGCCATGAAAGGGTCGTATACAAAACCCGAAATAAAGGAGAAACAGGTTAATGAGGACCCTGTGCAGCAACAGAATTTACCAGCAGACAATCAGCCGGTAAATCAACAGCAGCTCGAAAATTCCTGGAAAAGTTATGCTGAAAATCTGAAAGACAGCGAACCCCGGATTTATAGCACACTGGTTGCATATCAACCTATACTCAAAGAAAACGGTATAATTGAATTTCCTGTAAGCAACCCGTTACAGGAAGATTTAATACGCAACATTCGAATAAAATTATTAACTTATCTCAGAAAAAACTTAAACAACTTTAGCCTCGACATTGTTACCATTATTACAGATAAAGTAGAAAGTAACAGACTTTACACAGCCGAGGATAAATTTGATCACTTGGCGAAACAATATCCGGAACTGTTGAAGTTGAAACAACAATTCAACCTCGATTTTGAATAGTTAATTAATATAAGTAACAAATGGAAGGACAGAAAATTACATGTACGAATGGTATTCTGAATGTACCCGATTTTCCTGTTGTGCCTTTTATTGAAGGCGATGGTACAGGACCTGATATCTGGGCTGCATCGGTAAAAGTTCTAGATGCGGCTGTAGAAAAGGCATACCAGGGTAAAAAGAAAATTGTATGGAAGGAAGTTTATGCCGGAGAAAAAGCCTATAAGCTTAAAAATGAATGGCTTCCAACCGAAACTCTCGACATTATCCGCGAATATCTGGTTGCCATAAAAGGACCTCTTACCACTCCGGTAGGTGGCGGTATCCGCTCGTTAAACGTTGCTCTCCGTCAGGAGCTCGATCTGTACGTTTGTCTGCGTCCTGTTCGTTATTACGAAGGTGTTCCCACACCTGTAAAAGATCCGACAACAACCAACATGGTTATTTTCCGCGAGAACTCCGAAGATATCTATGCAGGAATTGAGTGGATGTCGGGAACCGATGAGGTAAAGAAAGTAATCGACTTCCTCATCAACGAAATGAAAGTGAAGAAAATCCGTTTCCCCGAATCGTCCTCCATCGGCATCAAACCCGTTTCCAAAGCAGGAACCGATCGCCTCGTAAGAGCTGCCATTGAATACACCATTGAACACGACCTTCCCTCCCTGACACTCGTTCATAAGGGTAACATCATGAAATTTACCGAAGGTGGTTTCCGCGACTGGGGTTATGCATTGGCTAAAAAAGAATTTAATGCCACTGAAATTGATGGTGGTCCATGGTGTACTTTGAAGAACCCTCGCACCGGTAAGGACATCGTTATCAAAGATGCTATTGCCGATGCCTTCCTTCAACAGATATTGACCCGTCCAGCCGAATACTCGGTTATAGCAACCCTCAACCTGAACGGCGACTACATCTCCGATGCCCTTGCTGCAATAGTTGGTGGTATTGGCATAGCCCCTGGAGCTAACATCAATTACGAAACGGGACATGCCGTTTTTGAAGCAACACACGGCACCGCTCCAAAATATGCCGGTAAGGATATGGTAAACCCCGGATCTGTAATTCTTTCGGGAGTAATGATGCTGGAGCACATGGGCTGGAAGGAAGCTGGCGACCTGATTGTAAAAGGACTTCAGGGTGCCATAAAAAACAAACGCGTAACTTACGATTTCGAACGCCTGATGCAGGGAGCCACAAAGCTAAAATGCTCAGAGTTTGGTGATGAGATTGTTAAGAATATGTAGAGCTAGTCGATAGTCGATAGTCCATAGTCCATGGCTAAATACATTTTGGCTATGGACTAAAAGTCTATCGACTATGGACTTAAATTATTAACCACAACAATACAAAACTATGTTAACTAAAAATGTAGAAGAAATTCTGGTGAAGCAAATACAGAAAGAGGCATATTCGTCTTTTTTGTATTTGGCTATGGCTTCGTGGGCCGAAGCAGAAGGAATACAAGGTACTTCGGAATGGCTTTACCAACAAGCCGAGGAAGAAAAGGTGCACATGCTGAAGTTTATTCATTATGTAAACGAAAGGGGTGGTAAAGCAATTGTACCGGCCATTCAGCAACCACCAACCAATTTCGATTCTGTTCGTCATCTTTTCGATGAAGTATTGAAACATGAGGAATATATTACGGCTTCGATTAACGAAATTGTTGCAGTATGTATTGCAGAAAAAGATTTTACAACTCAAAACTGGGTGCAGTGGTTTGTAACCGAACAAATCGAGGAAGAGGCTTCGGTACGAGCAATAAAAGATAAGCTTAAACTTTTGGGCGATGGCAATCTTTATCTTTTTGACAAAGATATTCTTGCCATGCGCAAAAAATCGGGTGGTAACGAAACTACTTAGCATTTAAGTATTGGAGTCGATGAATTGAATAATACCCAGCCTTTCTGCAATGGAAAATATTGAACATTCCACAGCCCGGTTCGTCATTACCGTTCCGGGCTTTCAATTTAGAACACTATCCCTGGCATAATCGTCTTCCTCTTCCTGTAATTTTGTTATCTTAATTTCTCATTTATAAAAATGTTTTCTTTCTTTGAATGCTCATTCTAAAATTGTTCATGAAAACAACTTACAGGATATTTTTGGCATTTTTTCTATTTATTACGACTTTAGGAAATTTATCCGCGCAGGGAAGCAACCAATCCAAATTAAGCATCGGAACGCGCCATGGCATAAATTTTTCCAAGATTATTTTTGAGCCTCCTGTTAGTCAGGATATTAATTTGGGATATAATGGTGGGTTGGTTATCAAATACATGTCGGAAACTCATGCCGGCATTCAGGCTGAATTCAATTACTCGGAGCGTGGCTGGACCGAAAAATTCGACACCACCATGTCGTACAAAAGAAAACTGAATTACTTCGAAGTACCCATACTTTCTCACTTTACTATCGGGAAAAACAGTACAAAGGTTATTATCAATGCCGGGCCAAATTTATCCTATTTTTTGTCGGATAAGGAAACCTTTAAACTGCTCCAGGCAGGAGACACTCTCTCCTATTATCAGCGGCCAATAGACCGTAAGTTTGAACTTGGACTGGTAGGCGGAATTGGTATGATTCAGGAAACCGGAATTGGAGATTTTCAGCTAGAGGTTCGTTTTCACTATGGTTTACAGAATATTTTCTTTGCCAACAATGTTTCGAATGTCGACAAGTCTCAAAACCAACTTTACAGCGTTTCTTTAAGTTATTTCTTCTTTAAAAAGGATTTTAGAGCCAACAAAAAGGACAAGAACACCAATTAACCTTAATCGTTTCTGCTTGTTATTTTCATAAACTTCGGTTTATGAATCATCAATGAATGTTATAATTACTGCCATTGATGATACAATTGACTTTAAAAGAAAAATTAACAGATGAAAATAACCTATACCATTGAAAATACCCTAAATCCGGAAGAGTTTGTGCAGATTCTTAATGAATCGGGACTTGCTGAGCGCCGACCGGTGGATGATATGCCCCGAATTATCACCATGCTTAAAAACTCTAACCTGATTATAACCGCCAGGATTGACAAAAAAATTATCGGTGTTGCAAGGTCAATCACCGACTACGGTTATGCCACCTATCTGTCCGATCTGGCTGTTTCAAAAGAATATCAGATGCTGGGAATTGGGAAAGAGTTGATAAGGTACACCAAAAAGGCCTGTTTACAGGCAAAGCTCATCCTGCTTGCAGCTCCTGCAGCAATAGAGTATTATCCCGGAATTGGTATGAAGCAACATATGGCCTGTTACTTTTTGGATGATATTGAGGACCTGGATAAAAAAAGTGATTGAATGAAAGACTTTCATTGTATCCCATTCTTCTCATTCTCCTGATCGCCTTCCTTAATTCATCTTTTTATGAAGACTTTTGTTACTTTTAAAGTCTGATAAATTTATAATGAAACAACTTAACCTGTTTTTGCTAGTGCTGCTATGCGTTTCGACGAACCTACCGGCACAAAAAGCAATTAAAATAGTTAAAACCAGTGTTGCTCCCCAGATTGATGGATGGGTAAATGAAGATCTCTGGAAACAGGCTGCTACTATTACTGAGTTCTACCAACGCGAGCCCAACCCGGGAGCAGCAATTTCGGAGAAAACAGAAGTATTTATTTGTTACGATCAGAATAATATTTATGTAGGAATACATTGTTACAGTGCTCCCGGAGGTATTACCGCCAAGGAAATGGCTCGCGATGTGAGTCTTGGCGAGGACGACAGGGTTCAGGTGATATTTGATACTTTTCTTGATAAACGTAACGGCTATTGGTTTCAGATTGGTCCCCGGGGTTCTATTGGCGATGCTTTGATAAGTCAGAACGGAGCCAACATGAACAAGGACTGGGATGGTTTATGGGATGGCAAAGCTCGTATTCATGAGAACGGCTGGGATGCTGAACTCTCTATTCCTTTTAAAACCCTTTCGTTTAAAAAAGGCGAAACCACCTGGGGACTGAAGTTAATACGCCATATACGCCGATCTTTGGAATCGTCGTACTGGCCCGAAGCCAATCTTAACTCTTATAAATTTCAAATTTCGGACGCAGGTATAATGGAGGGTCTGGAAGATATTTCTCAGGGAATTGGACTGGATGTAAGTCCTTATGGACTGTTAGGAGTTAAAACCACTCAAGGTAACGATGGCAGAAAAAACAAGGTAAAAGCTGATGGTGGACTGGATATTTTTTACCGGCTTACACCTCAGCTTAAAGCATCAGTTACCATCAACACCGACTTTGCTCAAACTGAAGTAGATACCCGACAGATTAACCTCACACGTTTCAGTTTGTTTTTTCCTGAAAAACGCGATTTTTTTCTTGACGGGTCAAATTATTTTTCATTTGGCTCCGACGCAAATACCGAAAGTCCTTATTCACAGCGGATTATCCCTTTCTTTTCGCGGCGTATTGGTTTGGATGCTAAAGGTAATCCGGTTCCTATCCTTTGGGGAGCCCGCATGACAGGGCAGGCGGGAAAATGGAACCTTGGACTGCAGCATGTTACCGATGACCGGGATTCGACCCTGGGAAACTTCTCAGTAGCCCGCGTCTCGCGAAATATAGGAAAACAATCATCCATGGGAATCATCGGTACACTTGGAAACGCAACCAGCGGTGTAGAAAATGCTGTTTTTGGTGCCGATATTCACCTGGCAACTTCCAAATTCAGAAAAAATAAAAATCTTGATTTAACATTATTTGCACTGAAATCGCACACCGAAAAAACAGCAGGAAAAAACCATGCGATTGGAGGCTCTGTTTATTACCCTAACGATTTCTTTAATTTTTTAGGCGGGTTCCACGAAATTGGTGAAGCCTTTCATGCGGGTGCGGGTTTTGTGCCCCGCAAAGGAATACGCGAAAGTTATTTAAATGCCGGAATAGGTCCGCGTCCTAAAAAATGGGGAATATTACAGGTGCAGATTCTGGGAGGTATTGATTATATTACCAACCTTGATAACAGGATGCTTACACGCCAAATTGATTTTACACCTTTGCAGATTCGTTTTAAATCGGGCGAAATAATTCGGTTCAACTCTTCAAACCAATACGAATACCTGGAGGCTCCTTTTAAAATATACTCAACTTATATTATTCCTGCTGGTGCCTATCATTTCACCAAAACAAGTATTTCACTGGAATCGGCCATGCGAAGAAATTTCTGGTCGACAGTAAAATTCAGTAAGGGAACTTTCTACGACGGTAACCGTCAGGATTTCAATCTAGCCTTCGGATATAAAATATTTGTTCCGCTGTTTGTAGGAATGGAGTTCCAACAAAATAAGATCGATATCGAAAGTGGCTCATTTTCTGCCGAAGTTTACCGTTCAAACATCAACATTCTGTTTTCACCGGGCATTACACTCTATAATTTCCTGCAATACGATAATTTTTCGAAAACATTGGGCTGGCAATCCCGATTTCAGTGGATTCTCAAGCCAGAGCACGAAATTATGCTTGTATGGAACTCCATTTCAGCCGATCCTCTGGAACGTTTTACCATAACCGAAGGAACCCTGAACCTTAAAATGAAGTATGTGCTGAGATTTTAACGGGTTGTGGGGTGAAAGTCTTCTTTGCTCTGTCCAACAAATTCCTCACCTTGTGGAAAAAAAACTAAGCTATGTTCCTTTAATCACGCAGAATTGAGCTTTTAAAGGTTGGCATATAATTTATACTATGTCGTTTCCCTAATGATATTGCGATATGAGACCAGTTTGGACCGGTTCAGTTGGATTTGGATTAGTGAATATACCTGTAAAGTTGTTCAGTGCGATAGAGCCAACGGGATTAGACCTGGATATGCTCGATAAAAATGATCATGGAAAAATAAAATATAAGCGGGTGAACGAAAATACGGGCGAAGAAGTGCCTTGGGAAAATATAGTTAAAGGGTATAACCTTGAAGGTGATTATGTAGTATTGGATGATACCGATTTTGAACGAGCCAACGCTAAAAAGACCAAAACAATTGAGATAAACGACTTTGTCAGCAAAGAAGAAATTGACAGCATTTATTACGAGGCTCCTTATTATGTTTTACCTGATAAAACAGGGATTAAAGCCTATTTCCTTCTGAAGGAAGCCTTATTGCAAAGCGGAAAAGCAGGAGTGGGTAGTTTTGTAATGCGGAATAAGGAAGGTCTTGCTGTACTTAGGGCAACTGAAAAACTAATCATTTTACAACGCATTCATTTTCAGGAAGAAATAAGAAAACCCGACGATCTGGAAATCCCCGAAACCGCTGAGCTTAAAAGTCAGGAGCTTAAGATGGCTGTTACTTTGATTGATCAGCTTACAGCACCGTTTGATATTTCCAAATACAAGGACAATTACAAGGAAGAGATAATGAAGATAATTAAGGAGAAATCAGAGGGTATTCAAAAGCCTGTTCAAAAGCTGAAAGTTGTAAATAAATCAACCCAGAACCTTATGGAACAACTCAAAGCCAGTTTGGAAATTAAGCATAAAAAGGTATCATAAACGTTAGAAAATACTACTATTATGCAGGAATATATCAAGCCAATGTTGCCGGCTGAACTTTCACGACCATTTGATAATGAAGATTGGTTGTTCGAAAAAAATTACGGCGGTTTCAGAACAATCGCTGTTAAGTCGAAGGGGAAAGCCCATATTTATGCAAATAAAAGCCAATTGCTTAATCAGGATTTCCCTGAGATTGTAAGTGAATTAAGCAATTTCCCATCTGATTTTGTAATCGATGGAGAAATTGTAGTCCTGGACGAATCAGGATGGCCCGACCCAGAAAAACTTATAAGATATCATGATTACAAAAACCAACCGGTAAGGTTTCTTGCTTTCGACCTGTTGCAGGTAGAAGGTCAGTCACTTTTAAGAACACCTCTTATGAACCGGAAAGAATTTCTGAAAAAAGTTTTGCCACCAAACACCCTACACGTTCAATTTCTGAACTTTGTCACCGGAAATGGATGTGACCTTTACCGCTCAGCAATCTTAGAAGATATTGAAGGCATTACAGCTAAAAACATCTATGGGGTTTACCGTCCCGGGAAAATAAGTTCCGACTGGCTTAAGGTAAGAGTCAGAAAAGACCCCGAAATTCATTTACACGGATTAATTCAACCTCATATAGTTCATAAAAAAACAGGCTCAGTTATTGCTGAACAAACGGAGATAAAACATGCCCATGATAAATAGTACAGAAATTAAAAGGCAACTTCCCGATGACGAATTACTGGCTTTCGGTTACATGCCTCCAAGAACTGCTCAGGCTGGTAACAGCTATACTCCGGGCGACCCCATTACCCAGGAGATGATTATTGATTACTATCATAAAGTAGCCAATTACATAATGCCTTATATTGAAAAAAGGCCTCAGTATGTTAGCCGTAAGCTTACTTTTGACGAGGCCATATTTCTGAAGGAAGGAGATCCTGCGGTACCAGTGTTGCTGAATCATATGAAAGGTACATCTCCGGCTGGAAAAGGGCTTGCTACAATATTATGCAATAATGCCCATTCCCTTCTTTATCTAGTAAAAAAAGGACTTACCGAAATAAATCTCTGGCATTCAAGCATCGAGAGTATAGACCAACCCGATTATCTGGTTATTGACCTGGATCCATCGGAACACAATACCTTTTCCCAGGTTAAACGGGTTGCACGAATTGTAAAATCGGTGCTTGACAAAGCAGGAGCCGAAAGCTTCTGCAAAACTTCAGGAGCTGCAGGAATTCACATATTCATCCCGATAAAAATGCGATATCCTTTTTCTATTGTTAAAGATTTTGCTTTCACAATCTGCATGCTTACAAACAAGCGCATACCTGAGATTACAAGCATGGACAAGAAAAAAGCCCATAAACACCAAAAAATTCATTTGGATTACACGCAGAATATAAAAGGAAAATCAATTGTATCCGTTTATAGTGTACGCGACCTACCGGGAGCTCCAGTTTCGACACCAGTAGCCTGGGAAGAATTAACCGATGAGTTTAACCCTTATGATTTCAATATATTCACAGTTCCCGAACGCCTTAAAAAAAGTGGTGATTTGTATACCGGCCTGCTAAGCGGGGAAACAAACATACCCCAATGCATGCAAAGTCTGGGCTCGCAATGAGTAAAAAATTCCCCTGTTTGTAGATTTTTGCCAAAACGGTTATGGAAAGCATTTTATTAAATTCAATAATTTCAACCGGTTAACTTGTTGGCATAATATTTTTAGTAGAAAACTTACAGAATTTTAAGATTAAGTATAAAGGGAATCTAAAAATAAACTAAAGTATTCCATGATCTTTTTTCTGGAAATTTCAGGTAATTGAATTGTGGTATATGTTCCCGGATTACCTGAACTTAAAAGTTACAGGTTTTAAATGTACCAATAAACATCTAAAAATATTAATATGAAAATCTATCTGAAAAATATTGTATGTCCCGATTTGGAAAAGCTGGGCGTAAACTATAAAATTGATGAGTTAGGTATTGAAATTACAAGTTCAGTTACCGATGGCTTAAAAAAAGAACTGGATAAAACGCTTCAACCTTGTAACCTGGTATTGATTTCCGAAAATAATTCCGTAACCGTTAAGAAAATAAAATCATATCTGAAGGAGCTTTTGAACTATTCCGACGAAGAAATGAAAAGCATGCTTCCTTCGCTGGTTCAGGCCCGTAAACCAAGTTTTACTTATCTCGACAATCTTTTTAGCCTTGAGACAGGCATCACCATTGAAGAATATTTCAATAAAAAGAAAATTGACTGGGCAAAAAAACTGCTCGCCTATTATAACCTCACCATTACCGAGGTAACTTATCAGCTTGGTTATACCAGCACCGATATTTTTGTAGAACAGTTTAAGCTAATAACCGGAATTACACCCTACCAGTTTAAACAAATAAAAACAAAACAACAAATTCCTGTTCTGGAGGAAGCTTAATTACATGGAAGTTGACAACGATATTGTAGTTGCTGTTAAGAAGAAACAAGACTTATACCCTGAGTTAAAACTTTCACGGCGCAAAATAAAAAGTATTATCCAAAATCCCGAAAAAAGTGCCCGAGCCGTTAACCTGGTTTATGTTAACGACCAACAGCCAGGGATTAGGAGAATAAAAGAAAACGACATCTTTATCTATAAGTTAGGAAGAAAAACCATTAAAGATGAAGAAACGCTGGCGCGGATAAAGAAGCTCGCATTACCTCCTGCTTGGGAAGATGTGTGGATCTGCGCCAGCGAAAACGGACATTTACAGGCCACAGGCATTGATAGCAAAGGCCGGAAACAATACAAGTATCATAGTAACTGGAACGAGGTCCGCAATCAAACCAAATTTTTCAGGATGTACGAATTCGCTAAAATTCTACCATCCATAAGATTGCAACTGGAAAAGGATCTGGCCAGGTCCGAACTTTCACATGATAAGGTGCTTGCCACCATTGTCAGTTTAATGGAACGTACACCTATAAGGGTGGGCAATACAAGCTACGAGAAACAAAATGGTTCCTATGGTTTAACTACTTTAAAGGACAAGCATGTTAAAATAAATGGCACCGAACTTCATTTTAAGTTCAAGGGCAAAAAAGGTATTGAACATGATATTAACATACGAAGCCGTCGTTTAGCAAACATTGTGAAACGTTGCCGCGACATCCCTGGTAAGGAACTCTTTCAGTATTTCGACGAAAACGGACAACGCAAAAGCGTGGACTCGGGAATGGTTAACGATTATATTAAAAAGCTGAGCGGCGGCGATTTTACTACCAAAGACTTTAGAACCTGGGCCGGAACCGTTCAAACTTTTTTGGCATTCAAAGAGCTAGGAGTAAGCGAAACAAAAAAAGACACCCAAAAATCGATCGTTGCAGCAATGGAAATGGTTTCAAAACATTTAGGCAACACCCGTAATGTGTGTAAGAAATATTATGTGCACCCGTCGTTAATTGAGCTTTACGAGAGCAAAAGTCTTACAGATTACCTGAAAGAACTCGATTCGATTGAAGAAAACGATAATAAAACCGATCTCACGAAAGAAGAGAAAGTGGTAATGAAAATACTTGAAAGCATTAAATAAACTAAGTATGGAAACTTTAACCTTTGTTGAGCATCCCAGGTTTAAACCGCTGAAGCAGTCCTTCCTCCTGCAGGAACTACCTGCTTTAATCAATAAAATAAAAAACGATTGCGGTTGGAAAATGGGCGATTTAAAATCTCTTGTCGTAATAAACCAGCCCGACATGCAGGTGGTGTTAACAGGGTTGCATCCCTATTCAGAAATTGAATCGAAGAACACACATACAACTGTGCTTCATATTTTGGAAGGCGCATTAAAAATCAGCATACATAAAGACTCTTCAATTTTAATTAACGATCAGAAGTTTGTGCTTGATCACAAAACAAAATACAAGCTGGAAGCATTAACCCAAACGCTATTTCTCATTATCCAGTATCCACAGGGGTAATGTTGTGGATTTCTTTCCACAGAGCCAATAGCAGTTCAATTATAGATAACTGAAATATTGAAGCTTACAAGTTCGGCATAATTTTTTCCATTTGATGGTTAGCGTTATAAGAATAAATGAACTCAATAATCATCAACTACATACAAAGTGGTGCAAACTATTCATCTATTAATCATAAAATTAATTGATTATGAAAGATTATAATGATAATACTACAGGTTCGAATATATCGGATCGAACCATGATGACAGGCTTGTTTAAAGATCGCGAAAGTGCCGAAAGAGCATATAACTACCTGCACGACCGCGGATATTCAAAAGACGAAATAAATCTTATTATGTCGGACGAAACCCGCAAACGTCACTTTGATGAAACCAAAGGAGAAACCGAAATAGGTACAAAAGCTATGGAAGGAGCCGGAAAAGGCTCGGCCATTGGTGGTGCAATTGGCGCAGTGGCCGGTGTTATAGCAGCATTAGGAACAAGTTTGGTTATTCCCGGGTTGGGAATTGTGGTAGCAGGCCCAATTGCAGCAGGATTAGCAGGTGCTGGTGCTGGCGGTTTTACAGGCGGGCTCATTGGTGGTTTAATTGGATGGGGAATTCCTGAAGAACGTGCCCGTATTTACGAATCGAAAATTAAAGAAGGCGGTATTGTGATGGGTGTTAATCCAAAAGATCAGGCCGATGAAGAATTTATTGAAAACGACTGGCGCGAAAACAGGGTTGAAGATATTTACGGAACACGCGACCGCCAGACGTCCTATCAAAACAACGATGCTAACTGGAACAGATAAATATTGATTATTACATGAATTGAAGGAACCTGGACCGGAAGCTGTTTGCAACTGGTTCAGGCCTTTTGATGAAAAAAAGTTATGATTAAAAAGATATTTTATATAGCTGCTGCAGTTCTCATAGTAATATGGGCTGTTGGTTTTTTTGTTTATGCCCTCGGAGCTTTGGTGCATTTGTTGCTTATTCTTGCCATACTCCTTATCGCTTTCAGAGTGGCCCGTGGGTCGAAGAAAAAGCCCAAACAAGATGTTTATCATCGATATCCGCAAAATAAATATTAATTATGAACTCAGAGGAACAACAATGTTTTATGCAAATAGCTGTCAACTTATCTCAATATTCGGTTGACAGTAATACGGGAGGACCTTTTGGAGCTGTAATTGTTAAAAATGGCAATATTGTGGGAACTTCATTAAGCCAAATTTACCAGGAGCAGAAACCTGAAACCCATGCCGAAGTCAGAGCTATTAGAGATGCCTGTCGTAATTTAAAAACCCTCGATCTTTCGGGATGTCAGATTTATTCATCGTCAGAACCTTGCCCCATGTGTTTGGCAGTCATTTACTGGGCACAAATAAGTGAGATTTATTACTGTAACTCCGAAAACAAGATTAAATCGTTCGGATACATTAACAATTGTGTAGCTAACGCTCAGCAAAGACCAAAAGTTCGCAGTTTCATAAATGCTGTTCAAATACCGGAGAGTAAAGCACTCAGTGTTTTTGAAGGTGGTAAACAGAAGCAAAATCGCGTTGAGGAGGTTGTCATACCTCAGGAGCGATGAGTAAAAAATTCCCCTGATTCTTGCCTTAACTTTCCTTAGAAAAATTAGAGGTTCGAACTTAATTCGTTAAAAGTATTTAAAATTTCGCAAACCTTAAACCCTTTTCCTATTGATAGATCTATACTACTTGTAACATGAACAAATCGAAGCCTTATAGAAGTTTTGGGATGAAATACACCCGTTATCTGATTTATGGCAATTTATTTATAAACCGTTTTTTCTACCAGGAGGAAAATAAATTTTTTGTCATCTTGTTGTCTGCATTCGACCTTGTAAGAACGTTTGTTTTACTGGGGTTAGGAACTTTTATGCTCCCTTTTGCACTTACCATTGATTTTGGACGATTGCTTTCCTATTATCAGATTATAGTATCCAGAAAGGTAAAACGTGCGGGCATTGCTGAAAATCTGAGAAAAACTACAATTTATCTGTTTAACAGGAGTGGTCGTTTTGCCTACCTAATTATCCGAAAAACCGATTCCATTATCCATTTAAAACCTTGATTTATGGTTTCAAAATCGATTTACCAAAACCTTTACAGGGATAACGTTCTGTCCATATTGCTAAATCCCAACGTTCAAAATTCCGAACCCTATCCAACTTTCGACATTGAAATTAACAAGGAAGATAAGGATGGAGACATTGAAAGTCCTCAAATTAAAAAGGATCCAAAAATTGATAAACCCGAAAATGAAGAGGCTCCGACCCCCGACAAAGGGTAACGTGCATTGGGAATTTACGGTTGAGTAAAAAATTCCCCTGTTTGTAGGGAAATTTATAATAAAAAACCATAAGCACAAAACGTAATCCACTGTTATACAGACGTATAATTCTCGTGGCATAGTTTTTAATCAATGTAATGTAAGACTCAAAATTGCAATGTATGGAAACGTTAACGTATAAACATAAGCCGGCTATTCAAAACTCCATATTAGAGAAATTTTTTGTTGAAGAGCTCAAGGACATATATGGGGCAGAAAAGCAACTTCAGAAGCATTTGAATAAGTTTCATGAAGCTGCCATGTCGCCCAGGTTAAAAAAAGCATTTAAAGATCACAATATGGTTACTGTTGACCAGATTTCGCGACTTGAAGATGCTTTCAAGCTCATGGGTTTCCGACCCCAGGCGAAAAAATGCGAAGCAATGGACGGGTTAATACAGGAAGCGAATAACATCATAAAAAGTACTGAAAAAAACTCGGCCACCAGGGATGTTGCACTTGTAATTGCTGCTCAAAAAGTTGAACATTATGAAATTGCAACATATGGTAGTTTAACTCAGCTTGCCACCACACTGGGGTTTGAAAAAATATCAACGCTTTTGAAAGAAACACTGGGTGAAGAAAAAGAAAGCGACGAGTTGCTTTCTGAAATAGCCAAAAACGAGATTAATTATAAAGCAAGTAATGAAAGTAAATAATAGATTTATGAGGACATTATCAATTTTTCTGGTATTCGCATCATTACTGTTATCGTGCCGAAACAAGCAACAACCGCAAATGGTGGAGAGCGTTACACAGGTAGCCGAAACTCCCGTTGCAGGTAAAGTGGTAATCGATGCCACCAAAGATGCGGAATACGTAGTAGACACTTATGCGAATGCTCTCTATGCCATTAAAGCGGCAGAAGTTGTTAAGAGAAACACCAAAAGGGATGACATAAAATCGGTCGCTGAAAAAATAGAAGCCGCAAATAAGAAAATTTTTTCGGAGCTAGACAAGTTGGCAAGCTCAAAAAAAATATCATTGCCATCGAACCTGAATATGGCTCAGATTACCGATCTGAACAAGCTGGCAAACGATACCAACCCGGAAAAACTATTCTTAAATCAGATGGAAGCAGAGCATAAGGAAGGAATGACTCTTCTCGAAAAAATCTCCAAAGAATCGGAAGATAACGAGATTTCAACAGTAGCTATATCGTGCCTTGCCTCAGTTAAATTGCAATACGAGGAGGTGCTGGCAACTAAAGAACGAATGGATCTCTAATTTAAAATTGAACATTATGAAAATTAAATACATCAACATCATTGCACTTACTTTGTTTTTTTCATCGGTTTTCGGCCTCCAGGTTTCAGCCCAGGACGAAGATCTGAGGGACAAAGTAGGAATAGGTTTCAAAGCCGGTATTAACAGTTCGAACCTATACGACACCAAAAGTGAGAGTTTTGATCACAAGGCCAAAATAGGTTTGGCGTTTGGCGGATATCTTTCAGTTCCCCTGGGAAAAGTAATTGGTTTTCAACCAGAGTTAATGTATTCACAAAAGGGATACAAAGGAAATGGTAGCATCCTCGGGGCAAATTATGATTATACCCGTAAAACTGATTATCTGGATGTACCCTTACAATTACAGGTAAAACCTGCTCCTTTTCTTACAATACTTGCGGGACCACAGTATTCCTTTTTACTAAGTAAAGGAATCAGCTTTAATTCGGGATCAGTTACAGTAGACCAGCAAAACGATATTGAAAATAATGATATCCGCAAAAATACGCTGGGAGCTGTTGTTGGTTTAGACTTCAATTTTTCAAGATTGGTTTTATCAGGTAGACTTTCATGGGATCTGCAACATAACGATGGTGATGGCACCTCAACTTCGCCCAGGTATAAAAATGTTGTTGCACAAGCAACTCTTGGTGTTCGCTTATAAATAAACCTTAAATCTTAATATTATGAACATGTCAATTTTTAAAGGAAACTGGAATGAACTGAAAGGTAGACTTAAACAGAGATATTCCAGCCTTACAGACGATGACCTTCTTTTCGAAGAAGGAAAAGAAGACGAACTTCTTGGTAGGCTCCAGAAAAAACTGGGAAAGACAAATGAAGAAATACGATCAATGTTACGTGATCTTTAGTTCTAAAATATAAACCTTAAAATTTTAATGTCATGGGAAGCTTACTTTATATTATAGCGGTTATTCTAATCATTGCCTGGGCAGTTGGATTCTTTGCCTATTCGGCTGGGTCTCTTATTCATATTCTGCTGGTTATAGCCATCATAGCAATTATTCTCCGGCTAATTCGTGGAGGAACCAGCGCAGTGTAAATTTTTCAAATTTTAAACGAATTTATATGGGATCTCATAATACTGAAACTTGCAACCAATGTAAATTGAGAATGCAGTCCGAGTTAAAAAAACTCGGATTGCATTACAGAGAAATTGGACCAAATGAAAAGTTTAAAGGAGCTTTTACTGCTGAGCAGAGGGAAAAAATAAATCTTACTCTCAGGAAGTATGGCCTGGAACTTATTGGTAGCCACAAAAATGTAATTATTGATAAAATTAAAAACATTATTATGGAGTTGGTTTATAACTCCGACGAGCAATATAAAACTAACCTTTCCACTTATATAAGCAATAAGTTAAACTATGCTTATACTTACCTGGCAAATATTTTCTCGGAAAATGAAGGTATATCAATTGAGAAGTTTTACATAACCCAAAAAATTGAAAGAGTTAAGGAATTGATTCTCAATGAGCAACTTAACCTTACCGAAATTGCTTACACAATGAATTACAGCAGTGTAGCCCATCTGTCGAACCAATTTAAAAAAATAACCGGACTAACACCATCACAGTTTAAAGAATTAAAGCGGAAAAAGCTTTATCTCACCTCGCAACCGCAAGAAGGTAAAAACGAAAGTCTGGTGAGTAATTATGCATAATCTTTTATTAACCATTAAATACTTCACACCATGAGTACAGGAAAAATGATACTTGGAATTGCTGCCGGCGCTGCTGCAGGAGCATTATTGGGAATTATGTTAGCACCCGATAAAGGTTCGGAAACCCGCCTAAAAATTATCCAAAAAGCACACGACTACGTTTCGGACCTGAAACAAAAATTACACGACTTTATCGACAGTTTAACCGAAAGGTATGAAGCTGTTAAAGACGATGCCAGTCAGTTTGCTCAAAACCCAAACTATGGTGCCGACGATTTTCAGAAAGATGTACGTTCGCAATTATAAGATAACTCACCCGGAGAACCTGGAAAATTCTCCGGGTTTTATTTTTCAAATAAACTGATATTGAAATTAATGAGAGCAAGAATTCCCGAGGTAAATCAAAGCCGGGTGGTTATTATAGGCGGAGGATTTGCCGGGCTAACCCTTTTGCGTAAATTAAGAAAAAAGAACTTTCAGATTGTACTTATCGATCAGTATAACTATCACCAGTTTCAACCGCTTTTTTATCAGGTAGCTACTTCCGGCTTGGAGCCCAGTTCTATATCGTTCCCGTTCCGTAAAATATTTCAATCGCGAAAAAACATATTTATTCGTGTAACACAGGTAACTGCTGTTGATACACAAAATAAGAAAGTAATCACCCCTATTGGGCATATTAATTACGATTATCTGGTAATTGCCACCGGAGTTGTAACAAATTATTTCGGAAACGAACATTTCAGGGAAAAGTCATACCCGATGAAATCGGTACCAGAGGCTTTGCTTTTAAGAAACACTTTGCTGCAGAATCTGGAAGCAGCACTTATAACCGACGATGCTGATGAGCGTGAAGGTTTGCTGAACCTGGTTATTATTGGAGGTGGCCCAACAGGTGTTGAACTTTCAGGTGCAATAGCCGAAATGAAGAAGTTTATATTGCCCAAAGATTATCCTGAGCTCGATTTTAACGAGATGAATATTTACCTTATTGAAGCACTTCCGGCGCTACTGAATGCTATGTCGAAAAAAGCCTCGGAAAAGGTATATCATTACCTTAAAGGATTAGGTGTGAAGGTAATGCTTAACACCAAAGTGAGTGATTACGACGGAAAAAATGTTAAGCTTGCCGACAACAGTACCATCCGTAGTAACATGATGATATGGACCGCAGGAGTTAGCGCCGCGAAACTCGAAGGTCTGCCGGCAGAGTCGCATGGTCGCGGAGGCCGGTTGCTTGTGAACCGCATCAACATGGTGCAAGGGTTTACCGATGTTTTTGCCATTGGCGACATAGCCCTTATGACCGAAGAAAAATATCCTAACGGACATCCTCAGGTTGCTCAGGTGGCCATTCAGCAAGCCCTGCAACTGGCCGTTAATTTCTGCAAAATGCGCAGCAAACAGCCTCTTGTTCCTTTTTCGTACAAGGATAAGGGCAGTATGGCTACCGTCGGTCGCAACCTGGCTGTAGCCGACCTGAAAGGTTTATCCCTCTCGGGATTTGTTGCCTGGCTTATCTGGATGTTTGTTCATCTTGTTTCGCTTATTGGCTTTAAAAATAAAGTAATAACATTTATCAACTGGGTCTGGAACTATATTACCTACGACCAATCGCTGCGTCTCATAATAAAACCAAAACAAAAGGGGGCTGAAACACCAGGAAAATCTTAACCTCAACAACCGGCTAGTTCATCATCTTTTCAGCTTTCCGGGCCTGGTCGTCAGCTCTTTTTCTAGCTTTTTGTGCCTGCTTTTCTGCTCTCAGGGCAGCTTTTGCTTCCTTAACAGTGTTTCTGGCCGATTTTTCGGCCCTTTGTACCCTTTTTAACTCAGCATCGGCATCTTTTACCCGTTGCTCCAGGTCGGTGATTCTTTGTGCATTCTGATCTTCAACGTTAATGGTACCATAAGCATTTTCGGTAGTTCCAACCTGAGCATTCACCGAAACCGGTATAAGTGACAATGCACTAATTCCAATTATATAGAATAGATTTCTTGCTTTCATAATCGTTCGATTTGAGTTAGACATCTATAACATTCCACCAATGGTATTGTTGATTAAAAATTGATGTAAGAGTAGGTTTATAAGAATAAAATAAATATTATTATACCTTCAATCTGAAAACAACAAAACCATGGATGATCAGCAGAAAATCCTGATAAAAATTATGAATCAGCTTTTCGAGATTCAAAAGAAAACAGATGGTAAACCCGAGCTGACTGGAATAAGCAGAAACCTGGCCCGTATTCACGAATACATGGGAGAAATAGGTTTATCGGTCCACAACCCTGTTGGTGAAGCATATAACGAAACGCGCACCGATTGCGAAGCCGATATTGCAGGCAAAATATCGGATAAAATGGTGATCGCCGAAGTTATAAAACCTATTATATATTCAGGAAACGAAAGCCGTAAAACTATCGTACAACGCGGAGTAGTAATAGTTCAATCGGCATAAAGAAAATAATATGGCATCAACAGTTGATTTTGGTATCGATTTAGGCACCACAAATTCATTAATCGCGAAATACTCTCAGGGGAAAGTTGAAGTATTCAAAAACCCCGTCGGACATAAAGAAACGCTCCCATCAGTGGTTGGTTTCCGCAAGGAACGGGTAATTGTAGGAGACAAAGCTAAGGAATATGTCGAAAAAGATCCCGAGAATGTGTTCGGCTCTTTCAAGCGTAAAATGGGAACCAGCGAAAGTTTCCATGTAAAATGCCTTGGAAGCAGAACCACTCCTATCAACTTGTCGTCGTATGTACTGAAGGAGCTTAAGAACTTTGTATATACCAACGAAGCAATCGAATCAGTGGTTATAACCATTCCGGCATCTTTCGATACCATTCAGTCCAACGCAACCAAAAAAGCCGGTTACGAAGCCGGGTTCCGGGAAGTACTTCTGCTTCAGGAACCCATAGCGGCCAGTCTAGCCTATGCCAACAGCACCGAAAGCAACAATACCGGAAAAGAACAATGGCTGGTATACGATCTTGGCGGGGGCACTTTTGACGTTGCTCTTGTTAAGACCGAAGACGGAGAAATGAAAATTGTGGATCATGAAGGTGATAATTTCCTGGGAGGACTCGATTTTGATAATCAGATTATTGAATCGTTTATTATTCCCCATTTGAATAAGATCGGGAATTTCAACAACCTGGAACATGAAATGAAAAGCAATAGCGGCAAATACAACAAATTATATTATATACTGTTGCATAAAGCCGAAGAGGCCAAAGTAATGCTTTCGCTCAACGAAAAAACCGAAATAGAATTCGAAACAGACGACGACGAAGGAGAACTTCACGAAGTTTTTATGACAATTACCCGCTCACAGTTTGAACAATGCATTAAACCACGCATTGACTCAACCATTGAAATGATTTGCTCAATACTCGAAAAAAACGGAATATCGTCGGCAGATGTTAACCATATCCTTATGGTTGGCGGAAGCACCTATATACCTTTTGTGCGTAATTCCATCAGGGAAAATCTGGGTATAGAGGTTAACTGCAGCATAGATCCTACAACGGCAATTGCCGTGGGCGCTGCTTATTATGCAGGTTCCAAAGCTAAAACAATAACTGCCGGGCCACAGGAAATAAAAGCGGGAGCTTTGAAAACGGATATCAAAGTGCGGATGGCTTATCAGAAAACCAGTCACGATAATGAAGAATATTTTGTTGCCGAAATTGATGGTAACTGGGAAGGACTTTCGTATCGTATAGTCCGCGAAGACGGAGGCTACGACTCGGGAACAAAAGCTGCCGGCATGAGAATCTCCGAAATGTTACCCCTCTCACGAAATACCTTTAATTGCTTTTCCTTAAAAATATACGATTCCAAAAATAACGTGCTGGATGTCGATATTCCTTCGATAGGAATTTTACAGGGTAAATTCAACATTACCGGACAGCCATTGCCAAACGATATTTGTATTGAGGTTGACGACCTGGAAAACAATACCACCCGGCTTGAGGTTATTTTCGAAAAGAACGCCATTCTTCCCATCAAAAAAACAATTACTCGCGAAATATCAAAGACTCTCCAGAAAGGCAGTGATGAAAGTGTAATTATCAATATTGTGGAAGGTGACCGGTTCTCAAGTCCTTCATCAAACCAACCGATTGGTGTGATTGAGATTAATGCCAAAGACATAGCACGTAACCTGGTGAAGGGCTCGGATGTGGAAATTACCCTGGAAATAAGCGAATCGCGCGATCTTAAAATTACTACCTACTTTTTGATGACCGACCAAGAATTCATGAACGTGTTCAGTCCTTCGGAAAGGCAGGTGAATCTCACCAAACTCCGCGACGACATTTATACTTTGATAATGCGTGCCAAGCAAGATCTGAAGATGTTGCAGGATGAGGAAAAATATGAAGATGCCGGCAAGCTGAAAAAAATTCTCGACCAGTTGGAGGAACTGCACCAGAATTCGCGCACGCTCTCGCAGGACGATGTTACCGACACCCGCTACCAAATGGAAGATAAGCTACGGAAACTGTCCCGGCTCTTTGATCAGGTATCAGTTGACGCTCATATTGTTCAGGTTAAATCGGAATACTTCGATGCCAAAAACTCCTGCGAAAGCTGGGTAACATCCAAGGGTACCGACGAAGATAAAAGAGAACTGGAAAAGCTTATTGCACGCGAAAAGGAAGTGCTTGCAACCGACAACAAAAGAGCCATTTCGGTTCTTACTGAAAAGCTGCGTAACCTCAAGTGGAAAATATCGCAGAAAGAGCCTTATATGGTCATCATGATTTTTCACCATTATGCCGATCTTAAGGAAAGAAACTACCTTAACGAAGAAAGGGCGAAACAACTGATTGCATTGGGCGAAAAAGCCCTCGAACGCAAGAATTACGATGAAGTACTGAGTGTGGTTTATCAGTTGAATGCTATTCTTCCGCCGGAAGAAAAAGACGATTTCAGAATCAAAGGCACCGGGATCGGTTAAAATATCTGTTGAAGCACGAATATAATACCCTTTATAACAAAGAATAACAGAATACAAAGTCCACCCAGAACCAAAAAGGACGCGAAAGGGTTTACCGGTTCTTCGACTCCTGGCATATCGTATATTCTTTTTTTCATGGAAGAAAGCCGTTTAATTTCATCTCTAAGGATATTAGATTTCAGCTTTTCAATTCCTGTAAGAATAAATTCAACCAGTTGTTCGTTTCGGAAACCCGCTTCCGTTTCCTTCTTACAAGCCCTTACAAGCTGAACAGCTGCGTGCAAGTAATTATTCTTTTCATCACAAAAAAGCTTATTATCCAGGGCATTCAGCACTTTTATTGTATTATTCCCATAAATCTGGAAATAAATGCCGGCAGGTTTTATACCATCGGTTTCTGTTATCATGGAGGCAATTTCTTCAATCTCATGGGTTAAAGAATTTATCCGGGCTTTTAAAGGTTCAAATAAGTCTGGGTTAAATTCCTCAGGAATTAGGAGCGGAATGGCTGAAAATACTTCAGTAGAGAGATCCTGGTTGTTGAGCAACTCAATTCCAAAAGTACAATAGGAATGGACAAAATGCGGTTCTAAAAAAGAAAGGAAATCCTCATTGTTGTATGAATTCAGAAATGGCTCTTCGACATGGTTCGTCTCCAGAAACTTCAATAACGGCGCATCCTTAACAATGCAGGTATGATATTGAAAATCCTTCTGAATACGTTCAAAAAACAAAAGAACATCGTTTTTCGACAATTCCCCAATTGGCAAATTTATAGATACCTTTTTATGAAGCTCAAATTCAGCCAGTACTCTTTTTTTAAAAACATTAAAATTGAGAAGAAGAGGTTCTGCTTTCAGTTCATCAATCGATATCCCCATTTGGGTAAAAGGCGAAAAATATTGCATTTTCTAATGTGCGATTGTTGCTTCCTTTACTTCTAAAACTTCCGGTTGATCTTGTTTCGCGGAGACCGTTTCAACGGGTATGGCAGGCAGTTTCTTTTTAATTTCGATACAGCCGCCCGACTTTAAAAATGTAAAAGAAGCCGATTTAGCTTCGGACTTTTCGTCGAACCGGATGGAGACGTTGTTCATGATCTCCATCAAATTATCGGGTGGATTGGTGAAGTTACCGCTGATGGCATCTCCGTATGTTCTTTCTCCTTGATAGACAGGTTCTGGCAAATCAAAATCTGAGTCCCATTTTTCGCCAGCAATAAAGAAAATTTTACCTTTTTCGGAGTTTGTACCCATTGTAAAGCTTTCCTTTTGTTTAATAAAAAAGTAAGCATTACTATCGGGTGTATTAAAAATGGCAAGAATATTTTTATCGGATTTATTTGAGAAGCGTAATATGAACTTTTTATCGTTGTAATGGGTATTGAAAGACAGTAAATGGACGAAAGGATTTTCTCCGGTTTTGAACGGCGAATAAATCGGAGTGGTATTCACTTTGGAATCCCGATAAATATTAGAATAAGCTCTTTTAAACCTGTAAAATAATCTCTTGGACTTTGCAGAGTCAGATTCATAAATATCACTTGTCGCAAAGGTATTTTTATATTTCTCATAAAAATTTGAATCCATCGAAGAACGGCTACTATCGCATGTTGAGGCTATGCGGACAACAGCAAAAACAATTACAAACAACACCCATATTCCATGTAAAGAGCCTGTCTTCTTTTCCTTTTTCGTAACCTGAACTTCCTCACTACGGTTTGTAAATCTTAAATAGTGATTTACCAGTTTTAAATTTTCGGGCGATAAATTCAGGGTGTGTATTCTGTTAAGAAGAAACCAAACCAGTTCATTATTCCGGAAGCCATTGTTTTTGTCGTTTATACAACTTTCAACCACAGTAAAAGTTGCTTTTACATAAGCTTCGACCTGGTGTTCAAAATAAGGATTCAGAATATTCAGTGTTCTTAAAACATTGAAGCCGAATACTCTATGAACATTATGGTTAGGCTTTACTCTGTACGCAGTTTTAACCTTTGGTGCCCAACCCTCAATTGTTGATATAAAATCGAATAATTTCCTCCTAATAGGGTTGAGCCATTTAAGTTCTTCGCCGGAAGTAATCAACATAGGTATTTTGTGCAAATTAGGATTGGATTCTCCTTCAGTCTCCAAAATACGGATAATTAGTGTACAGTATGAGTTAGCAAAATAAGGTGTAATAAAATCAATAAAATCCTTTTGTGAGTAAACCGGGTTCTTAAGAAAAGTGTCTTCCAGGACATTGCGCTGTAAAAAATCTAGCAAAATATTATCCTTTGCAATTTCCATGTGGAATCTCAAAATCTGGGGATTCTGCAACTGATCCAATACCACCAGAACATCGTTTTTCGAAAGCTCTCCGGCATGAGTTTTTATAGTTACCGATTGATTGAGCTCAAACTCAGCAAGCATCTTCTTTCTTAGAAAGGAAACATTGATGGAATCAGGATTTTGGTTAATTTCCTTTATATCAATCCCCAGTAAAGAAAAAGGCGAAATGTATTGCATATAAATTTTGTTCTGAACAATATTAATTATTTATTTCCACTGTACTTTCAAGCCTGGCATCTTCTTCCAGGATTTTATGCGGAAGAAATTCATTCATCTTAATCGAATCCCCCTTGTTAAAAAAGGAAAATTCTGGCATTTTCCTGAGCTGTTTACTGGTCTTTTCAGCTTTAGTTAAAAACCTGATTTTTGTGACAGATAACAAACTGAAAAAATTTACAGGAACCTCCGAAAAGGCTCCATAAATATCCTTATGATAAGTTTTTTCGCCTGGCCAAATAACTTTTACCAGCTTACTATTGGCATCCCAATTACGCCCGGCCATAAAAATTACATCGGCACTTGATATATTTATTCCAATAAATACACTGTCGTGTGAAGTAATATATACAAAAGCATTTCCGGATCCTGTATTTAAAATGCTTACAAGATCTCTATCGGTGCGGTTAACAACCTTTAAACTATTTGCTTTATCCTTTGTACTAATATCGAGACACGAAAGAGCAGGATAAGGATTATCGCCGGTTCTAAAGGATTGATGCCGTGATGTAGGGTTTTTTATACCAAATTTGTAAATTCCAACAAATCCGAATTTCAAATAATTGAAAATGCGCCGGTGTTTTATTGAATCGGTATCGGAGGTGGTATCTGCCGCCTCTGTAATCATATTATTCAAAGAGCTTCGGTAATTGGGTGTATCGCCCCTGTTACATTTCGGCACAATTTGCATAAGGACGATTACAATAATAATAAATGAAATTGCTTTAACAATACTCTCGCCCGAACTTTCTTCCACTTTAGGCTGCTCCTGAAAAAAGGAAAGATAATGCTTAACAATCTCGGCATTTTCATCACTCATTTTCAGCATTTCCAGCCGCTTCAGTATAAAATGCACCTGCTCGCCTTTGTGGAATCTTTTGGCTGAATCGGTAATACAAGCATTTAAGAGTTCAATGGAGGCATTCACATAAGCTTCAATATCGTGCTCAAAAACCGTGTAATCGATTATGTTTAAAATTCTTATGATATTATAGCCGAAAAGTTGCTCGTTTATTTGAGGGGGTAAACGTTTATTATCTGCTATTAAGGAAGTATTTTTTTCAATTTCTGAAACCAGGTCCAGGATTTTTCGCCTGATGGGTTGAAGTAGCGAAAGTTTTTCACTTGGAGTAATGAGAAGAGGTATTCTATATAAGTTTGGGTTAGCCTCTCCCTCGTTCTCGAGAATAAAAATAACAAGAGAACAATATGAATGAGCAAAATAAGGTGATATAAATTTCAGGAAGTCAGCGTCATTGTAAAGCGGATTTTTAATAAATACACCTTCCAGGGCGCCGTATTGCAAAAAGTCCAAAAGAATTGGATCTTTAGTGATCTGAATGTGGAAGTTAAAAATGTCGGCATTCTGCAACTGATCCAAAACCACTAATACATCGTTCTTCGAAAGTTCTCCGGCAGGAGTTTCAATAGTAACTGTGTTGCTAAGTTCAAATTCAGCAAGTATTTTCTTGCGAAGAAAAGATATATTGATGGCCTCAGGCTTTTGACTAAATTCTTCTATATCTATCCCCAATACTGAGAAAGGCGAAATGTATTGCATAAATTGGATTATTTGCCAGATCTCTTTTACGTGAAATTTGAAAAAAGTAGTTAGCAAAAATCAATTATTAGAATAATTAATACTGATTATTCTAAATTTCTACATTTGTTTTGTTTAAGCTTCTGCAAAATAACAAACCCCCATCAATTATGAATAAAAGGCTATTTGTTTTTATTGTACCATTTTTAATGGCCTGTCAGACTAAAGTCAAATTACCTGAAATTGAAATGGTTACTATAAAAGGTGGAGAATTCGTTTTCAACTGTCAGTATAACGACACCTCAAAGTGCAAGAGTGATCTGATAAAGGCATATATAAAACACATGGACGATTTTCAGATTTCGAAATACGAAGTAACTGTTGCCCAGTTTAAAGCTTTTATTGATGCAACCGGATATCGTACAACAGCGGAAAAACGCGGATACAGCTATTACTGGAAAAAAATTGAAGGTACCGATTCCAAAGTTTCTGAGAAAGGTAAAGGACTAAACTGGAGATACGATGAAAATAATGAGTTGAGAAAAGATTCGGATTATAATAAACCTGTGATTCATGTATCGTGGATTGACTGCAATAAGTTTTGCAAGTGGATCAGCAAAAGAACCGGTCTGAAATATAAAGTTCCCTCGTTCGAACAGTGGGAGTACGCTGCCCGAGGCGGACAGTTAACAAAAAACTTTCTTTACAGTGGAAGCGATATCAAAAATGAAATTGCCTGGAATTATTACAATTCTGATATGCAAATTCATGATGTAGGACAATTATCACCTAATGAAGTAGGCATATACGACATGAATGGGAATGTGTGGGAATGGACTACCCTCAAAGATTCCAACAAAGCACAACGGGTAAGAGGCGGATCATTCCTGGGTTCCAATATGGACATTCTCATCGATTACGATGACAGGGAAATTTCCTATTCTATAAGTAACAACGGATTTAGAGTTGTAATCGAATAATTTAAGCATTAGCAGGCCTTGCTACTGCTTCAGATACACTTATAAAGCAGCATTTAACTTTTCTATATCTTCATTCCTTGGAATTATTGCCCAACTTAAATAATTGATCAGCCAGTTATCTCCATTTTTCTCAACTTGAAAAACAGCTCTGACCTGAAATTTAGAACTGATCATAGGTATGAAGTATTGTTCTGAAACCATCGCTGATTTCCCGTTTTTGGCAACACGAATGTCTCTCTTTATTTCCGAATGCTCAAATATAAAACCTCCCGCTATTATTTTTTTCCATTCGTCCAAATATTGACGTTTGGTCCATAATTCAGAAGGATCAGTTCCAAAAATGACCAGCTCGTCGGCATAAATTTCCCTTAATGCGGTTGTGTCGTTTGTTTCCCATATTTTCTTGTTCTTTTCCATAAAAGTGTTCACTTCTTCAGTCACACTGTTCAAGTCAACTTTTGTTTCAGCTCTCTTCTGACATGCAGAAAAAAACACTGCTAATGCAAAAATTACATATAGATTTTTCATGGCGGAAAATAAATTGGTTAGCTTAAAATTAATACAATAATACCCGAATGTCAAGTATATTAAAATACAAATTCAGGCATTCAGCTTATTCACCAAGTAGATGCTACAATTACCTAAGACTTTGCAGATAATTTTTAAAATCCTCAAAACGAGATGACAAAGGTAAAGTTTTGCTATCTCCCTCAATAAACTTCCGGAGTTTGGCGGGAATATCAATTTTTTTACCAATTATTGGCTCCACAGTTTCAAGGAATTTGGCAGGGTGTGCAGTTTCGAGGAAAATTCCGTTTCCTTTATTTTTTTCCAGAAAACTTTTTAAAGCCATATAACCGATAGCTCCGTGTGGATCGAGCATATAACCAGTGGTTTCATATGTATCCCTTAAAACATCTTTAACATCTTCGTCCTTATACCGGTATCCGGTAATATCTTTCGAAATTGACTGGTGCGACTGGTTATAAAGATGGAGAATGCGTGCAAAATTACTGGGATTACCAACATCCATGGCATTAGCAATGGTAGCAACTGAGGCCTTTGGCTCAAACTGAGCAGTTTCGAGGTATTTGGGGAAAATATCGTTAATATTGGTTGCTGCAATAAAATGTTTGATGGGAACACCCATTGCTTTGGCAAAGAGACCGGCAGTGAGATTACCAAAATTACCACTGGGAACCGAAAAAATTACATCAGAATTAGTCTTGGCAGCCTGACCATAAGCATAGGCATAGTAAAACGACTGTGGAATTAACCGGCCAAGATTGATGGAGTTTGCCGAAGTTAATATAAGCGAATTCTTAAGGTCTGCATCCAAAAATGCTTTTTTAACCAGGTGCTGGCAATCGTCGAAGGTACCGTCAATTTCGAGCGCTGTTATATTTTGTCCCAGGGTTGTAAATTGCTTTTCCTGAATTTTTGTAACCAAACCGCTGGGAAAAAGCACATGCACCTTAATTCCGGGAACGCCTAAAAAACCATTGGCTACAGCACTTCCAGTATCGCCAGATGTAGCAACCAAAACATGAATTTCTTTATTCAGATCTTTGGTAAAATATCCTAAAAGGCGAGCCATAAAACGTGCTCCAAAGTCTTTAAAAGCCAGGGTTGGTCCGTGAAATAACTCGAGGGCCGAAATATTGCTTTCCACCTTCACAAGAGGAACATCGAAATTCAAAGCTTCGTTAACAATAAGCGAGAGTTCATGGTCGGGCATATCTTCGGCCATAAACGGCCGTACAATTTCGAAGGCAAGTTCCTGAAATGTAAGGTTGGAGATATTATCGATTACTTTGGCAGGAAGCTTTGGCATAGTAACCGGCATATACAAACCATTATCATCAGCCAGTCCTTTTAAAACGGCATCTTTTAACCCTACTATTGCTTCTCTGTTATTTGTACTGCAAAATTTCATTTTGTAATATTTTATGCCCGTTCAGTTTAATCAAGCGGCGAATATACGAATTATAGCTTTAAAAAAAGAAGCAAATCTTAAGAACTAACAAACATGATTTAGAGCGGGTAATTTCTTCTAAATAAGAAAGACTTATGAATATCTACAAATTCATGAACTTGCATTAAAGACCTCACCCTAAGTACCCATCAACCCTTTTCAACCACCTTCACACCAACCGGATTTACCTGCGATACAAAAACTTTACTCCCTATATGGATGCTTGCAAAGGTATCCTGCATAATGCGGGCAATACTTTCGGCGGTTTCTTTTTTATTCGATAGCGCAAATATGGATGGTCCCGAACCGGAAATAGAGCAACCTAGGGCTCCGGCGTCAATGGCCGCCTTTTGTACATCGTTAAACTTAGGGATAAGGATGGAACGCACGGGTTCCACAATTACATCTTTTAAAGAGGAAGATATCAAATTGAAATCGCTTTGCATCAAACCTGCAACCAGACCTGCAAGATTACCCCACTGGGTTATGGCTGCACGAAGAGTAACTGTTTTTTTGAGAATTTTACGGGCATCGGCGGTTTTAACTTCTATCTCGGGATGGATTACGGTGCAAAACATATTCGCCGGGCTGGGTATGGGACAAATGGTAAGCGGATTATAACTCTGAACCAGAATAAAACCGCCCATCATTGCCGGGGCAGTATTATCGGCATGAGCCGATCCGCAGGCGATCACTTCGCCCTGCATGGCAAATTTCACCATGTCCTTGCGCTGGAAAGGACTTCCTAACAGCTCGTTTACGCCAAAAACTGCACCTACCGAGCTGGCAGCACTGGAACCAATTCCACTGCCGGGATAAATTTTTCGGGTAAAAACAATATCAAAGCCCTGATCGGATTTCAGCTCACTTAGCATTGCTTTTACAGCAACTGTAGCAACATTTTTATCGGGCTCAAGGGGCAGGCCAATATCAGTTTCGTTGACTATATGGAATTTCCCGGTTTTATTCTTCCTCACAATTAGTTCATCGCCTGGCGCATCAATAGCAAAACCAAGCACATCGAAACCAGGACCTACGTTGGATACCGTAGCAGGAGAAAAAACCTTTACCCATTCACTCATTTTAAATCAGATTTTGTAGATAATTAAAATATGTATCATTAAACTCGGTAAACGACTTCAGCTTTAGGTCGGCGAAGTCGAACCGGGTATTATTAAATTCACCGTTCGGGAGATATGCCACAGCTTTCATCCGGGCTGCTTTGGCTGCAATAAGGCCATTGAATGAGTCTTCAATTACGAGACATTTTAAAGGCTCAACTTCAAATTTGCGGGAAACCGAGAGAAATATAGCCGGGTGCGGTTTTCCATATTCTTCAAAGTCGATGCTGTGAATTACTTCAAAATAATCGCGAATTTTAAGCTGATCTACCACCTGGTTGATAATAGAAAGCGGCGAACCAGAAGCCAAAGCTATTTTCAAACCTTTTGACCTGAAATATTCGAGAACTTCTTTCAAACCGTTCATCATCTTTCCCTTTTCACGGATAAGAACCCGCATGTTGGCCAGAATTCTTTCTTCAACTTCCTGGAAGCTTACACCCTCCCATTGTTTCTGACGGTACCAGAAATCGATGGTGTCATAGGTGCCTATGCCAACAGTTTTGGTGGCTAGTTCTTCACTATACTCAACACCCAGATCAGTAAATATCTCCTTCTGCGCTTCGACCCATAAAGGTTCCGAGTCGATAATCACCCCGTCCATGTCAAAAATTACCGCACCTATCATTTATCTCCTATTTAACCTTCAGCTTGATTTTAATAAGCTTCAGAATATTTTCAATATCGGTTTCATTTGAAACGGCTACCTGTATAGCCCTAAATTTCTGATCTTTTGTATCTTCAAAATCCTGTTTCATTTTAACAGGCAATTCGCTGTTTGCGATGAGCTCTTCGGCCTTTTTGCTTAAATAAAAGGTAACATTGAAATAGTCCTGAAAAACCCCAACCCAAAATACAACCTTATCCTTTTTCAGGCCACGGTATAACCAACTTTTTCCATCGTTATAATATCTCCATTCTGTCGAAATATCTTTATGCTCCTCATTAAGTTTCTGATGAAGCATTTTCCACAAAACTTTATTTTCTCCAATAAAAGAAAAAACAATTTCATCACTGGGATGAACCGATTGATCATTTAAAACGATGGTTGCCATATATTTAATGAATTAATGTTCAAAGATATACTTTTCCCTTTCGATGCCGATTAAAAATCGCGAAGGTAAATGAAAAAATGCATCGTAGGCAAATACATTGCGCGGGAAAGTTATATAAAGTTCTTCCTTGGCCCTGCTGCAAGCCACGTAAAACAAGCGGCGCTCTTCTTCCATATCCTCAACATTCACAGCTCTGTTCGAGGGAAACATTCCATCGAGTGCATGAGGAATAAAAACAGCATACCATTCCAATCCCTTGGCCGAATGAACCGTGCTGATGGTTAACTTTCCAGCCTCCTCCCCTTCGTTGATAAATGGACGCGACTGATCGGCCATTCGGTTCGAAGGCGGATCAAGTGCGAAATCGCTTAGAAAGTTATCAAGGTTGCGGTATTTGCGCGATAAATCGAGAAGTACTTCCACATCCTGCATACGGGTGAGATAATCCTCTTCTCTGGCTTTTAACAGTGGTGCATAATAGTCGCGGATGATTTCAATCTTCTGGGTAAGCGTAAACTCTGGCTGACTGGCTTTCGACAGCATTTTACCCAATTCGAGCAACTCCAGATAAAACTTTCGCTGCTTAAAGGCTTCGAATTCAAAGTTACTCGACCGTTGAAGGGTTGCAATAAGACTACTGGCCGTAACCTGACCAATTCCGCCTATATACTTTAGAACACGGTGCCACGAAACAGCATCGGCCGGATTAAACGTGAGGCGTAAATATGCCACCATGTCGCGGATATGCATACGCTCGTTAAATTTGAAGCCTCCAACAACTACATAAGGTATTCCCCGCTTGTTCAACTCGGCCTGAATATAACGGTTGTGCCAGTCGGCGCGGTTGAGGATTGCCATCTGATCCAGGGCAACTCCTTGCTCGCTGAGTTCCATTATGCGGTCGACAATAAACACGGCCTCGTCTTCCTGGTTATAGGTACGTTTTATAACCGGCAGATGCTTATTCTTATTTTTGGTGAAAAGCTTTTTACGGTAACCCACCACAGCGTTGTCGATAATACTGTTTGTGAAATCCAAAATATGCTGGTTGCTGCGGTAGTTTTCCTCGATTTTGACCACCAGGCAATCGGGATAAATTTCGGGAAAACGTAGAATATTTTCGTACTCAGCGCCGCGGAAAGCATAAATACTTTGCGAATCGTCGCCCACCACCATAATACGGCGATGCTTTGCGGCAATCTGGTTTACAATTTCATTCTGCACCACGTTGGTATCCTGAAACTCGTCGACCATCACATATTGGAAGGCATTTTGCATGACTTCGCGGAATCGCTGGTTATTTTTAAGCGATTCGTTTAAAACATCCATCAGGTCGTCGAAATCGAAAATCTGGCTAATCTTTTTATACCTTGTATAGCCCGAATAAATTAATTCAATAGCCTGAATGTATTCTTCCAGACCGCTGTATTGTTTTTTAATGATTTCTGAAACCGTGCTTTTCTTGTTGCGCGAATAGGAAATGATATCGTAAATGCGGCCCTTCTTCGGGAAACGCTTGTCCTTGCTGTTAAATTTAAGTTCGGACCGGATAAGGTCGATGATATCTTCGGAATCGCCATTGTCGATAATAGTGAAATTTGGCGGAAGTTGCAGCATATTGCCGTACTTCCGAAGCACAAAGCTTGCAAAGGAATGGAAAGTTCCGCCGGTAACTTTCGAAACGTTTTTATCTTTCAGCAGGGTTTCAACCCTTTGCAGCATTTCGTTGGCAGCTTTGCGAGTGAAGGTAAGCAGCAGAATGGACTGAGGATCCACACCTTTCTCGATGAGGTACGAAACCCGGTGTACTATTACCCTTGTTTTTCCACTACCGGCACCAGCAATGCAAAGAATTGGTTTTTCGGTAAGCACCGCTCCGGCAAGCTGGGCCGGATTGAGACATTTATCGTATTTTACCTTGAATTTGGAAAAATCGAGTGTCGATAGCGCCTTCAGGTCGATATTCTTCTTTTCAATAGCATCGGTAATCTTTCGCAGTTGTATTATTTTCTGCTCAAGATGCGTTGGCATGGCTAAAGCCGAATACACATCGGGCGAAATATGCTGCAAATTATTGTAATCTTCAGGTATTACTGGTTTCGGTGGAGTTTTGCTGACAACAATATTGCTCAGAAAACTATTCAGCAGATCTTCCTTCTCCTGCAGGAAGGGAGGAAGTTCATCGTCGGAGCTAAAAAGAGCCGGTTTTTCCGCATCCTCATCCTTTTCATCATCTCTTTCCCAATCGTAATGGCTCATATATTTGATTAAATTATCGTCGTTCAGAAAAGGTGTAATATAAAAATAATTTCAATTCCTTCAATGATTCTGCAACTCTCAGGATTATGAACGTTTTTCTTTTAGTGAATTTTTTGTGTTTTTGTGCCTTTGCTTTCTCTTTTGTGTCGAGGTCTCCAAGCCACTAGGAACATCAGTTTTTCTGTGGATTCGTTACCCCAATTATGACCAATAATAACCCCAGGGTAGATTTGTCAAAAAACGCACAGTACATAAAATCAAACACTTACCAATTGGCACGGATTTGAAGTGATACCTGATGTAACCCATTAAATTTGAAATTATGGCAAACACAAAAAGCACTCAGAAAGGCCACACCAATAAGGAAAGAGGCAATATGAGTAGTTCTCAGAAGAACACCAAAAATGATGAGTTAAAAGGCAATAACAAATAGTTAAATAAATGTTTTCATGGTTGAATGAGGTTGTCTCGATAAAGTCCGCCAGGACTGAGACAACCTCTTTTTTGTTGTCACCCTATTATATTTAATCTAAATCTTTAAAAATCAGAATTATGACACACACACCTAAATTTAAACGCTCAAAAAATTTCTTAGCAGTATTCGGCTTGGCGCTGCTAATGGCATTTTCAATCTCCTGTAATGACGATGACGGAGATGATAACCTTGTAAAAGAGCGTAATATTAAGATGGACACCAAGCAAGAAATTCCAACGGTGATGAACCGGAATGAAAAAGGGACCGCCAACCTGAAGCTGATGAAGGACAGCTCGCTGTCATTCAATCTTACCGTTTCTAATTTTGATGCCACCGATCAGTTGACCATGGCACATATTCATACTGGAAGTCCGGTAGAATCGGGCCCTCCTATTATCACCCTTGTTGATAACAGCTCGGTAAAATTCCAGGGAACCAGCGCATCGGGCACTTTAAAACTTAATGCAAGTCAATTTGCTGCTGTGAAAGATGGTGGTAATTTTTACGTAAACATACATTCTACAAAGCTTCCGTTAGGACTTTTAAGAGGTGAAATTGATAAGGAAATGATTTTTGCCCAGAATGTAGATTTAACACCTATGACTAACACCCTCCGGCCCGAAACCGGAACTGCCATTCTGAGGATGACAAAGGATTCGACCCTGCATTATAAAGTTTCGGTGAATAACCTAACCACAGGCGATATCCTGACTGCAGCGCAGATAAATGTAGGCCAGACAGGAATTGTTGGGCCTGTTGTTATTCCGCTTTATAGTGGATCGGCCGATTACAACACAGCGAAAAGCCTGAAGCTGACTTCGTCGCAAGCAAACTTCCTGCAAAATATGGAAGTATATGTTTCGGTAAACAGTCAGCAGATTGCTAACGAGTTACTCCGAGGGCAGATAAGATAACTTTTTTAAATTTCCGATTATCAAGATGAAGGCGCGGCTTAAAGCTGCGCTTTTTTTTGTTTAAAGAAGGAGGCAGAGAACGCAGAGAAGGCGCAAAGGTCGCGGAGAAAAATTCTTTAGTGGTTGTAATCACTATGATAGTTTTCGGAATATAATTTTGGGCTAATAACGCTGTAGGCGTTACATGATTGTAGAATAGCCAGATAGTCATTTCCGTACAAACTTGTAGAGGTTGCATTAAGTGACAATAATGAATTGCAATTCTATTCTGTTGTTTACTGATGAATTTCAAAAAGATTTCCCCTAAACAAAATTTCTCAACCAAAAAAGCGTTAATTTAAGGTTCTTAACCATTTACAACCTATCTTCATGAATCTTAAACAGGTGTCTGTTTTCAACCTGATCAAAAATGCAATTCCTGCCTTTGTTATAAGCCTTTTTCCCATAATTCTGAACGCTCAAAACATCAGAATCACTTATCTCAACACCGACAATTATCCCGAAATTGAAGCTGGCTTTGTAGCAACCACCACGGAGGGAATGAAGATATATAACTCCACTATCGAAGATTTTTCAATTTCCGAAAATAATCATCAAAATAAAATTCTTGAGGTTATAAATCCCAAACATAATTACCAGCCTGTTTCGGTTGTAATTATGATTGATATTTCTTTATCCATGCAGGGAAAAAGACTAGATCTTGTTAAAGAAGGTCTGGTTGATTTTATTGATCAAATCCCTTTAGAAACCTCTGAAGTGGCAATTGCCTGTTTTAGTGATGAGTCTTACGTTTACACCGATTTCACCCAAAGCAAAAACAGACTCATCTCCGCTTTAAATCGTCTGCAAAACATCAACGGCACAAATTTCGACAATGCATTCCTGAATCCTTATCAGGGAGCTCTTGCCATTGGTGAAGGCGCAAAAAACAAGAAGGTGGTGGTTTTTGTTACCGATGGTTTGGGAGCCACCGATACAGAAAAAATTGCTTCTGTGGCAAATAAAATGTCGGCCACAGTGTATGCGTTGAATGTAGTTCTATCCATCCCAAAGGATTTGAATGCACTTACCGAAAAAACCAATGGCAAATCGTTTGAAAGAATTGGAACAAAAAGTCAGTTCCGGCAAGCAGCTTCAGTAATTTTTAAGGAACTGGAATGCACCGACTATGGAACTATCCGGTGGCTGTCGAAACTCAATTGTGAAATCACCAAACCCGTTCAGTTTAAGTACAAAAGTTCCCTCCTGGAATTCGATTATGATGTTCCGGCGGAAAAAACGGGGAAATTGGAAGCTAATCCTTCGCTGATTCAGTTTGGCGCTGCAAAAGTAGGTCTGGAGCAAATGCAGGGCCTCAGAGTGACACCGTTAAATATTCCTGCAACAGTAAAATCGATCGAAGTTGATCCTCAATCTCCATTTAAACTTGCAGACAGCATTAAATTTCCAATCAAGTTGAAGCCCGAAGAAACATTCAATTCAAAAATAAAATTCACAGCAGCAGAAGCCGGTCTCTACGAAAACAAACTTTTGATAAAAACCGAAGAATGCCCCGAAGTCAGCGTAACCCTGCTTGCAGGGGGCGAAGAGCAGATTAAGCTTGTGTTTCCAAAGGGCGGAGAGATTTTTTCGGTGGGCGAAGATACGAGCATCATCTGGGAAGGTGTAAAAAAGACACAACCTGTTGAGATAAGCTACCGGATGAAAGAAAAAGACAATTGGAAAACAATCGAAAAAGCCAGTCAACTGAAATATTTATGGCATCTTCCCAGCGACACAAGCTCAAAAGTGCAGGTTAAACTCACTCCTTTGAAACTTGCAGATGAAAATCTCGAAATTTCAGCTTTTACAGAGGGCAGCAATATTTCTATTGAAAATATGAGTTACAGCCCCGATGGTTCACGGATAATCACCGCTGATAATAACGGTTTTGCTAAAACATGGAACGTTCAAACCGGAAAAATAATCACTTCGCTCGGTGGCTACAATGCTAAAAAGGCTGTAATAAGCCTCGATAATAACCTCCTTTATCTTTTCCTCAAAGACGAAACGTTTGTATGGGACTTGCAAAACAACCGACTCACCGGAAGAATCCTGCAAACAGGGAAAAAGGTTTTCGGTACATTAATTTTGCCTGATGGATCGCAGGTACTAATTCCGGCGAATGTTTCCATCGATCCGGCCAAAAATGCAAAAATCTGGTCGGGAATGTACGAAAACAAGGCATTTCTGTTTAATCAACCGGATATAAAATGGGCAGCCATCGCTGCTGAAGGGAAGTTGACAATTACACTCACCGATAAGAATGTGATTGGACTGTTCAATACCGATTCTGCCAAACTAATTGCTACCATGCAGTTGAAAGAAACTATCAGCAGTATTAGCATTTCGCCCGACGGAACCAAAGCTCTGGTCAAAATCCCTCAGGGACTTTGTATGATAGACCTTCAAACAATGAAAGAACTCTTCAGAATTTCACAACTTCAGTTTCAGAAATTCACTGGTGGTGGTAAATTTTTCATTACAAACGATAAAAAATTAATTGACAGCTCAACTGGGAAAATCGCATCAAACCTGCTTAGTGCAAAAACTTATGAGATTTCATCCCAATCGCATTACCTGGCCTTCAATCAACAGGACTCGCTCCTAATCTACAATCTCACTGAAAAAAAATTCACTCTGAAATTAGGAGGTAAACCCTTCCGCCTTGCCCGATTCGATGCAAACGAATATAAAGTCTATATCCTGACTTTAAATAACACTCTAGAGATTTACGAAACATCAACCGGAGCCTTTCTGGGTGTAATGGACAAATTCTCCCGGAAAATACGTGATTTGGTAATCAATCCAGCCAGCTTACAACTGGCAACATTGATGGACGATAACAGAATTGAAATATGGTCCCCGGCAACAAATCTGGTGATGAAAGATGCGATATCAGGACAGTTTACAATTGCATCGCCCAAACCATCTGTAATTGATACCGTCCGGTTTAACGAACAACAGGTTAACAGTGTAAAAGAACTTAATATCAAAAAATTCGCCTGGAATACAACCAAATATCCGTTAAACATCAGACGCATTGTGGTTACCGGTGAGGATGATACTGAATTCGAGGTTGTTGCCAAAATTTTTCCTCACAGGCTGGAAGCAAAATCGCAGCTCGACCAGGAATTCAGGTTCCAACCGGCCAAAATAGGAATACGTAGAGCCATCATCAGAACATATACAGCTACCGACTCGTTCTCCACAGTTATTATTGGAAAAGGTATAGAACAGAAAATTCTTCCTCTTCTTCATTATCTCGATTTTGGAAAAGTCCGGGTTGGCAATTATAAAGATACCTTAGCACCTGTGCTAGTTAATAAAAGTAAAGAAATACTGATCATCAGGAATGTCAGGAATGGTGGCCCGGACGAAAATCAGTTCAAAATAATAAAGGACCAGGAATACAAACTGGCACCCGACGACACCCTGAAAGCTCAAATACGTTTTATCCCTGTAACCCGGGGTAAAACAACCTCTACCCTTACTTTTTCGCCCCTGGACGACGAAAATAAAGTTATCATGCAAGGAGAAGGTCTGGCACCACGCGAAATTATCCTCACCGGAATAACCAGGAACAGTTCAGATAGTCTCCCTGTTGCGGCAACTGTAAAAAAGACCGATCTGGGTTCCGACAGAATAATGGAAGAACAGGCCACAAAAAGCGATGGGCGGTATTCATTAAAACTTATTGCCGACAGAAACTTTGGAATTATTGCCGAAAAGGAAAATTATATCTCTACAAGTCTGAATATCGATCTGAGTGAAAAAATACCAGCAGATACAATTTACCGGGATATTTATCTCACCGAAATAAAACCGGGAGCTACTATCCGGTTTAACTGTATCTTTTTTGAATTCGACAAAGCCACTCTCCTGCCAGGTTCTCAAACCGATCTGAAGAGACTTCTCGAGTTAATACAGAAATATCCACAGCATACCTTCGAAATCCATGGTCATACTGACGATGTAGGAACTGAAGCTTACAACCTTAATCTATCCAAAGCCAGAGCCTCTGCTGTCATAAATTATCTAGTTAAAAACGGAGCTCCCAAAGAAAAGCTGTCTGTTAAGTTTTTTGGTGAAAAGATGCCGGTTGCTACTAACACGACGGAGGAAGGCAGAGGGTTAAACCGGAGGGTGGAGTTGAAAGTGGTGAAATAAAGTTACCATGCTTCGGATTATTAATCGCGATTTAAATTTATGATTTAATTATTTCATTTTCAACACCAAACTGTTTACTGTTTTTTTTATAACAAAAGCTTTTCGATTGAGTCTCTTTTTAGGTAGAAAAGATTAATTTTGCGTTTTCTTAAAAATTGATATTAAAATTTAATTAATTCTCTTAGGTCAACATTTTTAAATATATTAAAATGGCGCTACGTTTTATGACAGCCGAAGAAGCGGCTTCTTTTGTAAACAATGGAGATAATGTGGGGTTTAGTGGTTTTACGCCTGCAGGGTCGCCAAAATCAGTTCCAACAGCTATTGGAGAAAGAGCCAAAGCTGAACATGCTAAAGGAAATCCTTTTAAAATAGGTATGTTCACCGGAGCATCTACCGGTGACTCTCTTGATGGAGCTCTGGCAAGAGCCAATGCAATTGCTTTTCGTACTCCATATCAATCGAACAGTGATTTAAAAGCTTTATTAAATGCAGGTGATACGAATTATTTCGACATGCACCTTTCACAAATTGCTCAGGAACTCAGATATGGTTTTCTTGGTAAAATTGACATAGCCATCATTGAGGCTTGCGACGTTACCGAGCAGGGTGAAATAATTCCTACTACCGGTGTTGGTATTTCTCCAACTGTTGCCAGGTTAGCCGATAGAATTATCATTGAACTTAACCACAAGCACCCAAAAGCGCTCAGAGGAGTTCACGATCTTTATGAACCCATGGACCCTCCTCACCGTCAAGCTATTCCTATCTTTAATGTGGACGACCGTTGCGGTAAAGAATACATCAAGGTGGATCCGTCCAAAATTATCGGTGTTGTTGAAACCAACCGTCCCGACGAAGTTGGTGGGTTTGCTGCTGTAGATGCCGTAACTGCCAAGATTGGCGAAAATGTGGCCAACTTCCTTGCAAGCCAGATTAAATGCGGTGTAATACCCAAGGACTTTTTACCTATTCAGTCGGGTGTTGGTAATATTGCGAATGCTGTACTCGGTTCTTTAGGAGCTAACCCCGATATTCCTCCTTTCAAAATGTATACTGAAGTTATTCAGGATTCTGTAATTCAGCTTATGAAAGAAGGCAATGTTACCTTTGCCAGTGGTTGTTCTTTAACAATTAGCCCAACAGTACTCGAAGAAGTTTACGCCAATTTCGATTTCTTCAGAAATAAATTCATTCTCCGCCCTCAGGAATTATCCAATAACCCTGAAGTGGTTCGTCGTTTAGGATTAATTACCATTAATACTGCTCTCGAAGTCGACATTTTTGGGAATGTAAACAGTACACACGTTTTAGGAAAACATATGATGAATGGGCTAGGTGGTTCGGGCGATTTCACCCGTAACAGCTTCTTCTCCATCTTCACCTGTCCATCTGTTGCAAAAGGTGGTAAAATCAGTGCCATTGTTCCCATGGTTAGCCACGTGGATCATAGCGAGCATTCTGTTAAAGTAGTTATTACCGAGCAGGGTATTGCTGATTTACGCGGTAAATCGCCCATTCAAAGAGCTCAGGCCATTATCGAGAACTGCGTTCACCCTGAATACAAACAACTTCTCTGGGATTACGTTAAACTCGAAGAAAAAGTGCATACTCCTCAATCGCTTTCTGCTTGTTTCGGCATGCACGTTCAGTTTGCAAAATCCGGCGATATGCGTCAAACAAACTGGTGTGAACACATGTAGAATTAAATATTATTTACCTGAAAAAGCATCGTTCAAAAGAGCGGTGCTTTTTTTGTAAATGGAACAGAGAAAACCAAGCTTATAAAAATCGAAGATTTTCATTAAATAAAAGTTTATTACTAAAAATAACAGCAAAGGCCGGGAAAGCCAATAGATTATGCGTATTACCCCGACTAAATGCAACTCTTGGATTTTGGAAAGCACTTCCAATAATTTAAAATGTTTATTAATTCCCTGAAAATCAACCTTTTCCCTTATAATTAAAAGATTCCGAATGCTTTCTTGTGTTTTGAAAATGAACTGATCGTTGGATTCCAATCCAGCATGTAAAACGGGATTATCAATATGATAAACTGGAATATTAAATTGAGATAACTCCAACCCCATTAACGTATCCTCATGACCATATCCTTTTAATTGTTCGTTAAATGGATGATTTATCAAAATAGTCTTCGGAATTAAAAAATTATTTGTTTTAAAATACTGAGCAGGATATTTATTTCTTACCGTTACAGGCTTTATTTCACGCTTGCTACCATAATTCCAGTGAAGCAGATATTTCGTTTCAGGTTTTTGGGCGTAATATTTTGTTCCGCCATAAACAACTATATTCTTGTTTAGACAGCTAATATAATTTGAAATAAAATTCTCAGTAATTATAACAGAATCACAGTCAAGGAAAAGCAAATTCGGGTAATTGGCTTCTTTACACAGATAATTACGTATTGCCGAACGCCCAATGTTTTTCTTCAAATAAATATATCGTGCCAAACAATTTTCTGCTGCTTTAAAATTATTTTCAGCAAATAAAGGTTCTGAGGCATCTTCTGCAACTATTATTTCATACTCAATCTTTGCTCTTTGCAATAAAAACACAAGTTGATTCAACAAATCTCCAATTTTAAAATTATAAACAGGAATACAGACTGAAATCATAAATTGTGAAAATATGTTAAAGGAAATATCAATTTGTAACTTTAGAATAAATATGGCGTATTATTTGTAAAATGAACAATTAAAAATAAGAACAAAATCTTTAAATAACTTAAATTTTGGCACAGTATTTGTTTTCAAAAAATTGTTCACCTAGAAATAGGGTATAAAGTTAGAAAAGGATATTATAAAAACATAAAGTAGTCTCATAGTAGTAGTTTTAGTTAGTTCTAGTTAGTAGTTGTAGTAGTTAGTTAGTAGTAGTTAGTTTGTAGTTAGTTAGTTCTGTGTTAGGAGTGTCATCGTGCGATGGCACTTTCTTTTTTTGTAGCCACCAAACTTAAGATTTTTTCTCACACCTTTATTATATTTGAACTCTTTTTTTATCAACAATTTTATTGATATGGCAGATTTTGAGAGTATTGTACTAAATTCGACTATTGAGGCTATTAAAAATTTGTATTCTTCAAGTATTAGCCCTGAGGTGGTTCAGTTGCAGGAAACCCGCACGGAGTTTGAGGGAGACTTTACTTTGGTCGTTTTCCCTTTTGTTAAAATATCGAAGAAAAATCCCGAGGTAACTGCAAACGAAATTGGAAATTATCTTGTACAAAACTGTGAGGTGGTAGAAAAATTCAACGTTATAAAAGGATTTTTAAATCTGTCGGTAAAACAAGCCAACTGGTTGAAATTTATCAGAAGCCTTTCAGCAGATGAAACTTATGGACTCCATGGTCCAAACAGTTCGGGACGGAAAGTGATGATTGAATATTCTTCCCCGAACACAAACAAGCCATTACACCTGGGTCATGTTCGTAATAATTTGCTGGGATACTCTCTTTCAAAAATACTGCAGGCCAATGGCCATGAGGTTATAAAGGTAAATCTGGTAAACGACAGGGGAATCCATATCTGCAAATCGATGCTTGCCTGGCAGAAATGGGGCGAAGGTATTACTCCCGAAAAAGCAGGAAAAAAAGGCGACCATTTGGTGGGCGATTATTACGTAAAATTCGATTTAGAATACAAAAAGCAAATAAAGGAACTTATTGAACAGGATATTTCGCAGGAAGAAGCAGAGAAAAAAGCTCCTTTAATAATCGAAGCCCAGGAAATGCTTCAGAAGTGGGAAGCACACGACGAGTCGGTTACTTCGCTCTGGAAAATGATGAATGGCTGGGTTTACGAAGGCTTTAGCGAGACTTACAAAAAGATGGGGGTGGATTTCGACCGGATTTATTATGAATCGGAAACCTACCTGCTGGGTAAAGTGCTTGTTCAGAAAGGTCTTGAAAAAGGGGTTCTCTATCAGCGGCCCGATAGTTCCGTGTGGATCGATCTTACAAAAGACGGTCTCGACGAAAAGCTTCTGCTCCGCTCTGATGGCACTTCGGTTTATATGACCCAGGATTTGGGTACTGCGGCTCAGCGTTTCGAGGAATACAACATGCAGGAATTAATTTATGTGGTTGGCAACGAACAGAACTATCACTTCCAGGTTCTTTCGCTTGTAATGGATAAACTTGGATACAACTGGGCAAAAAACCTGAAGCATATGTCGTACGGGATGGTTGAACTCCCCAGCGGCAAAATGAAATCGCGCGAAGGTACCGTAGTCGATGCCGACGACCTGGTGGATGAGATGGTGAATACCGCCCGCGAAATGTCCAAAGAACTTGGAAAATTGGATGAATATTCACCTGAGCAAACTGAAGAAATTGTGCGGATGATTGGTTTGGCTGCTCTCAAATATTTTATACTGAAAGTGGATCCGAAAAAGAATATGCTGTTCGATCCTAAAGAATCCATCGACTTCAACGGAAATACCGGACCTTTTGTACAATATTCATATGCACGTATTCAATCTATTTTCAGAAAAGCAGCCGATCAAAATATAAAAATGGCCGATATTCAGGAATCAACTGCCTTATCTGTTGATAAAGAGAAAAGTCTGATCCGCATGCTTTACAAGTTCCCTGCTGTAGTGGCTGACGCCGGTAAAAACCTTAGTCCTGCTGTAATCGCAAATTATGTGTACGATCTTTCGAAAGAATTCAACCAGTTTTATCACGATTGCCCTATTTTGAAGGAAGAAAACTCCGAGGTAAGGAATCTTCGCTTGCACCTCTCGGAGCATACCGGAAAAGTTATTAAAAAATCAATGAATTTATTAGGAATCGACGTTCCTGAGAGAATGTAATTTTGATAATAAGCGGCATTTGAATATTTTTGCACACTCAAAAATTGAAAAGAAATGTTTGAAAATTTATCCGATAAGCTGGAGAGAGCGTTTAAAACCTTCAAGGGACAGGCGCGGATTACCGAGTTAAACATAGCCGACACACTGAAAGAAGTCCGCAAAGCGCTTTTGGATGCCGACGTCAACTATAAAATTGCCAAGAACTTTACTGATACTGTTAAACAGAAAGCCTTAGGACAAAACGTTTTAACAGCAGTAAAACCGGGCGAAATGATGGTTAAAATTGTTCATGAAGAATTAAGCACCCTCATGGGTGGTAATTCTGAGGACATTAACCTCAAAGGTTCTCCAACGGTAATCCTGATTGCAGGCTTGCAAGGTTCGGGTAAAACAACTTTCACCGGCAAACTTGCCAATTATCTTAAAACTAAAAAAGGACGCTCTGTAATGCTGGTTGCCGGCGACGTTTACCGTCCCGCAGCTATTGAGCAGTTAAAAATATTAGCCAAACAGGTGGATGTTCCTGTTTATTCGGAAGATGAAAACAAGAATCCTGTTAAAATTGCCGAAGCAGCCATTCGCGAAGCCAAAACCAGAGGCTTCAATACAGTAATCGTCGATACCGCAGGTCGTTTGGCTGTAGATCAGGAAATGATGGACGAAATAGCTGCTATCCGCAATGCTATCAAACCACAGGAAATTTTGTTCGTGGTCGACTCCATGACCGGTCAGGATGCTGTAAATACTGCCAAAGAATTTAACGACGTACTGAACTTCGACGGTGTGGTACTCACCAAGCTCGACGGTGATACCCGCGGTGGTGCTGCCCTTTCGATCCGTGCTGTGGTTGATAAACCCATCAAGTTCATCAGCTCAGGCGAAAAGATGGAAGCACTCGACGTGTTCCATCCCAGTCGTATGGCCGACCGTATTCTGGGTATGGGTGATATCGTTTCGCTCGTTGAACGTGCCCAGGAACAATTCGACGCTGAAGAAGCCCGTAAACTGCAGAAAAAAATTGCCAAAGATCAGTTTAACTTCAACGACTTCCTGCAGCAAATTCAGCAAATCAAAAAGATGGGTAACCTCAAGGACCTTGCAAGCATGATTCCCGGCGTTGGCAAAGCCATTCGTAACCTGGATATCGACGACAATGCATTCAAAAGCATCGAGGCCATCATTCACTCGATGACTCCTGCCGAAAGAGAAAATCCTTCCCTGATGAACGGAAGTCGTCGTAAAAGAATCGCCATGGGTAGCGGATCCGATATTCAGGAAATAAACCGCCTGCTCAAACAATTTGACGAAACACGCAAGCTGATGAAGATGATGGCAAATGGTAAAAACCTGAGCCGAATGATGAGTAACCTCCGACCAAACTAAAACCTTACCATGAACCTTATCGACGGAAAAAAGATATCAGAAGAAATTAAGCAGGAAATTGCAGCAGAAGTTAAAGAAATAGCCTCCAAAGGAGGTAAAATTCCCCACCTTGCTGCCATACTTGTTGGAAACGACGGCGGAAGCGAAACCTATGTTGCCCATAAGGTGAAAGATTGTGAGCAAGTTGGATTTAAATCTACTTTAATCCGTTTTGACGACACAGTTTCGGAGAAGGAACTTATTGATAAGGTTATAGCAATAAACAACGATCCGGATATTGACGGGCTCATTGTTCAGTTGCCTTTGCCCAAACACATTTCGGAACAAAAAGTAATTGAAACCATTGATTTTAATAAAGATGTTGATGGTTTTCACCCTACAAGTGTCGGGAAAATGACTATTGGGTTACCCACGTTTGTTTCGGCAACCCCGGCTGGAATTGTTGAGCTTCTGAAAAGATATAAAATTGAAACCGCAGGTAAGCATTGTGTTGTATTAGGCCGAAGCAACATCGTTGGCAAACCCATGAGTATTCTTTTATCACAAAAGGGTCCTCAGGGCGATGCAACTGTTACAGTTTGCCACAGTCGTACCAAAAACATTAAGGATTTTACGCTCAAAGCCGACATATTAATTGCCGCTATCGGAAGTCCGAACTTTGTGACAGCCGATATGGTAAAAGAAGGCGCTGTAGTAATTGACGTAGGTACCACAAGGGTTAAAAGCTCTGAAACCAAATCAGGCTTCAAATTAACCGGCGATGTCCGTTTCGATGAAGTGGCTTCCAAATGCTCCTATATCACTCCAGTTCCCGGTGGTGTAGGCCCAATGACAAGAGTTAGCCTGCTGAAAAACACATTGCTTGCTGCAAAAGGGAAATAATTCTGTTTCGGGTTGCGGGTTACGAGTTTCGGGTTTCGCGATAACTCGGAACCCGAAACCCGAAACCCGCAACTCATTCATCAACTATCCAACCCCATTCATCATAACAGTTAATTTCTTTCTCTAATTGTTGGTAAATCAATTTTAAAATAATTGGCCGACTTTAAATAATTAGTATTTTTACGATATAAATTTCTGCCCGGAGATGAACGAAGAAAAGGATTGGTTATTCGAAGAAAATGAATTATTGGAATCGATACGCCGTTTCGAAGAAATGCAGAAAAAAAATGTTAAATATTTCTTCGATGCGCATGAACTGGAAGAAATCATTAACTACTATTTCGATCTCAATAATTACACTCAAGCATCTTTAGCTGCCGAGTATGCCTTAAATATTTACCCCGAATCTACATCGATACAGCTCAAATTTGCACATCATTTAATTTATAGTGGCAAAGTTGAAGAATCTCTTCCGCTTTTGGATTACATCGAAAAAGTTGAAGGTTCCAATTACGAAATCTATATTCTGAAAGGAACTGCTTTAAATTTGCTCGATAAAACCCTGGAGGCCCGCCAGAATTTTGATAAAGCCGTTCAGCTCAGCGCCGATAATAAAGATGAAGTACTTTACAATATAGGCATTTCATTTGAAGATCGTGGTCAGTTTGAGATTGCTCTGGAATATTTTAAAGAAGCCTATAAGCTCAATCCCGAAAATATCAGTGTTCTTTACGATCTTGCCTACTCTTCGGAAAGAGCCGGCTTATTGAACGACAGTGCCATTTATTACAACAGGTATCTCGATGAAGATCCGTTTTCGGAAAATGTGTGGTATAACCTTGGGATTGTTTACACCCTGTTGGGAAAAACAGAAGAGGCTTTGCAGGCATATGATTATGCGATAGCCTTAAACGAAACGTTTTCTTCTTCCTATTACAATAAAGGAAACCTGCTTTTTAATGAAGAACGGTACGAAGATTCGCTGAAAGTTTATATGGACTTTCTCACGCTTGAACCTCAGAATTATGAAATATACAATTATATAGGCGAATGCTATATCAAGCTGAATCAGAACGAGCTGGCAATTACCTATATCAATAAGTCGATCGATATTAAACCCGAGGCTGGAGAATCATGGTTCAACCTGGCTAATGCCTATACCAATAACAACCAGTTGGACCGCGCCATCAAATGCATCGACAAAGCTTTGCATATAGATAAAAACAATACCCAATATCTATACACTCTGGCAACCATCCTTTACAAGCAAAAGGATATTCTGAAAGCTATCAAAACCATTAAAACCATCATCGACCTTGATCCTGCTGATGAGGATGCCTGGATGTTTTACTCCGAAATCCTTGTGGAGAACAAGCAAATTGATGATGCTATCAAGGCTTTAAGTAAAGCTTTGGGCTACATACAGGGAAGCTCGGTTATCAACTATCGTATCGGTTCGTATTACATGCTGAAAGGAAACGAGAAATTGAGTTTTAAATACTTTGAAAATGGGTTACGGCTTAACTATCATGAGCGTCAGTCGTTTTTCGATTTTGTTCCTGAAGCCACTTTTAATCCAAAAATTATCGAATTGCTAAATCATTATAATTAGTTCCCTTTGGGAATCTAACTGAACCTAGAAATATCTAAAATGAACATTCAATTACCATTTTTACCTGAACGTGTAGCAAGACCCCGTCAGAATGGACTTACTATGATGATGGACAAAGGACTGAGTTTGAATGAAGCTGAAAACTTTGTTGCCTCATCGGCCGATTACTGTGACCTGATTAAATTTGGATTCGGCACTGCCGTTATTACCAAAGATCTTGAAAAGAAAATGGAAGTATACAGGCAGGCAGGCTTGCAACCGTATTTTGGAGGAACTCTTTTCGAGGCTTTCATTATTCGCGGCATGTTTGATGATTACCGGAAACTCATCGATAAATATAAGCTTGAAGTTGTAGAAGTTTCCGATGGCTCCATGGAACTCAACCACGACGAAAAGCTCAGATATATTGAGGTTTTATCAAAACAGGTTACCGTTCTTTCCGAAGTTGGCTCGAAACAATCTGGCATTGTTATTCCTATGGAAAAATGGATTTCCATGATGCAATCGGAGCTTAAAGCTGGTGCCTGGAAAGTAATTGCCGAAGCCCGCGAAAGTGGCAATATTGGAATTTACAATGCCGATGGTTCTGCAAACACTGCATTAATCGACGATATCGTTTTAGAAGTAGGTGCCGAAAACGTTTTATGGGAAGCTCCGAATAAGAACCAGCAGGTTTGGTTTATCAAACTTTTGG
>JAEYWD010000111.1 GCA_023429135.1 Bacteroidota bacterium | reverse complement strand
AAACTTATACGAGTTTAACATTTACTGCATTTAATCCTTTTCTTCCTTCTTGAAGATCGAATGTTACTTCGTCATCTTCTCTGATTTCGTCTACAAGACCAGATACATGAACGAAATATTCTTTACCTGATTCTGTGTCCTTAATAAATCCAAAACCTTTGGTTTCATTAAAAAATTTTACTTTACCTTCTTTCATAAAAAAATTGTAATTAATAATGGTCGCAAAGATAAGCTAAATAATTTACTTATTGCTCCTATTCTTTTTAAAAGTTTATGTTTTAAAAATTCTTACGGATTTTTGATATGAATTATCTGAAATTTTTGCTCAACTGATTTAACAAAACCATATTTGTAGTGTTGTTTTAGCATCATTGCGGCAATTCATGAACAAAAGAATAACAGGAACAATAATACTGATCGTATTCGTTTTCGGCTTAATACCGGGGGAATACTGGAAAGTGCTGCATCATCACCACCATTATTCGGTTGTTCATTCGCATAAACTCAGTTTTTCCGAAAAGCATAAGACCTGTACCAACGAATCTCATTTATACGATTACATACCCGTACAGGAATTACTTAAGCAAACCCGAACAGACCAGATACAATCTCTTCCCTCGGGTAACGAAAATCATTTCCCGCATCCTGCATTCCTCAACGGATTTCTCCGTGCCCCTCCTGCTTTTCTTTCTGATTTACTTTCAGCTTAAAGGTTCTCTGAGGAGGACCTGTTTATTTATTTACTCATCCCGTCGATACAGTTCCCGGGCATGAAGTGTTAGTTGTTATTTTAATATATACAGAAATGAAAAGAATTTTATTTACTTTATCAATATTGTTGTCATTTACATCATTCCTGGCTTTGGCCCAAAGCTCTCTCTCAGGGAAAATCTCTGTTAAAAACTCTGATCAGGTATTGCCGGGAGCTATTATATATCTTCCCGAATTGAAACAGGGGGCTCTCGCAGGGGTGGACGGAATCTACAAACTCAATAACCTGCCTTCAGGTATTTTTTTGGTCGAAATTAAAAGCATAGGATACAATACATTTATTACAAGCATGAAAATTTCAGGTGCCGAAAGACTGGACGTTTCAATGGAAGAATCGGCGGTTGAAATGGACGAAGTTGTAGTAACCGGATCGGTATCTACAACCCAGCGACTGCTGAATCCTATCCCCATGGTCTCGGTTGATAAGTATGAATTAAAAAGAAAAGTATCAACAAATATCATTGATGCTCTTTCTTCAGTTCCGGGTATTTCACAGATAAGTACCGGTAATGCCGTGTCGAAGCCCGTTATTCGTGGCCTCGGATATAACCGCGTTCTCGTGCTTCACGACGACATCAGGCAGGAGGGGCAGCAATGGGGCGACGAACATGGGGTTGAAATTGACGATAACAGCATCAGCAAAATAGAAATTATAAAAGGACCAGGCTCTTTGGCCTATGGATCCGATGCTCTGGCAGGAGTCCTGAATTTTATCTCTGCTTCTCCTTTACCTGAAGGTACCATTGAAGGAAACATGCAGGCTGATTATCATACCAACAACGGGTTAATGGATTATTCTGCCAGTCACCAGGGGAATATCAAGGGCATTAACTGGCTTGTTCGTGGAACTTACAAGCAGGCCGGAAACTTCAGAAACAAGTTCGATGATATTGTTTACAATTCGGGCTTTAACGAGAAAAACCTGAATGGATATATCGGTCTGACCAAAAAGTGGGGATATTCTTTCCTCCGGTTATCAACCTTTAATCAGGAGCTAGGAATGATAGAAGGTGAACGCGACAGTGCCGGCAAATTTTTATCGCTGGTTCTGCAACCCGACAACTCCGTGGAGGGAATAGCTGTGAGCAGCAAAAAACTGCATTCGTATGATATTGATATTCCAAAGCAAAAAATTTTCCATAACAGAGCTCAGCTCAATTCGAGGATATTTGTTGGAGAGGGCAGCATACAAACCGATTTCGGATTTCAGCAAAACGACAGGAGAGAATTTGGGGAACCTGAGTCGCCAGGTACTGCCGGACTGCATTTTGTATTAAAAACATTTAACTATAACCTGAAGTACAATTTCAGGAGAATTAACGGCTGGCAAAACATTGCAGGGGTAAGCGGTATGATTCAGAAAAATTATAATAAAGGCGAGGAACAGCTTATCCCGGATTATTTGCTGAACGATCTGGGACTGTTTTTTACCACACAAAAAACATGGAAAACTCTTCACTTTTCCGCGGGGTTAAGATACGACAACCGGTATGTTGAAACCAAAACCTTACTGTTAGAAAATAATTCCGATCCTGTCTATAAATTCAAGGGGTTCAATCGAAACTTCGATAACGTTTCGGTAAGTGCTGGAATTTCAAAAAATATTTCCGGCACTACCGTGCTGAAATTTAATTATGCCAGAGGTTTCCGGGCTCCCAACCTGGCCGAACTATCCACCAATGGAAAACACGAAGGTACGTTCCGCTATGAATACGGAAACCAGGATCTGAAATCGGAAAAAAGTAACCAGATAGATGCCGGTTTCACTTTTAACAGTCATCATGTGATTTTTGAACTGAATGCTTTTGTGAATAGTATTGAGAATTACATTTATATTCAGAAACTTGCCGGTAAGGATGGCAGAGACTCCATTCCTGATGTGTCGGATCCGTCACCTGCTTTTCGTTTTGAACAGGGAAATGCCCTATTAGCCGGCGGTGAAATACTTTTCGATGTTCATCCTCATCCATGGGATTTTTTACATCTTCAGCAATCGTTTTCACTGGTCAAAGGCATTTTAAGGAACTCTACCGACAGTACACGGAGTTTGCCCTTTATACCAGCCCCGGTTTACCGGGCCGAAGTGAGAATTCAGCCGTTAAAGTTCAAACAGTTTCAAAATCCGTATATAATGCTGGAATATAAGTACTATTTCAGGAAAGATGATATTTTCAGTGCTTATGGTACCGAAACTCCCACCAGCGGTTATGGTTTGCTGAACTTTGGAATGGGAGCTGAAATTTTTTCGCGACGCAACAAAAGTCTATTTTCGGTTCATTTCCAGATTACAAACCTGATGGATATCGCCTATCAGAACCATTTAAGCCGTTTAAAATATGCTCCTGAGAACCCGTTAACCCTCCGTACCGGAATATATAATCCGGGACGCAATTTCTCGTTAAAGCTGGAAGTACCTCTCCACTTCAGAAAATAAAAAAAAGATGTCTCAAAATATAAGGACTTAAAATTATTAAACCCCACTTTTGAGACATCCTCTTTTTATATCAAACAACTTAACCGTTAAGCGGTTAAATCGTCGACCAGTTCTCTCCACTACGGATGCGGCTGATTTGCATCTCAGAAACATTAAACATGCGTGCCAGCACTGCACCGGGAACACCCAGTTGCAACTGGTGTTTAATAATTCTGACATCCGAAAGTTTCAATTTGGTATTTCTAACCGGATCGGGTTTCCGATAATGTTCGCCCAGAAAATTAGGCCAGTCCTCCCACTCCTTATAGGTAATTTCGGGACGGGCAGGCATATTTGTGGGCCGGTCCCTCCAGTTCCGGTATTCAGTCGAGTTTTTGATACCAGCCTTTCTGGCCAGTACCATTGCCTGTTGATACGGGATAAAAAAACTCCTTTTAGGTTGCTTTGGATATCCTAAAAAGTCTAACCACCCCTTCCAGGTACCTTTCCTTTGAAAGTACTCATCGGGTATTCGTGGAAAATTGGCAGGAAGATACTTACCCTTTCTTTTATATTCATCAAACTTCCTAGAGGAGGTAACCCCCTGTGGAACCAAATTATCCATAACCCATTTACTGGCAAGTTGATAAGACCATGTTAGAATATTATCATAATCCGCAACCTCCAGGGTTTTCATTTTCCCGGATGTTGTAACTCTTTTCATATTCTTGCAGTTTTGGAAATGTAAAAATACCATATAATTATAATAAGGCATTATAAAAAGATTAAAAAATGTTCTATTATTCAATGATTATGATTTCTTAATCTTTTCTTTAATTTGGGCTTTTTGTTCATTGAAGGTATTTTTGCAAAATGAAACATCCATTACTGTAATATTTGATACACACATAAACGATTGTTATTATGATCCCAATAGCTATTGGGGTTCCATCTGACTTTAAAAAATTAAAAATAACCAGATGAAATTCCTGAATTAAAAACCAAAAAATATTTAATAACTTTAAAAGCAAAATAAAACCATAATGAGTAATCTTGATTTAAAAACGATAGTTGACGAGGCATGGGAGAATAGGTCTCTGATTGAAAACCAGGCAGTAAAAAAATCTATTCAGGAAGTAATCCTTAATCTGGATAATGGTAAAATACGTGTGGCCGAGCCAGTAGCAAATGGGTGGCAGGTAAACGAATGGGTTAAAAAAGCTGTGATTCTTTACTTCCCCATACAAAAGATGGACGTTATCGAAGCTAAACCTTTTGAATTCCACGATAAAATTCCTCTCAAAAGAAACTATAAAGCATTAGGTGTACGGGTGGTTCCTCATGCCGTTGCACGTTATGGGGCTTACCTGGCTAAAGGTGTTATCCTCATGCCTTCGTACGTTAACATTGGCGCTTATGTCGACGAGGGCACAATGGTAGATACCTGGGCAACGGTTGGTTCATGCGCTCAGATTGGTAAAAATGTTCACCTGAGCGGAGGGGTTGGCATCGGAGGCGTGTTGGAGCCTGTTCAGGCTGCTCCTGTCATTATTGAGGATAACTGTTTTATTGGTTCACGATGTATAGTTGTTGAAGGCGTAAGGGTTGAAAAGGAAGCTGTGCTTGGCGCAAACACCGTAATAACACAATCCACAAAAATAATAGATGTTACAGGAAAAGAACCTGTTGAATATAAAGGTATTGTCCCGGCCCGCTCAGTCGTGATCCCGGGTACATATACCAAACAATTCCCGGCCGGTGAATATCAGGTTCCCTGTGCCCTGATTATCGGTAAACGTAAAGAATCCACAAACCTGAAAACTTCATTGAACGACGCCTTAAGAGATTATAGCGTCTCAGCCTGATACCGAATGCTCTATAAGGGTTATTTTCAAAGTCCTGTCGGGAATATTTTGATAATTGCTGATAATGTTGTCATACAACAAATTTCATTTATCAACGCTATTCCTGATGGATTTGATTTAAGTGAATCCAATGCGTTGATTGAAGCAGCAAAAGAACAGCTTTCTCTTTATTTTTTGAAGAAGTTGACAAAATTTGATTTGCCATTGGCCTGCAGATTAACTGAATTTCAGACCAGGGTATTGGACGAAGTACAAAAAATACCATTCGGACAAACAGTTACCTACTCTCAACTGGCAAAAAGGATGGGTTCCATAAATCTTACCAGGGCTGTAGCGACTGCAAACGCATTGAATCCAAATCTGATTGTTATCCCCTGCCATCGGGTAGTTGGTAAAAACAACGACTTAACCGGTTATGCCGGCGAGCTCTGGCGTAAAAAATGGCTCCTGGAACACGAAAATGCTATTATCCCTCTCTTATTCTGATCATAATCCTTGCACTCTAAAGAACACGAGCACATAATTTAAAGAATTGCGAGGAACATACGTTAAGTCGTTTTCGTTTCAATTATTATTTTTACCTCACAACAATGATTTAAAATCCCTTTCCGCAAATGTTTTCTGAAAATTTACTAAATTTAGTATAAAAGCGTTTATAAAATAAGAATCGGGTTAAAATGAACAAGCGTAGCAGAATGAAAGATGAACATACAGAGAAAAATGATTTTCCTGATTATTCTCGCGATGCTATCATAACAATAGACCAAAATAAATCCATTTACGATTATAACACTACTGCCGCGAAATTATTTAAAATCAGAAAAAAAGACATAAACGGCTTTTTTTTTGAAGATTTTATAGGTCCCCGTATAAGCCCTCTGGGATTGTCTAAATTATTAAAAGGTGTAGCCGGCCTGATTCCCGAAACTTCAGTCGACATAGAAATTAAAGGTCGGAAGGGTATTTATACTTTTACAGCTAAAGTGGAAACCGAACCTCCTCAGGAAGGGTTTGTCACAGTTGCAATAAGGAAGTCAGTTAAAGGTCCTGCTGTTAAAGCTGCTGTTGAGGTAAATGTGATGTACCTTGCTGAATTAGCTTCTGAACTAACCGACATCACCAATGAATACGAAATTTTCGAATTCCTGGCTGTCAGGTTGAAAGAGCTATACCCGGAAGTAATCATTCTTATCAATCGTTCAATTGATGATGGCTCCAAACTTCGCCTCGAAAAAATACTGGGCATCAAAAATTTTCTACTTTATAAGCTGATTAAGTTAATAGGTTTCAACCCAATAGGTAAAGATTATGCAATTTCAGAGGAGTTCAAAACAAAGCTTTTAAAACCTAAACTGCATCATTTCGAACATAGCTTTGTTAAATTTGTAAACAATGAAATTCCGGAAGCTTTGGCTATCCTGATTGAAAAATCTCTGAAAATACAGGATATCAGCACTATTGGAATTGCTGACAATGGCCAGTTCTTCGGATTTATACACCTGTTCAGTACCTCCAACAGTGAAAAAATTAATAAGTCGGTGCTGGAGTCAATCATTTACCTCTGCTATTTATCCATAGCCCGTATCAAATCGCTTCAAAGCCTTAAAGAAAGTGAAAGAAAATATAAACTCCTGGCCGATAATGTCAAGGATGTTATTTTTACACTCGACCTCGATCTCAAATATACATACATCAGTCCTTCCGTAAAAGACCTCAGAGGTTACGAACCCTGGGAAGTAATAGGTACCCCGATTTACAAAGCTGTTTCAGGTAAATCTTTTGAATTTATTCATAAGCTTCTGCTCGAAAAAATGGAGGATTACAAAACCGGCAAAGGTGTTCCTATGGAAGAATATGTACTGGAACTTGAACTATCTCACAGAAACGGCAATATAATATGGACTGAAGTAAAAGCTTCGTTTATTCTTGACCATCAAAAAAAACCAATCGGCTTGCTGGGTGTTACCCGCGATATAACTGAAAGAAAGATTGTCCAGGAACAACTTCTGAAGAAAAATATTGAACTTAACGAAGTTAATGCTCAAAAAGACAAGCTATTCTCCATCATTGCCCACGATCTGAAAAATCCTTTTGGCCATATTCTTAATTTCTCAGGCTTGCTGCTCGATCATTACGACCATTATTCCGAAGCGCGGAGAAAACAATTTATTGACCTGATAAACAAAAGCAGTCAGCAGATTTACCTTTTACTGGAGAACCTGCTCGATTGGGCCCGGTCACAAAGCGGAAAGATGGACTTTTTTCCCCAGAAAATCGACCTCGAAAAAATAGTTGTTGAAGTTGTAGATTTATTGAATTACACTGCTTCTTCCAAAAATATCAAATTGTATGTGGCAGTGCCTGCCAGAGTGATATTGTATGTAGACGAATTCATGCTCAAAACAATACTCCGGAACTTGATAGGCAATGCAATTAAATTCACCCCCGACGGAGGTACAGTTCAAATTGCAGCTAAACCTGACTCAGGCGAAACTGTCATTTCTGTAATCGATACAGGCGTTGGAATGGATAACGAATTAGCCGGTTCGCTGTTTACCCTCGATCTGAGCCTTACCCAGCCGGGAACCAGGGGCGAAAAAGGAACCGGACTGGGTTTACTGCTTTGCAAAGAATTTGTTGAAAGACACGGGGGGCGCATATGGGTAATTAGCACTCCGGGCAAAGGCAGCGTTTTCACCTTTTCAATTCCGCACCAGCAACCTCAGAGCGATAATTCTTAATAACTGTTTGTGATGTTTTCAGAATCAGAATATTAGGAAAATATGCAAATCCCGACCTGGAGTTCTTGATTCCTGGCTCTTTTTCAAGTACTTTTGCAAAAAACTCTCAAACTCATGGACAAAAGATCTCCCCGCGACATTTCGAAAAAAATACAGCCAATAACTCAAGCACCCGATAACTCAAATAAGTTTAAAGATGATATTGTAAAATGTATTGAGGTCCTGAAAGCCGGAGGAGTGATTCTTTATCCAACCGAAACTGTTTGGGGAATTGGTTGCGATGCCACCAATGAGGCTGCTGTTAAAAAGGTTTGTGAGATAAAACAAAGGGACGAAGAGCATTCCATGCTTGTTCTGGTGGAACATGCCGACAGGCTTGGGCGTCATGTGAAACAAATTCCTGAAGTAGCCATTCAGTTGATAGAGGTGAACGATAAACCCATGACCATTGTTTATCCTGGCGCAATAAATCTGGCTTCAAATGTTATAGGTAAAGATGGCACAGTTGGGATCAGGATTACAAGCGATGAGTTTTGTAAAAAGCTTATTTCCGCATTTAATAAACCTGTTGTCTCAACCTCGGCCAATATCAGCCACGAACCTGCTCCAAAAAACTTCAGAGATATTGACGAAAAAATTAAATCCCAGGTGGATTTTATCGTAAAATGGCGTCAAAACGATCCGACCCTGGGCGTAAGCTCATCAGTTATAAAAGTTGGTCTGAAAGGAGAAGTGGAAATTATCCGCCCTTGATCGGTTTTACTCTTTCTGCTTAACTTCAATAAGTTTACTTAAATCATACCCCCTGCTGCGCGCCATTGCCAGCAGCATCTGATATATTTCCGGTTTCATCCGGGGTGTGCGCGACAATATCCATAAATATCGCGACGACGAACTGCCTATCATTACCCAGTTGTAATTAATATGATCTAGTTCCATCACATAGTAATCGGCATAAAAGAACATGAAAAACGATACTTTTAATTTTCCGGGCTCCGACTCGTCAGGTATCTTGGCCTTACCTTCTGCTATTTTTAACTTCCCATCAAGGGTTTTCAGGTAGCCTTGATTCACAACCCTTATTTTTCCATTGGACTTTAAACTATAGGTAGCTGTTACTCCTACCAGATCTTTCTCAAACGAATGTGGAAACCGCGCTATCTCATACCATGTTCCCAGGTAGCGATTTAAATCAAGTTGCTTTACAGTATTGTTGTTAATCATAGCCAAATCAGTTTGAGCCTTATGCCTGCTACACGAAAGTATTAATATTAATCCCGCTAAGAGCGTTAAATATCTCATTTATAAAATCAATTATTTATTACAACAAGTTAGATTAAGTTTTAGCACTTACCAATTAAATCAATTCAGAAAATATTCCAATTCTATAGCTGTCAGGTTATAATTCAGAAGGGTATTCAGGTATTCCTCTTTAATTTTCATCGCTTCCGAAATACTTTGAAGATATACGGTATATTCAATTTCTTCCTTCTGAAATTGCAGTGTTGCCATTTTTATGAGTAATTCGGCCTGATTCAAGGCATTCTCCCTGAAGTAGATCACATTAATAAATTGCTGATCAAGTTTTATCTTCAAATCGTCGATGGTCTGCTCCAGCTCATAGGTTTGCTGTGTAGCTGTGTTTGCCGCTATTTCGGAGTTAATACGGGCTTCTTTGATACGGGCCGCCTGAGGTATAAACCACAAAGGCACCGATATCCCTACTTGAAATCCCTGCAGATTCCTGGAAGGGTCTATGCTTTGATTAAAATATCCCGCACTGAACCCAGGCAATAACCTGGACTTTTCCAGGCTAAGCTCTGTCTTTTTCTGGCTTACCTGACGCTCATAATATTCCTTAAAGGTATAGGGGTAAAACTTATCGGCTGTTCCCTCCGGGAAACTTATACCATACAAATCCAGCTCGGTAACTGAAGGCTGAAAGTTTTCCTCGGAATAGATGCTTCTGTTGAGGTAGTTCACGGCAATTTTTAACTGCTCCTGTGCAGTAAGACTTTTCCGCTGCGATTCCGCGTATTTAGTTTCGGCCATGGTTTTTTCCAACAGGTTGCTTTCTCCCAGTTCAAAATGCAACTTTGCTATCCGTAGAAATTCTTCATATAAACCTGCCTCCTGCTTCAACAGATTAGTGACTGAAATTTGATGTACCCACCGGAAATAGGCTTCTTTTACTTTGGCAATAAGTTGCTTTTGTGTAATTTTCTGTTGCGACTCACTCAGCTCAATTTCACTTTTATATAATCGGCTGCGTTGATAATGGGTAACAGGCGAGCCAAAATTCTGAGTTACAGTCAACCTGTTATCTTTTACGGGTGAGTTAATCTGACCATATTCCCATACAATTTCGGTGGGCTCGGGCTGAAAGCCTTTTCTTGTCCGTGCCGCTTCCACGTCCAACACTGCATTTCTGGATGCAGGGTTATTGCTCAAGGCCATTTTTACCGCGTCGTCCATGCTAAGTACCTTTGTTTCCTGCTCCTGCGAAAATGCCTGCGATGCTGGCAGAAGAAAAAGAATGACCATCAGTATTTTGATTCGCCCCGTCTTCGTTCTGATTTTGGGAGGTGCGTTGAAAAGACTGTACAGTATTGGTAAAATAATCATGGTCAGAAGGGTTGATGTAATAAGCCCTCCAATTACAACAGTGGCGAGCGGTTTTTGAACTTCAGCACCTGCCGAGCCTGAGATTGCCATGGGCAGGAAGCCCAACGATGCCACCAGAGCTGTCATCATCACCGGTCGTAAACGGGTAAGGGCGCCCTCGACCACCAGATCGCCCAATGGCATCCCGTCTTTATGGAGCTTGTTGTAGTAGCCGATCAACACTATACCGTTTAACACCGAAACACCAAAGAGGGCAATAAACCCAACACCTGCCGAGATGCTGAATGGCATCCCCCGGATAGCAAGAGCAGCTATTCCCCCGATGGCCGATAAAGGCACTGCAGTAAATATCAGTATAGCATACTTCAGGGAGTTGAAGGTGAAAAATAACAACAGCATTATTAACCCCAAAGCAAGAGGGATAGCAATACTCAAACGTTTTTTCGCTGCCTCAAGATTTTGGAACTGACCTCCGTAAGAGATCGAATAACCGGGCTTAAGCTGAAGACGGCTTTCGAGATTGGTACGTATTTCGGCAATCAGGCTTTCGATATCGCGGTTACGCACGTTTATGCCAATGATTACTCTTCGCATCGTATTATCCCTGCTTATCTGCATGGGGCCTGTGATAAATTTTACCTCAGCAACTTCGCCTACAGGTATTTGCTGCCCCTTGGCGGTACGAACAAACAGCCTGTTAAGTTCTACATCGTGTCTGTTATCTATATTTAACCGGACTACAAGGTCGAACTTTTTCTCTCCCTCAAAAACCACTCCTGCCTTCTCGCCGGCGTAAGCTGCCGAGATGATACCATTTAACTGGTCAATATTCAAACCAAACTGAGCCATTTTTTGCCGGTTATAACTCACCACAAGTTGCGGAAGACCGGCAATCTGTTCCACTTTTACGTCGGCAGCGCCCTGGATTTTCGAGATGATGGATGCTGCTTCGTTGGCTTTTTTGTAAAGCTCATCCATATCCTCACCAAAAATCTTGATAGCAATGTCGGTTTTCGCTCCGGTCATTAATTCATTAAAGCGCAACTGAATGGGTTGTGTAAAATCGAACGATGCTCCGGCCACCGTATTGAGCTTTTCTTTCATTTTATTCACAAGCTCTTCGCGCGATTTGGCACTTACCCACTCATCGCGGTCCTTCATGGTGATCATAATGTCGGCATCCTCAACAGCCATGGGATCGGTAGGTACCTCGGCCGTGCCTATTTTTGAAATTACTTCATTCACTTCCGGAAAGTTATCGATAAGCATTTTCTCGGCTCTCCCGGCTATTTCCATACTTTCGGTTAAGGAACTTCCGGGAGGAAGACTCATCTGCATCGCCAGATCTCCTTCTTCAAGATTGGGAATGAATTCCCCTCCCAAATGTCTGAAGCCCCAAATGCTAAGTACAAAAACAATTAAGGTTGCTGTAAGAATCGGGTACTTCACCCTAAGTGCCCATCGTAAAACCGGAATATAGCTTCGCTTCAGAAAATCCATAATTTTATCGGAGATGGTGCGTTTGACTTCAATCTTTCTCTTCAGGAAAAGCGAAGTTACCATGGGTACATAAGTAACCGAGAGCAATAATGCGCCGATAATAGTGAAACTCACGGTTTGTGCCATCGGAACAAACATTTTGCCTTCGATACCTGTAAGCGTAAGGATAGGGAAAAACACGATCAGAATTATGAAAACCCCGAATGCCGCTGATTTATAAATGTTGGAGGTTGTTTCAAATACAACTTTGTCCATTTCTTCTTTAGTAAGGGTTTGCCCCTTATGATGTACATAAATGTGATGTATAATACTCTCCACTATAATCACGGCCCCATCCACAACAATCCCAAAGTCGATGGCTCCCAGTGACATCAGGTTGGCACTGACACCAAACAGTTGCATCATGATAAAAGCAAACAACAGGGAAAGAGGAATAACGGATGCCACAATCAGTCCGGCTCTGAAATTTCCCAGCAACAACACCAGCACAAAAATTACAATTAAACCGCCTTCCACCAGGTTGCGCGAAACGGTTGTGATTGTCTTTTTTACAAGACGCGATCTGTCGAGGTAAGGTTTAAGGTAAACTCCTTCGGGCAACAGTTTCTGTACCTTTTCCACCCTTTTCTTAACTTCAGCTATAACATCCGACGAATTTGCGCCTTTCAGCATCAGGGTGATGCCTCCCACACATTCTCCCTCTCCGTTTTTGGTCATGGCTCCAAAACGGTTCGCCGACCCAAACCTCACCTTGCCAACATTCCTTATCTTTACAGGAACTCCATTGTCCGACTTCACCACAATATCTTCTATGTCGGTGAAGCTTTGCACAGTCCCTTCCGTGCGAATGTAATAAGCATTGTTGTACTTCTCGATGTAACTGCCTCCTGAGTTCTGATTATTTGCCGAGAGCGCGTTGTAAACTTCATCAATGGTAACATTCATGCTTCTCAGTAAAACAGGGTCTACAGCCACTTCATACTGTTTCAGGTATCCGCCAAAACTGCTGATCTCAACTATCCCCGGAATGCCCGAAAGTTGACGCTTTACAATCCAATCCTGAATGGTACGTAATTCTGTAACATCGTACAAATGTCCAAAACCGTCCTTTACTTCAAGGGTATACTGGAATATTTCTCCTAGTCCGGTAGTAATGGGCATTAACTGCGGCTTGCCATAACCCTGCGGAAGTTCTTCGGTAACAATTTGAATTTGCTCGTTCACTAGCTGCCGGGCATTCAGAATGGGAACCTTGTCTTTAAAAACAACAGTAACCACCGATAGTCCGAATCGCGAAATCGATCGTATCTCCTGAACGTTCAGAATGTTTGCCATCCCGATTTCTACAGGTGCTGTAATATATTTTTCCACCTCCTGGGGAGCCAGCGAAGGGACAACTGTAACAATCTGGACCTGGTTGTTGGTGATATCGGGAACTGCATCAACAGGGAGTTTGAGCATCGCATAAATTCCCGTTAAAAATAAAAACAGCACTGTAATGCCAACAAATAGCTTATTGCGTATTGAAAACTGAATAATATAATTAAACATGTTCCGGTGAGTGAGATTTGTGCGAAATTATTCCATTGATGGGTAAATTTACAAATTTTAAACAACAGCATCCAGTGCGGAAGAACTTTTAAATCACAATATTGTTAAGGAGGGTTAGAAGAATTGCAAGACAAATATAAGGTATCATCAGTATTCAATAAGGGTCGTTTCCAATTTTATGTTAAAAATGTTTTTATGGAGAATGAAGTGATAATTCTGGGAGGAGGATGCTTCTGGTGTACCGAGGCTGTTTTTAAAAAGGTTCCCGGGATAACCAGAATAGAATCGGGCTATGCAGGAGGTTTTATCAAAAATCCAGCTTATCGCGAAGTATGTAATGGAACCACCGGCCATGCCGAGGTAGTGCGCCTGGAATTTAATCCGGTGCAGGTCAGCTTGGAAAAGATTTTACGAATTTTCTTTCTTACACATGATCCTACAACACTGAACCGCCAGGGCAACGATGTGGGTACCCAATACCGGTCAGTAATCTTCTATATGAACGAAAACCAAAAGGAACAAGCCGAAAATGTTAAGCAGAAACTTGAAAAGGAAAAGCTCTTCCCAAATCCCATAATCACAGAAATAGTACCTTATTCAAACTTTTATAAAGCGGAAGACTATCATCAGAATTATTATGCCAATAATCCATCGCAGCCGTACTGCAGTTTTGTGATTGCACCCAAATTGGAAAAATTCGGCAAATTATTTACCGAATATGCTCCTTAAACCTTTCAGGTTTAAAACCTGTAAGGCTTAAATAAATAAGATCTTATCACGTGTACCGGATTCTCTGACCTATGCGAAGCAACTTGGTTGATTTGATTTTATTAAGTTTACAGAGCCTGCTTACTGATGTTCCGTACTTCATGGCTATTCTCCCCAGGGTGTCGCCCCGACGAACCACATGATAACGTATCTTCTGGATTTCAATCAGGTAGGCAAAATGTGAGGCACTTAAATTGAGCACATCAGATTTAATCGCGTAATTGTTAAAATCTATTATATCATGGGGATTAATACACTGCCCCAGATAACGAACTTCATAATGCAGATGAGGCCCGGTTGAACGTCCTGTATTGCCTCCAAGCCCAAGTGGCTCACCAGCCTTAACAACCTGGTTCAGACTTACAAGAGATTTGGATAAATGGGCATAAATGGTTTCAAGCCCGTTATAATGCCTCACAACCACATAATTTCCATAGGAGCGACTGTACTTGCATATTCGCACCATTCCGTCAAAAGAGGAAAATATGGTGTCGCCTGTCTGTATCTTAATATCCACACCGTAATGATGGCGGTACCTGCGGAAACCAAAATCGGAAGTCAGATAATTTTTCCTGGGATGACAGTATCCTTTAAGATCTATCGAAGTGGTGTCTGGCTTTTTAACAAGGTTGGTGTTGTAGGGATTAACGGCAAAGTGGTTCCACGATTTATATAAATCGGCAGCAGGAACTTTGGTTGTATCGAAACCCGGTACAATTATCAAAGTGGAGTCGTTGCAGCTCATGTTTGAACTGTCGGCATCAATATCGTCAAATTCTTCAACTATTTCGTCGTTATGGGTAGTCGTTTGAGCAGCAAGCCGGCCAGGCAGAATCAGAACACAAGCCGACAGGAAAAATATATATAATAATTTCATAATAGTTCTATATAGTTTGGGTATTAGAGAAAAAGGTTTTAAAAAGATGATTACTTATTCCGGCGTTTTCCGGAATAAAACTGGCGATTCAAAATAGCCACTAAAACCTGTAGGGGGGTGCGCGATCCTTTAAACGGCGGGTAAAATACCGGTCGGGAATTTCTTTTTCAGGAATCCAGATCCTCACTGCCCGGAGTTGAAAAACATTAAACGTAAATACAAAGTAAACGAGCAATACAAGAAACAAAAAGAATACTTCCAAACGGATCACATCTTTTTGATACAATGGCTTCTCTGGTGATGGATTTTCCGGAGCAGGCGATAAAGGCGAAACGAAAGCTGCATAGAATCCCGATTTGGTTACACGAACAGCAATCGAATTGCTGTATTGTAACTTGAACAGGGCAGCAAGTAATACGAATACAAAGAAAAATTTTAATAATTTCTTCAACTTCAACCTTTTCACGTTTTGAACGAAAACAAATATAAATATTTCTGTTTGTTTAACCTCTTTCTAAGATGTTAAAAAATTTAAAAACCTGCATTACTATTAATCAAAACAGGTACGAATCAAAAACGTTCACGTTTACGAAATATTTGCAAAAGAGTTATTTTTATTAGCAGTTTAAAATGTTTTTAAAATCAAAGCTCAACCGCCTGAATATTTCTCATTAACGACAGTATTTTTTGCTGACGTTTTTGCAGATAACTGCTGGGATTGTTAACCTTGTATTTTCGTGGATTTGGAAATGCCGCCACAATAAGAGCAGCCTCTCTCCTGGTAAGATTCTTTGCCGGTTTTTTAAAGAATGCCTGCGAGGCTGCTTCTGCTCCATATATACCATCCCCCATTTCGATCATGTTCAGGTACATTTCCATTATTCGCTTCTTGGACCATACTGCCTCCACCAGAAAAGTAAAGTATAATTCAAAACCTTTGCGTATGTACGAACGCGACGACCATAAAAAAACATTCTTGCAGGTTTGCTGGGTAATGGTGCTGGCTCCGCGTATTCTCCTCCCTTTTTTCCGTTCATTATATTGTTGGGCCTTTTTTATGGCTTTAAAATCGACTCCGAAATGGGTGGTAAAATTATTATCTTCGGCTGCGACGGCAGCTAGTATGAGGTTTGGAGAGATATCATCAATGTTAACCCAGTCGTGTTTTATTTTAGGTTTTTTCTCATCCGAAATCTGTTCGATTACTCGTGAAAACATCAGCCATGTAAACGGAGGGCGTACAAAAGAATAGGTAATTACCCCTACCACCGAGAAAACCAGAAATCCCAAAATGGCCCAGCGCAGATACTTCCAGCAAAATTTTACCCAGCGTGTAATCATAAAACACATTTATCCGAACTCCGCAAAAATATAATTTAACTTTGAAAGTAATTATTCCGGTCCGATTTTTACAACGGTTAAATTCGTTTGAGCCAGGCTTTCCTCCTCCTAGCGTCCTTGGCAGTAATTGGTAGGCGGGATATGAAATTTTATGCCAGATCTATTATAAGGATATGCTCTACTTGCTGATTCACACACAAAAAAATAGGCGGAATTAAAAACTCCGCCTATTTCAATCATGAACATTTGGTACGACATTTATTCTATTGCAATTTGTCGGGGTGGTTTCACTCTGGCTTCTTCTTTCTTAGGAATGGTAATCTGAAGAATTCCATTCTTATGGTTCGCAACAATCCTATCCACCTGAGCTGTTTCCGGTAATGTGAACGAACGTTTGAACGATGAATAACTGAATTCCCTTCTCATAAAACGTTCACTTTTTTCTTCCCTTTCATCATTTTTTTCCGATGAAATGGTGAGTACATTGTTGTTCAGGTCGATTTTGAAGTCTTTCTTATCAAGGCCCGGAGCCGCCACTTCAATCCTGAAATCATCCTTTTCTTCTGCAATATTGACGGCGGGCATGTTAACTCCTGTAAAACCGTCAATAATATTGCCCAGTAAATCTTTTCCGAAAAATTCATCTACCAGGCTTGGCCATGCGTTTCTAGTCATTGGTAACATAATTTTTCCTCCAAAATTTTAGTTTAACATTCAAGTTGTTTAACTTTTTTCAAGTTATGTGCCAAACTACAATATGGTCATTATGACGTATTTAACTGACATTTTGCGACTTTTTGGCAGCTCGCAGTCAGTTCAAATAACCCCATACCAGAGGTTGAGCCTGTCGAAACCTCATTGTCACTTCGACTGAGCCTGTCTGCACCAAAGCCGGCTCACACCGAAGTCTCAGCGTCCGGCACTTTTCACACAACCTCTCTCCTCAAGGGAAAGTTATTTGGTTTATCTTCAATCCAAATACCCTCTGTTTTTAACATTTCTTAACTTTCTTGAAGTTAATTGCTTATTATTTTTGGGTTCGCAAAATTCATTCATAATATATTATGGATATTATTGTTAAGAATTTAAGTAAAAACTACGGATCACAAAAAGCTGTCGACGATCTCTCCTTCGAAGTGAAAACCGGTGAAATCCTTGGTTTCCTGGGACCTAACGGTGCCGGAAAAACTACCACCATGAAGGCCATCACTACATTTTTATCTCCTTCTTCAGGTAATATTCAGGTTGGCCAGTATTCTACTCTCGACCAACCCGAAGAGGTGAAGAAATGTATCGGCTACCTCCCCGAAACCAATCCACTCTACGAAGATATGGCAGTTATCGACTATCTGGCATTTTGCGCCGAAATACAGGGGGTGGCTAAGAGCAGAATAAAGGATCGGATTCGTCATATGGTGCACGTGTGCGGACTGGAGGCGGAAAAACATAAAAAAATTAATGAATTGTCAAAGGGTTACAAGCAAAGGGTTGGACTGGCCCAGGCGCTTATCCACGACCCTCAGGTGCTTATTCTCGACGAACCTACTACCGGACTGGATCCTAACCAGATTGTTGAAATCCGCGAACTCATCAGGAAAATAGGTAAGGAAAAAACCGTCATTCTCAGCTCCCATATCCTGGCCGAAGTGGAAGCTACCTGCGACCGCATCATGATCATTAAAAAAGGTAAAATAGTTGCCGACGGCACTCCCGGAGAGCTTCGCAAAAAGGCTACCGGCAGGGAAATTCTTAAAGTTACGGTTGAAGATGGTGCTGTAAACGATATTTACACTGCTTTGCAAAATTTGCCTGGTGTCGAAATGGTAGATTTTATCGAATCAGGAAAATCGGTATTCGAAGTTCAGAGCAAACCCGGACTTTCTTCACGCCGCGAAGTTTTCGTACTCTGCAGGGATAAAAACTGGGTTATTACTGAACTTACTCCTGTCGAAACCAAACTCGAAGATATTTTCAGAGAATTAACATTGAATTAAAAGTTCTACTTATGAACAAAGTATGGATAATAGCAAAAAGAGAACTCAATGTATTCTTCGATTCTCTCATTGCTTACCTGATTATTATTATATTTCTGGCTCTCACTGGTTTATTTACCTGGTTTATGGGCCGAAATGTTTTTATTCTTGGACAAGCAGATATGCAGGCCTTCTTCAGCGTAGCATACTGGACGCTTTATTTCTTCATACCTGCTATCACCATGCGCATGATTGCCGAAGAGAAAAAATCGGGCACAATAGAGTTATTGCTCACTAAGCCTGTTACCGACTGGCAGGTAATTACCGGTAAGTTTATTTCAGGAATTGTACTCATAGCTATAACAATTGCTTTTACGCTTCCTTACTATTTCTCCATAGCCTCTCTTGGCGCCGTCGACCATGGAGCTGTTTGGTGTGGCTATCTTGGACTCTTATTAATGAGTGCTGCATATCTGGGCATTGGACTGTATACCAGTTCTGTAACGAATAACCAGATTGTGGCATTGCTTCTGGCCTGGATAATTGGAATATTTTTTCATCTGATTTTCGGGATGATTGGTAGTAACCTTAAAGGTACTATCGGCGAAATATTCAGTTATGCCAGCGTGTCCGATCATTTCGAATCCATTGCCCGCGGCGTGATCGACACCAAAGATGTGATTTATTTCCTTTCTCTGATTTTCCTGGGCCTCGTTGCTACAGAAGCAAACATGGCCAAACGTCATATTTCAGGTTAAAAAAGTTTTCGTAATGAAGAGTAGTAAAACCATACCATACAAAATTGCTTTAACTACAGGAGTAATTCTTTTGCTGAATTTTCTTTCCGTCAGCTTTTTTCTGCGATTGGATTTTACAGCCGATAAAGCTTATACTTTAAGTAAATCGACCAAGGACATTCTGAAAAATCTGAAGGAAAACGTTACCATAACTGCTTATTTCTCCAAGGACGTTCCTCCCGAACTCATCAAAGCCCGGCGCGATTTTAAGGATTTACTTGTAGAATATTCCAGTCTCTCTAAAAACAAGGTTAAATTTGAATTTATCGATCCTGCCGGAAACGAAGAAACCGAGCAAAAGGCTGCTCAGGCTGGTGTAAGAGCTGTGTTACTTAACTCAACCGAAAAAGACCAGGTAAAACAGCAAAAAGCTTTTATTGGGGCTGTAGTGCAAATGGGAGAAAAATCCGAACCCATTCCTGTTATTCAGCCGGGTGCCGCCATGGAATATGCACTTACAACTGCCATTCGTAAACTTTCGGTTGCCAACAAACCGCTTATAGGCTTCCTTCAGGGGCAGGGACAACCATCATTGGGCGCATTTCAGCAGGTATACAGCGAACTGGACGTAATGTACCAGATTGATCCTGTTTTTCTTAACGACACCTCTTACATGCTCAACCGCTATAAAACCATCGCTATTGTTGCGCCGCGCGATTCAGTAGAAACTGCTTATCTTGATCAACTCGACCGCTTTTTAAGCGAAGGTGGTAACCTTCTCATAGCGCTTAACCGGGTTGAAGGACAAATGTCGCAGGGTATAGGTATCGCCGTAAACACAGGTTTTGAAAAATGGCTCGAAAAAAAGGGAATATTGATTGAAGAAAACTTTGTTACCGATGCTTTATGCGGGGTGGTAAGCGTTCAGGAACAGCAAATGGGTTATATGCTTACCCGGCAGTTGGAATTCCCATACTTCCCGGTCCTCAAAACTTTTACCAAACATCCGGTTACCGAAGGACTGGAGGCAATAATCATGAGTTTTGCCAGTACCGTAAGCTATAAAGGCGACGCGTCGAAACAATATCTCCCCTTGGTACAAACTTCGGAGCAATCGAATATGCAACCTGTTCCCGTTAATTTTGACCTCAACCGGGAGTGGTCCGAAAAAGATTTTCCTTCTAAGAATCTGGTGGTAGCTGCCGCTTTTACCGGTAACTTTGGAGGAAACAAACCCAGTAAGATGATTGTGGTAGGCGACGGCGATTTTGCTGTTAACGGAGAAGGCCGGCAAGCTCATCAGATTAATCCCGACAATGCCAACTTTTTCGTAAACGCAGTCGATTGGCTCACCGACGATACCGGCCTTATTCAACTGCGCACCAAAGGTGTTACGATGCGGCCCCTCGACCATGTGAGCGACGCAACCCGACTGCTCATGAAGATCCTGAATTTTTCGTTACCTGTTTTGCTGATTATTGGTTATGGAATCTGGCGCATAAACCGAAACCGCCGCATCAGAATTAAAAGGATGGAAGAAGACTATGTTTAACTTGAATTCGATGAAAGAACTTTGTTATTATAATAAGGTTAAACAGCCTTGTATGTTTTTCTATGAAGGTTAGAGAAAATGAAAGAGGCTGTCCAAAAGAGCGGACACTGAGCCTGTCGAAGTGTCAACTATGCAGGCCCCTTTGACAGGTACCGTCGGGTCTCCTGTCATAAGGTAGGTTGAAGCTAGTATTTCCTTTACTATCTACCATAATTGTCCATTCTAACACAATAATTTGTAAATTGTGCTGATATACTTCAGTAAATGGAAAGAAACAACATAAAAGTATTAATTGCCGAGGACGATTTTCTTATTGCCGAAGAAATTTCGCGTGCTTTAAAAAACTTAGGATATGCCCTTGCCGGTATTGCCCCAAATGGGAAGAAGGCAGTGGAACTCGCCGCATCTCTGAAACCTGATGTAATCCTGATGGATATAAAAATGCCAAGGATGGATGGCCTGGAGGCTGCAAGAATTATTTTTCAAAAATACCCCACACCTATAGTAATTATTACAGCTCACGAATCGCACGACCTGGTAGAAAAAGCCAGTGACTCGGGAATAGCCGCATACCTCACAAAACCCCCAAAGCCCGATGAAATAGACAGAGCTATAACCATTGCCATGGCCCGGCATAAGGACTTGCTTAAATATAAAAAACTGGTGGCCGAACTGGAGGAAAACCGCCAAAAGCTGCACCAGTTAAATGCTTCAAAGGACAGGTTCTTTTCTATCCTGGCTCACGACCTCAGAAGCCCCGTTTCTTCCCTGTGGGCTTTCACCGATCAACTGATTGCAAACATGGAAACCTTCGATAAACACGAATTGCTCGAATATCTTTCAGTTATTGGAAATACATCGAAAGGATTGTCTGATTTACTTGAAAATATGCTCCTCTGGGCAAGTCTTCAGGTTGACCGTATCGAGTTTAAGCCTTCCACAATTGAAATCTACGAATTGGTCAGCTCCATTGAAACATTGTTCACCACTGCCTTTCAGCACAAAAACATAAGATTCATGAATGCTATCCCGTCTAACTGCTCCGCTTTTGCCGATGAATATATGGTCAACACCATTCTGCGGAATCTGGTGTCGAATGCTGTCAAATTTACCCCCGCCGGGGGAAAAATATCTGTAATTGCCGAAGACGATGAAAATATGATTATAATCTCGGTAAAAGATAATGGAATGGGCATTTCGGATGAAAATCTGAAAAAAATATTCCAGCTCGACCAACAAATAAGCAGCTTGGGAACAAACGGCGAAAAAGGTACCGGACTCGGACTTTTGTTATGCAAAGAAATGGTCGAAAAAAACCATGGCGAAATATGGGTGGAAAGTATACCTGGCACAGAAACAATATTTTCGTTTACCCTCCCACGTTCAAAATAATGAGGAATAATTGCCGTTGTTGATAAATTGTTAATAGTTTGCATTCCCGATTTTCCTTATTTTTGCGGCCAAAATTATTTAGCCTCTTATTTTATCAGAAATGAATTTGAAAAGTCCTTATATACTTCAGGTATTCAGTGTGTTGAAAAAGATATCGGTACTCCTTCTGCTTTATTCTTTCTCCCGCATTTTGTTTTACGCTTTCAATGCCTCATATTTCAATGAAACCTCTCTGCCGGATTTGCTAAAAATCTTCCTGTTTGGAATCCGCTTCGACTTTGCAGCAGTAGTACAGTTTAACCTTCTGTTTATCATTTTGTATCTTCTGCCTTTCCCTTTCGTTAATCACAAAATTTACAGGAAAAGCCTTTTTGTTGGCTTCTGGATTGTCAACGCCTTCCTGTTACTCCTGAATTTTGGCGATATCGAATATTTTAAATATACAAGCAAACGCACTACTGCCGATATTTTCAAGTATGCCTTCATCAGCAACGACGTGGCGACTCTTATTCCCCAGTTTTTAAAGGATTTCTGGTATATTCCTTTAATGTGGATCGCAACAGTTATAGCTGGAATACGGTTCACCAGGGATACAAAACCTCAACCTCTCCGTTTCCATTATGCCAATATACTCATTATGATTGTGGTTACGGCTCTCTTGTTTGCCGGAGCACGAGGTTTAGGAGTCAAACCGGTGAGGATCATTTCTGCCGCCCGGTATGTCCCGTCCCAGGAAATACCATTGCTTATCAATACTCCATTTTCTGTGCTACATACTATTCAGGAAACAAAAAATTTGTCGCGAAACTATTTTCAGGAGGGCGAATACCAGAAGATATTCAGCCCCTTGCAACATTATCCAGCCTTTCAGAAACGGAACGACAATGTGGTGATTCTTATTCTCGAAAGTTTTTCTCACGAGTTTATCGGAACTTTAAGCGGTAAGAAATCATACACGCCCTTTCTCGACTCCTTGTTAAACAAATCTTTATTATTCGAAAACGGATTTGCAAACTGCCGCAAGTCAATCGAAGCAATTCCGGCTATTCTGGCAGGATTACCTTCATTGACAAACAACTCATACATCTCTTCCCATTATGCAGGGAACAGGTTAAAAGCCTTGCCTTACATCCTGGGAAAACATGGTTATAACACTGCTTTCTTCCATGGTGGCCGAAACGGTACCATGAGCTTCGACGAATTTGCCAAAGTTGCTGGATTTAAACACTATTTTGGAATGAAAGAATACAAAGGACCGGAAGCTTTCGACCAGAACTGGGGTATTTTCGACAATGAATTTATGCAGTACTCGGTAAAAGAGACCAGTAAGTTGGTCCAACCTTTTTTCACAACTGTTTTCACCTTATCGTCGCATCATCCTTATACAATTCCCAACGAGTTTGATTCTTTGATTCCCCGTAAGGAACTTCCTCAATTACGCGCCATACGCTACGCAGATATGGCTTTGCGGAATTACTTCAGAGAAGCTCAAAAACAACCCTGGTTTAATAACACTTTGTTTGTTCTGGTGGCAGACCATACAGCAAAAGTCGTTGATCTTGAATATAATAATCCTGTAGGAACTTTCCGAATCCCCATTGCTTTTTTCCATGCCGGAAATAGTTCATTTACTGGCCGGCGAAAAGATATAGCACAACAAACAGACATTATGCCATCTGTTATTCATTATCTCGGAATAGAAGACAGTTTCCTTGCCTATGGATCCAGCATATTCAAAACCAGCCGTGAACCTTTTGCAATTAACTTTCTTAACAACATGTTCTATTATTTTAAGGATAACTATATTCTCACTTTCGACGGTGAATTGTCAAACAGTTTGTATAATTATTCTTATGATATACATTTGAAAAACAATCTTCTGGAGCAAAAAAACGACACTGCAAAAGTGATGGAAAATAAACTTAAGGCAACTATTCAGGACTATCTGGTTCGTTTGGAGAGCAATAAATTAAGTTTCTATTAAGATATTTGATATTTAGTATTTTAATTTTACTTTTACCCTCTGGAATATAACCAATTTGTATGTAAAAACCAATTTTCGAAAACGATAAAAGTTTATTTTCGATAAATTAATTATCGCTATTCGGAAGCTCAAAAGTGAAAATAAAATTAAATTTGAAATAGAAATCATAAAAGTTCGTTTGGATAAAAACCATTTGAATAATTATTTCGTAGAAATGCTTTGTTTGTGGGGAAGGGAAGTTCCCAACGTAACTTACTGATTTAAAAATAATAAACATGACCGGAGAATTAACAATTATTCTTAGCCTGGCTGTATCTTTTTTAATTGTATTGGTTTCAATACCATCAATAGTTACAGTGGCTCAGTTAAAACGACTTTACGATGAACCCGGGCGACGTAAAAGTCACTACCAGGCTATTCCCAATCTGGGAGGTATAGCCATTTTTGCCGGAGTACTTATTGCTTTGGGCTTATTTGCCGACTTCTCCAAGGCAATGGAATTAAAACTCCTGATTGTGTCCATGGTAGTTATTTTCTTTATTGGTATTAAAGATGATATCCTGGTCATTGCACCCAATAAAAAGCTGATGGGCGAAATTGTTGCAAGCCTGGTAATAATATGGTTAGGCGACATTCGTTTCTCCAGTCTGCATGGTTTCCTCGGAATTCACGAAATTCCTTATGTCGTGAGTGTGGCTCTTACCAGCTTTGTTTTTATTGTGATCATCAATGGTTTTAACTTGATTGATGGTATCGACGGTCTCGCTTCCGGAATCGGAATTGTGTTGTCAGTGTTTTTTGGCACCTGGTTCTATCTTATTGGAAATTACGACTATGCCATACTTGCAGCCGCTGTTGCCGGGTCATTAATTGCTTTCTTCCGCTTCAACGTATACGGGAATAAAAACAAGATTTTTATGGGCGATACCGGATCGTTGCTCCTGGGCTTATTTATGAGTTTAATTGTAGTAAAATTCAATGAAATAAATGCCACCCTTGACGGCCCTTATGCCATCAAGGCTGCTCCGGCTGTGTCTTTTGGCATTCTCATCGTCCCTCTTTTCGATACCCTTCGGGTCTTTCTTATTCGGATATCCCGCAAACAGTCGCCTTTCCGCCCCGATAAAAACCACATGCATCATCTGCTTCTGAAAATAGGTTATTCTCATTTGGGAGCCACAATACGTATTGTTGCCGTAAATATCCTTTTCATTGCACTCGCAATTTCCTTACAATCACTGGGTATTGCTGTTCTTATGATTGTAAACCTCGCTGTTGCTTCTCTGTTTTCATATTTGCCCGAATTCTACCGGCGAAAAAACAAAGTCCGTCAACTGGTTCCCGAAATCAATACTCACGCTCACGCCCGGCCTGCATAAATTAATACCAGGTTAATATTTTTCACAAAAACACCCTGCCAGGCTGTATTGCCAGTGTACCACTGTTAGTGGACTCCTAGTATTCTACCAATGCCAGCTCTTTTTAGCACCCTGATTATGATATATTTACTTTTAAAGTTCAAATATTATCGAAACCCTCTCCATATAACATAGCCTCTGTCGTCCTCAACTGTCGAACTGATTTCCCCCTCAACATTTTAATTGCTATTTAAAAACAATTAAGTACCTTTGCGGCCTAATTTTTAGGCAGTAATTTGATTCTCATAATAATTGAAAAATAGAACATTGCAAAATTCAAATTTCTGTCTTATCAAATCAAAATAAATAATGATAGAAACATTTGAAGAAATTGGACTCCGACCTGAGATTCTCAAAGCTATTGAAGAATTGGGTTACGAGAGACCTATGCCTGTGCAGCAACAGGTAATCCCGGTAATTTTACAAAGCGACCGGGATATTATTGCACTGGCACAAACCGGAACCGGCAAAACTGCCGCTTTTGGCCTGCCCCTGATCAATAAAATCGACGAAAAGAACATAAACCCGCAGGTACTTGTGCTCTGTCCCACCCGCGAATTGTGTCTGCAAATCACAAACGACCTCTCCAATTATGGAAAATACCTGCGTAATTTGCAAATAGTTGCCGTTTACGGAGGTGCAAGTATCGAAACCCAGATTAAACAACTGAAACAGGGGGCCCAGATCGTAGCTGCCACTCCCGGCCGCATGAACGACCTTATCCGCCGTAAAAAGATCAACCTGGAAAATATTCACTCGGTTGTTCTCGACGAAGCCGATGAGATGCTCAACATGGGTTTCCAGGAAGAACTCAACAGCATTCTCGAAGTTATCCCTCAAAACCGCCGTACCCTGTTGTTTTCGGCTACCATGCCCAGGGAAGTTGCTACCATCGCCAGCAACTACATGAAGGATACCCAGGAAATTACAGTGGGCACCAAAAACGCTGGTAACGAAAACGTAAAACATCATTATTATGTGGTTCATGCGTCCGACAGGTATATGGCCTTAAAGCGTATCGCCGACTTCTTCCCCGATATTTATGGGATCATTTTCTGCCGTACACGTCAGGAAACAAAAGAAGTGGCCGAAAAGCTGATGAAAGACGGCTATAATGCCGATGCCTTGCATGGCGATCTTTCGCAGCAACAGCGCGACTATGTGATGCAGCGCTTCCGTGTGAAAAATATCCAGATGCTGGTGGCTACCGATGTAGCTGCTCGCGGCCTCGATGTCGACGATCTTACTCATGTGATCAATTATAACCTGCCCGACGATGTCGAGATTTACACCCATCGTAGCGGACGGACAGGAAGAGCTGGGAAAAGCGGTATTTCAATTACCATCTGCCACACCAAGGAAAAATTCAAACTTAGTCAGATAGAAAAAACCATCAAGCAGAAGTTTGAGCACAAGCTGGTTCCCTCTGGAAAAGAAATTTGCGAAAAGCAACTTTTCAGCCTCATCGATAAAATGGAAAAGGTGGAAGTAAATGAATCGCAGATTGCCGAATTCCTTCCCGTGGTTTTTAAAAAACTCGACTGGCTCAGCCGTGAGGATCTGATCAAAAAATTCGTGTCAACTGAATTTAACAGGTTTCTGGAATACTATAAAAATGCACAGGACATCAATGCTGCTGTTCATCCCGAGCGCGAACGCAGGGAAGGCGCTCCCAGAAGAGAATCTTCAGCTTCACCGGGATTTACATTACTCCGGATTAACCTGGGAAAGATGGATGGACTATCGCCACGCGAGTTAATTGGTATGATCAACGATTATACCAAAAATCGCAGTATCCTGATTGGAAAGGCCGATATACAGCGTTCGTTTACCTTATTTGAGGTTGAATCGAGAAATGTAGATGCTATATTTAATGCATTTCAGGGTATTCAGCTCGAAGGCCGCCGTATTTATGTTGAACGTTCACGCGAACAACTGAGAGACAGAGGTCAGGAACGCACCTACGGCAGAAGAGATGGACGCGAAAACCGCGAAGGCAGAGAAAGCCGTGAACGTCGTGGCGGAGACCGAAAAGAAAGAGGCGATAAATATTCGGGCGACCGCTCCAAAAGCCGGGAAAAAAGATATTAATTTATTAAAGCAGGCGTTTAGTTAATAAGCATAACATCTGTTTGACAGACTATTGTCCACCGAGACTATGTTGCACAGAAATGTAGATTTTAGTATATGTTTTTTAAGGCTGAAGGTCGTGGATAATATAGCCCAGGGCAAAGCGAAGCGGCGCCCTGGGTTAATCAAATAGAATTATTTTTGGCGGCGTGAAAACATTTTAAATAGGGCTTTATGCTTAACATCGCCGCAATTGCGATTCTATTAATATCAACAATAATATACAACAGAGCCTCCACTGACCAAAGCCAATTCAAATTTCACAAAAAACTGACAATTAAAATTTGTTCTGGCTGTTAGCTGTGGTCTGAGGACTGTGGACAAGTTAAAATAATTGTTCATTAAAAAAGCCAAAACTGTTTATAAGTTTTGGCTTTTTTGGATTATAACCGACTACAAAACTCCTCTATATTTGTATATATTATAAGATCCTTTCTTTTTTATCATGCAATATACTGTCTACATCCTGTTCAGGATAATCATCTTTTTGGTTTCTTTCATGCCTTTCCGACTAATTTATATTCTTTCGGATATCACTTTCCACCTGATGTATTCGGTGCTTAAGTACCGTAAAAATGTGGTGACTGATAATCTCAGAAAATCATTCCCCGAAAAGTCAAACGAGGAGATTAAACAAATAACCATAAGTTTTTACCATTACTTAACCGATCTGTTTTTTGAAAGTCTGAAAGGCATGACACTAAGTAGAGCTGAGCTTGAAAAAAGACACAAGTATATAAACTCTGAGGTTGTTAACCAACATCTTGACCAGGGAAGAAGCATTCTGGGAGTAACCGCCCACTATGGAAACTGGGAATGGGGAGCTTTTTCAGGAGCTACCCAGTTTAGTGGTGAGATGGTGGCCTTTTACAAACCCATGAAAAATAAAATTATCGACCGTTATATGGTGAAACATCGTGCCCGGTTCAACTGTCATCTGTCGTCCATCGGCGAAACATACTATACTTTCAGGCATTACCGCAATCAGGTTGTAACTTATTTTATGGTTTCCGACCAGAGTCCTTCAAATTTGCGAAGAAGCTACTGGTTCAATTTCCTTAACCAGGATACAGCATTTATTCACGGGCCCGAGGACTACTCAAGGTTATATGATCTTCCTGTCATCTTTATCGAAATCCGTCGGGTAAAAAGAGGATATTATGAGGTTCATTTCAGCCTGCTTGCCGAAAACCCCAACTCTCTGCCAACAGGAGAAGTTACCCGGTTATATGCAGCGAAGCTGGAATCAATCATCAGGCAATCTCCTGCCACCTGGCTCTGGTCGCACCGCCGCTGGAAACGAAAGCGCAGTGATATTCGCCACCGGAATCTTAAAAAAGCCGAAGCGTCATAACGGGTTACAGGTATGGCTGTGGTCCGAGGTCTGTCGACTCCTTCCATTTTCCTTCCAACTAATTCTTCGTTTTTCCCTGATTAGCCACCATTGACATAGCCTTGGCAACTTCTTCGGGATCGCCAAGATAATAACTCTTTAAAGGTTTAAGATTTTCGTCCAGCTCATACACCAAAGGCATACCAGTAGGAATATTCAATTCAAGAATGTCTTTATCGGAAATATTATCCAAATATTTTACAAGAGCTCGTAAGCTATTACCATGAGCCGCAATAATAACTTTTTTACCATTCCTGATATCGGGCGCAATGATGTTTTCCCAGTAGGGAACAAAACGTTCCACAGTGTCTTTTAAACACTCGGTGGCTGGAATATCTTTTTTATCCAGCATCTTGTAAATGGGTGAATTGCCAGGATGACGAGGATCGGAAGCTTCCAGGGCAGGAGGTGGTACATCGTAACTGCGACGCCATATTTTAACCTGCTCTTCACCATGTTGTGCTGCTGTTTCCGATTTATTCAGCCCCTGAAGCGCTCCATAATGTCGCTCATTCAGTCGCCAGTCCTTTATCACCGGAATCCATAACAAATCCATTTCTTCCAAAGCAAAACTCAGCGTTTTAATAGCTCTCTTCAAAACAGAAGTATAAGCCACATCAAAGGTCAGGTTATTTTGTTTCATCACCTTGCCTGCTTTTTTACCTTCTTCAACTCCTTTTTCACTTAAGTCCACATCGGTCCATCCTGTAAAACGGTTCTCACGGTTCCAGGTGCTTTCTCCGTGACGTAATAAAACTACTTTATACATTTTTATAATACTTTAAAATCAAAAGTTAAACAAAATGCGGCAAAGAAGGTTCAATTTCCCCAATACTCAGCTTAGCATCCCGTTAAGCTTGTCTTCGACCATAACCCTTCAACGAAGGCTCCTGCCAAGACTATGCTGTTTCAGGCAGGAAGTTGAGGTTCAATTAACATTTCCGGCTGTTCATCTTACGACTACCTACTAACAACTACTTTAATCACCTCTCCCCTAACATCTTCATCATCATCTTCTCATCTTCCCAAAACTTTCATATCTTTATTCAAAAATAACTACTAACATGTCAATCCGGTTTGTGCTATACTTGGTGCTGCTCTCTTTTTCTTTCCATTCTTTCTCCCAACACCTGGAAAAATACGCTACTCCCTGGTTTAACCCCCTTGTGAAAGCCCGCACTTATTGCAACCCGATGAACATCGACTACACATTCGAATTTCATAATAACAATTCAAAAGATTCTCCTTTCCGGTCGACTGCCGATCCGGTAATAATCCCTTATAAAGGCGAATATTATCTTTTTGCCACAAACCAATCTGGTGTTTACTGGTCGAGCGATCTGGGTGAGTGGAACTTTGTGTATTCCAGCTTCCAGCGGTTACCTAACCAGGACGACTTATGCGCACCTGCTGCGCTGGTGCTGGGCGACACACTTTTTCTCATGGGCTCCACTTACGAGAGCCTGCCCGTATGGTATACCACCAATCCAAAATCGGGCCGGTGGAAACATTATGTGGATTCAACACGGCTTCCTGCATGGGACCCGGGACTGTTTCTCGACGACGACAAACGTCTTTACCTCTATTATGGATCCAGTGGCACACTCCCCGACAAAGGTGTGGAACTCGATCCGAACACATTTTTACCCCTCGGCAATCAGAAAGATTATGAACCAGTGTATAAAGCAACCGACATCCTCGAAAAACAGAGAGCTGTGGGTGGCATCAAGGAACTGGTAGGGTTGAAACCCGAAATACATGGCTGGGAACGCTTCGGGATGAACAACGACGACCCTGCCGCTCCCTGGGGGCACTTTATTGAAGGTCCCTGGATGACAAAACATAATGGCAAATATTATTTTCAGTACGGAGCTCCGGGAACAGAATTTAAAGTGTATGCCGACGGCGTTTACGTCTCCGGGTCCCCCCTCGGGCCTTTTACTTACCAGAAGCATAACCCTTTTGCTTACAAACCTGGTGGCTTCATCATGGGTTGCGGACATGGCAATACTTTTAAGGATAATTATGGCAATTACTGGCACACCGGAACATGCATGATCTCAGTTAAATATAAATTCGAACGGCGGAAAGGAATGTATCCCGCGGGTTTCGATAAAGATGGCACCTTATATACAATCACAGCTTTTGGCGACTATCCAACCACTCTTCCTTTGCAGCCTGCTGATCATCGCTTCGGAAGATTCACAGGGTGGATGCTCCTGTCGTATAAAAAGAAAGCAAAGGCTTCGTCAACCGATAGCAGTTATCGCGCCGAAAATGCCTTTGATGAGGACATCCGCTCCTACTGGAGTGCAATAACCGAAAAACCCGGAGAGTGGCTGCAGGTTGACCTGGGCGCGCAACAAACGGTCCATGCCTTACAGGTGAACTATGCCGATCATAAATCGAACCAGCGGGGAAAAGCAATGGATCTCTACCATCAGTACCGGATATTTTTTTCTACCGACACCATCAATTGGACACTACTGGTCGACAAAAGTTATAACGACAAAGACATACCGCACGATTATGTGGAACTGACAACACCGGTAGTGGCCCGATATCTGAAGCTCGAAAACATACACATGGCTACAGGAAAATTCGCCCTCAGCGATTTTCGGGTTTTTGGGAAAGGATTCGGAACCCGGCCTCTGCCTGTAAAAAACTTTAAAATTCTCCGCTCAAAAACCGATACCCGCAATGCTTTTCTCAAATGGCAGCCTTCAGCCGATGCTTATGGATATAATATCTATTTTGGAACCGAGCCTGATAAGCTTTACAACTGTATCACCGTAAACGGCGAGAATGAATACGACTTCCGCGGCATGAACAAAGACGAAGTCTATTATTTTACAATTGAAGCCCTCAACGAAAATGGCATTTCCGAAAGAACAGAGGTGCAGAAGATAAAATAGGGAGCGTAGTCGAAGTCTTTCCAACCTTCATTTCTTCTTACTTCTTACTTCATACTTCCCTTTTTAGGGGTACAACTATCCGTATGCATCATATTTGAAAATGTGTTTTATGTTTAGAATGTTTTGTTTGATGATTCTTGCCGCCTGTCCCATAAAATCTTTTCCCCAGGAGAATGACTTCTCCCATGCATTAAGATCTTCACAGGAATTCGCCAGTTTTGCCGGAGCGCCGCTTACACAGACATTTGCGGGTATAAGCTCGGTAAAGCTGGTATATCATCTCAAAGAGAAAAAAATATATTTTATCAATTCAAAAAAATACCCGCTTCATTATAATTTTTGTAAGGCGATTTTCGAGAATGTTGAGCTCGCCGATTTCAACAGAGTCAATTACAGCGACAACTCTTTCAGAAATTATTATCTCGCCACCCTTAATTACTTTCGCGATGCCGGAATTTATACCATTGAATTTTCACCTGCTGATATTATAAATACCGACGCCGTTGTAATGCTCTACAATGCCGTAAAACAGTCTATGTTTGGGTGCAGGCTTTATATCCAGCTTAGCTCCCCGGCACTGTTCTCCTGTCAATCGTGGAATATCCCTGTGGTAAGGATTAATGAATTATATGCTGGTCAGAAACTCCAGATTATCCAGAAAGGGAAAACCTATGGCAGGTTAATTACGGTCGGGGCCGACTCCATTCATGGGTTAGGCGATGTAAAAGATTGTATCCTGCTTATTCGCGGCAATACCAACGATATTCCCTTATGTAAAGGAATTATTACCACCAGCTTTCAAACCCCGTTAAGTCATATCTCCATCCTGTGCCAGAACCGGAAAACGCCCTTAATTGCCCTGAAAGATGCCCCATCAGAACGGTTCGGAAACCTTCTTCACAAGCAGGTGGAATTCACAGTTTCAGAAGACACGTTTCTTCTGGAACCTGATAATAGCTTTCATAATTCAAAAAATATGCTTCCGGCGAAATTAAAAAAGCTCGCCATCGACAGCAATACCTCACTTGTTGTTCCCCTGAAAAATCTACAGTTCAAAGACATAAAAACTTATGGCGTTAAAGCTGTCAATCTGGCCCAATTGCAAAAAGTAAGATATAAACAACATAAAATTAACACCCCTGAAGGTGCTTTTGCCATTCCCATGTTTTATTATTTTGAACATCTGAGGAAACATGGAATCGATACCCTGATTCATCATTTCCTTGAAAATTATCCGGCGATGGACTATGATACTGTTGCCAGTCACCTTAATTCCATACGCCATGCTATTGAAACTTCGGGATTGAATAAGCAATTGATCAGGGAAATTGAAAAAAGAATTGAATTATCGGGAACATCAGGCAGGTACCGGTTCCGGTCTTCGTCCAATGCCGAAGATCTTGAGGGATTCAACGGAGCAGGGCTGTATACTTCACACACAGGCGACAAACCAAAGACGATCGAAAAAACAGTGAAAAAAGTATGGGCTTCACTTTGGAGTCAAAGGGCATTCGAGGAACGCTGCCATGCCCATATCGATCATGCCGGAGTTGGTATGGCAATTCTGGCGCATCGCTCCTTCCCCGATGAATATGCTAACGGCGTTGCCATCACCCGCAACCTTTACCGCGATTTCGACTTCGGATTTGTAGTAAATGTGCAGCTTGGCGATAACAACCTGGTGAAACCCGACGACAATGTCACATGCGAGCAGTTTATAAGTTATTTTAATTCATCCGATCCTTTCTTTAACGAAAAAGATGCCGTTGAATACCTGGCTTTTTCGTCGCTGAATCAGAATAAACCCCTTTTATCCCGTGAGGAAATTTTTGAACTTACCCGGCAACTCGACAGGATAAAGCAGCGGTTTTACCGCAAGCTGAAAGCCTGGAAGAAACTACAATATAAAGATTTTGCCATGGATGTGGAATTCAAAGTCGAACTAATAGCCGGAAAGAAAATTTTCTACTTCAAGCAAGCCCGCCCCTTTTGAAAAATGGTAGCCTGCTCTCCTTTCATTCCCTTCATTCCCTTCCTTCATACCTTACAAAAAAAATCCCATCCCCCTCTCAATCATCAAATAAAATTGTATCTTTGCCGCCTCAATAAATAACATTATTTTATAATTCATTAATTTTTAAGAGTATGCCTGTAAGAATTCGTTTAGCAAGACATGGTAAAAAAGGATTTGCCTTTTACCACATTGTTGCTGCCGATAGCAGGGCGCCACGGGATGGCCGCTACATCGAGCGTTTGGGAGTTTACAACCCAAACACACACCCAGCCACTGTTGAATTAAATTTCGACAAGGCTCTCGATTGGCTGCAGAAGGGCGCTCAACCTAGCGACACTTGCCGTTCCATCCTCTCCGACAAAGGAGTGATGATGAAAAAACACCTCCTCGAAGGTGTGGCTAAAAAAGCTTTTACTTTAGAAGTTGCCGAGCAGAAGTTTGAAAGCTGGGTGAAGGAAAAAGAAGCCAAAGCTGCTTCGGCAAAAGAACAGTTGAAGAGCAAAAAGGAAGCCGACAAGAAAAAACGTCTGGAAGCTGAAGCCAAGGTGAAAGAAGCCAAAGCTCAGGCTATAGCCAAAAAACTTGCCGAATCCAACGTTGCCGCCAACGAAGAAGCGGCCGGCGAAGAGGCTCCTGCTGAAAACGCATAGTTAATCCGGTAAGGATTGAACAGGTAAAGGGGAGGAACGCCAAAAAACTGAAAAGTTATTACCTTACTCACCTATAGCCTATAGCCTAAACACCTAAAAGCTAAAACATTTACCTGTTATGAAAAAGGCCGACTGCAAATTACTGGGCACCCTCTCCAAACCTCATGGTTACAAAGGACATCTGGTGCTGGTTGCAGAAAACAGTCTGCCAAACGATTTTGAAGATTGGGAATCAGTATTCGTTGAAATAGACGGACTGCTGGTTCCCTTTTTATTTGACGAAGTCAATCATTCGCACACCGATTCAGCCATTGTTCGCTTTGAAGACTACGATAATGTCGACCTGGTAGGAGAACTCGTCCACGCCAGAGTCTATGCCCCCCTTAAAAACTTCAGGAAAAAGAAAGGCCGCGCTTTTGAATTATCCGACCTGCAAGGCTATTCCGTCACCGATATCAACCATGGTCCTATCGGCATTGTGGAAGAAATTCTCGACTACAATCAAAACATTCTACTCCGGATTTTAAAGGATGGCCATGAAATCCTGATCCCCGCACAGGAACCCATCATCGAAGCAATAGACCCCAAAAAGAAAATAATCCACATCAACGCCCCCGAAGGATTGATAGACATCTATCTGGAACAATAGAACACAATTGCTCCAACCCTACCAATGAAAGATTTGGGTAAGAAACTGTTAGTAAGAAATTTAGTTTCAAGCTCAAATAAAACCGGAATGCCCACGGTTCGGGACCGGCCTTCTGAAAATTGCGTGAAGAAAATAATAGATTGGGCGTAATGAGGGGGTTTGTTTGAGTGGGTAAGTAGCTACTACCCTCAATTGAGCAGTTAATAATTTAAAAGGTAGATAGTTAAAAAACTCAGCTCTGTAACGAGTTTACCCCCGCAGTAGCCAAATCTTTTATTTTTAGCTAATTTTCAGGAAGCCTTGACCTTTTGGTCCTTTTGTGTCAAGACAAAAGGACGAAAGATAATTATTTTTAAGGAGGCATGTCATCACCCATTATGACCCATTTCCCTGGGGTTAGGTCTACTTATGACAGATTTTTATAAAATGTTGTAAATTAATAAAATCAAATAAAGTCTTAATGCCCAAAATTGGGGATCGGCCTTTTGAAAATGGCGTGAAGAAAATAAAAGATTTGGCGTCATGAGGGGTTTGTCTGAGCGGGTAAGTAGCTCTTACCCTCAATTGAGCAGTTAATAATTTAAAAGGTAAATAGTAAAAAACTCAACTCTGTAACGAGTTTACCCACGCAGTAGTAAGATTTTTTGTTTTTATCCCGGACCCTGAGCCTGCCGAAGGGTGATCCTTTTGTGTCAAGACAAAAGGACATTGAAAATGTATTTTAACTTGATCTGTCATCAACCCATTATGTCCCAATTTTTTGGGGTCAGGTCTACTTATGACAGATTTTTATAGCAAGCTGTTTATAAGGCATTTGTCCTTAAGCTCAAATAAAACCGGAATGCCCAAGGTTCAGGACCGGCCTTCTAAAAATTGCGTTAAGAAAATAAAAGATTTGGCGTCATGAGGGGGGTTGTCTGAGCGGGCAGATTGAGATTTCTTTCATTTAAGTATAAGACCTCATTAATAGCAATTAACCTGGCAAAGCAGTGTTGTAGTGAGTTTACCCCCGCAGTAGACAAATCTTTTATTTTTAGTCAATTTTTAATAAGCCTTGACTTTTTGGTCCTTTTGTGTCAAGACAAAAGGACGAAAGATAATTATTTTGAGGAGGCCTGTCATTCACCCATTATGCCCCATTTCCCTGGGGTTAGGTCTACTTATGACAGATTTGTATAGTAATATGTTTATAAGGCATTTAAATTCCATAAAACCGAAATGCCAAAGATTCGGGACCGGCCTTCTAAAAATTGCGTTAAGAAAATAAAAGATTTGGCGTCATGAGGGGGTTTGTCTGAGCGGGCAGATTGAGACATCTTTCATATAAGCCGAAAACCTAATTAATGGCAGTTAACCTGGCAAAGCAGTGTTGTAGTGAGTTTACCCCCGCAGTAGCCAAATCTTTTATTTTTAGCCGTCATCCTGAGCTTGTCGAAGGATTCAAGAAGCCTTGAACTTTGGGTACCTTTGGTTCAAGCCAAAGGTACAGATGATTGTATTAAACATATAGCCTGTCATCAACCCATTATGCGCCAAAATTTCTTGGGACAGGGTCTATCAATGACAGGTTTGGATAAGAAGCTGTAAATGTTGGATGTAACTATTGCGACGATATTGACATGACCTCTTTGCTCAAATTTTTCCCGCGTCGCTGAAATACATGCTCGATTTCATTCCGGGGGCTCCGCTTTGCTCCACCCCCGGCTACGAAGAGGCCACTCCTCCGGAGCTTTAGCAGCCACTCCTGTCATCCAGCTATTATGCGCCAAAATTTTTTGGGGCCGGGTCTACCAATGACAGATTTGGGTAAGAAACTGTTAGTAAGAAATTTAGTTTCAAGTTCAAATAAAACCGAAATGCCCACGGTTCAGGACCGGCCTTCAGAAAATGGCGTGAAGAAAATAATATTCTGGCCGTCGTGAGGGGATTCGAGCGGTATTGATAGAAAATATTTAGTTTAACAAACAAACTTTCAGAATGCTATGTTCCTAAAAATTTGACACACAATAGCGGCTTATCCCCGCAGCAGGACAGAATATTGTTTTTAGCCGTCATCCTGAGCTTGTCGAAGGATTCTGGAAGCCTTGACTTTTTGGTCCTTTTGTGTCAAGACAAAAGGACCAAAGATAATTATTTTTAAGGAGGCCTGTCATCACCTCATTATGCCCCATTTTTTCGGGCAGGGTCTATCAATGACAGATTTTGATAAGAAGCTGTAAATGTTGGATGTAACTATTGCGACGATATTGACATGACCTCTTTGCTCAAATTTTTCCCGCGTCGCTGAAATACATGTTCGAATTCATTCCGGGGGCTCCGCTTTGCTCCACCCCCGGCTACGAAGAGGCCACTCCTACGGAGCTTTAGCAGCCACTCCTGTCATCCAGCTATTATGCGCCAAAATTTTTTGGGGCCACCTCTACTTATGACAGATTTGGGTAAAGGCTGTTAGTAAGTAATTTAATTTTAAGCCAAAAATAAAACGGAAATCCTCAAGCTTCGGGACCGGCCTTCAGATAATGGCGTGAAGAAAACAAAAGAGTTACCGTAACGAGGAGATTGAAGCGGTATTAATTGGAAAAAACTTTTACATTGTCGAGTAGTTTGTAAATTCGGAAATCCTTCAAATTTATATCATAATAGCGGCTTATCTCCGCAGTAGGGAATTCTTTTGTTTTTAGCCAATTTTCTGGAAGCCTTGAACTTTGGGTACCTTTGGTTCAAGCCAAAGGTACAAATGAACTAGTTGCTACTCTGTTATTACTGCATTATGCCCTAATTTTTTGAGGCTTGGTCTGCTTATGACAAACTGGCTTGTTGATAAGTCGCACGAATAGTGAACAGAAACAGCATCATCTTGATACTTGAGCCTTGATACCGGATGCTTATTTTGAATATATTTGCAAAACTGTGTAACTGTTACTATTATCAGGCTAATGAAGATTTTATCAGCCAGTCAGATTCGTGAGGTGGATAAATATACCATTGAGTGCGAGCCAATTTCGTCGGCCGACCTGATGGAAAGGGCTTCGTTAGCTTGTTCAAGATGGATTATAGAGAATTACCTGAAAAGCAAACCGGTAAAGATATTTATTGGTCCGGGCAATAACGGAGGCGATGGCTTGTGTATTGCTTACAATCTGCTTCTGGCGGGCTATAAGGTGCTGGTATATGTGCCTTATTCGGTCGAGCGTATGACCAACGATTCCATTCTGAAGTTCCAGCGTTTGATGGAGTTTAAAGATGACGTTATTTTCCCTATAAAAGAGCCATATACACCCGAAATACACCACAACGATCTGGTAATTGATGCCTTGTTTGGTACCGGTCTGGCACGCCCTCTCTCCGGGTACCCTTCTTTACTGATTGGTCAGATTAATAAAAGCGGGGCCGAAATAATTGCAATCGATGTACCTTCCGGCCTGTTCTGCGATTCGAATGACGGCAATAACCGCGACACCATAATAAAAGCAACGCATACCCTCACTTTTCAGACACCCAAACTGGCTTTTATGTTCGCCGAAAATTATGTGTATACCGGCGATCTCCATGTTCTCGATATCGGGCTTCACCCTGTTGGCTTGGATTCTCAGGAAAGTAAAAACTGCTTTCAGCAGGGTTACGATTTCGAAAAGTATTTAAAGAAAAGGAAGAAGTTTGATCACAAAGGCGTTTTTGGCCACGCACTTCTGATTGCAGGAAGCTATGGAAAGATGGGTGCCGCCGTTCTCTCTTCGAGAGCATGTATGCGATCGGGCATAGGGTTGCTAACAACGCATATTCCCCGCAAGGGCTACGAAATCATTCAAACAGCAGTACCCGAAGCTATGGTTAGCCTCGATGAAAATGAGGAGCTGGTGTCGCAACTGCCCGAGAGCGAGAAGTACAATGCCATTGGTGTCGGGCCGGGAATAGGAACCTCTTATCAGACTACCGATCTGCTTCGCGAGATATTGTCGAAATCGAATGTGCCGCTTGTACTCGATGCTGATGCACTTAACATACTCGCTCAAAATCAATGGTTGTTGGTAATGTTGCCGCCACACACAATTTTAACACCTCATCCGAAAGAATTCGACCGGATTGTTGGTGAGCACGGTAACGGGCATAAACGTTTTCTGAGCCAGCTCGATTTCTCTAAAAAATATAATGTAATTGTTGTACTTAAAGGAGCTTATACCAGTATTACAAATCCAAACAGCGAGTGCTGGTTTAACTCAACCGGTAATCCGGGTATGGCAACTGCCGGAAGTGGCGATGTGCTTACAGGAATAATTTTATCTTTGCTTGCACAAGGTTACGAGCCCGAAATCGCAGCCCGTGTGGGTGTATATATTCATGGTTTGGCAGGCGATCTGGCCCTGACTAAAAATAGCTACGAATCAATTGTAGCTGGCGACATCATAAAATACATAGGAAATGCGTTTAATAAAATCCGTCATAATATAAATTATTAAAAACTATTTTAAAATGAATTATTTAAAAAACCGAGTATTACCCCTTTTATTATTACTTTTTCTGATAACATCCTGTGCACCTTCCCAAAATATTGAAGTTTCAAAATCACCATCAAATGTCGGCGGCCCTCAGACTTTAATTTATTGTCTGCCATTAACCCGTGTTCAAATTGATGTTGCCGTTACAAAAGTTACAACTATTGCCGGGCCTTATGCAGCATACGCCGAAAAGCATCTCTCTTTAACCGGAGCTCCGCTGGCGAATTCGGAAATTTTCGAAATTTCGGGCGTTAATATTCTTCCGGTAAACGAACCCGATCCCGATCAGTTTTATGCTGTTACTTTTAAAAGCTATCCCTCGAACCTGGATAAGATTTTTTCCATGACACAACAAGGCTTAATGTTAGATCTTGAAAAAGCATGGAAACCCGTTTCAAATCAAATTCCTACAAAGAAGGGGAAACCGGTGATGTTCGAAAATACAGTAATTGAACCTGTAATTACAGAAGATGTTGATACACTTTACAAAACTATATTAACCGATGCTTCATTCGTGAAAGTGCCCATATATAAAAAATCGCTCAACATCAAAAACGAAGAAGATAAAGCTAAGGACATGGCCGCTCTTATTCTGAAAATTCGCAAAAGAAGGTTGAAACTGATGATGGGCGAATATGATTACCACCCCGAAGGAGAGGCGCTAAAAGTAATTGTGAAGGAGCTCAATAAACAGGAGGCCGAGTTGATGACGAACTTTACAGGAAAGCAAATCAGGGAAACGCGCCACTTTTCCTATTCTTTTGTACCTGGAAGTTCTGTTTCTAAGGAGTTATTATGGTTTAGTGAACAGAATGGGGTTTCGGAAACAGCAAAAAGCGGATTCAATGCTGTTAGCGTAACTTTTGTTATGAAGGAAAATATTGCACCTTCTGTAGACATTAAAGATGCAGAGAAAACCAGGACTGCAAACAGTATTTATTTCAGGTCGCCGGTTATTTCGCAGATAAGTGTTAAAACAGGGAACAATATTCTTGCCGATGCTAAGGTTCCTGTTTACCAGGCCGGTAAAATTCAGCAGTTGCCTGTGATGCCATAACGGGTGGTTTCTTTTCTGAAAGATAATTTTACACGATGGCGGTGAACAGATGTATTTGTTTACCGCCATCGTTTTTTATTCAGCCTGACTGTATAATTTAATAGTTTTATTCAACATGCCTATAAATACTATCAGGAAAAAAATGCTGAAAATCCACACTGGAACCATAATGGCCAGGTACCATAAGCTCATATAAGTTTTAAGAAGCATGGCGGCGTACGATAATACCGAAGCTCCTATCTGAATATAGAAAAGAGACTTTACGGATGTTGCTGTGTCAACCAACGATTTGTTTCTTGCATAAACGCCCAGTATACCGTTCACTTGAATTAACCGTAGCATAAATAGCCACGAAAATACAAGAATTAAAAGCGAAATTATCATTCCCACGGTAATAGTAACCGGCGATAGAAGAACAGAGCCTATGATAATGACAATAAACGATATAATACCAACGGCTATTGTAAGACTGAAATAGGAAATTGCCTGGTCGAGCCTTTGGTTTAGTTTTTCTATCAGGTTTACTTTTCGCAGGAGCTTGATTCCCGAATAAAGACGGATAATCAAAATAATACAGAGTACCAATGCAGCAAGGGCTAATAACAAAGTTACGACTATGAGGAAAATGTTTTTAAAAAGGAGACCTAACAACTGCAGCGCCAGAATAGATAGCGAAAGATAAATGGAATAAAGAATAGAATTTCTGATTTGGGTTATTCCTTTAACGATTGGGTTCATGGTTGTAAATTTTTGAAACGATTTCTTTTACGGCAGTTTTGAAAAAGGGTTTAGATTTTCGTTAGCCATAAAAATTTTACAGAATTAGGATTTTTTATGTTTTATAGCTATATTATATAATATTTTTATCTTGCGGCACTTTTAAAAAATTAACCTAATGAAACGACTTTTATCTCTGGCAATCCTTGGTATAGGAACTTTGTATGCGGTGGCTCAGGAACCGGCAGGCAATATTCAACCCGTTAAACTTGGCGAAAATGTTAGTGTAAAATTCGGCGGTTTTGCACGCGCCGACTACTATTTTGATACCCGTAAGGGCAAGGAAGCTGTTGATGGGTTGTTTTACCTATGGCCCGAAGCTATAAAGGAAGATGCCGATGGTAAGGATATGAACGCCATGGTAAATAACAATCTTTCGGCTACCGCAACTCGCTTCAGTGCATTGTTTTCGGGGCCGGAAGCACTGAGAGCCAAAACTTCCGGTTATTTCGAATTCGATTTTACTGCCGGAAACAGTGGGTACGTTCTTTTTCGTCAGGCATGGATTAAACTCGACTGGCCTAAAAGCAGCCTGCAAATCGGGCGTAACTGGCATCCGCTTCAGGGACCAGTGGTTCCGTCTACCATATCGTTAAATTACGGTACTCCTTTTAATATATTCTGTCGCGGCGAGCAAATTCGATATACCTACAAGGCGGGATCATTCACAATTCTGGCGGCTACATTCTGGCAGGCAGGGCACGCTTCTTTCGGTCCTAATGCTTCAACCGGTGATGCAGAACAGAGTCTTAGATTCCTTCGTAATGCAGTACTTCCCGACCTCAATCTTCAGTTGCATTTTACCAGAGGCAACTTTACCACCGGGTTGATGGGGCACTACAAGCAGCTTAAACCTCGTGAATATACATCGGGAACAGCTAATGTAAATGGAGTTCCAACCAAAATGACTTACAAAACAAACGAAACTGTGGGTTCATTTGCACTCGCTACTTTCGGACAATATAAAACAGGAAAATTTGTTGCAAAGGGTAATTTAATGTATGGTCAGGACCTTGCCGAAATGATGATGCAGGGCGGTTATGCACGTCTTACATTCGATGCCGCAACAGGAAAGGAAACATATTCGGCTTCGTCAGCTATTACCTCGTGGTTAAACTTAACGTATGGCGAAAAAGTGCGCTGGGGCATATTCGGTGGCTATCAAAAGAACCTTGGTTTTTCGGATGTACTCGATCCAAATGTGGCAAAATTCTATGGACGCAGTCCTGAAATAGCTTCCATATGGCGTTTATCTCCGTCGGTAAGTTATTCTGCCGGAAGAATGTTGTTTCAGTTTGAAGGAGAAATAACAACAGCCAGTTACGGAACTATTGATTATGCCGATAAAGGTAAAGTTAAAGATGTAAAAGGGGTTACCAATTACCGTCTTGGCCTCTCTACCAGTTTTCTGTTTTAACTAAGCTTCCTTCAACAGGGTCTCGGTTATTTCAACGGCATCCTTTACATAACAGGAGCATTTGAGTTGAAATAAGTTGAGCTCTTTGATTTTTGAGGCATCGTTCACCATGTCGAGACCCTGGAGTAATTCACGACAGTTGATTGAATTGTGTTTTTTTCTGAATTCTTCCATCAGGGTTTTGGTTTTTTCGTAGGTGAAGATTTTTTTTGAGTCTTCGTCGTTTGTGACTTTGCCGAATTTAAGACTGAGAGCCATAATGGCTCCTGTTACAGCGCCGCATGTAAGTTGCTGACGGGCCATGCCTCCGCCAAAGCCACAGGCGATTTTCAGGCTACTGTCTTTTGAAATTCCAAGATCTTCGGCAAATACACTAAGCACCGACTGGGAACAATTAAATCCGTCTCTAAAGTATTGCTGGGCAGTTTCTGAACGTGTCATAAAGTTGAATTTGGTGGTTAAATTTAGTGTTTTTTAGCTCAGAAACAATAGCCTTTTAGGCACGCGTTACAAACGCGCGCCAGCTTTGGATTTGATTTTATGTATTTTAAGGCTGAAGGCCTTGGATAACTCAGCCCAGGGCAAAGCGAAGCGGCGCCCTGGGTTAATCAAACAGAATTTTTTAGCGGCGTGAAAATATGTTAAAAAAGGCTCTATGCTAAACATCGCCGCAATTGTGATTCAATTAATATCAACAATAATATACAACTGAACTTCTGATGACTGTGGACAAAACTATTTCTTAAGAGCCTAATTCAAAATTTTTATTTAACCTTATTACATTATTTTTTAAATACTGTAAATACGCTTATCACATTATTTTAATATCTTCGATTTCAGGTTGTCGATGCTTGTTTTTATTGCATCCATCGGCTTATTATCGCGGGTGGCATCCTGTTCTACAAAATAGTATTTAAGGCCCGAATCTTTCTGATGAGCAAAAATTTCCTTAAAATTGATGGTCCCGGTACCTACCGGAGCAAAGAATTTATCGGCGCTGTTTTCCATATCTTTTACGTGCCATAGTTCAAAACGCCCGGGATATTTCCTGAAAATATCCACCGGGTTATGACCGGCTTTTGTAGCCCAGTAAAGATCAAGCTCGAAGGTCATTAACTTTGGATCAGCGTTTTTCAGGTAAATATCGTAAAACGGAATTACGTTATCTACCTTTTTAAATTCAAAGTCGTGATTGTGATAACCGAATCTGATGCCGCTTTTTTTCATCACTTCTGCAACAAGGTTAAGTTCGTCGACAAACTTTTTATAAGAATCGGCTGTTTTACGTCTCTCTTCAACTAACCAGGGCTGTACGCAATACTTTACTCCGATTTTAGCATGGTCTTCGGCCATTTTTTGAGCATTGCCGGTATCAACGCCTTTGACCTCTACGCCGGTGTGACTGCTTATAACTTTCATACCCAGGTCTTCAACTACTTTCCTGAATTCCACGGGCTCCATTCCATAAAATTTTCCATTGGAATAGCCTGCAAGCTCAAGGTTTTTATACCCGAGTTTTGATACCTGAGCCAGAGTGTCCTTCGCATAGGCTTTCATAGCATCGCGAACGGTGTATAACTGAATTCCGGGTTCGGGAACCGAAGGTGCGAAACTGATCTTACTCGCTGCTAACAAGCCCAGTGAACCTATTGCAGCAGTTTTAACAAAGGTGCGTCTGTTGTGTGTTTCCATAGTTGGCAGATATTTTGTTTTATAAATAACGGTTATCCTAATTCACTTGTTTATCAGTGATATTAAATAATCAAAATGGAGTTAAAGTTTCGGCCATTTCAAAAAAATACTAATTTTGAGTTTTTATGAAATCGGTTGGATTATAAAATATTTCTGAAATCTTTTTATGGGAATTCTTAAAAATGAACAAGTCGCAGATGATTGTTTGTTAGGCATGTGGGAAATTAAAGAAGATTTCAACACGCTTTATTCAAGGGTTAAACTCGACAAAGATGAAATTGTAACCTTAGACAGTTTTAAAAATTATAGCCGCAAAGTTGAATGGCTGAGTGTTAGAGTTTTGTTAAACGAGCTAACAGGTAAAAGCAGTAAGATTGTTTATAATGAAGAGCATAAACCTTTTCTGCATGATGGTTCATACAATATCAGTATTTCGCATTCTTACAGGCTAACATCGGTGCTTCTGAGTCAGAAGAAAAAAGTGGGAATCGATTTGGAATATATGTCGCATCGCATCAAAAACATTGCCCATAAATTTATCAACGAAAATGAAATCGTTTCACGCGATCCGTCCATTGAGGGGCTTCACCTTTATATTCACTGGTGTGCCAAGGAAGCGCTCTATAAAATTTGCGATAAAAACAATATCAACTTCAAAACAAATCTCACCATCCGGCCTTTTTTACCTGAATCGAAAGGCTTGATAACCGGTATTCACCACGATGAAAATATTATTGATGAATATCCGATGAATTATGTTGTTCAGGATAATTATGTAATTGTTTACTGCTGTAAGTAGATTCTGATGCTTTATTCAAAAATTGCCGCGGCGCAAAATAAAAACAAAATGCTTGTTGTGCTTATCGATCCCGATAAACACGATGATGCATCGCTTATGTCTTTCCTTGAAAATATTAATCAATATCCTCCCGACTTTATTCTTGTTGGCGGAAGCTTGGTTTCCAAGTCGGTAAATGCTACAATTGAAAAAGTTAAAACTGTTACAAACCTTCGTGTATTTTTGTTCCCGGGGAATTTGCTGCAGTTGTGCGACCAGGCCGACGGAATTTTACTGCTAAGCTTGATTAGTGGACGCAATCCCGAGTATCTGATCGGTAACCATGTTCTGGCAGCTCCTTTTCTTAAATCGACAGGAATGGAGGTTATTCCCACCGGATATATTATTGTTGAAACCGGATCGAAAACTGCCGTTGAGTACATCAGCAACACTACTGCTATCCCTGCAGGGAAAACCGATATTGCCGTTTCAACAGCAATGGCTGGTGAGATGCTCGGTCTGAAAATGATTTACCTTGAAGGGGGAAGCGGGGCGGATAGGCCAGTTAACAAAATCTTAATTTCTGAAATTAAGAAACATATTTCAATCCCGCTTATCGTTGGCGGCGGAATACGAAACGCCATTCAGGCTAAAGATGCCTATAATGCCGGAGCCGATATTATTGTGATTGGCAATGTGCTGGAAGAAAATGCGGCTCTCCTGAAAGATTTTGTGGAAGTAAGGGATAATGCTATTTAATAAAGGCCCAGTTCTAAGCCAACTGATAGCCGTGGCGGTTCGACCTGGGAGTTGGATTCTTTCATCCAGTCCGAAATACGATAGGTTCCTGTTATGGCGTAACGTTTGTATCCCAATCGTCCTTTGAGCCCATATTCAAAAGGGTTCACATATTCCAGCCCTTTATTAATAACTTTGTGGTAACGAACCTGTTCCGATGGATCAGCCTTATCCTTGATAACATGCCGTGAACCCAGGTTCAGGTTGCCGTAAATTCCGGCGTCGATCCAAACGCCTAAAGAGTTTTCTCTTTGTGAAATAAGGAGTCGATTAAAGTATTCGAGTCCTATGTTTGTAGTGCTTAAAAACTCTTTCTTGTGCTTCTCTGCTGAAGGAAAAGTCTTTTGACTGGTCTGTTCAACTCTAAACGTTTCCCAACCGAATTCAAGACCTAACCCCATTACATAATTGTTTGTGATCCGGAAATTGTTACGGCCTCCGATATAATTTCTATAAGAGAGTTCTTTATTGTATAATGATGTTCCTGCCTGGGGTGCGTAAAATGAATAGTCGTAATACAAATGAAAGAACCTTTTTTTGTTAGGCCCTTTCTTTTTAACATAAACACTTTCGTTCAGATCCTTCTCCAGTAAAATTGTCTGGGAGAATAAATCTGTGGCTGTAAATGCAGCTATTATCAATAGAATAATAATCTTGTTCATCATTTTAATAATTGGAACAGGCATTTAAATTAATAAACTTAAAGTTAAGTCGACAGTCTCCTATAAGGAGGTCTTTAGTTCATAACCACGGTAGCTTCGCCTTTACTTTTTTCAATTAACAAACTGGCTGTTGACTGTCGTCTGTGGTCTGAGGACTGTGAACAAAACTCTTTCTTTTTATTCATTTTAATAATTCATTTCCCTAATATAACCCTTATAATAAACCCTTATTATATCCCCGTTCTCAAGCTTCGAAACAGGCACCGAAACAACTTCGTTTTCGGTAACATCCAGAACAGCATAGTATTTCAGAACTCCATCGGGTCGTTGTATGTGGTAGTACAGGTAATTCAAATACTTTTCGTCGGACCTGGAAAGGTCGGATACAGAGATGTCCATTGTTTCCGGTTCTTTAACGATCTTGATAGGATTCAGATTTTCGTCCGCCTGTTTTTTTTCTTTAAAGAAGTACGATGCCTGAGGAATTCCGTAACCATGGGCGTAGTCGAAGTAAGGGTAGAGATGTCCCGATTTCTCCACCAGGTCGAATATCTCCATGTTGGTCTTTTCGCGGTTTAACTGCCATACACAGGCTGCAAAACCGCTCACCAGTGGGGTGGAGTAGGAGGTGCCATATCCTTTTTTTATTGATCCTGATGAGGCTACCATTGCTGCTCCCGGAGCGCATATATTAGGTTTTAAGCGGTAATCGGCTGTTGGACCGAAAGAGCTGAAGTTGATATGATAACCGGTAAAAGGATCAGTTCCGCCAATGGATAAAACGCTGTCGGCATCGGCAGGAGCTCCCATTACTTCCCAGTTTTCGCGGCCGTCGTTCCCCATGGCATTAAGCACCAGCATGCCTTTTTTTGCCGCTATTGTAGCGGCTCGTGTGACCAGAGTGCTGCGGCCGTTCATTTGTTTTACGGTGTATCGCTTGTCGGTATATCCAAGAGAACTTGAGATAATGTCGGCTCCATTCTGATCGGCCCATTCCATAGCAGCCATCCAGTATTCTTCTTCAACTTTAATTTCGGGTTTAATTTCGGTACGAGCAAGTAAAAATTCAGCACCGGTTGCAAGTCCCATATTTTTGTCGCCATAAATACCGGCAATGCACGATAAAACCGATGCGCCATGGGTCATATAACCATAAACATTTTCGGTTTTGTTTACAAAATCGTAAGTTTTGATTATCTGATGATTTTCTCTGAGATGCGCAAAAACAGGATTTGTGTCCACACCCGGGAAACCACCGTCGAAAACCGCGATGCGGATGCCTTTGCCGTTGATGCCTCTTTTAATAAATTCATCACCTTGCATGCTTTTTAATTGTGCTACGAGTAATTCGTTATCGACTCCCGCCGGACTTTCTTTTCTAAGCGAAGCCGTGGTTGCAGCAAAGTACTGCATGGGTTCTACGGCCTTTACAAAAGCAAAATTCTTAATTTTCGTAATATCATTCTTGTTTGCACTAACTGCAACAGCATTCATCCATCTGCTCGAAAACCCGGTTTTAACACCTGTGGATCTTATTTTCGCGATGTAGCCCGTATCCACAGGCCAGTCGGTGGAGTCGCAAATATTTGTACGGGCAGCCATGCGACGCTGAAGAGCGTTGATGCTCAGGTATTCCTGCGGATTTTCTACCGGTTTTGTCTTATTTTTAAAATATACCCAATATTTCTCCTGAGCATTGGTAAAAAGTCCGGTAGATAAAAGGACAAATGCCAGCAGTGTGAATTTAACAGTTCGTTTTTGTGAATTCATTTTTATTTCAGCCATCCGATGCTATTGATTAACAACCCCGTCGATAGGTTGGCCGGTACTGGCGTTCGGACTGGCAATTTCGAGGAAATAGCTGATAGTGGGAGCTACTGCTGTCATGTCCACTTTTTCAAAGACATTTCCACGTTTAATTTTCCATCCGTACCAAATCAGCGGCACATGGGTATCGTACGAATACGATGAATTATGTGTAGCCGACGAACCATTTTTTTCGGCCCAACCTGGATCCAGATTTATAATTACGTCGCCCGACCGCTTTTGGTTGTACCCTTTTTGCATTTTGGCAAAAACTCCATCCGAAAAATACGAATTTTGCAGTGTGGTAGCTGTAACCGTGTTGCTTACGCCTGTAAACTGAAGTAAAAACTGGGCTGCTTTATTCTGCACATCGTTCAGGTTTAGTTTCGATTCTTCAATTAAATCGCGGTTGAGATAAACCTGCTGGGCATGATAGTGCTTAACCCAGTCGCCCTTACCGTAAATTGCATTTAAATAACTTTTTAACAGCGATACCGAACTTGTTTGGCTAAAATAACCTACAGGTATTTTGGTAGAAGCAAGATATTCGGCATTTGCAGCCGCTCCATGGTCGCTCGTGAAAAAGATGAGGGTGTTGTGTTTCCCGATTTCAGCATCCAGAAACGAAAGGAAATGAGCAATGTCCTCGTCGAGCTTTAAAAAGGCATCCATCACTTCGATTGACGAAGTTCCGAAATTTTGCCCAATGTATTCGGTTGCCGAAAAACTTACCATGAGTAAATCGGGATTGTCATCTTTTCCCAAAGCTTCGTTTACTATGGCATTAATGGCAAAATCGGTGGTGAGTTTGTTGCCAAATGGAGTGGTTTTCAAAATTTTATAATCGAACTTATCAATATTTTTCTTGCCTCCGAGTTCATAGAGCGGGTAAGGGAAAGTTTTTTTGCCGTAAATTCCGGTTTCATATGGATTGTCATCGGTAAGGCATTGTTTGTATTCATTCAGTGGTAATTTAGGCTCCCAGGTACGGGCCATATACATGTCGGCAAATTTCTTATTATTGAATTCGTTTACCCAGGCAGGTAAATCGTTCATATAATACGAGCCTGAGACAAATTTCCCCGATTCGGTATCGAGCCAGTATGCTGCATTGGGATTATGTCCTCCGGCAAGAACAGCGGGTTTCCCGTCGAGCGAGATAGAAATAACCTTTGATTGCATAAAATTAGAAAGGCGAATTTCATCACCTATAGTAGTGGTAAGTATGTTTCTTGGTGAAATTCTGCCGGCTTCAAAACTACCGCCCACAGTCTTTTCGCTTTCATCTTCCACACAATTAATTACTTTATTCTTTAATGGGATAAACCATTCGTCGGACACAATTCCATGATATGAAGGTGTTGTTCCTGTTACAATGGTTGTGAAATTTACACCTGTTTGGGTAAAGAAATGGTTGAAATTGGCATTCTTGCAATTGTTACCTTCACTTACAAGACGCCTGAAACCACCTTCGCCAAACTGATTCCAGAAACGACCTAGATAATCGTAACGCATTTGTTCCACCACAATGCCAATAATAAGCTTCGGCTTCTCGGGAGGTATTTTGGAGGAATTCTGAGAATAACCTATGTTGTTTGCAAACAGAAGAATACTTAAAAAGAGAGAGGGTACGGTTAAATTAAATTTCATAAAGGATACAAATTTTTATGCCTTACTAACGCTACTTCCTGTGTTTTGTTATTTCAAGCCGTAAAAGTATATTTTCTCCTGAAACGAGCAGGTTATGTGTTGGTTTTTTTTGATTTTTTTTAGGAATTAACAAGTGAGTATTAAATCAGGAGATGTTTGGAAAGTATTTTTGACATCTCCTGATTCAATCAAAAATTAACGTGTTCCGGCGTACATAATTAAACCAAGTCCGGCAATAAAGAGAAGGAACATTAGACTGAGATATAGGTTTGTGCCTTTGGGAGCGTTTTTAAATTCCTTCCAGATGAACACACCCCATAGAGCTCCTATCAGGGTGGCTCCCTGACCCAGTCCGAACGATATGGCGTATCCTGCCTTTCCGGCCGCAATCAGGCTGAGCGATGTACCTACAGCCCAAATCATCCCCCCGATTATTCCCGAAAGGTGGCTTTTGGCTCCGGCAGCAAAATATTGCCCGAAAGTAACAGGGGGGCCATCTATAGGCTTTTTCATGAGATAAGTATTGAAGATGAAATTACTGACAACAATGCCTGTCACGAAAAAGAAAAATGCGGAATATGGTGTTAATTTGCCGGCCTCGGGAATTTCAAGATTGGTGGCGATGGATGCTGCCACAAACCTGAAGAACCACGCCATTAAAAATCCTGCCAATATTGAGAGAACAATTCCTTTTACTGGCGTGGTTTGTTTGCTTGCAGCCAGTTTTCGGTAAGCCAGCGCATCGAAAACAATGGCCACCGAAACCAGCGCGACTCCCAGAAACAGGGTAAATGCATCGCCCTGAGGAGCGGCTATATAATTTATTATTACACCTAAAACCATGCATAAACCAATGCCCACCGGAAAAGCAATGGCCATCCCTGCAATAGCAATAGCAGCTACCAGGAGAATATTGGAAAGGTTGAAGATAACACCTCCCAGCATGGCACTTAATATTCCGGAGGTGTGAGCCTGTTTGATGTTTTCGGTAAATCCCTGTCCTGAAGAGCCGTTACTTCCAAGGGTAAATCCAAGAATTATTGAAAATAACAGAATTCCAATTACATAATCCCAATAGAAAAGTTCGAACCGGTATCCCTTGGCCAGTTTTTGTGTGTTAGCCCACGATCCCCAGCAGAGCATGGTGATGAATGTGAGGATAACTGCAGTGGTATAAGTTTCTACAATATACATGGGTTATGATTTTTGAAACGAAAATTTGTAACTATCACTTTTTTTAGGCGCTGTTCTGAAAATAAGCGCTTCTGTTACATATAAACGCGTACCGAACGATTCGGGTCGTTTCTCTCCTTTAACCACCACTCTGACGGTATGATTTCCCTGAGGCAGGTTAAATGCGTGCCACAGGTTGATATCATTGTGTTCCTGGTTGCTGTAGAAATAATACGAATCGACGGTTCTATGAAGTTTGCCATCCAGGTAAATATCGGCTTTTCCTCCGTCTCTAACCCAATTTCCCATAAGTGTAACCCCTGTTCCTTCAAAGGTAAACTCAAGTTCGTCGTCGGCTTTTTCACCATATTTCGATTGATCTTTTGTTTCGTTCTGATTCCAGGGCTTATGCTTATATGTGATCCAGTTTCCTTTTGTTTTCCACAACTTTGCATCGAAAATTGAAATTTTGTGATCGAATACTAGCTTTGGAAAAGCGTCTTCAAATTTTGGAGCAACGGGTTGCTGGTTTTTAATTTTAATTTCCTTGCCGGTAACCTCGCCGCCACTTTCTTTGATAAACCTGATGGCGTAATTATATGTATTTTCAACTGCTTTGTTGAAGGAATAGTTTGTGTTAACAAAAGTTGAATCGCCTACAGCTTCTACTCCGGTCTTCATTTCGGCGGGGAGATTTTTTAACCCTTTCATTACACCCAAAACAGCCATGGCGTTGGATGGATTACAATCGGAATCCTGTCCGCAGCGTGTTGAAATTTCCATGGTTTTATAAGGGTCGCCTTCACCATACAAAAGCCCCATAACAATGTAGGCTCCATTGAGTTTAGCGTCGATATTAAAAGTGCTTCCTGCTCCGCAGATATCAACATTGCCCCATTTAGCTTCCAGTTCGTTCCATGCAACTTTCCAGTCGGTTGGATATTGTTTGTGCAGTAACATCACATCCTTAACAATTTTATAATAATCGCTCTCTGCCGGAATGGATCTCAAAGCATATTCAATAATTTTTGTTATATCGGTTTCGAAAAAAGCTTCGGCATAAAGGGCTGCCACAAATACACCGCCATAATAACCCTCGCCGTAATTCATAATATGACCAACCTTGTCGGCTAATTTTACTGCTTGCCGTGGCATAGCCGGGCACATAAAGCCAATGTAATCCGACTCAATCTGGAAATCGATATCGTCAGCATGGAAGTTGTAGTCGGGTTCGCCCGACTGTGGCGGGAAAATACTGTCGAAATAATTCTTACGTGCCTGGACATTGGCATGCCAAAGCTGATATCCGGCTTTTGCAAACATCTCCTGGTATTTTTTGGCAGGCGCATCCGCACCATATTCGTCCATCGACATCATGAATGTGAGCTGAACATAGAGGTCGTCCTGCCATTTACTATAAACTATATCCGATGGTTTCCAGGTTATGGAATCATCGTATGTTTTACCCTGGGCTTTGAATTCAGTAGGAGCTCCGTAAGTTACTCCAATCATTTTACCAGCCCAGCCTCCGGCAATTTTATCTTTCAGCACCTCGGGCGATATGGTCCTCATTTCGGAGGAATTTTGTGTTTTACAGGAACAAAGAGCTAATCCGATTACAACAGTTAGCAGCGCTAATTTTCTCATAGAATTACTTATTTATGGGTTTGTGCATCATTCTGTCTTCAATAAACTTTTCCATTTCTTTTACCGGCATTTTCTGAACAACATATTGGTGTAAACCTTCAGGGTTATCGGTCCAGCCATTGGAGCCGTCGGCATTGACTGAGATAGTCCCTCTTTTTGTTGTAAAAAATCCAGCCGTTCCGTATGCTCCAATTAAGGCAGCAGTCTCGTCCCAGCTCATACGTCCGTTTTCATCTTCCTTCGCCATGGGAATACTTATTCGGAAAACATCTTTAACTGGACTGTTTTCAACATCCATTTTCATTACCCGGAGGCCTGTCCTGATCTCCCATCCTATTTCAAATCCGCTAAAAATTATTGGAGTAGGCCAATTCTGCAAAGCATAAATAGACGCAGTGGAATCCATATAGACGTTGAACTCTCTTCCCGAGGGGAATTTTCCTGCCATGGAGATCAGTTTCTTAACTTTTTTCGAAACAAGTTCTTTACCGTTAAGTGCAGAAATACTATCACCGGGTGATTTTAGCAAGTCGGCAAGGTTAGTCAGAAAACCCACTGTGACGATGGTTACGCTGGTGTCGGGTTGAGCTGTCAGAATTTTGCGATACACGTCGACAGCATTGGGTGCATCGTTGGTAGATTTCAGGTTGTGAGGATATTTTGCAACGAGGGTGTCGAGCCAGTGTTGCCACGATCCCAGGTTCACAGCAATCCCTTTGGGTGCTCCAATAGGCAAACCTGGTCTGCCAAAGTATGTATTCAGCACATCAATACCGGGACCAACCAGTTCGTGCTTGTTGCACGACATAGTTGCAAGGAGTTCAATTTTGCCGCTGTCGGCCATAGCATGCATAAATGCCAGGGCGCCAACGTCGTCGTAATCGGGACCAAAATCGGTATCGAAAATAATTTTCACGGAGTGGGGGTTTTGCTTTTGCGACGAACAACCTAAAAATGCTGTAAGTGCTATTGCTAATAAAGTTAAAGTTAATAATCTCATATTGAGTGTTTTTTGAGTTTGTGCTTCAGATTTGAACCTGGATAATCACTTCTATTTGATCTCTTTCCAATAAGGAGCTGATGACTGAGCCCCCAGCCGGGTTACCGATATGGATGCCGCTTTATTTGCAAGCTCAATGGCTTTTTCGAATTCCATCCCTTCGGAAACAGCTACTGCCAACGCCCCGTTAAAAACATCGCCGGCGGCAGTGGTGTCAATAGCTTCAACTTTAGGTGCAGGTACAATTTTAAAACCCTCCTCGGCATAGTAAAAAGCGCCTTTACTTCCAAGTGTGACAATTACTATTTTTATTCCTTTTTTATGAAGTGCACGGGCTGCATTTTCAGCAGTTGCCATATCGGTGACCTTTATCCCGGTTAAAAGTTCGGCTTCTGTTTCGTTTGGAGTGATAATATATAATTTACGGAGTAATTCATCGGGTAACTCACGCGCAGGAGCCGGATTAAGAATGACCTTTTTGCCTGCGTTATATGCAATTTCGGCTGCATACATCACGGTTTCAACAGGAATTTCGAGCTGCATCAGAATTATATCCGAACGCAGAATTTCTTCACGGGCTTTGTCTATATCAGTTTTGTCCAGAAAGCCATTGGCGCCGGGCGCTACTACGATACAGTTTTCGGCACTGGCATCAACAGTGATAAGCGCCACGCCCGACGGGTTTTCCGGGTCGGTAAACATGTAATCGGTATTTACCCCTTCGCTTTCGAATAGTTGTTTGGCTTGCTTTCCAAAAATGTCGTCGCCGGTTTTTGCAACAAAACTAACCTTGCCGCCCAGTCGTGATGCCGCTACTGCTTGATTGGCACCTTTACCTCCTGGATTCATAAAAAAACTACCTCCAAGGATTGTTTCGCCCGGCACCGGTAATTTGGTGGTTTTTATTACCATGTCGGTATTGCTGCTTCCAATAACTGTAATACGGTTGAGAAACATAATAATGTTAAGTTAATAGTTTTCGTTGCTAAAATGCCGGAACTCTTCCGGGTTAACTTCAATCAAATGTAATCTAAATTTCAGCCCAATGCATATCAATATTTCTTTATAATTATAATTCTAAAAAAGATATTACTTTTATAAATTACTAATTATAAGAATGATAAATATTCTAAAAGCAGTTATACTAAATAACTATAAAAATATGCCTGCGTTTAAAACTCTTGTTCAGCTTATTCATTCCCTGTCGAAAACAGAACGGCGTAATTTTAGCCTGTTTGTTGGGTCCGATGATAATAAAAAGGCATATCTGAAGCTTTATAGCCTGATAATTAAATCCAAGGGAGATACAGAACAGCAGTGTCGCAAGGAGTTTCCAGGTCAGGACCTTAATACCACCGTAAATTACTTGTATACAGTGCTTATGAAAAGCCTTATAGTTCTGAATCAGCAAGCCGGAATTGAAGAAGAACTGACGACGGGCATTCAGGAGGTGAAGTTACTGTTCAGAAAAGGGTTAATAGCTGAAGGGTTTGAAAAACTTGACAAGCTGATGAAAATTGCAGCCGACTTCGAAAGATTTGAGTACTGCATCATACTGGGGAAAATGAAACTGCATTATTTGAATCGTTTTCATTTTGGGGATATCACCGAAGATGAGTTGCTAAAGCTGCAGAGTCATCTGAAAAAACATATTCAGTTTGAACTAAACCTGACCGATCACGCTTCTCTTTATGAGTTGCTCAATTACAGGTTCGTGACGCATGGTATGGCCAGAAGTTCAAAAGACAAGGAAAAGCTGAACGATTTGGTGTTTGTCGAAATGAATCTGGCCGGAAACCCCAAATACCAGTCGTTTAATTTGAAAAAGAATCACCTTTTGTTTCAGTCGGTTTATTTTATGATGACGGGCGATTACAAGTCCAGTATGAGCACTTTTCTGGAACTGAATAATCTGTTCGAAACCAATCGCAATCTTTGGCTGGATTCGCCAATATATTACATTCAGCATGTAAAAGGCATATTAAACAACCTGCATATTACCGGACAATACGAGCACATGCAGTTTTTTATCGCGAAGCTGGAAGAACTTCAGAAAACCGCAGCTTTGAGTATACTTCAGCAGACTGTTTATATTGCTAAAATAAAGATGCTGCTTGGTTTAAAAGATTATGCAGCATCTCTCACGGTTATGAAATCGGGCTTCGAATTAGTTTCCAGGATTCAAAACATCCAGTCGGGTGATAAAGCCGAGATATATTTATACACCGCCCTTGTTAGTTTTTACGATCGAAATTTTAAAGAAGCAGCCCGGCTGTTGCGACAGATAATCCATTTGGAAAATCTTTCAAATAAACAAACGTCGCGAACACTGAAACTTATAAATCTTATAGTTCATTTTGAATTAAACGATTTCAATTACCTCACATCCGGTATTCGTTCACTGGAGCGGGAACTCAAGCAAGGGAAACGCAATTTTTATACGGAAAAGGTAATACTAAAATTAATGAAACTCTATCCGTCGACACTGAGCCGTGCAAGCCGTAAAAAACTATTTGAAAAAGCCCGTGAAGAACTTACAGTTTTAAAGGCAGATGCTTACGAACGACAGTTGTTTTATGTATTCGATTTTGAAGAATGGGTTTTGAGGAGAGGTGATTAAGACTGACACATTTTCAGATAATTCATTTGTGTCGGAATTTTTTACCCTTCACGTCTAACCACGTTTAACCGGGGAGGCATCCTCGCGGATGTTCTGTAAACCATACAAAACTTAATTACCAGAGTTATGAAGAATAATTGGAGAATTGCTGCTTTTATTGTAACTGCCTTTTGGTGTACCGGCGTTTTGGGCCAGGAAATTATTGAGGTGAAAGATGTGAATCAACCTACATCAAAAGGCACTCAGCCGGGTTTTAGTGTTTTTATCAAAGATGCAACCCTCGACATGGTCTCGAAAAAGTGGGGGCAATATATGCGCAACGAGAACAGTGAAGTGTTTAAAAGCAAGGATTATAAAGTGAAGTACGAGTTCAAGGCGGGCGAATATCTTGCCGAAAGGGCCGTGTTAACCGATATTTCGAATAAATATATATCCACAATTGCTACAGTTGTAAATGCCAGTGGTGGTGTTCAGTTTACTGCCTTTTTTCAGCTCGACTCTGCTTTTATCTCCAAACAAACGTTGGGCGATATTTATCCGAACACCAAAAAGTATGTTCGCAATTTTGCTGTTGGATGTTACAAGGATGCAGTAGCTGCCGAATTGGCCCGCGAAGACAAGAAACTCAAAGATCTCGAAGAAAAGCTTGTTAGTTTAAAGGATAGAAAAGTTGTGCTGGAGAAAAACATAGTCCGCTCCGAAGCCGGTGTAAGTGAGATGGAGTCGCTGTTGCGCACCAATATGACAGACCAGGAGCGCTCAAGCAAGAACCTGAAAATGTTGAACGACTCTTTATCGCGTTTGGCCGTTAATTCTCCCGAATATACCGTGTACAACAACCGGTTGAAAGAAGAGAACAAAAATCAGAAACGCCTCATTAGCGATAATTCATCTTATCACAAAAAACTCGATAATCACAAAAAGTCAATTCTCGAAGATCAGGAATCGATAAAAAAGAATGTTGTCGACCAGGATTATCAGGTAAAGCAGATCGAAAGCCAAAAAGTTGTGGTGAATAATGTAAAGGTGAAGCTGGGGAATATTAAGTAGTCGATAGACGTTGGTCGATAGTCCATAGCCGAATACAGTGAATACAAGCAAAATCCCGACTAATTGCTCTTTGTATTTGCTATGAATCATCGACTATGGACTCTTACTCCGCCTCCTTAGCCGACTTCTCCCGGAATTCGCTTGGTGTGAGCAGCATCTTTTCCTTGAATAATTTGCTGAAATAGAAAACGCTGCCAAACCCAAGATTAAAAGCTATTTCTTTTATGCTTTGATTCGAGTTGTTTAGCAAATAAGCTGCCTGTTGCATCCTTAACGACAGATGGTATTGTACCGGCGATAACCCGGTGTATTTTTTAAATGCTTTACGGAAGACCGAATAATCGATGTTGAGGTTTTTGGATAGCTCTTCAATGTTGATGTTCTGGTTAAAGTTATCGCGGATAAACATACAGGCTTTCTGGATCGTCTTTTCAATTTCGCTGCTTCTGAAATTTTCGTTCTTCTTAAGCGAGATAATCATCCCGAGAATGTAAACCACCAAACCGGAACAGATTTGTTGGTACCCCGGTTTTTCGCTGTTGATAAAATTGAAAATTTTATGAAACTCTTCGATGAGCTTTTCCTGAAAACCAATCTGAACTAAGGGCGAATTCTGCAATGTGTCGAAGTTTTCGAAAATTCGGGAGGCAAATTCTCCGTTAAAACCAATGTAATGCTCAGTCCATCCTGTATCTTTATTTGGTTGATACCGGTGCCAGGAGTTGGGCTTTAAAATAATTACCGAACCTTCCTGTATCGTGAACTGCCCTTCGTTGGTTTCAATAATACCTTCGCCTTCAGTAATATAATTAATCTGGTATTCCTGCAAAATTCTACCTTTCTCCCAATTAAAGTTGTACCCTGAAGGGTGACCTTTGGGCGGATACTCTTTCCCGGGCAATACCTTGGCATGGCCGCCAACTGTAAGATAGAAGCCGCTGTTTGTGTCTTCCTGGCTATGAGTAAGGTATTTAAAGTAGCTGCTCATGGAATGCTGTTATTTATCCCTCCTCAAATATCAAAAAATTAAATCAATTGACAATTTTTTTAATCGGTTTCGGGTTGCTGGTAACGAGTTGCCATGGGCCAGTAATTTTGCAGGTCCGTGTTTGCCATTATCAGCCCATTCTTTGAGCCACTATTATCATCATTTCGTGAACAGAAATAACTTCTATTATGTTATCTATTTATTATTAATAAGATGTAAAATGAACAGCAAATCGTTTCATCAGGATTGGCACTCCATACGAATTAAGCTTATTCGGATGTTTCCCCAGTTAACGATGTCCGACCTTCACGATCGTGGCGGCGACGAGTCGGATTTTATACACATGGTAGCTTATAAATTAAAAAAAACGAATCAGGAAGTAAGAGATATTATATCGAAACTTTAAATGCTCTCCTGGGTATTGACTTTAGCAATAAAAATCACTTATTTTAGGGAACCCTTAAAAACTACATATGGAGCGCCGGAAATTTCTTTTATCATCACTTCTGGGAGGAGCTGCTGTTTCTGTACCATTTATTAATTCATGCAAACCAGGTCCTGTAAAAGAAATAAAACAGGTTACGAGTTACGAGTCGGAGCTGGACGAGGTAACTATTACCGAATTGCAGGGATGGCTTGAATCGGGCAGGTTCACTTCCGAAAATATTGTGAATTTATATCTTGAAAGAATTCAGGATATTGATAAAGAAGGCCCCGGGCTGAATAGTATTATCGAAATCAATCCCGATGCAGTTAAAATAGCTCAGCAACTCGATGCGGAAAGAAAATCGGGAAAACTCAGAGGCGTTTTGCATGGAATTCCCATAGTTGTTAAAGATAATATCGATACCGCAGATAAAATGGCTACAACTGCCGGATCGCTGGCGCTGGCAAAAAACATTGCTCAAAAAGATGCGTTTATCATAACGAAACTTCGTGAAGCCGGTGCCATCATTTTGGCCAAAACCAATCTGAGCGAATGGGCCAATTTCCGGTCGAACCGTTCCTCCAGCGGGTGGAGCGCAAGAGGCGGACAAACGCGTAACCCATATATGATTAACCGTAACCCGTGTGGTTCGAGTTCTGGTACAGGTGTGGCAGTTTCGGCCAATCTTTGTGTGGCGGGGATAGGCACCGAAACCGATGGGTCGGTAGTTTGTCCCTCGTCAATTAACGGACTGGTTGGTATTAAGCCTACCGTTGGCTTATGCAGCCGGTCAGGAATAATACCCATTTCGCAGTCGCAGGACACGGCAGGTCCGATGGCTCGCACCGTAACCGATGCTGCTATTCTGCTGGGGGTACTCACCGGATCGGATAGTAATGATCCTGCAACACTGGAATCGGAAGGGAAAGTATTTTCCGATTATACCAAATATTTGGTAAACGAAGGCTTAAGGGGAGTGAGAATTGGTGTTGCCCGCAATTTTTTTGGGTTTCATGAGCGGGTGGATGCACTTATGGAGAATGCAATAACTACCCTGAAGGGTTTGGGAGCCAATATAATCGACCCGGCCAATATTGAGTTTGTAAAAGAAAGTGGAGAATCCGAATTCCAGGTTCTGTTATATGAATTTAAAGACGGACTGAACAAGTATTTTGCCGGTATGAAGCCGGAGGTGGGAATTAAAACACTTGAGGACCTAATTAAATTTAATACCGACCAAGCCAACGAAGAGTTAAGATACTTTGGACAGGAATTACTTATTGAAGCTAACCGGAAAGGCCCGTTGACCGATGCTAGATATCTTCAGGCTTTGGCAAATACAAAAAGATATTCGCGCGAGTCGGGCATCGACTCCATTATGCGTCGCCGTAGCCTCGATGTGATTATCGCACCCACAGGAGGGCCGGCTTGGGTAACAGATCTGATCAACGGCGACCGTTATCTTGGGGGTAGTTCCACTCCCGCAGCCTGTGCAGGTTATCCCAATATTACTGTTCCCGCCGGCTTTATAGAGGGGTTGCCTGTTGGTGTATCTTTTATTGGAAAAGCATGGAGCGAGCCTCAATTGCTTAAGTGTGCCTTTGCTTTTGAACAGACTGCCAAACATAGGAAGAAGCCCGAATTTGCCACTGGAATTTAATGGTTTGTTAAATCTTTTGGCAACGGCTTAAAAATATTGTATTTAATTGAAGAGAAAGCCTATTTTTATGGCATAATTAACGATTCATTTGTTTAAGTAATATACCTAATTCTTTCATTATGAATTTCAAAATTTCCTCCATGGTTAAGTCCTTGTTCTTTATTGCTCTTATGGCTGTTGTTTTCTCTTCCTGTAAGAAAGATGATCCTGACCCAGATTATGTGGGAACATGGGTTACAATAGGTGCTTTAAGCGATGGAATATCATCCATGGAGATGAAAGAACTGATAATACTTTCCAGTGGGAAATTCGAACAGATAGTTCAGATAAAAAACCCCAATACCAATCAATGGGTTAATTATATTGGTTTTAAAGGTACGTTTAATACGAGTGAGAAAAAGTTAAATATCAAAATTACCGAAGCGGGTATTGCAGCAACGAGTCCAATTACTAAGCTCCCTACCGGGCAAATTGAATATTTAAAATCTACTGATGAATTATTTAAAGAATTCATGGAGGCTTTTGAAACACCCGAAACCTACGAAATGGAATATGAAGTAAATGGAGGCGAAATTACCTTTAAATCAGATTATAACAACGATCAGGATTATAATGATCCAGGTGAAGCAAGAACCTATATACGGCAATAGGGAATAAAGTTAGTCGACAGACCACGGTCCACGCTCTACAGAGGCGGCTTTTTACAACTTGTACTGGTTGTTGTCTGTCGTCCGAGGTCCGACGACTGTGGACAAACAAAAACAAATCAGCCCTGACAAATTTCTTTGCCAGGGCCTTTTTATTCAGCCTTTCAACTGAACACACATGTAGTAGTTAGTGCATCTTTAATTAACTATTACATTCTGAATTTCATTTCTGCCAAAAAATACAGGAAAATACATCAATTCGGCCTTGGCCGGGTTTATTGTATATTTACCATTAAACCGTGGCAGAAGTTCAATTTCAGCTTTGTAATTGCCAATTGATAAATCTTTATAAAAAATGCAAACTTTGTTTTTGAAATACTCCCTATGAACCTCCCATATATTTTGCCGGCCTTTCACCTCGTAGCCACATCCTGCCGGAATCGGAATTTCCACCATAACGTACGAAGCTCTTTTTAAAACATGAATTTCAGCAAAAAGTTTAACCGGATTGCCTGCTTTTAATGTGTTTATATGATCCTCGAAGTAAGTTTTTACCCTAAATCCTTTTGAGATTGCTGACGGTTGGGTGTTCCACCATTTCCTGAACAAGGTGGCATAAACAGGGAAGTCGCCATTAATGCTTAGTTTTACCGTATCGCTTCCTTTCAAAGTTGTGCGAAAAGGGAAACTATCGACTCTTAAAGAACTTCCGTTAATATGGATGAAGGCAGATGGATCAGTCAACTTCTTTTTGTCTCCCAGCATATCCGGCAAAATTGTTTCAATTATCCTTGCTGACTCATAAGTGTTTCGCCAATTACCACTTTTACGTTCCTCAATGAAAAAGTTTCTTATTTTAGGCAAATAATCCAAATTAGTACTGTCGTTCCGTATAATACGGTACATACTCAGGGTAGACTGAATATAGCTTTTCGAAATATCAAAACTGTCCGAATTCCAGTAATAATTGCCAAACATTGTTTCTTTCCTTTGTTTCAGAAGTGTATCCAGGTCAATTTTATTTCCTGTTTTTTGCAAAAGCTCGATAGCTTCGAGTCTTGCTGCAAAACTCAAAGTGTTCTTCTTCAAAATTGATTCCAAATCGAATTTAATTTTATTCTCAGAGTTAATCTGTAATAAAATTTTCAGAGCTCTTATTCTATCTTCAGGTGAATATGCCGGATATCGCGACAATAAATATTGCTGAATGGTTTCCCTGGGTATCTTAACCGCATAGCCTTCTTTCTCAGCCTGGAAAAGGGCTTCCAGAACATGCAGGCTTATCCACAAAGACTCTTCAGAGTCTTTCCACCATCCCCAGAGATTCTCGAAATTTCTGGACAACTCCAATCTGTTTATCAGTTTTTTAACACTGCCGTTAAGGTCAAATCGTGTGTTCAGGTATTTGCAGATGGTTTTTTCGGCCAGCAGGCTTTTAAGTTTGGAGGCTGCCTGTTCGTTGCACAGGTAACCATAATTGTGAACGTGCCTTATTTCATCGCGGATAATGTTCAGCGGGTCTGCATCCAGAAACAGCTTAGCTTCGGTATAGTGGGCAGGAATTATAAATTCGTATGTTGAGTCTCTGGTTAGCGTTTTAAAAATTCCTTCCGTTTCCAGCGATCCCCTTTTCAGGATGGGTATTGTTCTTTTTTCTCCGTCTTTTATTCCCTTTTCGGGAATTACTTTATAAGTGATAGTCATAGAATCCTTGGTCATAGCTTTCACAGTCATGCTGTCGATATGGGAATTTACGAGTTGAAAATTGCTTTCCTTCTGAGCTTTTTCTGCAATTACGAATTGTGATACTGCCTTAAGGGTGTCGTTGCTGTAATTTGTTACTTTGCCAATCAACACTGAACTATCACCTTCAATTAAAAAGCGTGGAACCGCGAGACTGGCCGCAACCGGTTTAAAGGCATTTACTACCGATTGAAGCGAACCTCCTTTTTTGCGACCCATAGCCACATAAAAAGTTTTCCATGCGGTAATGTCGTCGGGAAAAGTTACTTCGAAAGTTGCTTCACCGTTTTTATCGGTTATTAAAGCGGGTTGCCAGAAAGCATTATCGTTAAAGTTAGAGCGGAGTGATGATGCATTGTTGAGGCTATTCATAAATTCGGTATCGTTTAATGCTTTGTCGCTCAGGGCGCCTTTCGATTCAATTAATTCAGGAGCTCTGCTTCCATAAATTGCTGAGGTATTTATTCCTGCCGCTCTTCCTGATAATCCTCGTACCTGAATTGTGCTTACCGACGCTGTGAGTTCACTTTTTTTCATGGTGCCATATCCAACAACCACCACTTCTTCCAACCTTTGAATATCAGGCGTGAGGGTTGTATTTATAATTCTGGATAATCCTATCGGTACCCTTTCGCTGACATAGCCAATAAAAGAGAATGTCAGGCTACCTGTGCCTGGAGGTACATCTATCTGGTAATATCCGTTTATATCGGAAGTAGTGCCTATATTTGTTCCTTCCGCAACTATATTTACTCCGGGAAGTGGTTCTCCGGTAGTGGGGTCTTTAATAATGCCTTCAATTACATTCTGCCCTTTCAGTGTGATGTTATTTTTTTGCAGATAGGTTGTATTAACCGATTGCCATCTGGTTTTATTTTCGTAACTGGTGTTGGTGATTGTACTGCTGACCTTTTGAATAATTTGGTTTATTCTGAGTGAAACAGAATCGGGATCCTTCCAGTTTGCAGGAATGGTAAAGGTGTTCAGTCCATTGGCGAGAATAGCCAGCGAGTCGGATTCCAGATAAGCATTGTTATTGTCCAGGATTACAGCTCTGTAAAGGCCTGGCGCTAATTGGTGAAATAACTCCGTGTTTCCGTAAACTCTTACAAATTCAGAATTATCATAATTAAACAGAATGATATTTTTGGTGAATCTGCCAGGAAGAGGAGGGTAGTATAATTTCATCCGGCCAAAGCCAGGGTCAGTTTTTACAGGATTGTTGTAGATCCGCGATTTAGCTTGTTTTTGAGCAAGATCGTATTGCCAAGCCCTGAGCCAGTTTGTTTCCGTAATTACCGAATCGGCAAAATGCTCGGGCGGCACCGCATTGAAATAGTAACATTGCATTTCTTTCGGGGTGATGGATTTCATTTTTACAACTCCATTTTTGAAATTGTATCTGTATCCAGGTTCAAAACTTTCCTGAATACTAAAATTGCCTGGAACTACATAACGATAGTCCGACTGATTCAAAGGCCCCACCATTGTATATGATCTGTAATTGTTTTCGCCTTTGTTAATGGGGAATAACCTGTTTCCCTGCATCAGGTAAGCATAATTATGCATTGAGTTATTGTCGATTGCCATCAGATTATATTTTACCCAATTCAATTCATAATTGGTCAGGTATTTGGGTTTTTTAATAATTTTTACAAGCTGGTTAACGGTATCCTTATCAAAGCTCATTACATACTTACGGCCTGCTTCAATATAAAGGTTGTCAGCAATAAGTTCGGCTCCGGGAATTCTAATTCTCAGGTTGATTTTTCCTGCTGGTACGGCAAAAACATAGGGAATATTAATATTGGAAAAGTGAGAGTAAATAATTCTGTTATTTACATATATACAATAGACAGGCTGTATTCTTCCATTTTGAACCACATATGGTGAAATGTATCCAATAATTGGATTTTCCATTGGAAAAGCGCAGGTGAACATGCCTTTTTCGGGATACAGAAACTGAAAATACGTGATCGAATCCATGTGCATGAGGGGGTTCCATTTTTTCCAATCCATTTGAATGGAGTTGTTGCTGTAATTTATCTTATCCTGCTTCAGAAAAAACTCGTTAATCAACTCTTTTTGCTTTTTTCTGGTTTCGAAATCGGGCAAAACAGGCAGCCCGGCCCGTGGCATTTTTGCTGTCATAGCATAGGCCAGAACGTCTGCACCTTCCACCGGTTTTGAGGTGTAATCGGTTACCTTAAGTTTTATGGTCACTTTTTGGCCCGGGTAAATATATTCGGGCTGGTCGGAGGTGATGCTCAAAACAGAGGTCTTCAGCGGAACCTCGTAGTTCTCGGAAACAACGGTATTATTCCAAATGTAATGGACTGACAGGTAGTAATTCTTTTCCGATTGATTAGGCAGGGCAAAACTCCTGAGATCGCCCGAACCCCGGAATACTTCACGGTTCAGATTGTAAACAAAACATGTTAGCGGCAAATTGCGAGGATTACTTACGGCGAAACGAACCGAATCGTTGTCTCTTTCACTAAAGCATTCTACAAGGGATGGTTCGTTCATTACCTCTTTAAAAGCCGTGTTTTTGCCTGAAGTGACTTCGTACCTTGTAACAAACGGACTTATTCCGCACGTGTATGGAAGGTCGGTTTCTATTTGTGAAATAACATCGTTTAATTTGAAAAAACTGATCGAACCTTTTCCAGCAACAGGAACTCCGTTAATTGTTCTTCCGAAACGGACCGAATCGTTGATAAACGAAATTTTAAGAATATCTTCGTTAAAGCAATAGCGAAGCTTCAGATCTTTGGTAACGTGTTCGTTCGATGAATTCAGGAAATCGGCAATTACCCTGTACGAAAAATTAGCTTCAGGGAAGATATCGGCAGAAATTTCAATTTCGGTATTACCCGATGGATTTAATGCCAAATCGTGTTTCCATAGTGTGTCGGGTATAAAAACGCGGCTTTGGAATGTTTTTTCGACCTCCTCGGGAACAATAATAATTTTTGCTCTGGCATCGGCCAGTACAAGGTCGTTTTCGTCGGTTCCTTTAAGCGTTAGTAAATTGTGTTCGCCTGCATAATGAAGATTTCTCAATGCAAGTAATTCGTATTTTGTATTTTTTAACTCGTAATCTTCGAGCCTGAAATTGCCTGATAAGCTATAGCGCCTGGAGCTTAAGAACAGTATGTAGTTGGCGTCGATTTTTAGTTCCATTGTATCAGCCAGTACAAAAGAACCATGAAAAACCCCGGGCCGGGTATTCTTTACTTTTCCTAAGGCAATGTTTTTTGTGAAATTAAAATCGTGAAGCTGAAGGGTTAATTCATTTTTCACCGGTCTTTTTTTTCGGTCTGCCACATAGGCTTTCCACTTAACCGTATCTCCCGGCCGGAATATGGTTTTATTAAATGCCATATAGCCATACGTTCGGGAAGGGGTGTTAAATCTATTAGCAATTTTCTCAATAAATCCTTCCGGCTGTTGCCACGATATGGAATGGACTATATCGTAAAAAGGTTGGGAAATAAAGTAGATCCAGCCGCTCCTTCTCTGGTGGACAGCCAGCCGGTAAACATCAAGCGGAAGATAAGCCGTTAATACTACGGGTACGGCAATATACTTCAGAGGTGTTTGGTAAAACACTTTCCGGGAAGTGCGTGCCAGGGCAGAGTTGTTCTTTTTGCGGGTGATGTAGTAAAAACTGCTGAGTCCTTCATGGCTGACCGTAAGAAATCCTTTTACATTGGCATGTTTTAACCGGTAAGTGCCGGTGCTAAAATCGTACTTCAGCTTTTTGTTATCAATGGTTACAAGGGCATTAGGAGCGGTGACTCTTTTGTTGTCGGTTATATACAAAACAAAATCGCTGCTGTTGTTCATGATTTTTACATCCACATTACTTTGCGATGCGAGTTTGAATTTCATCTGATTTCCCTCGGCATGCAGGTAGAGGTAATGACCATTTTCGAGTTTTTTCCTGTAAACACTATCGGTTGGAAAGGAATCAACCATCGTGTGAAAATATGATTGTTTAATTTTTGTCAGGTTGAATTTGTATATTTTACGAGCTTCGTTGTCGGTTAACCGGTATACATATGTGTAATAACTTGTTTTTCGAGAAGTTCGGATATCCTGAGCCTGTAAAGGGCAAAAGCCCGCGTAAAGAATCAATATTATCAGCAGAAACCGTGATTTGTTATTCCTGTTAAACAAATTGTGATATTTGAGGGTTGATAAAAGTATTTTCATAACTCCGATAGTTATTTTGTTTTGGGTATAGATGATTGTAAAATGACACACCCCCAAAGAATCTGTTTTTTGCTAAAATAAAATGAATAAAAATGCTCCCCAATAAGTCTGGTGGGTTTATATATTTTTCTGATAGTTGACTTTGAACTAAATTCGTTTTATTTTCAGATATTTGAATATTATAATTTTACAGATTAAATTAGATATGGGAAGGTATTAAATAAAATAAATCCTCTCATACTGTCGTTATATTTCGTTTGTATTTGTTTAATAATTAAGTCATTTTATAATTGCTTATGAAGCGATCTTTATTCTTATTAGTTTCACTTTTAGTATTTGGATGTCAACGAAACACAAACATCAGTAAAGAAGAAAACGAAAGTTTGTTTAAACCGATGATCCAGGAGGAAATTGTATATGTTTCGAAAAACATGGAAGGACTGAGAAATGATAAGGGGAAAGAATGGTATGAAACGGACAGCATTTTCTTTCATTTTTGGTTGAATGGTGCAAATGAAGAGCTGGAGGGGAATTATAAAAAAGCTATCGACTATTATTTAAAGGCATTGAATACCAAGCGTTATGAGATTTCTTCGTATGAGGTAAAACTTTCACTTGGCAGGGCTTATATCCAGACTGGCGAAAAGGAAAAAGCCCGCAAGGTATTGACCGAATTTAAACGAGAGGCAAAAAAGGACCTCTCCGGGGAAGATGTTGAATGGGGCCTTACCGAAGAAGCCAAAGAAGCTCTGTCGCGCGATGTGGAAGATTGCGATTATTTGATGAGTATGATTGAGGAAGGCAATAATTAGCCTTTTGAGATCAAAGACGGCATTCCCCAACCCGTATCTATCATCTCATAAATTGTAGCAAACATCTTCTGGACCGTAGGATGTATCTTACCTGCCATAGAAGTTATCTCACGAACCGTAGCAATAATCTCACAGACCGTAGGACGCATCTCACGAACCGTAGCAACAATCTTCGAGACTGTATTAGTTATCTTTCGAACCATAGCAGGCATCTTATAAGCTATTGGGTTTTATGAGAGTCCACCCGGAAATTGGGGCATAATGCAGTAATAGCAATGGGATAGATCCCTCATTCCATTCGGGATGGCCTAAAAACTAGTTATTCCGACCGAAGGGAGGAATCTCTTCTCAAATCTATCATTGGTAACATAGTATAAATCTTTATTACTATTGTGCAGTTGGCCAAGTTAGTAAAAACGGGGTGTTTAGAGATTGTATATTAAATTGTTAATTGAAAATTTGACTTTTATCATGCGGAATTTAATCTTGCGATAACTTTTTAGATTATTTACCAACATTTTAAACTTTTATCGCCATGACAAACCAAGAAGAGAGTCGTTTAAGCATGTACTTTACTTTTAATGATTACTAGGCTGGTTATACTGCAATAACCAATGCATTACCCAACTATGCGGCCAATTCTGCCATTTTTGTTGGCACCATTCCCCAGATTATTGGATAAACTTATTGTACAAATTGCTTTACTCATTATAATTAGGTGTTTAAATTTTACTTTTTATTTTTCTTGTAGGATTGTTTAATCAGAGATAAAATATACTCCAAATTCTCATCATCCTTGATTTGTAATTCATAATCACCATTACCCCAATGACCGATATTGGCTACATCACGCGCAAGTCCTTTTGGGTCGTCGAGCTCTCCTTTGAATAAATTAATCCACATTTTCAAAGCCTTTCGTTGGATATGAATATCGACTACGTTGTATCCACCAACAAAGGCTATATACTTTTTGGTTGGTTTGGTTTCAATCCCACCTAAATTTATAATTAATCCTTTCAGCTTTTCGAATAACTCTACTATTTCATCGTCACCCTGCTCAAGATGCTCTTGTTCGGTGTAAACTTTAATTTCTTTATTTACTGCTTCAACTGTTTCGTCCTGTCGGGAAATAGTTTTAACACTCTCCTTCGCCCCCGAGGTTTGAATTTGATTGTACATAACAGAATCGTTATCATATCTGCGAACCTCCCATAATTCAATAGGCAAATCTTTGAAGTTTATAGCCTCTCGTTGATAAGTTGTAAAAGACGGTGAAACAAAAATCACCCGGGATTGCGACCAATCAACATCGGTGCGTTTCAACGAGTTTTTCATGTTCTCGTTGTATTCGAGAATAAAGTCGGCTTTGTTATTAAGCATTAAGGATAAGTAAGCATATCCCTGGTCGATTACGCTAAAATTTTTATCCCTCTTATATTCAATAATCACAAAGCTTTGGGCGTTTATGTCAAATGCTAAAGTATCAATCCTGAAATTTGATATTGAAAATTCGGATTTAACAAACTCAAGTCCAAAGATGGTTTTAAGGTTCTTTTCGGTTAAATCCTGAATGTCTTTTTCGAGTTTGAAAGCATTTTCTTTAATCGTGCTAAGAGTTCCTTTATAAATTGCAAATAAGCTCATGTTTTGTTGTTTAGCTTAAAATAGGGTGATGATAATAATTTTACCACCTGCAATTTAGTGAAAAACAATGAACGGATCAGATTAGCTAGAGAAAAAAGCTGTTTGAATAAAAATGCCCTAGTCGGAATTATGATTAGTGTAAGTTTTGAAAGCGGGTTATGAAATTTCAGAGGCCTTGGGAAAGTGCCTGAAAATGAAATTTCGGCTGGGTTCGACTGAATTCACGCCGAAATCTCACCTCCAGTTATGAATTTATTATACAACTGCAATAAAATTATCTTAACAACGTCTCAAAAATCTCTACAGTGGCCCTCGACTTGTTCAAAGTGTAAAAATGGATTCCGGGAGCTCCCATAACCAATAAGTCGCGACATTGCTGTATTGCATAATCCATCCCTATCTGGTAAACTTTCGACGGATTGTCTTTATAGCTTTCCATCCTATCCAGCAAGGCTTGAGGTAGCGAACCTCCGCTCATTTGTGTAAAGCGTTTTATTTGCTGATAGGCTGTAATGGGGATTATTCCTGGTACGATCCTGCAATTTATGCCGGCATTCCTTGCCTGAGCCGCAAACTCAAAATATTGATTATTGTTAAAGAATAGCTGTGTAACCAGAAAGTCTGCTCCGGCATCTACTTTTTTCCTGAGATTTATAATATCCTTATTAATCGAATCGGCTTCGGGATGTTTTTCAGGATATGCTGCACTTCCGATGCAAATATCGAAGTTAGCTCTGGCAAAAGCAATGAGCTCGCTCGCGTAGGAAAACCCTTCCGGATGCGGTACAAAAGCTCCCTGACCTTTTGGAGGATCGCCGCGTAAAAGCATGGCATTATCAATGCCCAGCTCTTTCAGTTTTTTAATATCGTCTGCAATTTTGCTGCGCGATGCATTTACGCAGGTGTAATGCGCCATGGTGGTGAGGCCGATTTTATTCTGAAGATAATCTACCAGGGCAAAAGTTCGTTCCTGAGTCGATCCTCCAGCTCCGTAAGTTACAGTAACGAACGAAGGATTGAGCTTAACAAGCTGACCAACATTAAATCCAAAATCCACAGCCGAAATTTCATCCTTCGGCGGGAAAAACTCAAACGAATAGGTTCTTGGTTGGGTTTTGAAGAGTTCTGTGATTTTCATCGGGTTACGAGTTGTCAATTAAGTTTTCTCGCTTTGCTCGAAATGACAAGCAGATCAGAGGAGATAGGAGAGGATGGGCGGCTTCGCCGCCCTCTTTTTTCCACACCTACTATGTAAACTGTCATTCCGAACGGAGTGAGGAATCTCATGATAATTATTTATAATTAATATTCGACGCCAGCAATCTCTCTACCTGCATCACTTCCATTCCTTTGCGGCGGGCGTAATCTTCAACCTGATCGCGTCCTATCTTATCCACAAAGAAGTATTTCGATTGCGGGTGGGCAAAGATCAAGCCGCTTACCGATGCTGCCGGCAACATGGAGAAGCTGTCGGTGAGAGTGACTTCGGTTAGTTTTTCTGCCTGAAGCAAATCGAACAGTGTGCGCTTTTCGGAATGGTCGGGGCAGGCCGGATAGCCGTGTGCCGGACGGATGCCTACGTATTTTTCGAGGAACATATCGTCGAGGGACATATTTTCGTCGGGATTGTAGCCCCAGATTTCCTTACGTACTTTTTCGTGTATCAGTTCGGTAAAAGCTTCTGCTAAACGGTCGGCGAGCGCTTTTACTGAAATAGCATTGTAATCGTCGAATTTCTTTTCGAACATCTTTACAAGGTCGTTAGCGCCTAAGCCTGCAGTAACCGTGAATGCTCCAATGTAGTCGGGTAATCCTGTTTCTTTGGGTGCGATAAAGTCACTCAGACAGAGGTTGGGAGTTCCCGGATCTTTCTTTACCTGGTTACGCAGATTTTTGAAAACAGCAATGGTGCTGGTTCTGCTTTCGTCGGCATA
>JAEYWD010000022.1 GCA_023429135.1 Bacteroidota bacterium | reverse complement strand
TAATGGGTGAATGACAGGCCTCCTCAAAATAATTATCTTTCGTCCTTTTGTCTTGACACAAAAGGACCAAAAAGTCAAGGCTTATTAAAAATTGACTAAAAATAAAAGATTTGTCTACTGCGGGGGGTAATCTCACTACAACACTGCTTTGCCAGGTTAATTGCTATTAATGAGGTCTTATACTTAAATGAAAGAAATCTCAATCTGCCCGCTCAGACAACCCCCCTCATTACGCCCAATCTATTATTTTCTTCACGCAATTTTCAGAAGGCCAGTCCCGAATCTTTGGCATTTCGGTTTTATGGAACTTAAATTTAAATGCCTCATAAACATATTACTATACAAATCTGTCATTGGTATCTTATTCAACAACTATTTTCTTCATAACAGTTGTATTATCCTGACCTAAAATTTTAATAATGTACGTTCCCGACTTAAGCTTTCCCGTTGAAAGGGATATATTATGTACTCCGGCTGGCATCTCGCCCTCAAATAGTTTTGCATTAAGATTCCCTTTAATATCATAAATAAGCAAATTGATTTTCTGAGCTTTCAGCAAATTGATCTCCAGAGTCATTCGGTGGTTGGTAGCCGGATTAGGATAAAGTTTTGTATGGTTTAGAATTGCTGAAGGCTTTGAAACTCCGGTACTCTCTTCCAATTCTATCCTGGCAATGGTGGTAGCCAACTCGCCGTCGGCTACTGTTCCCACATCGAGGCCATAAGCTCCCGCAAGCCAAAAGATGTTTGGTTTAGAAGGTTGAGAGATGATTTTATTGTAATCGCCCCAGAAAGATACATTTTTGCTGCCAGCCTTTACCCTCAATGGCTTCGAGTAAATTCCCTCATTATCGCGATAAATTACTGACATGCCCGGGAAAATAGCTGGGGAGGAATGTGAATAACCAAAGAGATACCCTTGATTACCGGCTATTAGAGAAGGAAATGCTGTTTCGAGTGTATCAGGCAAGAATTCTCCGGCTACCTTGTTTTGACTTAAGTTCTGTATTTGCCCGAAATATGATGCAGGTACGGGATAACTATTGATCATCCGGGCCGAGTTTATCACAAAAGCAATGCGGTTGTTTTCAAAAACAGCATCCTGAATCCGGGAATCGTTGGTATTCAGCCTTCGTTCTGTATTCATTTGGGTGGCATCGGGAGGTAACTGGTATGGGAGGTTCGATTCAAATACACTAATCCCGGGAGAGGCCGTCGGGCTGGTTAATTTCAGCAGAAAAAAGTTGTGATTGGGAACACTGGCAAGCGCATGGTTCGACAAAAAATACATGGCCGTATCAGGACAGTTAGTTACCGGAGTTAGGTTAAACAGCGATGTTCCATTGTATTTTAATTGCTGAAAAACGCTTGCCGAAAGCTCTGTGGCAGCAGCATGTGCATAACCTTTTTGTTTGTCAATGCGCCAGATCACACTCTGTTTAAACCTTGAGTTGTTCACAGAACCATTTCCAAACGTGTTGAAAGTAAGGTAAAGATATTTATCACTGATGGCCATAGCCGGGAAATCGTTCCAACTGCTGTCGCCATAAGCGTTTCCTGCAAAGGAGTAATGAAACCAGCTTTCGACAGGATTGCTGTTTGACGAAAACGCCAGATGTATCTTATTGGTTTCGAAAGTTGTGCCTGTAAGGAAGGCAAGGATAAACCTGTCGGCAGCCTCATCATAAATCACCCGCGGATCAAATGGGCGGTCGTTGGTTCCCTCGCCTGAAAAAGCGCGTAACGATTTCCTTACCAGCACTGAGCCGTTCTCGTCCAAAACAGAAATCAGATTATTTTGGACGGCCACTATTTTCCCACTTGCTGAAACCGCCAGGTAATCATCATTGGGAGTAGCATACGAATCGCCGCCGTCGTATTCCGCTGTAAGCTGTGGCATTAAACGTGAACTCCAAATAGAAGGAGGAACTGAGGCCGGATGCAATGTCGAAGGCTGCGGATAAATGCTGTCCTTCAGGATTGATAGTGGTTTTTTAGTCTGCGGTAAATGGACATTGTATTTTATGGTTAAAAACCATTCGGGGGTTTTGGCTGATAGTGAGATTGTTTGCTGCGATTCCGGAAATATCTTAGTCTCTGATTGGGCTAGAAGACAATTATTCCCCAGAAACACAAAGCACAAGGTTAAATGCACGCGGATATAAAGAGGCATTTATAAATGTGTTACAAAGGTTTTATTAAGTTAAACAATTTAGAATTTGAATAGTTGAGGCAAAATTCCCGGTGATTCTCCCTAGAAATTCAGAACAGTCCCAGTGCCTAATCCTCTTTCTTTTTATCCAGTTCGGCTATGTATTGCTGTAGTTGCTTCACTTTGTCGAGGGGTAGATTGTTGATATGCGAAATAATATTGAACGGTTTGTCATTCCGGATCAGCATTGCCATGGGATGCGATTCGTTCAGGGTGATGTCTTTGGCCGGTTCCCATTCGAATAATTCGTTTGGCGAACATTGCAGAATCAAACAAAGTTTTTCTAAATATGCCAGGTTTACCATATCTACTTTACTATTCAGGTAACGGGTGGCAATGTTGGGTGAAAATCCGTGTTTGATCAGAAAATTGTAAGGATTTGAAACCCCTTTGGTTTCGAGGAGAAATTTCAGGCGAAGTTTTAACATGGCGGCGAAAGTTAGTATGTTATTCAAAAGTAATAAATTCTTAGCATCAAAATAATTACTTTAAGCATAAAAATATTCTGTATATTCCTAAAAGTAATTGAATTATACTTAAATGGAAATGATCATTGTGTAACATGAATTGCTTTTAGTGTAAAATGAAATATGCTTTGAATAAATGAAAGTTATTATTGTTTAACACTGTTGTCCGGAATAAAAATTTAAAGAGCTAGAAGACATTTGCCTTCTTAGCTCTTATATGTAGTTTTGTTTTACCACAAACATTAACTACAATGGATAAAAGTACATACTTTTTTGGAAATTCGGTTTTCGGACAGTTGATATCCCTAATTGATCCTCATATTATTACCGGATCAAGTAAATCATGCAATTCTGACCGATATGTAAAGAAGTTTACCACCAAAGACCATTTGATAAGTATGCTTTTCTGTGCCTTTGCCAAATGCACGTCCTTGCGGGAAGTATCAGGGGCCATGCTTGGGTTATCAGGTAAAACAAAGCATTTTCAACTTAATCATATTCCCAAAAAAAGTACTTTGTCCGATGCCAATCAAAATCGGAGCAGCGATGTTTTTGGGAGCATATACAATAAACTATTTGTCCAATATGGAGACGTTTTCTCGGACAGCCGGATTAAAGATGTTATTAATAAACAGATACAGGTTTTCGACAGCACAACCATAAGTCTTTTCAAGGATATTTTAAAATGTGTTGGACGCAATCCGGTTGACGGGAAAAAGAAAGGAGGAATAAAAGTCCATACTGTAATCAATGTTGATGAGGCTGTACCCAAATTGGTATGGTTTAGCGAAGCAGCAAAAAATGACCATGTTTTACTGGAGAAGCTAAAGTTGGATTCCAACACAATCTATGTTTTCGACAAGGGGTATAACGATTATAAAGCATTTAAGAAGTTTTGTGATAATCAAACCGGTTTTGTAACACGAATAAAAGACAACGCGGTTTATCAAACAGTTCAAGAAAGATTGTAAGACATGTTTTTTATCCTAAATTGTTTTTGGTAGTTTTACCGGACAACAGTGATTGTTTAAATGTAAATGTATTTGCGGAAAAAATCATTCATCATTGGGTAACAGTAAATACTCTTTGCAAAAATGGAATTGATTATTGAGTAGAAGTATATATTATTGCGTAAAAGTGAATGGGTTTTGTGTGATGAGAATTCCTGTCGATGTATTGAGTATAATGATTAATTAACTAACATACATATTTATAAAGATATGATAAACTGTTACAGTTTCTTTTTCTCTTAAGTGGCGAGCAACGCCAATTTTTATATCTGTATGCCGACTTATTTTTGTGTCAACAAACCTAATTAATGGATATTTGGATTTTTCAAAATCTTTCTGATTATTTAAATCTTCTAAGTAATCAGAATAATTCTCCCAATTAGAAATGAAATTTTTGGCTTCCGAATAGATGATAATAAAATTGGTTTTATGTCCAGCTGTATCGTAATCATTTAATAATTTATAAATATGTTGACTAACAATGTTATTGTTGCCGCCGCATGATGATAAACGAAATGCTTCTATTATAGAAATAGGTATGCCATTTACTCCTCTGATCATAATATCTAATTCTCCAGAGTTTTTATTTGATCTACCACTTCTAGTCTGATCGGTTGCTATATAACCCCGATCTCTCAGAAAATCTGTGAATTCATCATTATGAAGGTCTTCAAGCTTTTTTGAATATTTTCTCTCTGTCATTCTTATAGCTTTTCCATACAAGTCAGTTAAGAGTAATGAAAAATCAAAATTTAACGGATTTAATCCAGAAGATGCTGGAAGAGAATTTATAGAAAAATGAGTTTCTCTTGACGATAATTTTAATGAAAGTTGTCTTAGAAAATCATTATCCTCTTCTAATTTTTTGTTTTTTAATTGTGCTATTTCGTATAGACTTTTTAAGCTTCTTACCTCACTCTTTAATTCTAAAATCAGCATATCGGCCTGATATGCTGTAATATTTGTTTTTACATTAAGGGTAATATTATCCAAATTTTGCTGAGCCATATTTATATATTCATATAAGTATTCTTCGAGTTCATCTGAAGATAATTGACCATTTTTGTCGGTGATTAATGTAAGGCTCTCCTCAGCTTCTTCAATATCAAATAGAATTTCAGCACCTTTGGTTACCAAAACATATTCTTTAAAAAAAGAAAGGTATTTAGATATAGGCCTTACTAATTCCTTCGGTATCCTTACTGTTTTAAAATCAATAGGGTCATCTTTACTTAAATATAATTCTTTCAGATTTACCAAAAGATCATCTTTAGACAAAACTTTAAACTGCTGACTCCTTCTAAAAGGATTCCTCTGAAATTTTAGAACTTTAAGATTTAGTTCACATATCTCAAATGGAAGATCATCAAGTTGGTTATCATTAATATTAAGGTAATGCAAGGATTTTAGATTTTTGATCTCTGGCCTTAAAGAGAATAATTTGTTATAGGAGATATCCAAATGGATAAGGTTTTCATTGGAATAAAATTCTATTGGAATATTAGTTATATTATTTTTCCAAAGTATTAATTCTCGCAGGTTTTTGCAATTACACAACTCCGAAGGTATTCTACTAAGCAAATTATCTGAAATATTTATTTTTTCAAGATTTTCAAGATCGAACAAAACCGTTGGCCAATTTTCAAATTTATTTCCTATTAAATAAATTTCAGTAAGGTTTTCGCATTCAGCTAATGAAGATGGTAAAACTTTTAAATTGTTCCAAGAAAGGTCTAGAATCTTAAGATTCTCTAATATGCCAATTTTGTGGGGTATGTTTTTTATATTATTAAATCTGAGATTTAAGACCTCTGTATCTTTTCTCTTAAAAGCAAGACTTGGAATTTTTGTTAATCCTTGATTGTAAAAGTTTTGTGTTACATATCCAGAAGGGATATACCTTTCTAACATATTATTGATTTTAATTGACCATTACTTCTTTAAATTTTAGAATATCTAAATTGGGAATAACCAAAAATTTCAAATTAAAGTGATGAGAACTCGGATTAATCCCCCCACCAGAACTTCCACCAAGGTTTTGTCCCCGAAACCTCCTTCGAAGTTTTTTTGGTACTCTTTTTAGAATCCGGTTCCTCCGTGACTATTACTGGCTGCTTTTTCGGATGTTTTATTTCGTGTTTATATCCGTGCTTTACCAATATTGCATTTACCCGCTCCATCAATGGTTTGCCTTTCTCCGGGTCGACCATGTTTACAAAGCCGGCATAGCCTTTTATTGTTGGCAGCAGATGTGGCGATCCTTTCCAGTGTTTGCCGGCAATGCCGTCCTTTTCTATCTGGAAGAGCAATGCGCGGAATTTGTGAAGTTCGGCGGGGTTAACTCCCGGTTTGTCGTTTACGGTGATGCCGGTTACTTCCTTTCGAGCGCCTTTGCGTAAAATACGGAGTTTATCTGGGTGAAGGGTGAGGCTCTCGGACTTGATAATTTTCCGGAGCATCGCCAGCAAGGTCTTGGTGTTGTTTACTGCTTCGCCCGATGCTGAAAATGTGAGGTCGTCGGCATAACGGGTGTAGGTAAAGTTGTATTTGCGGGCGAGTCCCTGGACACGGGCATCGAGTTTTTTGCAGATGATATTGGTAACGGCCGGACTGGTTGGAGCTCCCTGTGGCAGGAATCGTTCCGTTCCGGCAGCATAATATTGTTCGCCGTCGAGTTCAATCAAATCACAGTCGGGTTCGGTACAAATCAACCCTAAAATTGTTGCTACCTGCTCCGAATATCCCAGCTTCTGAAACAATCCTTTTACACGGGGATAAGTAATGGAAGGAAAAAAATCTTTCAGGTCGATGTTGATTACCACTTCAGTCTTTACGTGCGGCTGTGCATTGGTTACAATCGACTTTTTGGAGATGAACCCATGGGCAGCATCATTTAGTGGAATTTTATTCAGGATGTTCTCCAAAATCCAGTACTGCGCTTCTTTTAATCGAGGCATGGGGGTGGAGATCAACCGTTTTCCGCCTGTTTTCTTGGGAATGTAAAAGCGTCTGTAATGCGATGTTTTGCTGATGGTACGGTTGTACGACAAAAACCTGAGCTGACCTACCGAGATATTCATTGCTTTCGACAGATCCTCGGCCGTGAGCACCACCGGAAGGCTTTTCTGCTCCAGCTTTACAGTATCTCCTTCTTTGTTATTGAGTCCTTTGGAGACTTCTTCTCCCAGGTAAGTAATGTCTTTTTCTTTTTTCGCTTTCCAGAGGGCGGCTTTTTCTTCACGTCGTTTTTTACGAAGTTCCTTATTCTCGGCTTGTTTGCGCTTCGACTCTTCCAGCCGGGCTTTACGGACTTCCTTCAGTGCTTCCTCCTTATTTTTGTAACGGCGCTGTATTTCTAGCAGGTTCTGAAGTTCCTTTGTGAGTTCGGCTTCTTTGTGAATAAGTTGTTCGGGAAGCGAAGGCATGCCTTCTTCTTTCTTCCAGAAGCCAAGTTGTTTCATCTCTTCGAGGATCACGGCATCTTTTGTCGATGCTTTAATCCGGTCGTAAAGCTGTTGTCGGGTCGGTTGATTATTCGCCATAAAATAAAAAAAGGCAGTGAGCAGAATATCCCTTCGTCATCCTGAGGACTGGATTGGTCAACTCAAGCGAGACGCACATAGTACGCTATTTCAATTCCCGGAATTCGCACCGGAAATAGCGTACTATGTGCAGGATCGCACAGTAAAGAACAGGCCAGTGGCGCGTTACTAAGCTGTGGGCAAGGGCGGCGATCCACCGCCCGGGTTGCAAGGTCTTTGAAATATTCTGTCACTACCGGTTACAAAAATATAGTTTTATTAATCGTTTGCAAGTACTTTCATTAAAATCATGCCTCTTCTTTTTCTCTCAATGCAATTCTCAGTGCCAGCATGTGTTCGCAGGGACCTTGCATGAGTTTGTTCTGCTGAAAAAAGTTACAGGTGCATTTCCCGTTTACCATGCGCTCATCGCGGTCGATGATGATTTCGGGGGAGAAGGTTTTATCCTTGTCTTTAACATGACCCATAATTACGTTTTTACCGTCTTTTGTATTTACAGTTATACCCCTGACGTAACTTGATATAACGAATTTTTCGGCAGCCTCTTCGCGTGGATTGGCAAACCGGAGTTCGTCCAGCGGTGGTGCCTGCCGGAACAATTCTCTGATGCGGTATGTATTGTTATTCAAATCGTAGATTACTCGTCCCGATTGAACAAAAGCCGATAAAGAGCCAAGCACCACCTGACTATCGAGTTGCAGGCGTGAGGCCAGGGTATCGGTTCCTTCCACCCAGTTTTCGCGTAAGCCCAGATAAACTTTCTGCATAGTCATACTATCAACTTTGGCACGAGGTGCCAGCAGGTCAAAGTTTCCCAGGCGCGACCAATCGTTGGTAGTCCAGCCGGAGAGGCCAAGGGTAAAATTCATATCGCCCATATCGGCAACATAGAACGATGGCAGACCGGATCCCAGCAGCACGACTTTAAAGCTTTTTGTCACGGGGATCAGCCGTTCCAGCAAAAGAATACGGCGACGGCCCCAGGTTCTGATCTCGCGGGCTTCTGTACCCTGGTAAACCGATCGGGCGCAGGTTATCTCGTAACCCCAGGGTTCGAAAACCAACCGCACTGGTTCTCCCGGTTTCAGTATAAAGCGGATCGACCGCGGTCCTTCTTTTTCTTTGTGTCGTTTCAGGATAAAGCAGATGTTGTAGACATCCATCGGGTGAAGGTAAAACACCGAGGCAGCCATCGACATTGCCGAACTTACCTGCAGAAATCCACGCACCCAGCTCGCCGGAACGTCAATTTTTACTTCTTTGTAATTCTCTTCGGCGGTTGTTTGAACTTCAAAGCCGGATGGGTCTATATTGAAGTGAGTGTCCTTGTATTCACGAATTTTCTGAAATTCGTTATATAAGTCGGACGAATAATCGATGTTCGTGGTACCGCATTTGAACTCGTTCACCTTTTTGAAAACATTGTAATTGCAGCCCAGCTTGCCGTAAGAGGACTCATCCTGACTGAAACATTCAAAAAACAGCTCATCGGGATGAACCGTGATTACCGGGTCGAGAACAAACCATGCATCGCGGTTGCTTTGGTACAGGTAATCGAAATATTTCCTTTTTGCTTTGTTAAATGGCCCAAGTACTTCTTCTTTCCGGCTTCTGATATCTTCGATCTCGGTCCTTACAGCTTTTAGCTTTTGTTCCACGTCGGCAGAGCCTTTCATATATTCGGCCAGCCAGATATCTTCCTGCTGTGCGGCCCATTCCTTATAATCCGATTTATCTCGCGGCTTAAACCTGAAGTCGGAAACCACAATGTCGTGCAATGCCGAAATGGCTTCCCGGAAAGGGATGTGTTTGTTCAGCAGTCCAGAAAAGAAAGTAGGTTCGCGCAGCACATCGGGAGCAAACGACATCTGCGTGCTGTTTGCGTTGCTGGAGACTGCCGTGTCGCCTTTGAATTTATAGTCGAATAACATAGCTTATGCGTTAAAGTCAGCGTAATCCTTCACAACAAGCGGTATCGCAATGCCCGGATATTTCTTTTTTATATCACGGAGCGCATCGATGCAGGCTGCTTTTTCGGTGATGGCCACCGATGCTGAAGTCCGGGTAAAAATATCGGCAGCAACAGCGGCGATCTGCTCGTTTTTCATGGCTTCCTTTTTCAGGAAATCCATGGCACGGGCTTTGGCTACTTTGCCTTTGTTCACCTGCGATAATATGGTGATGAAGTATAATTTCAGTTTGTCGATGATTTCGGGATTTCCGGCAGCGTATTGCTCGAGGTACAACGAAGTGAAAAGCTGTAGATTGGTATTCGGATGCTGGCTCAGTTTGAGCAGATAATCGGTTCCATCTTCGGGCCTGGAGTGTGTTGCGATCATCTCGCGTCCAAATGCCTGAACATCCTCCTTGGTGCTGTCGCAAAGACTTACTAGCAGGTTAATGTTCCAGTCGTTGGTGGTAAATACTTTGCGTAAATATTCAAAAGCAAAGCTGCGTGTGTCTTCCCATATGGAATCGGTGATTCTGAGCGCATCTTCTTTTTGAGCTTTAACCTTTTCAGGATATTTTTCCAGAATTGATTTGGCCAGTGTTCTGACTTCTTCCAAAGGATTGCTTGCCAGTTTTACTAGTTCAGGAATGGTTAATGTATCCTCTGGGATATTCTTTTTAAGCAATGCAGCTCCCATCAACTGAGCTTTCCTAAATTTCGAAGTAAGTAAGCCGAAAACCATTTCGCGCGGGATTACATGCAGGTTCCCGGCCAGTTCGGTGGTCAACAGTGAAAGTAGATCTTCGTGAACGCCTTCGTATGTTTCTTTCATCATCAGGGAAGGCACAAAGAGCGCCACCAATTCTTCGCCGAATGCGGGATATGCCGCAGTCAGCTTCGAAATAATTGGTTTTACCGCATTCCGTACATCGGCCATGGGCGAAATACAGAAGCTTACAAGTATCTCTTTCTTTTCGAGCAGCATGTTTTCGGGGAACTTTCCTAAAAGTTCGATGCCAATACCCCGTGAGTAAATGTTATCCGATTGCAGCAACATTTTCAGAAAATCTTCCGGCAGGTGCTCGGGGCGGATTTCATGCCGGATCAGGATTTTCCCAGCAATGGCATGTATAATGGGAGAAGAGTGACGGAACAAATCCTGGACGATGTTCAGGCTGATCGATTTCAACGTTTCGCCGAAACCAAGCAGCAGCGAATCACCTACCAGCATGGCATATTTTTCGTCCTCTTCGGTCTCAATATCCAGGGAAATCAAGTGAGCAATCGTTTTAGCCGAGACAAGTTCAGCAATTTCTTTGGTGAAATTCGATGTTGTGAACAAGCCTCTGAGCCAGGAGTGCGCTTCTGCGGATTTCATGATCAGCAGAAGCGAAACAAAATCGACATCGGTAAGCAATCCCGTTTTCAGTTCCTGGATCCATTGCTGGGCCTGTTTGCGTGCATCCTCGAGCGGGCAGTCGAGCATGGCCGTGAGCAATTGCTTGTCGGGTTCCTGCCGGTTGAAAATTTTACGGGCAAGTTCAAGACCCAGTTTTTGGGTGATGGCAAAAGGAGTCTCCAGAAAGCAGATGATGTTGTCGCGCTCCACATGCGCTTCAAATTCCGAATTCGCCTTAAAAACCTTATGCGCAAACTCGTGAACCTTTAAACATCTGCTGAACGAAAGCAACCGGATAATTTCATCGGGAGCCTGATCCCATAATTTCGGAAAAGTCTCCTCTCGAGAAACAGGAGCTGCATCGCCAGGTTTATAGGGAGATTTACATTTCCAATCAGTTTTGCCTTTCTCGTAACGCAGACTGTTTTTGTACAGAATATAGTTAAAAGCATTATTCTTTGAATAGCTGTCGAAATGGGTTACGTGGTTCACCGGCGTATAGCGGCGGGTGGTATTGTCGTAATTATAAGTTGTGAAGGAAGTGGAGTAAGGATTGGTGCCGTCTTTTGCGTCATCGAACGAAAGCAGGATCTCCGTTGCCATCGCCACATAGCTGGGCTCACCAGCTTTTCCGAAGTTTTTGAGGTTACGTTCAGTCCGACGGATGAAGTACCATTTGGTTTTATCGGAGAAAGCGCGTTTTTTCTTTTCTTCCTGCCCCAACCATCCACTTGTATATCGCGGCGACTCCTTCTCAATATTTTTGGCAATGGCAGCGTAAACCGGATAGTCGCCCAGCATTTCTGCGGTTTTATAAATATGCCGGATGTATTTGAAATAATTCACATCCAGCGGTACTTCGCTGATAACATTTTTAAACGAAAGGTAGCTTACCTGATCCTGTCGCATAATCTGGTAAAGCGCGATCAGGTATTCATTTTCCGAGGTTTTAAGGTTGAATAAAAGGTCGCGGATTTGCGCATTCAGTTCTTTCAGGTTATTACTTTTAGCGCTTTGTCGAAGTTGCGTAGGCAGCGATTCCGTGGCAATGCTAAGAAGTTCTTCCTTTTCTTTTCCCTCTGAAAGATGTAAAATAACTTCGTTGAGGAGCAATTTTATATGCGCGTCAATTTGAAGGGGCAGCAAACTTTTCAGGAATGGGATCTGTTTAGCAGAACCGCAGCGGCAAATGGTTCGCACTGCCGAATAAATATTAAACGGATCGGAAGGGTCGACAAGTTCAACAACAGCATTGACGGCTTCCGAAAGCTTGAGCTCTCCTGCACGCCAAATGATACGACTTACAGGCCAGTTCTCGGGTTCTTCACCCTGAGCTGCAGCTTTAAGAATTTTAACAATGTATTTTCGGCTTTTGTCAGTACCTACTGCTTTGGATTTTGCAGCTGCAAATGATGTATCCACTTGGGCTTCATCCATCGAGAGGTAACCTTTGCGCCGTTTTTCCATTTCGAGTGACTGGAAAACTCTTTCTGCCTCTTCGAGCGATACCGGGAAAATGGTTTTGGTGCCGTCCTTTAAAGCTGCGCCTCTTCGTCCATAACGAAAGTTAACAATGTAACCGTCGCCCGATTCGCAAAGGTCGATTTCGTAGACCTTGTCGGAGGAGCCTTCCTGAAAGAACAGCCGGACTTGTTTTACTAATTTCAAGGGAAAGGTTTTTACAAATAAAATTAGATTTTAAAGATATCGATTTTTGTTTATATGGCTTTAAAGGTTTAACTTTTTTGTAAATACTTTCGGATCTATACATACGACTGCTTCAAAACCGAAAATGCTCTGTCCACATCTTTGTCATTCAGTATTATGGAAAGCTCGTTGGTTGTTGAAACCGCCTCTAAAATGCTGATCCCTTCCCAGGCAATTTGTTTAAAAATGTGGTAGTATAGGCCTGGGATCACCGTGTTATTCTTTGGTAAGCGTAAAGTTATGGAAGAGATAAAATTAGAAGATGCGATGAGGGTTTCTTCTTTATAGATCTCCTTCACTTCGCCAGCATATTGGTTGCTGATTACAATGGTGGTTTCGAAAACTCCTCTGGAGATTGTAAAGAATACGTCCTTTTCTTTACCTATTTTTTTGATCAGGACACTTTGTTTTTCAATAAGTGTATCCGAAAGTTTGTAGGTGAAATCGCAGAGGTTTGACCGGACAATTATATCGCCAAAGCCTTTGGTAGCTTTTTCAATTTTACGGTGCATGCTTACATCCATTTGGTCTACAAATCTTTTTAATGCCATAATGATAGAAGCCTCTGTAACCTCCTTTTTCAGGGTACTTTCAATCTCAGGTTTAAGCTGCCGGGCCAAAGCCGAAATATTTACAAGTCCTTCCACCAAAGCACTTTCTACAAATGGTTTTTGCTTTATGAGTTTTTCGAGAAGCTGGGAAATGGTGACCATGTGCTTAATACGTTAAAAATTTAACACAAATATTAAAAAAAGTAAATTATTTCAAAAAAATTTATCAGGCTGTTTTTGTGAATTAATATTGTGTCAAATTAAATATTACAAAAATGAAAATTGAAGGAGTCTGGTTACCGGTGATTACACCTTTTGTGAACGATGAAATAGATTTTGCATCGTACCAGCGATTGATTGATCATTATATTCCCAAAGGAATTTCGGGAGTTATTGCTAACGGAACTACTGGCGAAAGTCCTGTGTTATCCGAGGCAGAATTTGAAGCGCTCGCCTATAAAACTGTTGAATATTGCAACAACCGCGTACCTGCATTCTTTGGGGTTGGTGGAAATTATACCAAAGAAGTTATCCATAAACTTAAAATCGCCGAAAAGGCCGGCATTCAGGGAGTTCTCTCTGTAAGTCCTTATTACAATCGTCCCGATCAGCGCGGAATTTACGAGCATTTCAGGATGCTTTCAGAGAATACTTCGTTGCCGATTATCCTTTACAATATTCCTTACCGCACCGGGCGTAATATGGAGAATGACACCATTATGCGTCTTGCAGAACTGAAAAACATTGTAGCTATAAAAGATGCCAGTGGTAATGTGAACCAATCGCTTGAACTGCTGTTGAATCGCCCGGCTAATTTCTCTATTCTTACCGGGGAAGATAACCTGTTTATGACCAGTCTTGTCCATGGTGCTGATGGAGGAATTCTTGCTTCGTCGCATGTTTACACCGAAAGCTTTATGGAAGTTTATTACATGATGCGCGACAATAACTATAAAGGAGCTCTGCAAACATGGAATCAGCTTGCCCGGATTATTCCTCTGCTTTTCAAGGAACCCAATCCAGCACCTTTGAAGTATATTCTTCACAAGCAGAAATTAATCCAGTCAGGCGAATTGCGTTTACCTTTGGTGGAAATCTCTGCAAACCTGAAGATGGAAATCGACAAAGCCATGGGTTTCGTTCCCCAGACAATGAGTGTAGGAAAAGTTTTATTGATGAACTGAGTTAGTCGATAGACCATAGTCGATAGTCAATGGTAATACGGGGGAAATGATTCGTTGGCTGTTGGCCATGGACCATGGACTAATTGCCATAGACTAATAAAAAGAAACAAAACATCACTATGAATAAAATTAAAACTGGAATTATCGGTGCCACGGGTATGGTGGGCCAACGTTTTATCAGCCTTTTGGAGAACCATCCATGGTTTGAAGTTACATACCTGGCTGCTTCTGAGTCGTCGGCAGGGAAAAAATACAGCGATGCCGTGAAGAACCGCTGGCACATGGATACTGCTATTCCAACCTTAGTAAAGGACATTATGGTGGAGGATGCAAGTAAATATGACAATGCCATTGGCAAATGTTCACTTGTTTTTACTGCAGTGAGCATGAAAAAAGAAGAAGTAAAGGTTCTTGAAACCGAATATGCTAAACTTGGTTTTGCCGTTGTTTCTGCCAATTCAGCCTTCAGGTTAACGTCCGATGTGCCAACGCTGATTCCTGAAATTAATTTTGATCATATCAACGTTATTCCGCAACAACAAAAGAATAACGGCTGGGACAAAGGTTTTATAACAGTAAAACCTAATTGCAGCGTTCAGAGTTATATGATTCCGCTGCATGCCATCATGCAGAAAGGTTATAAAATCAAACGTATGTTTGTAACCACACTTCAAGGCTTATCGGGTGCAGGTTATCCTGGCCTTTCAGCTTTCGATATGATCGACAATATTGTTCCGCTCATCGGTGGCGAAGAGGAAAAATCGGAGATAGAACCACAGAAGATTTTTGGCTCGCTGCAGAACGGACAAATTGTTCACGAAACTTCCTTCCAGATTTCGGCGCATTGCACCCGTGTACCGGTAATTGATGGTCATACTGCAGTTGTGAGTGTTGAATTCGATGGTAAGAAGCCTACAGAAGAAGAGATCCTGGATTGTTGGAGAAATTACTCTTCTGTTCCTCAGGAATTAAAACTCCCTTCAGCACCTGTACCTGCCATTGTTTACAGAGATGAGCCTGATCGTCCCCAGCCCCGAAAGGACCGTGATCGCGGTAATGGTATGGCTATCAGTGTTGGACGACTTCGCTCCTGCAACATTTTCGATTACAGGTTTGTGGGATTAAGTCACAACACTATTCGCGGTGCTGCGGGAGGTGCAATTTTAATGGCCGAATTATTAGCAGCAAAAGGGTTTATAAAAGGATAAATTGATAATTAGTTTTAGGGCCCTGGATCCTTCTTTTGGATCCAGGGCTTTTTTGTTTTTATATTTTTTGACAAAAATACCCCTGTAAATTTTTCAAAATCGCAATTCATTTGTTTCATTTTTATAAATTAATTTCCAGCTATTAAAATAAATGGATAAGAACATTTCGTATGTTACGGTATACGATCCTTCCGATATTCATAAATGGTCGGGTTGTAGCTATTTTATTGCCAAATCGTTGACAGAACAGGGGAATAACCTGGAATATATCGGAAACCTTAAATATAAAACTAACAGAATTTTAAAACTTAAGCGACGGTATTACAAAATTCATGGACGAGAGTTTATCTTAAACCGGGAACCTTCCGTTGTGGAACATTTCACGAAACAAATTGTAAAGCAAATAAGTCCGAGGTCCAATGTTATTTTTTCTCCCGGGTCTGTTCCAATTTCACTTCTTGAGACAAATAAACCTAAAGTCTTTTATACCGATGCTACTTTTGCCGGAATGGTGGATTTCTATGATAATTTTTCCAGTTTATCATCCGAGACAATACGACACGGACATTATCTTGAAAAAAGGTCTCTTGAATCTGCTGCAATGGCAATTTACACCTCAGAATGGGCTGCACAAAGCGCTATTGAATTTTATAACATTGATCCCCGAAAAGTTAAGGTTGTACCATTTGGTGCTAACCTTTCCGAAGAAAAAAGTTTCAAGGATTTGGAGCCAATCTTAAGATCAAAAGAGAAAAGGGAATTACATCTTCTGTTTATTGGCGTTGAATGGAAGAGAAAGGGAGGCGATATGGCTGTAAGTGTTGCCAAAAACTTGAATGAGCGTGGAATCCAAACCACACTCCACGTTGTTGGGCTGGACACCATACCAATTGAGCCATTGCCTGACTTTGTGCTACATCATGGGTTTATTAGTAAATCCACCAGGGAAGGAACTGAACAATTAAATAGTTTATATAACAAATGCCACTTTCTATTGGTTCCTTCAAAAGCAGAAGCTTTCGGAATTGTTTTTGCTGAGGCGAATTCTTTTGGTGTTCCTGCAATAAGCACAAATGTAGGAGGCATACCTTCTGCAATACGCGACGATATCAATGGCAAAAAGTTTTCACTTACGGATAGTGCTGATGTATATGCTGACTATATACAAGAGATTTTCCTGGATCAGAAACGCTATAAAGAGCTGTGCCATTCGTCATTCAATGAATATGCACAACGTTTAAACTGGAAAGTTTCTGGTAAACTATTATCCGATCATATTAACAGCTTATAGTTAGTTCAAGATTGTTGTATGCTACCGTCATATGAAAAATATTTTACTTTATCTACTTACTGAGAACTTAATTAAATTGGTAAAATCAGGGAATTGATTTAGTTTAGATCCTTTCAATTGACAAGTAATGTTTAGGATTCTATCAATATTCTAAACCATTGCTTAAATCAAAGCGGTGCTAATATTTATTTATGAAATGATTATTCTTTATAAAATTCATTTTGTAATTTTGAATTTCGTTTTAAAAAGGGATGAATAAAAATATTTCTTATGTCACAATCTATGATTCATGTGACATTCATCAATGGTCAGGGTGTAGTTATTACATTGCAAAAGCATTAACCGATCAGGGTAATAGACTTGATTATATTGATAATCTGGAGTGTAAAGCAGATCTTATTTTGAGAGCCAAGCGACGTTTTTACAAGATTCGCAAGAAAGTACATATTATAGATAGGGAACCATCAGTAGTTGAGAAATACTCAGAAGAAATCTTGAGACGGATTGATCCGAAGTGTGATATTATTTTTTCTCCCGGGTCTGTGCCAATTTCCCTTCTTGAGACCAATAAACCTAAAGTCTTTTATACCGATGCCACTTTTGCCGGAATGGTGAATTTCTACGATAGTTTTTCTAATTTCTCACCCGAAACAATAAAACATGGCAATTATCTTGAAAAAAGGTCTCTCGAAACTGCTTCAATGGCAATTTACACTTCTGAATGGGCTGCACAAAGCGCTATTGAGTTTTATAAAGTTAACCCAGAAAAAGTTAAGGTTGTACCATTTGGTGCTAACCTTTCCGAAGAAAAAAGTTTCAAGGATTTGGAGCCAATCTTAAGATCAAAAGAGAAAAAGGAATTGCATCTTCTTTTTATTGGGGTTGATTGGAAGAGAAAGGGAGGCGATATGGCTGTAAGTGTTGCCAGAAGCTTGAATGAGCGTGGCATAAAAACCACACTCCACGTTGCTGGTCTGGACACTATACCAATTGAGCCATTGCCTTACTTTGTGCTACATCATGGGTTTATTAGTAAATCCACCAGGGAAGGAACTGAAAAATTAAATAGTTTATATAATAAATGCCATTTTCTATTGGTTCCATCAAAAGCAGAAGCTTTCGGAATTGTTTTTGCTGAGGCGAATTCTTTTGGTGTTCCTGGAATAAGCACAAATGTAGGAGGTATACCTTCTGCAATCCGCGACGATATCAATGGCAAAAAGTTTTCACTTACAGATTGTGCTGATGTATATGCTGACTATATACAAGAGATCTTCTTGGATCAGAAACGCTATAAGGAGCTGTGCCATTCGTCATTCAATGAATATGCACAACGTTTAAACTGGAAAGTTTCTGGTAAACTATTATCCGATCATATTAACAGCTTATAGTTAGTTCGAGATTGTTATAAGCTACCGTCATAAGTGCATGAATGGATACCCCATAGGGGCATGCGGACTCACAGTATCCTGCGCATCCTAAACATTTTTCGGCTTTACTTCCATCCAGTTTATAGTATTTCTGGATAGCTTCTTTTTGTCTGTTGGAAGTGAAATATCGATTGTACCTCATGATTGTATTTACTGGAACATCGTAGGGACAATTAATTTGGCAAATACCACAGGCATGCCTGCAATAAAGATGGCTGTAGTATTTTTTTAAGGTTTCAATGTCCGAAATATTACCGGGTGTTAACTTACTTCCCGACAGACTTATGTATTCTTTAATATCATCGAAGCTGCCAAAAGTTATAATTACAGAACTTACGGCAGGATTATCAAGTACAAATCTAACCGATGCGGATGTTTTAGAAATCTCGGTGAGTTGACGGCTTTTCAGAAATTCTTCTCCAATTTTCTGCTTCTCGAGAACTGCATCATACCTGATTTTAAGTTTCTCGGGCACCGGTTTATTTTCGCTGTTTAGTGTTTTTACCTGTGCTATTAGATCGAGATAGCGCTTTCCAAAAGGATCTGTTTTCATCAGTATTGTACCCACATTTTTCTTTGCAGCAGCTTTTAATATATTCTCGCCCATGTCGCGCTGAACATAATTGTAAACAAATAAAGCCACATCGTACCGTCCATCCTCAATAGCTTCAGTAATTATCTTCTCCATATTATCTTTTGCATTGGAAGGGTACTCCGATCCGTGACAAGAAACACCACAATACTTTGCTTTTCCTTCGGCCTTAAGAAATTGAAATGCCTCGTGAAAAGCAGGGTTTTTCAATTCTTCAACTTTTTCCGGGTTCCAAAGCATAAGTCCGTCCAGATAACTTGTGTTCAACCTTTCTAAACATTTTCTAACCCGCGTTATAATATTTTCTTTTGTATCCTCATTCTTAATTATTAGTTTAGTGTTGATAAACAATGACTTTCTGTCGAGATCCTTAATTGCTCTGCCAACTAATAATTCGTTGTTACCATTTCCATAAAATTCGGCAGTTTCAATTATGTTCACACCTGTCTCCAGAACTGCTTTCAAAAGGTTTTCGTTAGTCATTGCGGCTGGCCCGCAACCAATATCCGATACTTTGAAACCTGTCCGTCCAAGAGTCCTGAATTCTTTAATTTCTGGAGTTTCCGATTCTTCTTTTTCAACTAGTTCCTCTCTGCTAACTAAACCGGCACTTGCTCCAACAAGTCCAATTGAAGATTTTGTAATAAAATCTCTTCTGTTTAATTCATTTGGTTGCATGAGTGTTCGTGTTAGGTTTTGAAAATCAGTAGAAATAAAGTTAAGGAATCGAAAAGCAGAAGTCAATGATTTTAGGAAATATATGACAGAACACTTGACTTCCTGCCTGGATAAGTTAGTTGTGACTTTGTAGCTTGCCTCATAGAAATGTAATAAAAATTAGCCCGGTGTACATAACCTGCACCCGGGCTAGTTTTTATCCAAAATATCATAGACTATACATTTAATTTATGCGCCAACTTTTGAGCGGTAAGTGCTAATTCTGTTGCCAGAAAGCAGTGGTCCTGTGTCATGGCAGTTTCTGTCCGGCTAATTACGTCGTTAACAAGTTGTTCTCCATAGGGCATATAAACGTTTGAGCAATCGTAATAGAGGGTTTCCTTTTGATTTACCAGGAATAAATGGTTACCTCCTTTCCGGCCTGCTATGTCTATATATTTACGCATTTCAATATATCCTTCAGTTCCTAAAATAAAAGTACGGCCGTCGCCCCAGGTTCCCAGGCCATTGGGTGTAAACCAGTCGATTCGTATATATCCGGTGGCATGTTGACTGCGTACGCTCATATCGCCAAAATCCTGGTATTCGGGATAATTCCTGGTATTGAAGTTGCCAATTTGGGAGAAGTTCACCTCTGCTTTCTTCGATCCGGTATAAAACAGGAACTGATCGCATTGGTGCGAACCAATATCGCATAAGATTCCTCCGGCTTTTTGGGGATCGAAAAACCATTGCGGACGCGACGACGGATTCATCCTGTGGGGACCAAGCCCAATGGTTTGAATTACCTTGCCTATTGCTCCCTCTTTAATAAGCTCTCCGGCTTTAACAGAGGCAGGATTTCCTAAGCGTTCGCTATACATAATCGAATAGATGCGCTTAGTTTCTTTCTGCACTTTTTTAACTTTTTCAAATTGCTCCAGGGTAAGAATACCTGGCTTATCGGTAACATAGTCTTTACCTGACTGCATCACCCTTATACCTAGTGGAGCTCTGTCGATGGGTATGGATGCGCTGGCAACAAGCTGAATGGATTTGTCCTCTATGATTTCTTCCTCACTTTTTGCCACTTTAACATTAGGGTATTTTTTGGTAAAGTTTGGCAGCAATTCGGGTTCTTTAGAATACACTGCAACTAACACTCCGCCTCCACCAATAATAGCATCGGCAATTCCGTAAATATGGCCATGGTTCAGACCTATAACCGAGAATCGGATGGATTCTTTGGGTTGCGGACGGCTTTCGGGTTTAATAATCACCTCTTTGATTGTTGAGGTGTTGTTAAAATTCATGTTAAATGCATCGCCCGGTAGCATAGGAATAGCAGCCATTGCTGCAGCAGAGGCAAAAGACTGCTTTAGAAATTTTCGACGGTTGGAGTGCATCATGTTCTTAAAGGTAATAAATGTTTTTAAAGATCTAACTTACGAATAAAAGAAGAACTATTTACCTGTTCTTCTGTATTTTCTTTGGTATTCCAGGAACTCATCTATCGATTTGTAAAGTTCCCTTTATCCGAAATTACCTTCACGTCCTTAAACATAAAATTGTTATCACTTATTCGTAGGTTTTTGCCACTGGCTGTGGTTACGTTTTTGAGAATAACTTCACTTGTTCTGACATAAGGGAACTTCTCCACATAAGATTCATCCGTCATTTTTGGATTGAAATTTGCAAAAATGGCCGGGCCATTATAATCTGCCGGGTGATTGGTATCGTCTATCCGGAGGTTTTCGATGGTGATACGTTCGGGCATATAGCAGGTGTAACCAAAATCGTGTTGACCTGAATTGGATCCGCCAATAAGGCTTCCTTTGGCTGTTTTGCCACCTGAGGGCACAAAAATGCAGTTGCGTATAATAAATTCGCCCTGCCAAGTACTTCCATAATCAGAACGAAGATTGATAAGATTTCCGCCATAAATGGTTGAGTTTTCTACTATAAAGGTTCCGCTGCCGATGGCATTAATTCCCTGATGCCCAAGAGTAGAGTTTCTGATGGTGGCATTGGCTACACCCATGTGAGCATCGAACCTGGAAAAGGTGCAGTTATCGTAAATCAGGTTTTTGCAAAAATTCGAGCCCAAAATGCCCCAATATCGGTTATCCTTAATATCGTTGGTCTGCTTGCAGTTCAAAAATGTCACGTTCAGGGCCCTCCCGACTGATATATCATAAGTACCCATCGATACGGGGACACCAGCCGAGCCAATGGTTTGATAAACTTTGTGTCCTGTAAGGAGGGTGTTCCTGACTGTAACATTGGCACAATCGCCAATATTTAAGAAGCCGCCGTAGGGAGCACCCTGATCTCCTTCTCCGGTAATCCGGTGCTCAATTCCGTCTACAACAACATTGGAGCGCCTGATGGCAATACCACGGCTATAATAAGTGTATTTCGATTCTGCATTATTAGCCATAGTTGTAAAACGTCCTCCGGTGATTGTTATTGTAGATTCATCAATCGGTAAAGCGTTGATGTCTGTAATCTGATCAAAGTCCCAGATAATCGGAGCGTTCATATCCACTTTGCCATTTTTATCCACAATAAAAATATCAGTCTGCGAGGAACCATTATTCTGGTTTGCTCCAAATCTGATATATCTTTTTACATTGGAATTGGTGACTGTGACAAGACAGGATACGGGCAGCGAAATATCTATTTTATCCTGGTTTCTCCGGAGGGAGGAAATGCCCTCCGGTTTGAACGGCTGAAGACTGGAACTTACCATGAAGACATTAGCATTTCGGTTCTGAACGTTGGTATCGTCGATGATAAAGGTTGCCTTGCCAAAATCGGTATTAGTGAGGATGGTTGCTGTTTGGTTCTTACCGCTGATGTAATAGGTGGCTTTGTCGTCAGCTTTGACAGGAAGACCATACTGATTGGCAAATGCATGGGTTGCTGCGATAGCGTATATATCATCAGTTTTACCATCACCTTTTGCTCCAAGATCACTATATCTGATAAACCCTTTTGCTTTAAATTTTTTGAGATCTTTCGGGGAAATATTTATAAGTAAATCGCCATTATCATTTGTTATTACCTGTGTTTTGCTCTTTTCGGTTGTTATCACCACTTTTTCGGATTGACTTTTGGTTTGTCCTGTTACCAAACCGACAGCAACAAGCAAGAGGAAGAAAAATAAAGTTAATTGCTTCATAGGGATGTGTAGTTTAATAGTTATCTAATCATACGATTAAGTAAGTTGTTAATACTAAATTTTGTATATAGTTAATCATAAAATGTCAATATCCAAAAGCCAGGCGGTTTAAAAATTGTGGTTGTGAGAACGTTTCAGCTAAACCAGTTTTAGGATAAAAGTTGGATTAATCTAAAGGTGATTAGTCAGAAATTCAGTTGAGATATAGATCACCGCGATGCGGCTAAAGATGATTTCATAGCTTAATATCTACAAATAGGTTCGTTGCCCTGCAGCTTAACAGCCGCGCAGTGGAGACCTCTTGAATCAACCTCTAATTTTCCACCTGATTCCAAGAAACTGAAGAGGTATAAAGAAAAAAGGAGATCAATTTGATCTCCTATTCTTGCTCCCCCTCCAGGACTTGAACCTGGGACCCTCTGATTAACAGTCAGATGCTCTAACCGACTGAGCTAAGGAGGAGTGTTTCTCTTGTTATTTACAAAAGCGATGCGAAAATAATGGCTTTA
>JAEYWD010000107.1 GCA_023429135.1 Bacteroidota bacterium | reverse complement strand
TTACATACAGCAATAAGGAATTTATGCAGCTTTCCACCGGTAACTTCAGGATTGAAGAGCTGGAAGCTTTATTTAAAGTTTTGCCTGTTGATCTTACTTTTGTGGATAAGGACGATAAAGTTCGGTTTTTCAGTCTGGGGCCCGACCGAATTTTTGCCCGTAATCGCGCCATTCTGGGTCGCGATGTGCGCATGTGTCACCCACCATCGAGCGTGCATGTGGTGGATCAGATTCTGGATGATTTCAGAAGTGGTAAAGAGAATTCTGCGGCTTTCTGGATCAACATGCAAGGGAAGTTTATCTATATAGAATACTTTGCCATGCGTGGTAAGGAAGGTGAATACCTCGGAACGTTAGAATACACGCAGGATCTGACACATTTGCGAAAGCTTGAAGGAGAGCAGCGGTTGTTGTCGTACACCAAAAGCTCCAAACCATGAATACTGAAAAACTTATAATAACCCCCAAAACCAAGGTGGGAGAGGTGCTCGATGCTTATCCGCAACTCGAAGCGGTGTTGCTTGAGTTGTCACCTTCGTTTGCCAAACTCAAAAACCCAATTTTGCGCAAGACAGTGGCAAAAGTGGCTTCACTTCAGCAAGCTGCCGTAGTAGGAGGGCTAAAAGTAGATGAACTTGTGAATCGCTTACGGAAAGAAGTGGGGCAAGGCACGTTGAATGAAACTGCCGGAGAAGGATCGTACATTTCCCAAACCCGACCTGAATGGTTCAACGAAGCCAAAATTAAACAGCGATTCGATGCCACACCTGTGATCAATTCAGGAGGCAGTCCCATGGCCGAGATTCTGAAGATAGCGCAGAATCTTAATCCTGGCGAAATTCTCGAACTGAAAACACCTTTTGTCCCGGCACCCATTATCGATTTGCTTACCGGAAAAGGATTTAAAACTTTTTCGTTGGAAAAGGGAGGCGTAGTGCTAACTTATGTGGGGAGGATATAGGTGTTAGATGTTTATTTTTAAGGCGTTTAGGTGGTATAAATATAATAACTGAGCTAAAAAAGCTTGTAGATGCGAAACCCCTCTCCATCTGGAGAGGGGCAGGGGTGAGGCTTTTCTTTTTTTTATCTATGCGTAAAAATAACGCATAGATTTTTTGTTGTTTCGAATTACATCTTTATCTTTGTGTCGTAATAACGCAAAGATATGGAAAGCCAAAAAACATATTGTTACGAATATCCCCGGCCTGCGGTAACAACCGATTGTGTAATCTTCGGTTTCGATAACGGAGAATTGAAAGTGCTGCTGATTGAACGAGGCATTGATCCTTTCAAAGGTCGGTGGGCATTACCCGGAGGCTTTCTGCAAATGGATGAAAATGCAGATCAATGCGCCCGTCGCGAATTGTTTGAGGAGACAGGCATAGAAAACCTCTTTATCGAGCAGCTTTATACGTTTAGTGATGTGGACCGCGATCCCCGAGGAAGGGTGGTGACGGTTTCGTATTATGCACTGGTAAAGTTGTCGGACTACAAACTCCAGGCTGGCGATGATGCTAAAAATGCCCAATGGTTTCCTATTTCCAAAGTTCCGGCACTCGCATTCGATCATGACCGCATACTTCGCATCGCCCTGAATCGTCTGCGTGGGAAAATCCGTTATCAGCCCATAGGCTTCGAATTGTTGCCCGAACGCTTTACCCTGCCTGAGCTTCAGAACTTATACGAAGCAGTGCTTGAGATGCAGCTCGACAGGCGCAATTTCCGCCGAAAAATTCTTGATACGGAACTGCTTATCGATCACAACGAGTCGGTAAAAGGTCTTCCTCACAAAGGCGCCAAGTACTTCAGCTTCAACAAAAACAAATATCAGGAGTTATCTGAGAAAGGATTCAATTTTGAGATTTGAGCGGGTTACGGGTTGCGAGGTGCGGGTTATCGGTTACGGGTTATACCCCCAACCCCCTGAGAGGGGGCTATAACAGCCGGTTGGGTGTTTTTAGCGCGATCCGCCAACTGTTTTCCAGTATTGGCCATAGACCTCCAAATAGCTATCGGGAGACTAAAGATTACCAACTTGTATTCTCTGATTGACTATGGACCATCGACTTCTTTAAACTTATATCTTACGACTTAATACTAAACATATGATCATCCGCAATTTTACAGACAACGATCTTTACAAGTTCACCACCATGAACGCCATTCAGAAGAAATTTCCGAAGGCAGAGGTGGAGTATAGTTTCATTAATCGGGGTAATACTGAGTTCCCGTCAGGCTTTGCCGAGGCACTCCGCAAAGAGGTCGATGCGATGGAGAACCTCAGTCTTTCAAAAGAAGAGGAGAATTTTATCCGTCGTAAATGCTATTATTTCGATCCGGTGTTTATCGACCTTGTCAAAGGATACAGGTATAACCCCGAGGAGGTTTCTATTCGGCAGTCGGGAGGTTCTTTGGAAGTGACAATAAATGGCTTATGGTACCGCACGGTATTATGGGAAGTTCCGCTGATGGCGCTTATTTCGGAGCTTTATTTTCAGATGACAAATCAAAAGCCCGGCGACTATGAACCCCATGCCAAAGCTAAAGCCATTGAATTTGCCAATATCGGAGCAGAATTGTCGGAATTTGGCACCCGTCGTCGTTTTTCGTTCGATGTGCAGAACCGCGTTGTGGCAATTCTGAAGGACCATGCCTGTGGAGTACTCAACGGAACCAGCAATGTTTATCTGGCTATGAAGTACAATCTTACTCCCATCGGAACTCACCCGCATGAATGGTTTATGTATCATGGTGCGCATTTCGGTTACCGTATGGCAAACGCCATAGCTCTCGAAAACTGGGTTGATGTTTATCATGGAAGTCTGGGTATTGCTCTTACTGATACCTACACTACCGATAATTTCTTCCACAGTTTCAACCCTAAGTTTACCAAACTTTTCGATGGAGTACGCTGGGACAGCGGCGATGCACTTGTTTTTACCGATAAAGTGCTGAAGCATTATGCTGATCACCGTATCGATCCTAAAACCAAAACTGTGGTTTACAGCGATGCGCTCGATCTTGAAAAGGTAAAGGAAATCAAAAATTATGTGAATGGCCGCCTGCATGATGTTTACGGGATTGGCACTTACCTGTCGAACGATGTAGGCGTAAAACCGCTCAATATGGTAATCAAGCTTACTTCGGTAAAACCGGAGGGTTACAGGAATTATATTCCGGCAATCAAATTGTCGGATGTGGAAGGTAAGCATACCGGCGATCCGTTTGAAGCACAGTTGTGCGAAAGAGTGATTAAACATTTTTAATTGAATTGACTATGAATAATGCAATACTGATCATCGATCCGCAGTACGATTTCTGCAATCCTGCGGGGGCATTGTATGTTGAAGGTGCTAATGCTGATATGAAAAGGTTGGCTGACTGGATCAAGAGAAATAAATCTGAAATAGATCACATAGCGGTTACAGCTGACAGTCATCCGGTGAACGATATTTCCCATCCCTCTTTCTGGAAGGATAAAAGCGGAAAATTTCCCGACCCATTTACGCCAATTACAGCCCATGAGATCAGGGAAGGGAAATGGACGCCACGTTTCTTTGCCAACGAAGCAGCAGCTTATGTTGAAACACTTGAGAAACAGGGCGAGTTCGGGCACTTCATCTGGCCGTACCATTGTTTAACGGGCTCAAGAGGTGCCGCCATCGACGAAAACCTGATGGAAGCGCTTGTGGAATGGGCTATGAACGGCAATTATTACCAGGTGATCACAAAAGGAACTTACCCGGTTTCGGAACATTTTGGCATATTCAGGGCGAATGTCCCGGTTGCGGGTCATCCCGAAACGCAGTTGAATGTTGCTTTAATTGAAACGCTATCGAAATACGACCGTGTTTTTCTTGCGGGAGAAGCTAAATCGCATTGTGTTGCCAACAGCCTGAAACAGGCGATGAATGAAGCACCGGAGCTCGCAAGGAAATTCGTAATTCTCGAAGATTGTATGTCGGATGTCACTGGTTTGGGTCATCTGGCCGATCACATTTATGCACGTGCAAAAAGCATGGGAATTCAGTTTGCAAAATCTGCAGATGTAATTCTTTAAGCGTCAAATAATTTTAAATATTTACTTTTCTCATGATGAGAAACATGAAATAGGGCTTCATAGACATCTGAGTCGAAGCCCGGCGAAGCCGTGAGCCGAAATTCCTTGCTGGCGGCGGACCGTTCAAGCGGACTCGAGGCACGAGAGGGAGCGCGTTTCCGCCGTCAAGGATTCTTTGCCTACTTTCTTTTCCCAAAGAAAGTAGGAGAAATAGGCTGTTAAATAATAGGTTATTGACAACTGTTTCTTAAGAGATAAAGGTACAAACGTGAATTTTAAAGAGTTTGCTCTTTTCTTTAATACCCTATTTTGTTCAAAACAACCAAAAATATTTAGCTTTGTCAGTGTTTAATTTTATTTGAAATTTCTAATGTCATCCTCTCTTCCCATAAAAATTGCTGTAGCCCAGTTGGATATTAAGCCGGGACATCCCGATTTCAACGTTAAAAAGATTTTGACCGAAATCGAAAAGTCGAGGCAAGCAGGCGACGATATCATTGTTTTTCCTGAAATGGCCGTGCCCGGTTATTTATTGGGCGACGAATGGGAAAATTCGGCTTTTGTGAAAGATTGCTTTGCTTATAACGAAGAGATCAGGAACGCTACGCAGAATATCATTGCGATATGGGGAAATATCGACCTCGATTTTTCTCTCAGGAGCGAGGATGGCCGCATCCGTAAATATAATTCAGCTTTTATTGCTCAGAATGGTGAGTATGTTGGCGAAGGGAAATTCCACAAGGTACTGATGCCCAAATACCGGGAGTTCGACGACGAGCGCCACTTCTATTCTGGCCGCAAAATAGCGCAGGATTTAAATGAACCGGTGCAGGATGTTATTTCTCCGTTCGAGGTAAATATCAACGGAAATATTCGGAAACTCGGTCTGATTCTCTGTGAGGACATGTGGAGTGACGATTACACCATCAATCCCATCGACATTCTTTTGCAGAAAGGAGCTGAGGCAATAATCAACATATCCTGTTCTCCGTGGACGTGGCGCAAAAACAACAAGCGCCATTCGGTAGTGCGCGACAGGATCAAAGCAAAACCGGTGTATTTTATTTATGCCAATAACATTGGAATTCAGAACAACGGCAAAAATATTTTTCTTTTCGACGGCAATTCCACCATTTATAATCCCGATGGCTCCCTGCACAAAGTTGCCAAAGATTATACCGAGGAAACCATCAAAGCGACCCTTTTTGGAGAATCCAACGGAAGTATTGTCAATCGGGAATTAAGCGTGCAGCGCGACCGTGAAGAACTTTATGCGGGTTTGATTTTTGGTATCCGTAAGTTTTTCGAAAGTTTTCCAAATAAAAAAGTTGTGATTGGCTTAAGTGGCGGTATTGATTCGGCTTTGAGCGCTACATTGCTGGCTAAAGCACTTGGGCCTGAAAATGTGTATGCCATTAACATGCCTTCGCAGTTTAACTCCGAAACTACCAAAGGAGCGGCACGAACGCTGGCGCAAAACCTGGGAATTCATTATACATCTATTCCAATCCAGCATTCTTACGAAAATACCATCAGAGAAATAGAGTCGGCTGTGTTTACGAGACTCGATGGTTCCAATAGCACAACACCTTTGCTGTTGTCGGGATTAAATAAGGAAAATATTCAGGCTCGGGACCGTGGTTCGCGTGTTCTGGCCGGAGTAGCATCCTGTTTAGGAGCAGTATTTGTGAATAATGGTAACAAAACCGAAACAGCCTTTGGCTACGCAACGCTTTATGGCGATGTAAACGGCGCTTTGGCTCCTATTGCCGACCTTTACAAAATGGAAGTATACGATCTGGCACGGTTTATCAACGAAGAAAAGGAAGTTGTTCCGGCAACCATTTTCAACATTCCGGCATCGGCCGAATTGAGCCCCGACCAGAATGTGGATGAAGGCAAAGGCGATCCTATATTTTATCCTTACCATGATAAACTGGTAAAAGCCTTTACAGAATTCCGCCTTGATCCTGAGGAAATACTTCAATATTATATCAGCGGTACACTTGGGCAAACCATCAAATGCGACCAGCAACTTATTGATGGCTATTTTAAAGATGCAGCATCCTTTATTGCCGACCTGGAGCATAAATGGCGATTGTTTAAAATCAGCTACTTCAAACGCATACAGGCACCGCCAATTATAACTGTCACAAAGCGTGCATTTGGCTTCGACCTGAGAGAGTCGCAGAATGGATTTTATTTTACAAGAGAGTATTTAAGGCTAAAGGAGAGAATTCTGAAAAAGTAAATTCAGGTTTGCTGCGGGTCTGCGCGCGCTGGCCTTCGGTCGAACTCTGTTAATTTACGATGTCAAATTAGCAAACTGAACCAGCCAGAATTCCTGCAATGCTCCTTACTTCAAATTTTGGGGAATTGATGGATTGAGACCGTGAGTGTGAATTGGTGACATAAATTTTCGAGATAGACGAATAATGCATTTTCTTTTCGGCATCTACGGTATCGGTTTTAGGGAGAACGGCATGAGAAGCAATCATCCGGACTTCTTTTGCACCAGCTTCCATAATAAGTTCTGCAGCTTTAATGGCAGTATTGCCCGAGCGAATCATATCGTCGAATATAACTACAACTTTATCCTTCACTTTTGCCGAGGCGGCTTCCAGTTTAACTTTATCGATATCATACCTGTCCTTACTCATAATATCATGCGGAAGCTCCGTTTTGTCGGCCAGTGATTTTACCCATTTGCCCCTGCCGGCGTCGGGAGATATCAGAATAAGGTCGTGATTCTCCTGTTTCATTTCATTGATAATCTCCACTACAAGTGATTCGGAATACAGATGCTCTGCAATGCCGTTACGACCTCCCACATTCATAATGCCATCGGCATGAAGGTCGAAAAATGTCACTTTTCGGGGCAGTGCATCAAAAAGGCTTTGGACCCTGTAAATTCCCCTGGGGCATATTCCGGTATTGGGCTTTGAACGTTCGGCAGTGGAATAACCGATGTATGGAACAATTATATCGACAACCGATGCCCGGTACTGTTGTTTGAAAGTACTTACAAGGTCGGCAAGATCAGCATAATAACGCAGATTTTCGGCTGAGCCAACAATAATCACATGCTTGTTCAGCGGCGCTAACCGGTCGCATACCTGGATTTCAAATTCTTCATCTTCAAACTGCACCCAATCAATTTTCCCGAAAGGAATATTAAGAATTTGTGCAATTTCTCCAGCCAGATATTCTGAGTTTTGGGTGGAATAGATTATTTTATCGCTCATTTCAGATGAAATATAGATTATGTAAATATATAGGAAATATTGTTGCGTAAAAAAGGTGATCCCTTTGAGTGAACCGTCTTTTTACAATTCAAAAAGTTTGAATATCTTGGAAGTTTATTAAACTTGGCAACCCAACCCACAATGAGCATTTCTACGGTTGAAGATCTCCTGAAAGTTATAAAGGCTGGAGAAAGAATTAAATACCTGTTTTTCTGGGGACATACTCCTGGCAAAAACCTGACAGTCGGACCATTTTGCTTTAGTCAGTGGTTCGCCTCACCTTTTACCGTGGATAATATTACCTATTCCACCGCCGAACACTGGATGATGGCTGAAAAAGCCCGTCTTTTTGGTGATAACGAAATTGCAGAAAGGATCCTTTCAGCAACTCATCCTGGTGAAGTTAAAAGCCTTGGGCGTGAGATTAAAGGATTTGATGAAGAAACCTGGGTTAAGAAACGGTTCGAAATTGTGGTGGATGGGAACTATCATAAGTTTACCCAAAATGCTGATTTGAAGGATTATCTTCTTGAAACGGGTGATCGCGTTCTTGTGGAAGCCAGTCCGGTTGATTTTATATGGGGAATTGGTTTGGCAAAAGACAACAAAGTAGTTGAAGACCCAACCCAATGGCGGGGTCTGAACCTGTTGGGGTTTGCACTGATGGAAGTTAGAAGAATGTTGCAGCTTGAAAAATATTGTCAATTCAATCAAGAAAAGAACTCTGCTATTTTATATCGTCCAGTTGGCCCCAAGGAGCTTTCATTGATTAACGAGTCGGGCTGGAAAGCTTTTCCTCCTCGATTGCCCCAACAACCAATTTTTTATCCTGTGCTAAACCAGGAATATGCTGAACAAATTGCCCGGGACTGGAATGTAAAAGCAAGCGGATCAGGGTACGTAACCCGATTTGAAATACAAAAAAATTATTTGATGCAGTTTAAAGTTCAGAATGTGGGAGGTGAGATCCATAATGAACTTTGGATCCCAGCCGAAAATCTTGAAGAATTTAACCGGCAAATTGTTGGAAAAATAGAAGTTATATCAGAGTTCCATGCAAAATAGTACCTATCAAACCCAGGACAGGGGTTCACAGACCGATTACCAAAAATACCTGACGGCCATGGATGCTGTCTCGGTCGAAAAGGTTGCCTCGGCGAGTGTGTTTTTCGATCCCAATCCCGGAAATACAATTGTGGATGTAGGGATGGCATCGGGTACCAGTTCCAGCATTCTCGCTCACTTGTTTCCAAAGCTTCAGGTAATTGGAGTGGATATCAATCCCAAGATGGTCGATATCGCTTCCAAAACATATTCCCAGCCTAACCTCACCTTTCGGGCTGATGACGGTGAAAAACTTACCTCTTTCGAAAAAGGCAGCGTGCATGGATTTTTCAATTGCTCGTCCATTCATCATATTACTTCTTTCAATGGTTACGATCCTTACCGGGCTTATAGCACGCTAAAGCGGCAAACTGAATTGCTTGCTCCGGGTGGAATTATTGTTGTCCGCGATTTTGTTAAACCTCCCGAGATGGAGGTAATTCTGCATGTAAGCGACATTCCTCATCCTTCCAGACCCACCGATGCAGAACTATTGCTGCTCTTTTCTAAACTGGCGCGCTCATTGTCTCATCGCGAAGAGAGAGGCTTTCCGTTGGAAGAACTTCCCACACGGAACGGACTACGGTATTTCAGACTTTTTTATGCCGATGCCGTTGAATTTATCCGCCGCAAGGATTATTACCAGAACTGGGAAATAGAGCTGCAGGAGGAATATGGATACTTTACACAAAAAGAGTTTGAAGATATTTTCGCAAGTCTTGGTTTGCGTACCATAGTTTCGCATCCTGTCTATAACCCATGGATTATAAGAAACCGGTACCGCGGACAGGTGTCTCTTTTCAATCTGAATAACGAACCCATTGGATTTCCGCCGACAAATTATCTGATAGCCGGAGAAAAGGTTACAGGAAGAGGAACTCGTCTGCATCTTGTTCGTCATTTACCTGAGAAAGAATGTCCTTTTCTGGGATTCAGTTCTTGGCTGGATGCAATAGCCCTGAAGACCTACGATGTTGTGCAGCGGCCCCATTCAGTCGTTGACATCATAACGTATTTTGTTGAAAATGGCAATGTGCAGGTACTCGCCAAGCACGGTTATTCTAGACCCATTGCCACTGTTGAAACCGATAGTCCAATAATTGATGGAAAACATTACAGCGGTTATATTATTGAGGGTTTGACTGCATCAAATGGCAATTCCCCTGATAAAATTATGGAAGAAAGAACGGGAATCTCCTCCTCCGACGTTGAAGAAGTTCAGAAATCGCTTGAATTTTTCACCTCACCCGGAGGAATTGACGAAAAAGTAGAATCGGTTCTTGTGAAGATAAATCCCCGCAGTATGGATAAAATATCGCCACGGATCAATATTTCAGGCTTTGCACATTCAGGTTCAGTACGGCCTTATGATGCCATTCAGTTGCTAAAAACAGCCCAGACAGGTGCTTTGGCCGAAGCGCGGTTAGAGTTGAATATTTATAATCTGATAAGAAGACTTGGCATGGATTTACCCCCATGGTTGGGCGAAAAGATCGAAATCGAAAACCAGGCATTATCTGAAACTACCTTATTGAAAGACTTGCTGGAAGTTAACGAAAAAAGGTTCGTTTCAACGAATGAGTCTGCCGGTTACTTAAGAAAATTCAGGGCTAAGTTTACTGAAGCAGGGGTGTTGGATAGTTCCGGTATTCTCGAATTTGTTGCACCACAGCATACTAGCATTAACACATTGGTGACACTGCCGGTAACAAAGTATAAAGGAGAAATTTTTATCGGGCTTGAATGCCGTCACTTACCGGTACCCCAGCTCCATACCGGAAACAGTTTTATCCCGGTAGCTCCGGCACGCAGGCTCTCCAAGGATATTGTCTCGTTCAACGACCTCGAAAATTTTATCCTTTACAATGATATCAGCGGAAACAAAGTTAAATCCTTCTCCCGGCTGGGAGAAAAATTCTTCCCCAGCATTGGAGTGACTCCCGAGCAGGTTTATCCTTATGTGGTTACACTGGAATCAATAAATAACGAGCTAAAATGGGTAAGCCTGAAAGAAGTCTATAGCAATCTGGAATTGATAAGAGACGGACACTTGCTGATATGTGCGGTAAGGTTGGTACATGCAATTGGGTAGGAGTGATGGGGTTGTGTTACACTTTAAATCTGTATTTTGTTAATCTTTTATCGCCTGTTTTTTCAAGAATCAATCCTTCAACAGCTTCTTTTAAATCTCTACTTGCAGTTGCAGGTGAAATTTCTTTGTTATGCCGCAAATAATCCTGACGCGTAAATATTTTTGTCCCTATTATATCTTTAAATAAATCAATTCTATCCAGGTTGGAGACTGTCAGATTTTGCGTCCTTAATAAATCTTCGAGTGCGGTATTAATTACATCCAGCATAAACTCAATAAAGCCTGTAGAGCTACCTTGATTATCGGATTTGCCGAGTATATTGTAATAATCTTGTTGACGCTCTTTAATAAGACTTTCAATAGCTAAATATTCAAAAACCTGGGAATATTCTTTTAGAATCATGGTTTGCCACAATCTTCCCATTCTACCATTTCCATCGATAAATGGATGTATAAATTCAAACTCGTAATGAAAAACGCAGCTTTTTATAAGTATTAAATCCTCATCTTCTTTCAAATACTTAAATAAATTTTTCATTAAGGGTAACACTAAGTCTCCTGGAGGTGCAATGTGGGCAATATCACTTCCTCTTACTATCCCTACGGACGATCTTCTGAATTTTCCCGCATTCTCGATCAAGCCTTTCATGAGAATACTGTGCGCTTGACATAACGACTCCATTTCGAATGCATTAAGTTCATCCAAAATGGAATAAACTTCAATAGCATTTTTAACTTCTATAATATCTTTTTTAGGGGCTAACACTCTTTTTTTATTTAACAGATCTGTAATCTGTTCAACTGTAAGTGTGTTGCCTTCGATTTCAAGGGAAGATTGAATTGTTTTTATCCTGTTTCGTTTTCTCAGTTCTGTTGGTGGTTTAACCAAACGTGCCGATTTTATCTCCCCAATTTTTTCTGATATTGAGGAAATTAAACTTAAAATTCTGCCTGTAATCTCATAGGGAGGTTTCATATAATTTTTTGATAGTATCATTTGATACTATCAAAGGTATTAAAATTTCTAATTTATCCTGCTGTATATTAATCTGAGAATTTTTATTGCTGATTACAAGTCCACTACTCTAATAAAAATTGGTTATATACGTTAAGTAAATACCTACAAACCTGATGGAATGGAAATCTATACAAAAAAAATCATAATGAAGACGAGAGTAGCAGCATTTCTTTATTGCGCTATTGCGTTGCTTTTCACCCAATGCTCCAAAGATAACAATGGCAATTCCGTCGAAGTCATCAATCCGTTGGCGAATCCACACGCGGGACCTCCGGCGGGCAACCCCGATGGTAAATATCCCATACCTGTGGAAGCTGCACCAATTGATGTGTCCACACCTGATCGGGTTGTTGGGAACGGTACCCCCGAAAGCTGCACCTGCCAGGCTTTTGTGGATGCAGTAGCCAAAGGTGGTAAAATTGTTTTTAATTGCGGGCCAAATCCTCATACCATTGTGATGGATAAGCCTGCCAAAGTTTTTAACGATGCCAGTCCCGACATTGTGATCGATGGCAAAGGACTTATCACCCTGGGCGGTGCCGGAAAAACTCGGATTCTTTACATGAATACCTGCGACCAGGTCCAGCATTGGACTACTTCTCACTGTCAGAACCAGGAAACTCCGAGACTCACAATCCAAAACCTGACGTTTGCCGATGGGAATTCGCGTAACGACAAACAATACACCGGTGGCGGTGCTGTGTGGGTGCGCGGAGGAAGGTTCAAGGCTGTGAATTGCAGGTTTTTTAATAACACCTGCGATAGCCTGGGCCCTGATGTTGGTGGTGGAGCTATAAGGGTTTTCAGTCAGTATAATAATTTACCGGTTTATATTGTGAACTGCACATTTGGTGGAGCCGAAGGTTATGGCAATTTTGGCTCCAATGGAGGCGCCATAAGCAGCATCGGCGTTTCCTGGACAATTATCAATAGTTTGTTTTCGCATAACCGTGCAATAGGAAACGGAGGCAATCCGGCTAAGGGCGGAACTCCAGGAGGTGGGAGCGGGGGTGCTATTTATAACGATGGCAATACCATGACTTTATCTATTCTCGGCTCAAAAATCGAAAAGAACAAAGTCATTCAGCATGGCTCTGCCATATTTTTTGTTACTAACGATCATTCAGGAAATATCCGCATCGACCAATCGATGATCCGCAATAATACCGGAGGCTCATGGTATCCGGTGTATCCGGCCATTTCCATGCATGCCGATACCCGTTGCGAGGTTCTTAATTCAGTTATTCAATAAATGCAGTAAGTATCAATATTTCAATCCTTCATTTCATTCATTTGGGCTGAAATTTCGATTTCTCCAGTATTCCCTGGTAATTCTCATCGGCAATAAGCTGAGGTATAGAAACTTTGTTGTTGCGCATATACGAATCGATAATGCGATATCCAACATAAACAGCGGCCCTTCCGGGCGATTCGTTGTTGAAAAGAGCCGTGAAAGGTGCTGGATTTATAAGTTTGTTAATGGTCATGTAATCGGTTGAGAATACTAGCTTTTTTTCGATCAGGAAAGTCCACATAGGCTCAATGTTTTGTTTGACCCAGTTGAGGTGTTTGGACGAATATCCGAAAATGATTGTGTCATGCTTTTCGGGGAAGAGTTGTTTTGTGAGGTAAATAATTTTCCCTTCGTAAAGTAGGTTTGTAAGCACGTTTTCAGCCGAATCGTTAAAAAGGAATTCACTGTAACACCATCCTCTCAGGGCATCCGTTGTAAGGTATTCTTTATTCATAAGACGCCGTTGGTAAAACGGAAGTCCAAGGTTGCTGTAATATTCGCAATTCTGGTCCAGGTATTTATCCAAACTTATACCCAGCATAGTGTCCGCAGTAATAATAGATTGGTTGTACCCCGAGATAAGCGTGTATATATGTGGGACTGCTTTTTCAGGGAAGATCTCATGATATTTGTTGAATGCCTCCTCAATTTCCGTTGTTTGCACGTTAAGGTCAGGATAAACTTCCATTACCTTTTTGTAGGTAAGAAACATGTACCGGTCGGTAATGAAGCTTTTAAGATTTTTCGGATATTCAGGATCACTGGGCTTTCCAATATTGATCACCCTCCGTGAAGAGAAAATATCGAGAAATGGTCCGTATTTTTCTTTAAGAGCCGGGAGTTTTTCGGCAACCGAATCGAAAGGAATTGCAAACAGATCTTTTTCGAACCTGCTCACCCTGAGGTGCACGGTTTCATCTTTATTTTCAGAACTTTCGGATGCTGTTTCCGATGAAGTTTTTCCCCCATCGGGTTTGCATGCGTTTATTATTGTTATAATGCTAATGAATACCGGCAAACAAAATCTTTTCAACATGGTTACATTTTAAGTATTTATCTTTTATAAAGTCTTATTTTTGTCGCACTGCAAATCTAAAAAACCCGATGAATATGAAAAAGAGAATTATATTATACTTTGTATCGATTTTAATTTCTTTTCCGGTTATTGCACAGGAGAAGAATTTCCGCTTTGGAATTACAGTTGATCCTGTAATTTCGTGGTTAAACCCAGATGTGAGCTCAGTGGATTCCAAAGGCAACCGGCTGGGATTTAATATTGGCCTCACGGTCGACAGGTTCTTTGCTCCAAATTATGCCATCACATCCGGTCTCTCCATTCACAATGCTGGTGGAGCTTTGTTGTTTAAGCCTGCATCAACAATCAGAACCAATCAGGGTACTATCAACCTTCCCGAAAACACTAAAGTTACTTATAAATTGCAGTATCTGCACATTCCAATAGGGATGAAACTTCTCACTAACGAAATTGGCTACACAACTTTCTATGGGCAGTTGGGGTTGAATGCTATGGTAAACATAAAAGCCACAGGGGTTTCCAATCAGGGAGGAATTGACAACGATAATATCAGCAAGGAGATAAACCTTATTAATTTGGGTTACCATATTGGCGGAGGGATAGAATACAGTATCGGAGGCAATACCCGACTTACCACCGGTCTTGTTTACATGAACGGGTTTACCGATGTAACAAACCGTGGTGCTGATAAGGTTGTGTTGCAGAATTTACTGATTAAGCTCGGGGTTATTTTTTAGAAAAACCTGAGAAACGTAATTTTCTCAATAAGCTTCCCGCCAGGATATCTTTAAGATATGGTTATGACTTATTGTGAACGCAGGCACAATAGGGACTTTCATTTAATATTTCCAGGTTTATTTTCGGGAGATGTACAGCAAAACCTTTTAATGACTTTAATCATTTGAGTCATAAAAAGAAATTTAGCCCACTTTGACAGCTTTCAGAAATAATTTTTATATTTTTGTATGTTTTTCAACACAAACAAAGCGAATGCTAAATACAGAAGAAGTTTGCAGGGAATTCCTTGAAGATAAAAAATCGATTTTCAGTGTTCTGCAGCCCGAAGAAAAAGAGCTTTTGCGGTCGGGACTGACAGCAGCTTTTTATAAAAAGGGCGACTACATTTTTAAAGAGGGTGATAAGCCCGTCAGTCTCATTTGCCTTTCGGAAGGGAAAGTAAAAGTCTTTAAAGAAGGTGTGGGCGGCCGAGAGCAAATAGTACGTATGGCTAAACCAATTGGGTTTATAGGATACCGGGCTTTATTTGCTGAAGAAAACCATCATGCTTCGGCTGTTGCCATTGAGGACTCTACTGTATGTAGCGTTGATAAGGATACCCTTTACAAATTACTGCACCGCAGCAGCGATTTGAGCCTGAGTATTATCAAATCTTTTGCAACCGAACTTGGTTTTTCGTATTTCCGCACTGTTACATTAACTCAAAAGCATATCCGCGGACGTTTAGCCGAATCGTTATTATTTCTGAAGGACACTTATGGTTTGGAAAAGGACGAGAAAACAATAAAAGTTTATCTCTCACGCGAAGATATTGCTAACCTTTCGAATATGACAACGTCCAATGCAATTCGCACCTTGTCGGCTTTTAGCAGTGAAGAAGTAATTTCCATTGATGGCCGCAAAATAAAAATTCTGGACATTGCTAAACTCGAAAGAATTTCGGACTTAGGTTAATTATCAATAAAAGCATAAAAAAACCGGATTTCACTCCGGTTTTTTTATGTTGTGATGAACTATAGTTTTATAAACTCAACTCTCCGGTTCTGAGCCTTGTTTGCCGGGGTATCGTTTGGAGCTACCGGCTCTGTTTTACCTTTGCCATCTGTTTCGAGCCGTGCGGCATCAACCCCAAAGTTTTTTACAAGTTCGTTTTTTACTGCGGCTGCTCGACGTTTCGAAAGGTCGAGATTTTTAGCCGCATCACCATCGGCATCAGTATGGCCAACAATCTTAACTTTAACATCAGGAACCTCATTCAAAATGGTAGCTATATCCTTTAGAGTTCCATATGATTCGGGTTTTACAACATCTTTATTTACATCGAAATAGATACCGTAGGTCACAAGTTTACCTTCGGTGAGAAGTTTGTTGCGGGTGTCGGGAGCAGCATTTGTAATTTTAATGTTTGAGATGTACGATCCGGCCGATGCTCCCCTGTATAACTTAAAGCACAAACGTGAAAACTTGCTTCCGTCAAAAATGTTGGTAGGTATATCCAATACTTTTCCCCCTTTATGGTAAATACGCACCCTGCGGTTTTGCACCCAAACAATAACATGATTTACTTTTTCCTGTTCAACCAGGTTGTTGGTCGATGAGCCCGTCAGTTTTTCCTGCACTCCTTTTTTGTAACCCCTTGTTTCCCATATATTCTTTTCGACCGATACATGCAGGCCACATATTCCCGGATCATTATTTTTATCCATTTCGCTATGGCTGGCTTCCCCGAAGAAGACTATGTCGGCTGCATATCGTCCACCATCTTTTTTAGGAATAATATCCATCTCGAGTATAAAATTTTTAGGGAAATCAATATCCTGCATAAACCAGTAGGTTCCTTCCTTACTATTTAAATTAAACCAGTTTCCTGGTGAAATATTTACCTTATTTATTTCACCTGCAACATCGGTGGTCCACAGTGCAGGAAAATCTCCAACTGCATCCTGTGAAAAATCTTCAAATAAAATTACCTTATCGCCAGGAACAAAATCGTAATTCGAATAGGAGGCCAATGGCGGGTTGTCATCGCCAGATTTTACCTGGTTATCAGTTTTTCCACCCTGAGAATTTTCGCTTTTCGAAATCGAGGTATTGTCTTTTTTTGCTTCATCCTTTTTAGGTTCTTCTTTTTTCTCATCTTTTTTAAAGGCATCTTTAACGCCTCCTTCAACAGCATCGAGCCCTTTGCTTATAGCCTGATCTGTTCGCCTGTTCGCACGGTTGATGGTTTGTGTTTCAACTTTTTTAGGTACGTTAATTTTTTGGGCAATCAATGGGAAGGCAAAAACCAGGAAAAGCCCAAGAATTCCTGTTTTTCTGATTATCTGTTTCATGGATGTAAATATTAGGTTATGTGTCGGACGTGTAATATGAGCTTTGACTTATTTGCTGCTATTGTTCAGTAATATTGAAATCGGTTGGTATTTCAAATTTTTCAGCAGGTACATCAGCATTTTCCTGAAAATTTTTTGCTACCATGGTAGTGTGAATGGTACTCAGGTCCACTTCTGATTTTAATGGTACTCCTTTCCAAACCAGGAATGAGCCTTTCATACTTAAATCAGTATAGTCGATGGTATATTTGTCGCATGTTTTACCAGCAAAATCTTCCGATCCAATTTTTTTCAAATTCATACGTTTTACCATTTCATCAGTGAGTTCACTAAAGTTGATGTCGGCTCCACTGGCTGCAAAAGTTTTAGTTTTGGTTCCGGTTTTAGTTGTGAGATCGAGGTTGTACATATAGCCATCTTTGGTAATACTGCGGGTGTTCGACTTTATACCTGCAATTTCCATTATTATTTCATTGGCTTCTTTAGCGCCATAATCTTCGAAGTAAAGTGTTTGAACAACGTCGGTGCCCATAGTTTGGGTTTTATATTCAACTATTCCCGATTTGATTTCGTATTTGTTTTTCCCAATTTTGGTGGTTAGCTCTTTCTTTTGTTCCGTCACTGTTTGATCTTCTGTTTGAGGCCCTTTTGTTTTGCACGAGAGGGTGAAGGTTAACAGGAAAGTAATGGCAAGTAAATTCAATGATCTCATAATAATATTTTTTGGTTATTGTTGGTCAAAAGTACGATGCCTTTAATTTGAGTTCATCCCCTTTTTCGGGTATTTTTAATTGTTTTAGAGTTGCAGTTTTTAATTAATTTTACGGATTTAAAAGCTTTGCTTCTATGGTTTACTTAACTGATGATGAAATAACCCTCAGAACACTTTCGGTTAATGATGCCAGTGCTATTGCAACACTGGCCAACAATAGAAAAATCTGGAATAACGTTCGTGACACAATGCCGCATCCTTACGCTCTTCAGGATGCTTGGAACTTTATAGCAGTGTGCGAAGGTGAGGATCCGGTTCTTACATTTGCTATTGAGTATAATGGAGAATTCGCAGGAATAATTGGTCTTGTGAAACAATACGATGTTTACCGTTTGAGTGCTGAACTAGGTTTTTGGCTGGGAGAGCCTTTCTGGAACAAGGGCATTGCCACTAAAGCAGTTCAATTAATTGTAAAATACGGTTTTGAAAATCTGGATATCATCCGTATTTATGCATGTGTGTTCGATTTCAACATTGCTTCAAGACGTGTTTTGGATAAGGCCGGATTTAAATTTGATGCATTGTTTAAAAATGCTATTATAAAAAATAATCAATTAGGGAACGAATGCCGGTATAGCATTTTAAAATTGTGAAATTTTTTGGAGAACCACGCAACTATTGATTTTCCATAGCATCTAATTCAAAACTTTTAAAAGTAGATGTTATGAAAGCAAGAATAATAACTGGTTTATTGTTAAGTGGTGTTGTTTTATCTTCGTGTTTGAAAGATGATAACGATAATCTTGGTCAAAGCAGACTTACATTCGAGTTTAATACCGGTACGCATAATTGGATGGGCGATTTCGCCGATTACCCGGTAACCGATTCAGTGTTCTACGAGCTTCAGTTTGCGCATGCCCCTTTGCCCGCTCCTTTAAATACAAATGTTAAATCTTTGAAACTTTCGGGTAATAACCATAGCGACGATCTGTTTATGTTTATCAAACGGAAAGTCTCTGGTCTTAGACCCAATACAACTTACGATATAGCGTTTGGAGTCGAAATTGCCTCCAAAGCTCCAACCAATGCCGTTGGTGTAGGTGGAGCCCCGGGCGAAAGCGTTGTAATTAAAGTTGGAGCGACTAACAAAGAGCCCAAAAAAGTTGCTGAGAATGGCGATTATTTAATGAATATCGATAAGGGCAATCAGCAACAATCGGGTAACGACATGAAAGTGATTGGTAATGTTGGGGTAAGCGATACAACAACGGTATTTACCTTGATACAACGTACTAACAAATCGGTTCCCATTAGTGCGACAACTGACAGTAATGGTTTCCTGTGGGTTATTATTGGTACTGAATCGGGTTTTGAGGCTACAACCACTCTTTATTTCAGAAGGATAGAGCTTTTGTTTCAAGAGAAACAACAAGATTAAGTTAGAATTAACTCACATTCTTTTAATACATTTTCGCAAAAGTAAATGTATTTCATAATTTTAACGGGGTTGAAATAAGTTATTCAGCCCCGTTTTTTTATGTTATAAGTTGTTATGAGAGTAAATACAAATCATTGGAATAAGCTGCGATACACCTTTTACACCCCTGTTTACGACTGGGTGGGGAAAATATTCGGTTCTTCACGAAAAAAAGCCATTGCAGACCTGAATTTGAAGGACGGCGAGAAAATTTTGCTGGTAGGCGCAGGGACAGGTCTCGATCTGGAATACATTCCTAAAGAGTGCGTGGTTACAGCAACAGATATTACTCCGTCTATGGTGCAGCGGATAAAGCATCGCAATAATTCATTAAAACTCCAACTGGATGCCCGGATTATGGATGGCCAAAAACTTGAATTCCCTGACAATTATTTCGATAAGGCGATTCTGCATCTGATATTAGCTGTTATTCCCGATCCTGTTACCTGCCTGTGTGAAGCCGAAAGGGTGCTGAAACCCGGCGGCAAAATTTCGGTGTTCGACAAATTTGTTCCTGCAAACCATAAATTATCGCTTATCAGGAGGTTATTGAATCCGGTTACGAATCTTTTATTCAGCGATATTACACGTAGTTTTGAACCAATTGTTGCACAAACTGGTTTAAGAATTATTTCGGATCTCCCGGCTGACTTTCGGGGAAATTTCCGAATTTTACTACTCGAAAAGCCTTTGATATGAATGTAAAAGACCACTACGAGAACCATCTCGGAAGTTTTTATTCCTGGATGCTGGGCGATTTTAACGCCCGTCAAAAGGAACAGGAGGAATATTTTACTAAACACTGCATATTTCCTAAGTCGAACAAAGTAGCCCTGGATCTGGGTGCAGGGAATGGAATACAGTCTGTTTCGCTGGCTAAGCTTGGGTTTTCTGTTAAGGCAATCGACTTCACAAATCTTCTTACAGACGAATTAGTTAGTAACGCTGCAGGTTTGGATATTGAAATTATTAACGGGGACTTTACTGATTCAATTTTCTACCTCAAATATTCGCCCGAGTTGATCGTTTGCATGGGCGACACGATTACTCACCTCGAATCGACTGATCATATTGACTCACTGCTTAGAAATGTTTACCGCTATTCCGAAAATGAGGCAGTGTTTATTGTTTCTTTCAGAGATCTGACAAGGGAACTTATCGACGAACAACGGTTTATACCTGCGCGGTCGGATGATAACCGGATTTTGACCTGCTTTCTGGAATATTTCCCCGAATATGTGAAAGTAACCGACATTCTGCATCAAAGGCAGAATGTCGAATGGGTGCAGAAAATCTCTTGTTACCGTAAGTTACGGCTTAATACTGAAATGCTCCGCAATTTATTTGCCCGTAGTAACTTTCACCTGGTGGATGTGGAATTGATTAAAGGAATGAATTATCTGATTTTTAGGAAGAAATAGATAGATTTCACTTTTTTACCAGCCAGTTCAAACAGTTAAGTATTAGTAGGCATTGATCTTCATTATCAAAAGTGAACGATAACTCTTTGTTGGTTCTATGTTCATAGTCGATGTCATTGTGCCCCATGTTCATATAAATCATCCGGTACTTTTTATTTGTCCAAACTACAGGGTAATAACCCGAGTGCCATATTTCGTGAGGTTTAGGCCCTGTTCCCAGCGGAAAGCTGGATGAGTCGATAGAGTAAAGAACCGAGATATCCGGATTCTTTCTTAAATCGTTTTCCCAACTGTACCATTCGTTTGGACTGGCGGTGAATTTGGCTGGAAGTCTTTTTGTAACTGGATGTTTATTTTCAACTTTCAGAACAGCTTTGGTAGGCCGCCATGTATTTCCTTTGTATTGTCCCGATCCTAAGAATTCGTTATGATACCACTCCCAGTTTTGCGGATAGGATGAGGGCGTAAGAGCAAAGGCTGCAAAATGAAATCCAAACCAGGCACCGCCGTTTTTCATATAATTTTCGAAAGCTGAACGTTGTGCAGGCTCCTCCGGCCGAGAGTCAAGAAACAGAACTATCTGGTATTTCTTCAGAAATTCGGGGTTAAGATTGCTCCAATTGTTTGTAGAATCGTAGGCGAAATTATTCTTTTTTGCAGCCATGGCAAACCATCGGTTAGCCTCGTGAACAAAACTGATGTGCGCCTGGTCGTTTTTACCGGTGTAAAATGCAATAACGTTAAAGTGGGACTTATGTTGAGCGTTTGCAAATGCAGAAATAAGCAGGAGAGTGGTTAAAACAACAGATTTGAAAGAAAATTTTGAAGATAGCGTAGATATCATACAGGTTTAGTTAAGTTTGACAGATGACAAAGTTAACTAAACCTGTTAATTATTATTAAGGCGAAAGAGGCTGTGTAAAAAGTGCCGGTCACTGAGCTTTCGACAGGCTCAACCTCCGGTTATCGACTAATTACACAGCCTCTTAAAAATCAAAGTTATCTTTTCACACAACTCTTACTTCTTAAACTCAATAGCAAAGGTCACTACTTTCCAAGCGGGTAAATTTGCAGGCTTGTTAATGACTAATGCATTGTCTTGTTGTTTCCAGTTAATCTTTGCTTTACTGCCAAGCATTTTTACTGTGGCTATCGCTTTGTTGTTTAAGTTGTTCTGTTTTCCCAAAGAGGTAATTTCGATGTTTCCTTCAGGAGAATTCATGCAAAAAGCATAAAGCGTTTCTCCTTTTGTTGTAAAACGAATATCAGTTGAAATATAGGATCTCACATCTTTTACTCCACCAAAATGACCTTTTTCCTGGTTCTGAACAGTTGAAGGGCCTTCGCCATAAACTTTCCAGGGGCGTGTTCCATAAATGCCTTCTCCGTTAGCAGCAGTCCATGTGGCAATTTCTTCCAGAATGGCTATTACATCAGGCTCCAGGTCGCCTTCGGGAGTTTGTACCACGTTGAGCAACAAGTTGCCATTTTTGCTAACAATATCTACAAGCATCTGTATAACTTCGGTTCCGGTCATATATTTTTGTCCGGTGCGGTAATACCAGTCGCCAATGGAGGTGTCGGTCTGCCATGGAAATTCGCTGATGCCTTCATTGGCGCCCCGTTCGATATCGCGAACCCAACGACCTTTGGAATCGAGAAGTTTGCAGGTGTAAACGGCATCGAGGTTACCACGGTTTTTGGTCATGTCCTGGTTATAATAGTAGGCCAGCATTTTACGGCCGGTTTCACCAAAGGGCAGTTCACTGTCCGAATAAAGCAGGTCGGGTTTATACATGTCTATGAGTTCGGTAATGCTTTTGAACCAATTCTCATGGTTTTTGGGATCTTTGGTTAACCAGTCATGATCGCCAACAACTGTAGGCGGATGATACAAGTCCTGTAATTCAGGATTTGCTCCATCGTAACGTACACCTGAATAAGGGCCTGTCTTGTCATAGCCATGGCTTGCCTGAAACCAGGTGTAGCTGGCCGCCAGATGTTCCGAAACTCCAAAACGGAGACCTTCTTTTTTTGCTGCCTGTTGCCATAAACCAACAACATCTTTTTTAGGGCCTATGTTTACCGAATTCCAGCGGTGTATTTTCGAATTCCAAAGGAAAAAATTGTCATGATGAACAGCCATACTTACAAAGTAACGGGCTCCGACACGTTTATACAGTTTCATGAGTTCGTCGGGGTTCCAGCGTTCGGCTTTCCATAAGGGAAGAATGTCCTTGTAACCAAATTTTGAGGGATGCCCGTAATGTTCCACATGATAAATATATTCCCGGCTGGATTTTCCTGTAGGTTGTTTTGTATTCCAATCCAGCATATCCGACTCGTACATTTTACGTGCATACCAGTCGCCCTGACGGGGTACGGCCTGTGGGCCCCAGTGCGACCAGATTCCGAATTTGGCATCGCGGAACCAGTCGGGATAAGTGTATTTTGAAAATGATTCATCGGTGGTTATGAAAGGCTCCTTGGTTTGCTTTTTGCTCTCCTGGGCAGAAACACCGGCACTCATTATTGCGGCCAGAGCGAGTGTTAAGATTGGTTTCAATGATTGATTCATAATATAGTAGTTAAGTGTTTATGCATGGTTTTGAACATCGATAATTAATTTTGACACTTTGCCGGGGTTTTCATTCCAGAAAATAAAGGCATCCGGAGTCTCATTAAACGGGAAAGTTCTTGTAATCATGTCGGTATACGGTTTTTCTCTTAGTTCAAACATTTGAATTACCGATGGAAAAACCCGGAGAGCATTTCTGGATCCATAAATATCCAATTCCTTGCTCACAATTAGTTGAGTTCTTATAGGAGTCTCTTCTTTCGAATATCCTATGGTTACTACTCTTCCTCCGAAAGACACCAGCTCCAACGCAAGATTGAATGTGGCAGGAGTTCCTGCAGCCTCAATAGCAATGTTAGCGCCCTCATTGTTTGTAATTTTCATCAGGGCTTCTTTGGGATTTTCTTTTGAAGGGTTGATTGAAAAACGGGCTCCGAATTTTTTCGCGAGTTCCAGTTTGTTGTCATCAATATCTAAAGCTATTACAGTTGCTCCTTTACGCACTGATGCGGCGAGAGCTCCCATTCCGATAGTTCCGCAGCCGAGCATCAGTACAATATCTGTTTCTCGCACATTACCGCGATTGGCAGCATGATAACCAACACTAAATGGCTCAATTAACGCTAGTTCGAGAGCCGAAAGTTTAGAGCTGACATAAACCTTTTCGGCTGGAACCGAGATAAAGCGAGTTAGAGCTCCGTCGCGCTGAACCCCTAATGTTTGGTTAAATTCACAACAGTTAAATCGGCCCTGTCGGCAGGATGGACATGTGCCGCATTGGGTATACGGTGATACGGTTACCGCATCACCAATTTTGTAAGCCGATGAAACCTCTTCTCCTTTTTTTACAATTAAACCACTGATTTCGTGACCAGGTATACGCGGAAATGTAACAAACGGCATTAACCCCCGATAGGCGTTGATGTCGCTGCCACATAGCCCAATGTACTTAACTTCAATCAGAATATCACCTGGTCCAACTTCCGGCTCGGGAATATTTACTTTTTCAACTTTGTATTTGTCTGTAATAGCAAAAGCTTCCATGTATGTTAACTATTTAATATTATAAATTCTATGGGCATTCTCCCCAAGCACTGCTCTTTGCTCTGTTGCTGATAAATTTTGAATATAATTCCTGACAATATCCATTACTTTCACATATTGCCCGGCAACTGTGCAAACGGGCCAGTCGGATCCAATCATCACGCGGCTAGTTCCAAAGTTTTCCAGAACCACTTCCAGGTAAGGGTTAAAATCTTCCTGTTTCCAACCTTTCCAGTTTGCTTCGGTAACCATTCCCGATAGTTTGCAGTGTACATTCGGGTATTTTGCAAGTTTTTCCATGTTTTCCTTCCATGGATTGAGAACATGATTTTTAATGTCGGGCTTGGCAATATGGTCAATAATAAAAACCTGATCGGGAAAGGCTTTTACAAATTGCAGTGTATTTGGAAGATGTTTCGGGAAAATCAGGATATCATAAGTAAGACCGTATTTTTGAAGCTGTTTAATTCCTTTCTGAAAATCGGGCCGAAGCATGAAATCGTCATCCGGTTCATCGTGAATTACATGGCGTACCCCAACCAACTTTTTGCTGATGGTAAAAAGCTCTAATTGCTCGGGTAGATCTTTTGAGCGCAGGTCTACCCACCCTACAACGCCACGGATAAAACTATGGTTGGAGGCGAGTTGAAGCAGCCAGGAAGTTTCCTCCGGTTTTTGCCTCGCCTGGACAGCAATGGAACCATCAAAATCCGCATTATCCAATTCAGCTTTTAGATCAGCCGGTAAAAAGTCTTTACGGATTACATTCATCTGTTGGTTAATCCAACCGAATTCTTCCGGGGTATAATGCCAGAAATGTTGATGACTGTCTATTTTCATATGCTGATTGTTAATCTCCTAACTTGTAAATGCGTTCCATAAGTTGCCATTTTTCGTCGGCAGAAGCACTACTGCTGGTTTTCTGAAACCTCGAAACATAGGCTTCCCATTCACTCTGTCGTGGCTTCAATGCAAGTTCGGCCATGGCTTTATCATGATCGAACTTGGGAACCGTATCCATGATCATAAAGAGCCGGGTACCTATTATGTATATTTCCATATCGAGAATACCCACTTCGCGCATGCCGTCGGTGATTTCGGGCCAGGCATTTCCTTTGGCGTGAACCTGTTTGTAGGCTTTTATTAATTCTTCATCGTTTTGAAGTTCAAGTGTTTTGCAATATCGCTTGAACGAAGTGTACGACTGTTTTTCGACGTATTCCATAATTTAGTGTGATGCTTTTAAGTTAATCTGGGTTACTTCAGGAAGATGAGGGCTTTTAGAACCGTAAAATGCAAAGTAGGCAATATACAGGTAACAGACCAGCGGGACAATCATTGCCAGCGCCATACTTTTAATGGCAATATATCCCATAATTGGGGTGAAGGCAGCTCCTCCTATAATAGCCATAACCACCAGCGACGACCCCATTTTTGTATCTTGTCCAAGACCTCTTATGCTCAATGCAAATATGGTTGGGAACATCAGCGACATAAAGAAACTTGTTAGGAATACGGCCCAGAGCCCTGCCCATCCTGGAAAAACTACACTGATTGCCACTAGGAAAATGTTAACGAGTGAATAGATTCCCATCAAAAATTCAGGTTTCATAAACCGCATAAGATATGCTGCTGAGAAGCGACCGATTCCAAAGGCAAACAGAGTACCTATAAGAAAGTATCCCGCAATTTTTTCGGGCTGACCGGTATAATCCTGTACGTATTGGATAAAAAAGCTCCATGTTCCTACCTGGGCTCCTACATAGAAAAACTGGGCAATAACACCTTTTACAAAGTGAGGTTTACGGAACAGCCGGCCTAACACGCCTTTTGAAGTTCCCGTTTCATTTTCCGTGCTATCTTCTTTTATGGTAGGGAATTTTGTTTTCAGCATTAACAGGGCCCAGAGAAATGTCACGGCGCTTAAAACCAGGTATGGGGCCACAACACGCATGGTTTCATGTTGCAGATATTGGTCGTAGGTGCCGGCTACTTTCATGGCATCCACTTCAGCATTGGATAATTCAATTCCTGAAAAAATAAATATTGTGCCTATTGTTACTCCCGCAATGGCTCCAATAGGATTAAAGGCCTGCGAGAAATTCAGGCGTCGTGCAGCAGAGTGCGGATCGCCCATTACAGCAATAAATGGATTGGCTCCGGTTTCCAAAAATGCCAGTCCGCTGGCAATTACAAAAAGAGCAAAAAGGAAATATCCGAATTGTCCGCTCAGCGCTGCCGGATAGAAAAGAAAAGTGCCTAAACTGAACAGGAATAGTCCCGTTACGAGTCCTGCCTTATAGCTAAATCTGCGCATAATCATGGCAGCGGGCATCGAAAGTAAAAAATATCCAAGATAAAAGGCCGATTGTACCAGACTGGCTTCGAATCGTGTAATCTCAAACGACTTAACAAATTGCTTGATGAGGATGTCGTTTAAATTATTTGGAATGCCCCAAAAGAAAAAAAGTGAGGTTACCAGAATAAACGGAAACAGTACATCTTTGCTTATTAGTTTGTGCTCTGTCATATCAGTAGTTGTTTATGTTTAAAGGTAAGGGTACGATGCATCCAGCAACCCCAGTGAGACCATCTCTTTGTAAAACTCAGGGCTTACCGGAGTTGTAACCGAGGCCACATTCGATTTAACATGTTTAGGGTTGGAAGTGTTCAGAGAAATAGCAGAAACTCCGGGTGCTGTCATGGCAAAGTTGACACAAGCCACAGCCGGAGATATGGAATGCTTTTCGCAAAGTTTGAAAAACTCATCTCTCCATGCCAGCCGTTTAACGTCAGTATCATTATTGGATGAAACTGGTTTATAATCGAAAAAATTTCCCCCTGTAAGAAAACCCGAGTGAAATACTGCCGAATTTATAATGGAAACTCCTCTGCCGTTAAGTTCTTCCATAAATTTCAAAAGTTCGGCAGGTTGCTGCATAATGGTGAGACTGTTAGCAAACATTACCCAATCGAAATCGATTTTTGAAGAAAGCATATGTATAATACGCCAGTCTTTTGCTCCGATCCCTATTGCCTTTACTTTACCTTCTTTTTTTAATTGCAAAAGGGTTTTGTAACCTTCTAAAATATCCTGAATGCGTTTTTCCTTCTCACTTTGAGTGCTTCCAAGATTAATGTATTCATCGGGATCGTGAATGGATAAAAGCTGAGGTTTATATTTTCCGCCTAGCAGCTCGTTTCCTTGTTCAAAACATTTCTGAATACCTTCGGAGCTTATATCCATGTACGCATCGTGATTCAGGTTGCGCCAAACACCTGGTTCAAAGGTAGGTTCCGGTGTTGTCAGCTCTTTTCGCAGCCAACCCAGCTTATTGCTGATAATTACCTCGTTTTCCTTAATTCCAAGTTTTAAAAGGCATTTTCCTAACATTTCGAGTGCAAGGCCTGCGCCATATTTTCCGGCACTGTCGAAAATCACTGGTTTGGGAACATATTTAAAGCATTCCGAAACAATCTCCAGTTTGGTATCTTCGGTGAGGGCATTGTAAAGGTTGCCCAATGCACTTGTCCCAAAAACTACCGCAGGTAAATCAATGCCTGTATTTCCAATTGAACTTCTCTTCATAAAAAATAGGTAGTAATATGTACAAAACTGAATAATACATTTCACTTATTCAATAGGCTGGTTTGCAAGTTTTATCGCAAAGCTTTCCGCAATGCTTTGCGAAAGAAAAAAACTGCTGTGAAACATTTTTTCTCAATTTTTCACTATTTTTCAGCTTTATAATGGAACGATGACAAAGAAGCAAACATCCTTAAAAGATTTAGCCCGGGCTCTGAATATTTCGGTTTCTACCGTTTCCAGAGCCTTGAAAAATCATCCGGATATAAGCTTGTCGATGGCTCAGAAAGTTCAGGAATTAGCCAAAACCATGAAATATCACCCCAATCCGCTTGCTATGGGGTTGCTTCGGCGTCAGACAAAAACCATTGGTGTGATTGTTCCCGATATTGTGACTCACTTTTTCTCGTCGGTTGTAAGCGGTATAGAAGATATAGCCAGTAAGCACGGTTATTATGTTGTAGTTACATCATCGAACGAATCGTACGACAAGGAAAAAGCATGTATAGAAAACCTGGTTCATCAGCGTGTGGAAGGTATTATTGCCTGTGTTTCAAAAGCTACTGTCGATTTTAGTCATTACGATTTGCTGCAGGAGGCTGGTATTCCTCTGGTTTTTTTCGACAGAGTTTGCCGTACCGATGAGTTTTCGTCTGTAATAGTCGATAATATTGAGGCTGCAAGGCAAATTGTAATGCACTTCTTCGAAAACGGATGCCGGAGGATAGCTTACCTCTCAGGACCCGAGAACTTGAATATCAGCCGGGAGCGTTTGTTGGGATATAAAAAAGGACTGGAAGAATGTGGTTTCCCTTTAGATTTTGATTTACTTGAAAGTTCAGGCATGGACATGGAAAAGGCAACCGAAGCAGTAAAAAGGCTTTTAGCTCTTCCTGATCCTCCTGACGCTCTTTTTGGCATTAACGATATGGTAGTATTTGCCGCTCTCAAGGAAATAAAACGGCATAAACTGCAAATTCCTGATGATATTTCAATTGTTGGCTTTACCGACGACTTTCATGCCAACTTTGTGGAACCGGAACTCACCGCTGTGGTTCATCCAACCTTTGAGATGGGACAGGAAGCTGCATCCATTTTACTGGCTCAAACAATGGCCGAAGAAGAACTTCCTGTAAAACAGATCAAATTATCAACAAGACTTGTAGTAAGAGGATCAACTAAAAAATCTTGAAATAAATAATTTCTTAGATTTAACTTTAACTAACTACTAATTATGAAACGAAAGAAATTTATTGCTGCACTTGGTCTTGGCATTCCGGTGATGGGAGCAGAAATCTTCAAAGCCTCTCCGCATGAAATAACTGTAAATGTCGCTCAAACAAACGATCCGCTGGTCGAAAAAGCTATTCAGGCAATGTTATGCATGCAGCGTGCTGCCTGGGAACAAGGAACAGCATCCCAGGCTTTAATTGCGGCGGGGAAAAAAGATTTGGCCATATTATTTGCCAAAGATGCCCTGGTACGACAAACCAAGGAAGGTCGACTAGGGATTCTGGGTTCCGATCCCGGCGTAACCGATCCTGCTTCTAATGGGGAGTCTGTTTTATTGGCCTTTAAAGAAACAGGCGAGGAAAAATATAAGATAGCCGCCGACAGAATGTATCAATATTTAAAGAAGGATGCACCTAAAACCAGCGATGGCATTCTTCACCATGTTACGTATGCCAAACAGGTATGGAGCGACGCCTCGTTTATGGCTCCTCCGTTTCTTGCGCTGATGGGCGATTTTGAAGAAGCCGTGAAACAACTCGAAGGTTTCCGTAAATATCTTATGCATCCTGAAAAGAAAATGTATTACCATATGTGGGATGAATCGAAAAATGATTATGCCCGCAAACTCTTTTGGGGAGGCGGAAACGGATGGACTGCTGCCGGGATTGCCAAAATACTTAACTGGGTGCCAAACGACAGCGTGGAGCTTCGGAAGAGGCTCATTTCCATGGGTAAAGAAGTAATCGATGGTTGTATAAAGTACATGCGTCCCGATGGGTTGTTTCACGATATTATAGACGACAGCAGCTCATTTGTTGAAACTAACCTGGGTCAAATGCTTGCTTTTTCTATTTATACAGGCATTAAGGCCGGTTGGCTAGAGAAGGATTATAAAGCTAAAGCTGATAAAATGAGAGAAGGAGCAATAGCTAAAATTGATAAATATGGAATTGTACAGGGCGCCTGCAGCTCACCAAATTTTGATAAATCGGGAACTTCAACCGAAGCACAATCCTTCTTTATTATGATGGAATGTGCCTTTAAGACACTTGTCAAATAACTGATATTCAGGAGAAGAGTTATAGCCCGGAACAGTCAGTGCTGTGTTCCGGGTTTACTTTTTTGTTATACCTCGTCAAATAGAGTATTAGCTATCCAACCTAAATTCTTTTTTACCGTAAAGGCAAAATACAAAACCTAATATCTTGATTTATGGTGAGAAGAGTGTGTATTTATGTTGTATTATTAGGGTTAATAGCAGCAAGCTGCAGCAAGTATGGATTTGTTAAACTGAATTATCCCTTAAACCCGGCAGTTTATTTGCCCGAAGATGTTCATTACATAGCGGTTGTGAACCGTTCTCTTACTAAACCCGACGACAAACAAAAGAAAACTGTTGAATCGATATTTACTGGCGAAATTGCCGGCTCGGATAAACGGGCTTCCGACGAGTGCTTACGGGCAGTTTACGACCGACTCAATGGAAGAATGGGCATAAATGTTATTATACCGGCCAAATCGCATTTTTATGGCACCGGAACACGGGATGTACCTGAATTGCTCGACTGGAAGGTTGTTGAAACCGTATGTAAGACCGAGAAAGTAGATGCATTGCTTGTTTTGGAAACTTTCGACTCGAATTCGGACCTGGTGGCCACGGCAGTAACCGAAAAAGTGGTAGCGGTAATGAATGGAGGGAAACCCAATGCAGCCATGCCCAATCAGGTACGCATGAATGTGCTTTGCTACTGGAGGCTTTACGATCCCCGCAATAAGACCATTGTGGACCAATACCGCAGTACCAGCTACCTGACCTTTAACGGAAATGGCAGTGGCCTCACCGTTGCTCCGCCCGAAGCTTTACCCAATACGGCCTATGCTGCCGGTGAAGAGTATGTTTCCAGGTTTTTGCCAGGCTATTATTCTGTTCGGCGCGATATGTACAAAAAAGGCAAAGGTTCCACCAAACATCAATTCCAGGCCGCTTTCCGGGCTGCTGAAATGGCCGAGTGGGAAAATGCCATTGAAAAGTGGAAAGAAATCGAACGTCGCGGAAACCGCAAATCCGCCGGACGTGCTTGCCTCGATATTGCTGTCGCCTACGAAGTTTTGGGTAAAACCGATTTAGCACTGGAGTGGGTTAAAAAAGCTTACCAGGATTATGATGATAAAATAGCCCGTAATTACGCAAAGATATTACTGAACCGCAAAAACCTTGAATAAGTAGGAAGGATTACAATTAGAACACGAAGTCACAAGGATACGAATATTTCTTCGTGACTTTCTGTCTTCGTGTTTAATCCTTTTTTCAGATAGCTATTAATCCTTATAGATTAGATTGATCTCCGAAAGTTCTCTTCCAATTTGTTGTATGCCAGTCAGGATTCTTTTTGTTTGTGCTTCAGAAGGCTTTTTATGTCCTTTTACATATTGGGATAGTAGGGTAGGATTCATCCCTATCTTATAGGCTAAAATCTTCGAATTCAATACATTGTAATATTGAAAGAACTGTTTAAAGTCGATTTCGAATTTGAGATCCTCATGTGAAACTGTAATTCTTTCATCTTCAAAAAACAGATTTGCAGCCTCATAAGCATTATTCACCAATTCGGGGATCGTCCGTCCTGTTGTAAAAATTGGGTATTCCTGGGAGAATGCCGAAAACCCTGTTTCAGTTTTCTCAACAACCATTTTTATCTTCTTACTTTTCATAATCAATTTTCTTATAATCCTGCATCTTTTCTTATTTTCATTTCCAGTCCTTTACCTAATTCCTGACTCCCATGATTTGGAAATATTATTGATCCTGGCTTTTTCTCATGTCTCATTTTAACGTGAGAACCACTTTGAGAAACAGGGTACCAGCCATCTTTAATAAGCAACCTTTATAATTCGGAACATTTCATTAAAAGCATAGCAAACCTCAAAGGTAAATTATTATTTACTTCAAAGCAAGGGCTTCAATTTTTTTCATGTGTCCTGAATAATAAATAATAGAATTTAATTTTCCCTGAAAATAAAGAAAGCGAAGTTTTATACTCAAACTCTGCAAAGTCTCTTTCCTTAAGGAGAGAGACTTTGAAAGGTGGAGACTATTAAACTTATAAAAGCTGTAATTACCATTAGATACTAATCTACAACACCCATAGACTTTAATCTATAGTTGTCATAGAACATTATCTATGATGCAGGTAGAACATAATCTATAGAATCATTAAAAATACAGTAATGAAATTGAACCCCGGATCTAACAGCATCTGTTGCTAAATTTTCTTTTCCCTTCAAAAAATTCGTAATGCTTTATTATCAATTTAAATATCTTTGTAGCCTAAAATTTTGAAGGAAGAAAAGTTACATGGAGCATATCCGGAATTTTTGCATCATTGCCCACATCGACCATGGTAAGAGTACCCTGGCCGATCGCTTGATACAAGCGACAAATACTCTGAATGAAAGAGATTTTCAGGACCAGGTGCTGGATAGCATGGATCTTGAAAGGGAGCGTGGTATTACTATTAAGAGCCATGCCATCCAGATGTCGCACACCCACAAAGGGAAAGATTATATTCTCAACCTGATTGATACCCCGGGGCATGTCGACTTCTCCTATGAAGTTTCCCGGTCTATCGCTGCCTGCGAAGGAGCTTTGCTCATTGTGGATGCTACCCAGGGTATTCAGGCTCAAACTATTTCGAATCTATATCAGGCCATTGACCATAACCTCGAAATTATCCCGATCCTCAACAAAATGGATATGGCCAGCGCCATGCCCGAGGCTGTGAAAGATCAGATTGTTGATTTGATCGGCTGTGAACGCAGTTCTATTATCGAAGCCAGTGGCCGCACCGGTTTGGGCGTTGAAAGGATTCTGGAAGATATTATCGAAAAAGTCCCCGCACCAAAAGGTGATAACGATGCTCCCCTGCAAGCCTTGATCTTCGACTCGGTTTTTAACCAGTTTCGGGGAGTTGTTGCTTACTTCAAAATTGTAAATGGATCCATCCGGACCGGAGAACACGTGAAATTCTTCAATGCCGGAAAAGAATACCATGCTGATGAAATTGGCGTACTCAAACTTAAATACGAACCCCGTGATTATTTGGGATGCGGCGATGTAGGTTATATCATTTCGGGGATAAAAACCGCCCGTGAGGTAAAGGTAGGCGACACCATCACTCATGTTGATGATCCCTGCAAGGAAGCTATCTCTGGTTTTCTCGAAGTAAAGCCCATGGTGTTTGCCGGAATTTATCCTACCGATGCCGACGATTACGAAGAACTTCGCTATTCCATAGAAAAACTTCAGCTCAACGATGCCTCACTTACTTTTGTTCCTGAGTCTTCTGCTGCACTGGGATTTGGTTTCCGTTGCGGCTTTTTAGGCTTGCTTCACATGGAAATTATCCAGGAACGCCTCGACCGGGAGTTCGATATGGACGTAATTACCACTGTGCCTAACGTTTCGTACAACGTTTATACCACTAAGGACGAAATGGTTGAAGTGCATAACCCATCGGGACTTCCTGCCATTACTATGATTGACCGTATTGAAGAGCCTTACATGATTGCGCAGGTAATTACCCAGGTTGAGTACGTGGGCGCTATTATGAAGCTTTGTATCGATAAGCGCGGCATCCTTAAAAACCAGATTTACCTGACAACCGATCGCGTAGAACTTACTTTCGATATGCCATTGGCCGAAATTGTGTTCGACTTTTACGATAAACTCAAGAGTATTTCAAAAGGTTATGCTTCATTCGACTATCATGTAAATGATTTTCGCCCTGCTAAGCTTGTACGCCTCGATATTCTTCTTAATGGAGAAATAGTTGATGCACTTTCGGCCCTGATTCACCAGGACAATGCCTATGATTTTGGACGCCGCATCTGCGAAAAACTGAAAGAGCTCATTCCGCGCCAGCAGTTCGATATTGCCATCCAGGCAGCCATTGGTGCTAAAATTATTGCCCGCGAAACGGTTAAGGCCGTCCGTAAGGATGTTACAGCAAAATGTTATGGTGGTGATATCTCCCGTAAGCGCAAACTTCTCGAAAAGCAGAAAAAAGGTAAAAAACGCATGCGTCAGATTGGTAACGTAGAAGTTCCGCAATCGGCGTTTTTAGCGGTGTTGAAGCTTGATTAGGCGGTTTTAGGATTTTAGTCAAAGGTACAAAGAATGTATAAGGTTCGGCTGAGGTAGAACCTCAGCCGAAGATATTTTAGCAGGCTCAGCCTGCAAGGATATATATGACAAAGGCAGAGCCTTCGCCAAACCTGGAAAATCAGAAATGAATTACCCTACTTTCCCATATTCACCCGAAGATCTCACCTCCTTGTCCGATTGCCGGCTTTGTCCCCGCAACTGCGGCGTGAACCGGCTACTTGGCGAATTGGGTTACTGTAAGAGTGATGCCGGTTTTCACATTTCTTCCATTTGCATCCATAAAGGCGAGGAGCCGGTTATTTCGGGCAAAAAGGGAATCTGCAACATTTTCTTTTCGCGCTGCAACCTGCAGTGTTTGTTTTGTCAGAACCATGAAATTAGCAGAAACAAAGGGGCGATTATTGAAAGAGAGATGACCTTTGATGAAATCATTTCAAAAATCAAGAAAACACTGGCTCAAACCGAGAACATTGTTGGCTTTGTTTCTCCATCGCATTTTGTGCCACAGGTAAGGGCGATTATTAACAAACTCAGGAGCGATGGGATAAATCCTGTTTTTGTTTACAATACCAATGGCTACGATACAGTTGAAACATTGAAATCACTGGAAGGATTTATCGATGTTTACCTGCCCGATTTTAAGTATATGGATCCCGACCTTTCATTGGCTTTTTCCCAGGCAAGGAATTATCCGGAGGTAGCAACTGCATCTATTAAAGAAATGTACCGCCAGAAAGGTTCCACCCTTAGCATCAATGATGATGGGATAGCCGAATCGGGCCTGATCATTAGACACTTGGTATTGCCCAATGCCGTGGAAAATTCAAAGAAAGTTTTAAAGTATCTGGCCGAAGAAATTTCGGAGCGGCTTCACATCTCGCTTATGTCCCAATATTTTCCAACGGCCAAAGTCCGGCATATTCCACAATTAAACCGCCTTATTACCCACGACGAGTACGAGCTGGTTACCGATGCTTTTCATAAACTTGGGTTTTTCCGTGGGTGGCTGCAGGAACCCGAAAGCCAGCAACATTTCAGGCCATCGTTTGATAACGACCAGGCTTTTGAAGTATAGGTCTCTTCATCTGTTTATATTTTTTAAGAAATTATTTCAACAATTAGTGTCCGGCTTCTTACCGAAGGCTATATTTGCATTTTTTTGCTAACCCATGGCCCGCAAGAGAGTAAAAAAGGCATCGTGCCCCAATTGTGATTTTAGGTTTACCGAAACCGATAATTATTGTCCCAACTGTGGACAGGAAAACCACACTCACAAAGTTCCAATAAAACATTATCTGGTAGAACTCCTTGAATCTGTATTTCATTTCGATACAAAAATTTTCGTAACACTGCGCGATTTACTTTTCAAGCCAGGAGAAATTACCAATAACTATAATCAGAACAAGCGGGCCAGGTATGTTCCACCACTCAGAATTTATATTTTTATAAGCTTTATCTTCTTTGTTGTTCTATCTATGTCTAACAATCATATAAGTGAAAGGTTAAATGTTTTGCCTGAGGACGATGATACTGTCAAATTTGAGCTTAATACAGATTTAGCAGAGGATAAAGATACTTCGGGGCATTATCTTTTGAAAGAAATAAGAAAAACAAATGGAGAAGACGATCACCTGTTTGATGAATACTTTAAGGCTCGTAAAAAAGAAGTTTTTTGGTATAACAGGAATGTTTACACGAATCTGGTTAAAAGAAAAGCAGGAATCTTTTCGCAGGAAGAATTCCTGCACAAACTTTATAAAAACATATCCTGGCTGATGTTTTTTCTTATGCCGGTTTTTGCTATTTATCTCAGGCTGGTATACCTCCGCCGGAAACAATATTACAGTGAGCATTTAATTTTCTCCATTCATTTTCACTCTATTCTTTTTATAATTTTAACGATATGGGTATTACAGGGAATCCTGAAATGGCACCTTGGAATCTATTTGTTTTTAGTGATAATGGCTTACCTCATACTTTCTCTCAAAAAAGTATATACACAAAGTTGGAAGCGAACAATCTTCAAGTCTCTGTTTTTAACGATTGTTTATAGTTTTACATTGGCAGTAATGCTTTTGGTAACACTTATTGTAAGTGCTATATTCTGAGAAATCAGGCAGTCCTCATTAAAAGTTGGACTCAGAATCCCTAAAACCGTAAAGTAATTACGGTTTTAACCCCCGGTTCTGAATTTACCTGGATAGTTCCCCGGTGCATGTGAATAATTTGTCGCGAAAGGCTCAACCCAATGCCGGTTCCCTGGGGCTTGGTAGTGAACATCGGTGTAAAAATCTGATCAGCAATTTCTGGCTGAATTCCCTTGCCATTGTCTTCAACCTGAATAATTACCTGTTCGCCGAATTTTACTGCAGCCAGTCGTATGTAAGCATTTCCACATCCTTCAATCGCTTCAATAGAGTTTTTGATCAGATTGATCATTACCTGCTCCAGCAGTTTCTCGTCGGCCAGTAAGCTTATATTTTCAGGCACAATTTCCTGAGTCCACTGTATTTTTTTCAATTGTAATTCATCTTTCATAAGCATTTCCAGATTCTGAAAGAGCTGTTTTACTTCTATGGTTTCAAATACAGGTTGAGGCAGGCGTGTAATCTGACGATAATTCTCGACAAAATTGGTTAAACCTTTGCTGCGTTTGTGAATGGCACTCAGAGCGGCAAGATTTTCTTTAATTGTTTCGGGGTTCTGAAGATCCCCATCCTTTTCCGACACTTCGTATTGCCTTATTAAACTGGCTGAAGCCAAGGTTATCGGGCTTACAGAGTTCATAATTTCATGCGTTAGAACACGCACCATTTTTTGCATCGATTCAATTTCAGCATATTCGAGTTCGGACGTCACATCCTGAAAGATAGCTAAACGAAGCGATTCGGTGCGGACAATAAAATCAGTTACCCTTACAGATATTTTTAAGATATTTTGCCCCTGTGTTACCGAAATTACATCACTCTGCGCCGGTTTCATGGTTTGAAGAAAGCTGTAAAAATCGGGACGAAACTGGTTAATATTCATCATTTCGTGAAAGGGGCCTATTTTGAGGAGTTGCAACAGCGCTTTGTTCTGGAGTTTTACTAATCCGTTTTGGGTATACACCAATATTCCTACAGGTATTTGCTGAAATGCATTTACAAAGAAGTTATACTGGGCTTCCCTTTCCTGTTGTACGTTGCTGTATTCCTGGAGAATTGCGTTCATACTTTCGGATAAAGTCTGGAAACTTTTACCCATGACTTTGTCGCCAAAGTTGATGCTGGAATCTTTGTTCCGGAACGAATCAAAAAACCGCTGCAGGTTTCTGTTGGTGCGTTTTACAAAGTAAATCAGATACCAGCATTCGAGAGCGGACAGCACCAGAAGATTGAAAGATGTTACTTTCAGATTGCCCTGCAAAATTGTCCAGCAGAAAGCCAGCAGAGTAACTGCAAGCAATATTGCTAGTATCACAACAATTGTCTCGAACCGTTTAAAGACCATATTTCTTTATTTTTTCGTAAAGTGTCGACCGGTTAATGCCAAGTTTTTGCGCTGTGAGGCTCATATTCCCATCAAAAGTTTCAAGGGCCGACTTAATCAATTCTTTTTCATTATCCATAAGGTTAAAAGTTGAATATTCCTTCACTGTTTGCGACCTGGTATCAATCAGAATATCCTTTTCGGTAATGGTAAGAGAGTCGGCCAGTATCAGGGCTTTTTCAATTTCGTGCTGCAACTCACGGATATTTCCCGGCCAGCTATGGCTGGTAAGTTTTTCAATGGCGCCGGGCGTTAATGTAGCTGCCGACTTATTATATTTTTCAGCAAATTTATTCAGAAAGTAAACGGCTAACAATTCAATATCGGCAGTTCGCTTACGCAATGGGGGGATTTCAATCTGAACGGTGTTAATTCTGTATAGCAGGTCCTCGCGGAAGGTTTTTTCCTTTACCATTTCAGTGAGCGGCATATTGGTAGCCGAAATAAGCCTGAAATCGACCTTAATTTTTTGGACAGTGCCCAGTCGGGTTGTTTCTTTATTCTGAAGTACACTTAAAAGTTTAGGCTGAAGTTCAATGGGCAGATTGCCAATCTCGTCCAGAAACAAAGTTCCGCCCGACGCAATTTCAATTCTTCCGGGTTTGTCTTGTTTTGCATCAGTAAAGGCTCCTTTGGCATAACCAAAAATTTCGCTCTCAAAAAGGCTTCCGCTCAAAGCTCCCAGATCGACAGAGACCATAATTTCTTTATTACGCAACGAACGGTTGTGAATTTCGCGGGCAAGCACTTCCTTTCCTGTGCCGTTTTCACCTAAGATCAGGATGTTGGCATCGGTTCCTGCAACTTTATCGACCATTTCCATTACCCTGAGCATGGACTGCGATTTACATTCGCAAAGAGAGAAGCCTGATGTTGAGCTTTCTATCAGGTGTTCCTGCTTATTCTTGAGTTTTTTGATCTCCAGTTTCGATTGCCGGAGCTGACTGGCAGCAAGCAGCGTAGATAAAATCTTATCTTCGTCCCACGATTTGTGGATAAAATCGGCAGCGCCTTCTTTTATCGCCCTCACAGCAAGTTCAATATCGCCATAAGCTGTAATCATCACCACAATAGCCTGGGGATCTGTCTCCAGAATTCGCTTCAGCCAGTATAAACCTTCATTACCAGTTGCCACTCCGGCTGAAAAGTTCATATCGAGCAAAATTACATCATAGACGTCTTTCGACATGTATTCAGCAATACGGTTTGGCGTTTTTATGGAGGTAATACTGCTGTAGTATGGCTTCAGGAAAAGCCTGAGTGCTGTGAGCAGTTCTTCGTTATCGTCGATAATAAGGAGCTTTGGCTTCATTGAAAAAAAAATTGGACGTATAAACTTACAAATGTTTGGGAGATGGAGAATATTTCCGATCAAACTTTCATGCGATTTTCTGAAACCAACCCCTACGAATAGTTGTTATAAGCTTTTACCTGGGGTGAAAAGACTATAAACATTTATTTGTCGCAAACTCACCCTCAGTTTGTCTTTTTAGTGTATCGTTTCTGAATTGAAATCAATCTAAGTTTGTAATGAATTATTTGTACCAGCACACTTAAAATTATTACTTATGATAACAACAGAAAAAGCTGTATTAACAGCAGAAGCAACCATTAACGCACCGGTTGAAAAAGTTTGGGAATTTTGGACAAATCCTAAACATATTATTAATTGGAATAAAGCATCCGACGATTGGTTTACTCCCTGGGCCGAACACGATCTGCGTCCGGGAGGTAAGTTTAAAAGCCGCATGGAAGCCCGCGACGGAAGCATGGGCTTTGATTTCGAAGGTGAATACACTAACGTTGTTTTATACCAGGTTTTAGAATCTGTGTTAGGCGATGGACGGAAAGTGAAAGTTGAGTTCTGGCCCGAAGGAACTCAGAATACCCGTGTTATAGAAAGCTTTGAAGCCGAGGAGATGAATTCGCTGGACTTGCAGAAGCAAGGTTGGCAAGCCATTATGGATAACTTCAAGCAGTATGTTGAAGCATCGGATAAGTTCGAAAGAATGCGTTTCGAAATTGAAATTAATGCACCCGCTGAAAAAGTTTGCAGACTTATGCTAAGTGAAGGCTCTTATAACGAGTGGACTGCCGCGTTTAATCCAACTTCCCGGTTTGAAGGCTCATGGGAAAAAGGGTCGAAAATCCGTTTCGTGGGTACCGGTCAGGATGGAAAAACCGAAGGTATGGTTAGCCGAATTAGGGAAAATATTCCAAACAGGTATGTGAGTATTGAACATTACGGCCTGGTAAGTGACAATCAGGAAATTGTTTCGGGACCTGAAGTACAAAGCTGGGCAGGCTCTCAGGAAAATTATTTTTTCAAGGAGGAGAATAACAAAACGAAACTTACCGTGGAGGTCGATTGCAATGCTGAATTCAAAGTTTATATGGCCGAAGCCTGGCCTAAAGCCCTGGATAAACTCAAAGAAATGTGTGAGCGGAATTAGTTAAAACTTAATAATCTGGTATGCTTACAGAACAGAGAGTAGTTTTAAAAGCCGAAACAACAATTGATCTGCCAGTTGAGAAAGTCTGGGAATTTTGGACTAATGCTGAACATATTGCTAAGTGGAATAATGTTTCGGAAGAATGGGTTACCCGTTGGGCCGAAAACGATGCTACAAAAGGTGGAAAATTTTTCTTTCGCATGGAAACTCGTGATGGTAGTCAAGGATTTGATTACCGGGGCGAATACATGAATGTGATTCAGTATAAGGTCATCGAATCGGTTCTGGACGATGGGCGGAAAGATAAAGTTGAATTTCTGTCGGATGGCAATAATACCCGCCTTTTGCAAATATTCGAAGCTAATGATACCGATCCGGCTGATATGCAACAGATATTCTGCCAGTCTGTTATCGAAAATTTCAAACGCTATGCAGAATCTATAGGGCAGTTGTGACTGAGAAAAAACTTATCCCGATTGCTCAAATGAGAAATTTCTTTAAAAACTTTTAGTATGTCAAAAACAAGCACTTATCTCAATTTTTCCCGGCACACCGAAGATGCCTTTAATTTCTACAAATCGATCTTTGGTGGTGAGTTCTCCAGTATTAACAGGTTCAGCGAGATTCCTCCCACAGAAGGCATGCCTCCCTTACCCGAGGCCGATAAGAACCTGATAATGCACATGTCCCTTCCTATATTGGGCGGTCATGAACTGATGGGTACCGATGCTCCCGAATCTATGGGCTTCAAAGTTAACTTCGGAAACAACGTTTACATTATGCTTCAACCCGATACACGCTCCGAAACCGAACGTTTGTTCAAGGGTCTTGCTGCCGGTGGCGCAGTGGAGCAGGAGCTACAGGATATGTTCTGGGGCGATTACTACGGAAGCCTTAGGGATAAGTTCGGCGTTCAATGGATGTTCGCGTGTTCCGAAAAGAAGTGAAATAGAATAGACATCAGTCTACGGCCTTAAGAAACATTACAGTTGATTTTGGCTGTCGACTGACGTCTGTGCTCTATCTACTTTATTTTAACTACATACCTATTTATTATGGCACGACTAATTGCTTATAATTTCCTTTCATTAAACGGATATTATAAGGGAGCCAACGAGGATATCAGTTGGCATACGCATGGGGAAGAGGAGTCGAAATACTCCGAAGAGATGCTTGCCCGGGATAACATTCTTGTATTTGGGCGGAAAACCTATGAACATATGGCCAGCTTCTGGCCTATGCCTTTTGCTTCTGATATGTTCCCTGTTGTGGCAAATGGCATGAATAATTCCGAAAAGCTTGTTATTACTACTAATCCGAAATTTGAAACTTCCTGGAACAACTCCAGGGTGGTGATTGGAGATGTGGTTGGAAAAATGAAAGAGCTGAAACAAACCTCTGCCAAAGATATGGCTATTCTGGGAAGTGGCAGCATTATCAGCCTTTTCAGCGACCATCGCCTTATCGATGAGTATCAGATTATGGTAGATCCTGTAGCCATTGTTTCAGGCACTCCGGTTTTTTATGGAATAAAGAACACCCTCAATCTCAAATTAACTGGTTTTAGAACTTTTAAGAGCGGTGTGGTACTTTTGAATTACAATCTGAACAATTAAAATATACTGTTATGCAGAATAAAATATATCCGTGCCTTTGGTTTGATGGCAACGCCAAAGAGGCTGCTGAATTTTACACCTCGGTTTTCGAGGATTCACGAATTACAGTCGAAAGTCCGTTGGTGGTTACTTTCGAAGCTGCCGGGCAAAAGTTTATGTGTCTTAACGGAGGCCCGCATTTTACAATGAACCCTTCAATTTCTTTCTTTATTGTTTGTGAAACAGAAGAAGAGACTGACCGGATCTGGCATAGTCTTTCAAAAAGCGGCTATGCGCTTATGCCCCTTGATAAATACGATTGGAGCCCGAAGTATGGATGGGTTCAGGACCGTTTTGGCGTAAGCTGGCAGGTTTCGTGGGGTAAACTCAAAGATGTAGGCCAGAAATACACTCCTGCTTTTTTATTTACCCGCGAACAGAATGGGAACGCCGAGAAAGCCATCCGGTTTTATACTTCCATTTTCGAAAATTCAGATATTATAGGAATTATGCGGTATACAAAAGAACAGGGCGAAGTTGAAGGAAACATAGCTCACGCTCAGTTTCGTTTGAATGGTCAGGTTTTTATGGCGATGGACAGCTCGCTGGATCACAAGTTTGGTTTTAACGAAGGTATCTCACTGGTAATTGACTGCGAAAACCAGGAACAGATTGACTATTACTGGAACAAGCTTACGCAGGGAGGCGAAGAAAGCCAGTGCGGGTGGCTGAAAGATCAGTTTGGGGTGTCGTGGCAGGTAGTACCAACCATTCTGGAAGAACTTATGAACGATCCGGCCCGCTCGCAACGGGTAATGGATGCTTTTATGCAGATGAAGAAATTCGATATAGAAAGGCTCGTGGAAGCCTGATTTATTGCCTGTAAATATTTAATGCCCTGTTGGCCTCCCCAGTAGGGCATTTTTGCTGACTGCGATGTTCATTAAAGAAGACTGTGATGTTCATTAACGAAGACCGCCATCTTCGTTTACGAAGTTCCGCATCTTCATTCACGAAGTTCCGCATCTTCGTTCACGAAGTTCCGCATCTTCGTAAAGCCCTAAATAACCGCAAAAACAATTGTCTGTTTTGAGTGTATTTTTTTTTAATGTATTCAGGTTAATTGGAAATAAAATCGCTATTTAGCAGCTCGAAACTAACGCCATGAAAAAGCTATCTGCCTTAATATTATTGTTTGCTATCCCATCAATTCTGTTTTCTCAGATAAATCTTGAGGATTCTACCATTCAGGTAATTGGTTACTGGAATTTGAAAGAAAAACAAGCTTATACAGTAACTTATGAAAAATACAAGGTAAAAGACTCAAAAGATACTACCGACAGGGAGAAGATTACTTACGATGTGGATATTACTATTCTTGATTCCACTGCAAAGTCGTACACCATCGAGTGGTATTATAAAAACTACCAAATGAATTCAAATAATTCCGAGCTTTTAAAAAAACTGATGTCTATAGCAGAGGATATTAAGGTGATTATTAAAACAGACGAATATGGCTCTTTTCTTGAAGTGGCGAATTACAAGGAGGTTCAGGATTATATTAAAAAAGCTGTAAGTAAATTAAAAAAGGAGTTTAAAGGAACCCCTAACATCGATGCTATTCTTAAAAATATTGAGAAAACCTTTATCTCAAAAGATGCTATTCAAAGTCTTGCCATTAAAGATGTTCATCAGTTTTATACATTCCATGGTGCAAAATATAAGTTCGGCGAGGAGTTGAACACATCCATGAAACAGGCCAATTTGCTTGGCGGTGAGCCCTTTGATGTGGATTTAACTGTTCAGATGGACGAGATGAATGTCGACGAGGAAAACGACAATGTGGTCATCAGAATGTGGCAGACTGTTAATTCGGACCAATTGACAGAAGCGACCTTTAAATACCTCGAAAAAATGGCAACTGATATGGGTACTCCCGCACCAAAGAGGGAAGATATCAAACCTTTGCAGAACGAAACCCGGACAGCATCAAGAATTCATGGACCATCCGGCTGGATAATCTATTCTGTCGAAACTAAGGAAGTTTGGACAGACGGTATCGTGAATGTTGAGGAACGAACAATTGAAATAAAATAATTTTATGATGAAGTTTATTCTTTCAAATCGTCGTAAAGCTTTTTACAGGGTGATTTTAGCCTTGTTGTTTTTAATAATTTTGTCATCAGGCTTAAATGCAGGCCAACCCAACCCTCCATCAAATTTGCGGAGTTTTGATCAGTATAATCCTATAGGCACATCCGATAAACCCTATTTTGGATGGTTTGTAAACGACCCCGATGATGGTGAAATTCAATCGGCCTACCAGATTATTGTCGCCTCGAGCCTGGAAAATCTTAAAAAAGATCAGGGAGATGTTTGGAATAGCGGTAAGGTATCATCCCGCAGTCAGAATTACGTTTACTTTGAGGGGAACAAACTTTCTTCGGCTACACGCTATTTCTGGAAAGTTCGCACCTGGGACAAGGATGGTAATGTTAGTTCCTATTCCGAAGCTGCCAGTTTCGAAACAGGTTTGCTTACAAATGGCGACTGGTCGGGCGCCCGGTGGATTAAGCGCAATACAACCGATGCCGACGATTATACATATTTTCGAAAACGTTTCTCACTGCCCGAAAAGAAAATTGTAAGCGCAACAGTCTTTGTTACGGCCTGTCACAGTTACACGCTATTTGTAAATGGTAATTTTATCGGGAAGGGTTTTAATCATCATTATCCGCAATATAGTTATTATCATGCATGGGATATCACAAAATATTTATCAGGGAACAACGAAAATGTTTTCGCCTTTTTAACCCATTGGTATGGGCAAGGGCAGGGCAGAGCTCCTGGAGCCCGAGGCCTGATAATGAAAACGATCATCCGGTATTCTGATTCGTCCGAAACAATAATAGGGACCGATAATACCTGGAAACAAACCCAGGCTGCTCCATGGATTGCCGGTCAGCCCCAACGAAACGGCGAAGGTATAGGACGGGTGGAACTTTACGATAGCCGGAAAGTCATAGCAAACTGGAATACTGTATCCTTCGATGATTCAGCATGGGAAGCCGCCACCGTAATCGGAACGCATCCTGTAGAGCCATGGACAGGATACTTAACTCCCGACCTGGCACGGGTAACCGAAAGGGAGATTAAACCAGCTTCCGTAGTTAGTTTGGGCAACGGAAAGTACGTGATAGATCTCGGGAAAATTTATGCCGGAAGTTTTAAAATTCTGTTTAAAGGTGGTAATGCCGGCGACACGGTTCAAATGAACGGAGGTTTTGTACTCGACAATGATGGAACTGTCTCGGTTAAACTGAACCAGCAAACAAATATGAAATTCGTTTTTGTTCTGAATGGATCAGAAGCCATTTTTAATCCGCATGTTTATCTGGGAATGCGATATCTTCAGATCGAAAACGCTCCCAATAATCTTTCGAAGGAAAATGTATGTTTTGTTACCCGGCATTACGGCATGGATACAACACGCTCGGAATTTATATCTTCCATTCCCATGCTGAACAGTGTTTGGAACCTTATGTGCCATTCGCTTGTAGTTGGGTCGCAGGAGGGATTTGTAGACACACCCACACGCGAAAAGGGACCGTTTTTGGGCGACGGATGGTCGCAGTCGGTTCCTGCCTTAAGCGTTATGTACGACCGGATCATGAGTCTGCGCTCTTTAACCGAATTTCTGACATCGCAGGATCAATACTGGCCCGATGGAAGGTTAAATGCTGTTTATCCCAATGGCGACGGAGGCAGGGATATCCCGGATTATACACAGTCGTTCCTGGTCTGGGCGTGGGATTATTACATGCAAACCGGCAATACTGAATTTCTGAGAACAAATTATCATCGTTTACGAAAAATTGCCGATTATGTGGACGCCTACAAGAATGATTCTACCGGACTAATTCACAAACTTGCAGGAGGCAAAGGACCATACGAGTTTGGTATTATCGATTGGCCTGCCAATATGCGATATGGTTACGATATGAAAACAGTTTCGCGAACGGTAGTAGATGCTTATGCGTATGCCGATTTCGACCTGATGTCGAAAATTGCTGAAGTAACAGGAAATGTAAAGGATAGGGAAATATACCGCAAAAAGGCTTCCGATATGCAACAGTCAATTAATAGCAAGCTGATTAATAAAAGCGGGGTTTATATCGACGGTTTGAACGCCAGTCTTCTCCAAAGCGAACATGTATCGCAGCATGCCAATATTATGCCGCTTGCTTTGGGTATTGTGCCTGCGGCTAATTTGAACAAAGTTGTTGACGAGGTAAAAAACCGTAAAATGAATGTCGGAATGGTTTGTCTTCGCTGGCTTCCCGAGGCTTTAGGCAAAGCGGAACAAGGAACTCACCTGGTCGATTTATATACTAATACCGAGTGGGATGGCTGGGCCAAAACAGTTTCTTTAGGAGGAACAGTAACCTGGGAATCGTGGAATGCACCCGAGGTTAACGAGAGTATGTCGCATCCCTGGGGAGCTGTGGGGCTGCTCGGAATGCAGCAATTTATGCTTGGAATCTCTCCCCTAAAGCCTCAACATGAATTAGTGCAGATAAAACCTCTCGATTTTGGTGATAAACTTCAAAGTGCAAGTGGGCGCTATCCTACCGACAGGGGCGATATTCTTGTCGACTGGAAAAAAGATGTTAAAAATTATACCCTGAACATTACATTACCCGATAATATTACTGCCAATATTTTTATTCCAGGCTTTGGAGTGAAAGGAACCATGGTAAAAATGGATGGAAAGCCAATAAAAGGGAAGTTGGAAGAAGCATATATTGTATTTGAAAATATAGGTTCCGGGAAACACACATTTGTGCGGTAATCCAACGCAACCATTCGGAAAATCAATCGTCTTTAAGCAAAAAGAGATCCGATGAAATTAAAATTCCTGGCGCTATGTGCATCAGTGTTTCTGTTATTCAATTGTAAAAAGGAAACAGAACTTCAGGTTAACTCTTCCGATTTTGTGATAGGTTATTGGTCTGAACCTGAGATGGTGGATAGTCTATGGCGATATAAGAGAGTAAGCGGATTGAGCGAAAATGCTTATACCCTTGCCTTAAAGGAAGATTTTACTGTTACTGAAAGAAAAAATGCAGGATGGTGCGGAACCCCACCTATTTCTTATGGAAATTATGATGGAACATGGAAAAGAAAAGATTCTGTCATCCGGATTTCTGTTGGTTATTGGGGCGGAACAGCCGATTTTGAATGGAAAATAATTTCTATTAACGATAAGTATCTTACTGTTTACAAGGTAAAGGAAGATTATCACTGGGAAAATAAGAACTAGCATCAATTTTGATATTATAACCTTGCTCTGCTAACACAGGGACTAAGTCGGGCCATGGAGAAGAACTTGTTTCGGAATCCGTGGCTTTTTCTATTAGTATAAAAACAAGAAAAGCCTAGTCATCACGACTTGGCTTTTCCAACTAACCAACAAAACCTAACTTTTATCAAAAATGAAAATATAGTATAAACATTATCTTTATCTATTTCTTCGATACAAAGATACAACGTGAATTCGGGTGTTTTCTTATAAAATTCTAAGATAATTTTATATAATTCACATCTATCTTTATTCCGGGATTCTCAACGTATTGCAAACTTCCTCGTAAGGCATCTTCGCCAAAGCTTCTACTGTTGTTTTTATGCCTTGTGCCTTTAGTTGAATGTTCGAAGGAATAAGCACAAACCTGAAAAGATATCCTTTAGTTCCGGGTACGTAATCCGCATCGGTCATAAATTCAATTTTTCCATAATCTGGAATTATATACTCCCAGTTTGCATCGTTCGCAAAAGCTGGCATAGGACGAACAGCATTGGGATAAATGTCGTTCGGTATACTCATATAAGCCAGTATTGCTCCATATTCAACAATATCCTCAGTGATTCTGGAGTCGTTTACTCCAAAATACCAATCGCCGGTTTTACCCGACCATCCTGTGGGTTCGTACCAATTAGAGTAATACACATTTGCATTACCATCTCTTCCTGGTACTCCTTCCGGCCCCATAGGGCCTTCCTGTACACAGCCTGCAAATAAGAATCCAATTATAACAAAGAACATCAATGCGGTCGTTTTCATAAGAAAGATTATTAGCAATGTTTAATAAAAACTGAAACCAGAAGTTTCTTTAACTATTTGTAATATCTTTCAAAACAAAAACTGAACCACTTTTTTTTAATTAAACACTCTGGTATTAAAAATTGTTCTCAAGAAAAAGTGGAAAATTCAATTTAAAAGGGAAACAATATAAATAGCTATGATTAAAAAGATTAAAAGTGATACAGTTGTATGGGGTGTGATGGGAGCTGGCGATGTTTGCGAAAAGAAAAGCGCTCCGGCAATGTATAAAATTCCAAACTCGAAGATTAAGGCTGTAATGCGGCGAAATATTGTTAAAGCTGAAGATTTTGCTCGTCGCCATAATGTTCCGTATTGGTTTGATAGTGTAGATAGGATATTGAGCGATCCTGAGATTAATGCTGTTTATATTGCAACTCCTCCCGATTCACATGCTGAGTTAACAATTAAGGCAGCGCAGGCCGGAAAGGCTGTGTATGTCGAAAAACCTATGGCCCGAACCTATAGCGAATGTAAAACCATGGTTGAGGCTTGTGAAAAAGCTGGGACTCCCTTGTTTGTAGCCTATTATCGCAGGGCATTACCGAAGTTCGTTAAATTGAAAGAACTTATTAATTCAGGAGCCATAGGCGAAGTCAGAATGATTCATATTGAAATGATAAAGACGCTTGTCCCCGATGCTATTGCCACATCGGAATCAAACTGGAGAGTATTACCCGAAATATCAGGAGGTGGTTATTTCCACGATGTTGCCAGTCATCAGCTCGATCTTATGGATTTTCTGTTCGGACCTGTTAAGCAAGCAGCAGGATTAACAGCTAATCAGGCCAGAGTTTATCCTGCCGACGATATTGTTACTGCTACTTTTTCATTTGATAATAATATTCTTGCTACCGGCAACTGGTGTTTCACTGCTTCTAAGGTCAGCCAGCGGGAGGTTACCACCATTACAGGAAGCGAAGGAAAGATTGAATACAGTACTTTTGGAGACACTCCGTTAACGGTTGAATCTGAAATTGTTGGGAAGCAGAGTTTTGAGTTTATATCTCCGGAGCATATTGAAGGCCCCATGATAGAGTTAGTAGTTAACGATTTACTGGGAAAAGCTTCGTGCCCATGCCCTGGTACTGTGGGAGCCCGCACCAGTAAGGTGATGGAGATGATTTGTAACCGGTAAATTAAAAGCAAAGGTTTTTCAAAAAACCTTTGCTTTTAAGATAGTTTAATAGAGCCGTGCAGCCCAGCCTCCGCCAGGAGCTAACTTAACTGTGATTTTATCATTTTTAGAAACTGTACGGGTAATCTTTTTATAGTCGTTACCATTTCTGTCGGCGTTAATACCGTCCTGGTAAATTTCGGCAGTGTAGTTTTTTCCTGCATCGAGGAACGAAAAATCGAGTGTGAGTTCTCGTGCAGTCCAATCGGTCATAGCTCCAACATACCATTCTGAACCTTTTTTACGGGCTACTGCTACGTAATCACCAACTTTGGCATCGAGTGGAACTGTAACATCCCAAACAGCCGGAACTTTGGAAAGAAATTCCATGCATTCAGGTTCTCTGTAATAATGGGTCGGATTGTCCGAAAGCATTTGCAAAGGACTTTCGAACACAGCATACATGGCCAGTTGATGGCAACGTGTACCCTGACTCATCGGGGTGTTGAATATAGGTCGGAAATCTGATTTTGTTGCATTTATCATTGCGCCGGGGGTATAATCCATCGGACCAGCCCACATTCTTATAAATGGCAGTGTTACGTTGTGCTCCGGAGTAATATCGGTGCTCCATTTACTATTTTCCATGCCTTTAACGCCTTCGCTGGTTATTACATTCGGATATTCCCGGTTCAGTCCCGAGGGTTTATAAGCTCCGTGGAAGTCAACCAGAAGTTTACGTTTAGCGCCTTCTCTTGCAATCCGGTAATAATAGTTTACCATCCATTGGTCGTCGCGTTGCATAAAGTCAACTTTTATACCTTTTACACCCCATTTCTGGAAAAGATCCATTGCTGGCAGAAGCTGATCGTCCAGCGTTTTCCATACAACCCATAAAATTACACCTACCTTTTTCTGATTGGCGTATGAAATAATTTCTTCCATATTTATTTCGGGAACTATTTCCAGCAGGTTACCAAGTTTGTACCATCCTTCGTCCAGTATAATGTACTCCAGACCATATTTTGCAGCAAAGTCAATAAAATACTTATACGTTTCGGTATTTACGCCTGCTCTGAAATCGACATTGTATATGTTATTGAAATTCCACCAATCCCATGCTACTTTACCGGGTTTTACCCATGAGAAGTCCTGTTGCGATGGTTTGGAAAGCAGATATACGAGCTGATTGGTTATTAATTCACTATCGCTGCGGGTAATAGCCATAAGTCGCCAGGGAAAACTTCTGGTGCCACTGGTTCGGGCAATGTAATCGGCATGTTTGGTTACAAGCACATCCCGGTCGTTATGTTGTTTTACTTCGAGGGCATATCCCGGAAATGTTCCGGAGAGGGCATTCTGGCCGGTACCTTTTAGCCAAAGACCTGCATAATCTTCAAGATCCGATTCCGAAATTGCTATTTTAACGCCTGTTTTGGTATCGACCAAAGCTGGAGTTGAGCCAAGCTGATTTCTGGAAATGGCTTTTAAGTCCATGTATTTGTAAGTTCTTTCGTTATGACTCTGGAAGCCAGTCTCTTCAGGGAAGAAGATGCCATAATCACCAGCAAAGTTAAAGTTAACTTCTTCGCTGTTAACCTTAATGCTGTCTTTCAGGCTTGTTGCGAAACGATAGGCAACCCCATCGTTAAAAGCTCTGAAAATAACTGCATAGTTACCGTTAAACTGAAGACTTAACTCGTTGAAATTGTTCTTCAGGCTTTTGCTTTTAGTTTGCACTACAGGGTTTACTACTTCATCAACAGTTTTGCGTTCCTGTTTTTTTACTTTAGGTTTGCTGCCAAGAACCAGTTTGTCGTTAACTGTCATCGACAGGGTTGACGGAGCTAAAAGCTCTTTTCCGTCGAGCGACACTGAATAAGCAATTTTCTCGTTTACAGTAACCGCCACTTTAAGTTTTTTATCGGGCGATAATAATTCATACGTTTGAGCTGACGCCCATCCTAAGGTAACCGTGGATAATAGTAGGGCAATTGAGAGTTTTTTCATTGTAGATATTAGTTAAATTAACAGTAACCAAAAATAGTGTATTTGATCAGAAGATAAAACATAAGGCTTATTTAGTTGTTCTGGCAGTGAGTATGAAAACAGTAGTTGTAAAGAAAAATACAGAAATAGCTCCGGGAATTTTTTTGGTTTCTTTCAAAAGAGATTTTGAGTTTATTCCTGGTCAGGTAGTTAAAATTACTACGGATAACACCTTGGCCCCACGCATGTACAGCATCGCAAGCGGTGCTAACGATCCCTATATTCAGTTGATTTATGATATCAAACCCGAGGGGCAGTTAACCAATATTCTTAAAGACCTTGGGGAAGGCGATAAACTGCTTGTTTCTTCACCCATAGGAAATTTCACTTGCAGAGAAGGCAATGCCTGGTGGATTGCTACGGGCACCGGAATTGCGCCTTTCTATTCCATGTTTCGCTCAGGAAGAACAAAAGGTATTACACTTCTGCATGGTGTTCGAAAGCCGGAAAATGCTCTTTTTATGGATGAATTCAGTGTGTTAAAAGACGGATATCATCCCTGCTGCTCAGGGAAACAAACCGATGGAATGTATAAAGGCAGAGTAACCGATTTTTTGATGCACCTGGAGAAAATTCCTGTAGATGCCAGTTTTTATCTGTGCGGGAGTGCCGAAATGGTTGTGGATGTGAGGGACTTACTTATTGAGCGTAAAGTGCCTTTTGGAAATATTTACAGCGAAATTTATTTTTAGTCGGTAAGCATCATCATCTAAATTGTAAAAATACCTTACTTTACCTGACTAATTTTTTAGAAATGCAATTGCTCGAAAACACCGCCCTAAAGCCTTTTCATACGTTTGGAATAAGTTGTAACTCTCGTTTTCTGGTTACAATAAACACATATAACGAACTAATTTCTTTTTTAAAGACAGAATGGAATAAGTATCCTCAGAAGATGATTCTAGGAGGGGGAAGCAATGTGTTGTTTACCGGTGATTACAATGGATTGATACTACGCCCCCTTTTAAAAGGTGTGGAATTAATGGAAGAAACCCCTGATGAAGTTCTTGTTCGCGCTATGTGCGGAGAGGTTTGGGATGAGTTTGTAAACTATTGCGTTGAGCGGAATTGGGGCGGACTTGAAAATCTTTCGCAAATACCCGGAAATGTTGGAGCGTGTCCTATCCAGAACATAGGCGCGTATGGAGTTGAAGTGAAAGAGACCATTCAATGGGTGGAATGTATTGATCTTGCAACAATTGAGCAAGCAAAATTCAGGAATGAAGAATGTAATTTCGATTACAGGAACAGCGTTTTTAAATCGGAATTGAAAGGCAAGTATCTGATAACCGCTGTTGTTTTCAAGATGCAAAAAAAAGCTGTTCTCAAAACCAAATACGCCGATGTTGAGCGCGAGCTTGAAAAATATGATAAAATAGATGTGAAATCTGTTCGGGCAGCAATTTCGGCCATTCGCTGGCGTAAACTTCCCGATCCGCTATGCATTGGCAATGCGGGAAGTTTCTTTAAAAATCCTGTTATTACACTTTCGCACTATAAAGAAATTCAGGAAGATTACCCGAACGTGCCAGGCTATCCGCAAGCAAGGGCGGACGTAAAAATTCCTGCTGCCTGGTTAATCGAGAATGCCTGTTATAAAGGTGTGCGCGAAGGCGATGTAGGTACATCGCCAACACAACCTCTTGTTATTGTAAATTATGGCGATGCCACCGGAGAGCAGATTATAACATTTGCCCGGAAAATTCAGAAACGTGTTCACGAAATGTTCGGTGTGGAATTGGAAATGGAAGTGAATGTAGTATAAATCTGTTGCGGGTTACGAGTTCTGAGTTGCAGATTTATTTTAGTGGGACATACCTTATTTATGATGTGGTAAGTTAATTATGTTTTTAGTATAGTTCTGTCCCTCATGAACTTTAATACAGTCAAAATATTTTATTGAAATAAAACGAAAAAATTCGTTTTGTAACGAAAAAATTCGTTACATTTGATTCAAATTATTTTGCAATGGAAAAGTTAACACGTCAGGAAGAAAAAACAATGCAGGCCTTATGGAAAATTGAAAAAGGTTTTGCGAAAGATGTACTTGAAAATTTCCCGGGAGATAAACCGCACATCAACACAATTTCATCATTAATCCGCAGCCTTGAGTCAAAAGGTTATGTGAACCATAAAACATATGGAAACACATACGAATATTATCCAATAATATCCAAAGCCGAATATACAAGCCAGTTTTTATCGGGATTTATAGGCAATTATTTCGAAGACTCTTACAAAGAGGTGGTTTCATTTTTTGCCCGGGAGCAAAAATTAAGTGTGGACGACCTGAAAGAAATTATAGCCCTGATAGAAAAAAATAAAAAATGAACCATCCATAATGATATAATTTGCACACACTTAAATTATTATTGTCTTGAATGTTCTGCAATCAAAGAGGTTTCCTCTCAACTTTTAAAAATAAAATATAAACAGATGAAAGCAATACTGATAGCCGATTTAAAGATAGCACTTGCTCTTGCCCTGTTTTATGCCGTTTACAGGTTGGTGCTGGGAAACGACACGTTCTTTGTGCGTAACCGTTTTTACCTCTTGGTTGCTATGCTGGTTTCCTTTATTGCCCCATGGCTCCGGTTTGAGACAAAAGTTTATGCCGTAGTTCCTGAAATTTCAAATATCCCTGCCACTGCGGTTTTACCTCCGGAGCAAGCGCCACAACCAAGTTTGTGGCCTGTGGTTCTCGATGTGGCTTTGTGGGTTTACCTTGCAGGGGTAATGCTTTATCTGGTGCGCTTTGTATGGGCGTACAAAAAAGTAATCGGACTTATTATTAATTCTGAAAAGAAAAAATTCCAGGATTTGATCCTTGTGATTACCCGCCTTTCGGTAGCGCCTTTTTCGCTGTTCAAGTGGCTGGTAATACCATCACATCAGATCAATCATCCTGGTTTTGAAAATATAGTTCAGCACGAATCGATACATTGCCGGCAATATCATTCGGTTGATCTGTTTCTTGCCGAGCTGATGGTTGCATTTCAGTGGTTCAACCCGTTTGCATGGTGGCTTAAAAAGTCGATGGTAGAAAATCATGAGTTTATCGTCGATCAGGCTATCCTTGAGAATGGGATGGATTCCCGGAAATACCAGTACCTGCTTTTAAATTTCTCAACAGGTTCTTATCAGCCCGCAGGAGTTAATTATTTTAATACTAATCTTCTAAAAAAGCGAATCCGTATGATGAATAAAGCCAGATCACCCAAATGGCATGGATTGAAAAACAGTATGATTTTAATTTCCGTGGCAGTTGTAGTAGCATTTACAGCTACTTTCGAAACAAAAGTAATTGCTCAAAGTCCGGCAACCAAACCCTTGGTTGTTGTGGATGGAAAGAAAACCGACAAACCGGTTGAATCGCTGAATCCTGATAAGATTCAGTCGGTAAATGTGATTAAGGATAAAAAGATGGCTGTGGAAAAATATGGCAATGAAGCAGCCAATGGGGTTATAGAGGTAACATTGAAAGATACCCTTGCTGGATCTTCGTTACCGAAATCTGAAAAAGAAATAGCCGTTGTTGGTTATGCTTCGAAGAATGATATGAAAAACTCGTTGGTAATTGTCAACGGGAATAAAGTGAGCTATAACGAAATAGGTAAATACGAACCCAATACACTTACAGTATTGAAAGGCGAAGACGCTGTGAAACTATATGGAGAAGAGGGAAGGAACGGAGTTATTATAATATCAACCAAGGATAGGGGAGAGATTGTAATACGCGACCCGCAATCCCTTCGGGAACCCATGTATGTGGTAAATGGAAGGATGGTTTCGAACGAGGATGGGAAAAAGATTAAGCCTGAGGACATTTCAAGTATTACAGTGCTTAAGGGCGACCAGGCAATAAATAAGTATGGCGCATCAGCAAGCGACGGTGTTGTCGAAATTACAGTTACAGAGCAAACCAGGAAAGATGAATACAACCTGACAATAGCTCCCAATCCTGGATCGGATATTGTTAACATTACCTTAAATGGAGTTCAGAATGTGGGAAAACTGGACGTTAAAGTTTATGACAGGTATGGAAAAATAGTTTTTCAGGATAAGAAATCAGGACCAACTTTTACATTGCCGGTTGCAGGAATGATAGCTGGAAGTTATATAGTAAATGTTACCGACGGAACTATGGTTTATAAAGGAATAATGGTTGTCGGCCAATAAACTAATATTAAAAAAGCGAAGGTAAACGCCTTCGCTTTTTAATTTACACCAAATCGCAAGCCTCTGCAGGCATCCAGTGTTTATCCTTTCCTTCCCATTTTACATTACAACCAATTGGGTTTGTTACTGGGACAGTGATTTTCTTTCCGGAGATTAATTCATTCAGCGCATTATCCAAATCGTTTACCGTCATTTTTTCGGTGTCTCTGGGGTGGTCTACTCCGCGGCCAGTGTAAACCAATTCGCGTTTCTGGTCGAAAACAAAGAAATGAGGTGTTCTTAGAGCACCATATTTCCTTGCAATTTCCTGCTTTGAGTCGTGAAGGTATATCCACGGGAATTTGTAGGAATTCATTCGAACAACCATGTTTTCATAACTATCCTCTTCATAAGTATTTGCACTGTTCGAGTTTATCCCAACAAATTTAACTCCATTAACTTCGTACTTCAGAGCAGTTTGACGAGTAATTTCGTCTGAGCCTATCACGTAAGGACAATGATTACATGTGAAGAAAATCACCAAGTAATTGTAATTTTCAAAATCCTTTAAGCTGTAAGTTTGGCCATCGGTGGCAAGCAGCCTGAAATCGGGTGCTTTGTTGCCAATTTCTAATGTGTACGACATAGCTCTAAATTTTTAATTTTTATCAGTATAAGGCTAATTCATTTATTTGCAGTCAAAACAATTATATTTAAGCTTTGTTCGTCAAAGGGGGTAGGTAGCTGTGTGTTCGTAATCGCACAACTGTTGCTTTTTTGGTATCAAAATAATCAAAATATTAGAAAGGTTTTGATTTTACATTTCATTAACATAATAAATACCAGATAGATAATTGTTGTGGCACAAACCTTGCAATGGTTAAATGAATTAAATCTTTGAGTCATATGGAAACAGGAATTTTGAGAGAGTTATTTGATGAGTTGCTTATTAAATCTCCAAAGGGTGTATATTGTTTGTGCAAGGGTTCTGAAGATGCAATAAGGATTAAAAAAGAAAAATATATTGGTCAACCTGTTAGGTTTTATTTATTGCCTTCGAACAAAGCTGTTTGCATTTACCACTAATGAATCAATTTATTTTTTCTTATAATAATCTGATAATCTATTATATCAGTTAGGATTTAGTTTTGGTTACTTGACTTTTAAATAAATATTTTAGTATATTCGCATAAAATGCTACTATCTTGTTTTATATACAAGCGGTTTTAATCGCACGGTATTTTTTGTTTAATACTACTAAAAAAAGATGTCGATAGACGAAATTTTAACTGATAGTATATTAAATCAATTTACTGCTAACTCCAGGTTAAACTTGTTTTACAAGAACCTCGATTTTCACAGTCATTTTCTCGAAGAAACCAGGAATGTAATTCGAAATTACAAAGCGGATCTTCTTCGCATGGAGAGCGAAAATCAATCGGCAAAATGGGTTGATCTTATGACCGAAAGGGCTTTAACAACTTTCTGTTACAACAACCAGTTTATCGATACACGTAAGGATAAAGTCGCCGAACTGCAAAACCTTTATAAAATTCTTTGGGAAGAAATAGTTGAGGAAATAAAATCAGACGAAATTGATTTTGATTCGCTTCAAAAATCCCATTTGAACAGGCTCTCCAATTGGTTAAGTCAAACAAACAGTTTTATTAAAGATGTTAATGATCCTGAATCGGAGTTCACCCCTGAAGTTGCCTGTTCAGAATATTCCGCAGAATTTCAGATAAAACTGTTCAATATTAGCCTTGACACACTTGTGGAACCGGTACTCGATATCGGATGCGGTAAAAATGCTACTTTGGTTCGGTATCTTCGCAGCAAGGGGATTGAAGCCTACGGTCTTGACAGGCTTTGCATCGGAGATGAAAAATACTTTCGTGTTGACTGGCTCGACTTTGAATTTCTACCGCACTCGTGGGGGACTATCATATCCAATTTGTCGTTTGCACTTCATTTCACCAATCATCACTACCGTAAGGATGGCGAGTATATTCTTTATGCCCGCAAATACATGGAAATTTTGAATTCGCTCAAAGTACCGGGAGCTTTTTACTATGCCCCTGGCTTACCTTTTATCGAAGCTCATTTACCCAAGGATAAGTTTAAAACCTTTACCAACAGGATTAACGAAGACTTTTCGTTTACAAAGATTTCGACAATTTAATCCGCGAGCCGAAAAATTTGTATGCGTTGCAAAAACGCGCAAGCCCGTGGGTTATAGGGTAAGATAAGGTCTCAATTCGGGTTGTACTTCCCGGTGAAGCAGAGTTTTCTTCAGGTTCCATTCTGTTTCCGGATCTGTTTCGTTCATGAAAGTAATCTCTTTCCCTTCTTTGCAGGCTACTGGCGTGCCGTTGAGGTATAAAATTCTGTTTCCGTAGAAAGATGGAATTCTTTTTCCGGGAGTTATAAAACCTGTTAAATTCAGTGGATCGGCAGCGCTAATAGTTACATAACTCTCTTTAGGTTCTTCTTTTTTCAGACTTCTCAGTGCCGAAACAGCCTCCGGTAATGCATATTGCTCGCCACCAAAGCCTTCCACAAAACGACCTCCGCGAATTATTCCGCGAGCTTCCATTTTTCGGTATATTTTCAGAAGATCGTACCACGCAAACAGAAGTTTTTCTTTTTCAACCAGTTTTCTGAAAACAATACCAAATCTTTTAAGAAGCATATTGGCAATAGATTCCAGGTATTCATCGGAGTTCTGTTCCTGCAACTCTTCGCCTGAATTAATAAGCCACCAGCGTCCGGCTTGCTGCAGATTGAAGATTATCTTGCCGGATTTACGTTTTTCGGTATAATATTTATCGGGAATCAAAAGGGTACGGAGTCCTGTGAAACTGTCGGATGTTACCAACCCAACCGATATAAGCTCTGTTAGGGCGTCTTCCACCTGGCTCTTCAGTAGTTTGGATCTTTCTTCGAGTTGAAAAAAGAAAAGTGCACCCGAAGTTTGTAATATTTTCAGAATAGTTTTAGCATAAACAGATAGTTCGTCTGCTGGATTCTCAAATTGAGAGAGATGGAATTTAAGATTCTCTCTTTTAATAAACGTTACAGGTGTGGTTCGTATAGGTACCGATGAAAGTTGCTGTGAATCATGCTTCCCATTCCTGAATCGTCCCCAGACATATTCGCCGGTCATTAACAGCAGATCTAGAGCTGTGTACGAGTACGATTTCACCCTTAAGGGAAGAATATCGCCCTCCCAGGCTACCGATTGGGCTTCGTAACCTTCGAGTTGATCGAGAACTTTGCGGAGCTGATGGTATAATTCCGGTTGATCTTTGGAGATCACATGCTGCCAATGGAACAGATAGTGCATAAACTCCGACGGAGAAACCGGTTTTATTTCGCTGCGAAGTTTGTCGATGGTGTACCGGTGAATACGGGCCAATAGCCTTCTTTCGCACCATTCGTCGGCTATTGGCGAGGTAAAATGTCCTCTGAATACAAAACCTTCGGCTTCCAAAGCTAACAGAGCCTGCTCCATTTCCGATGTTTTTACCGGTAAAATATCCAAAAGCTCCTGCGTGCTAACTGGACCTGAAATATCCAATCTGCTCCTTACCATCTCCAGCAGAGGGTTTTGAATCTTTTCCGAAGCTTTCGAAATTTCAACAGGAACGGGAATTTTGGGTTCCTGGATTCCTTCCGGAAAAACCTTCTGAAACTCGGGTAGGCGTTCTACGGCAAGCCAGAAATAAGAATCAACGCCAGGAACCCGGATTTTGGCAGCTCTGCTTTCGTTTATAAGTTCGGTTAAAAAGCTCTGATAGCTGGCTAAATCATTCTTCCGGCTGATTTCATTTTCTGTAAGAAAGCCACTCACCATCAAGGCTTCATAAAGTTCGTCGGCATTGCGAACTCTCGGCCAAACTTCATCCTTAACTTTTTGAATGGCGACCGGATCCAACTGAGCCATTGCCGAGGCATCTTCCAATCCTGTCCAGCGACGCGAATAAACGGCATGGACCCGCCGTTCCTCCAGAGGTGCATTGTCAAGAAAAGCATAGGGCTGAGCAACCAGCACCTCCTGGGCCATTGGTGAGGGCTCGCGTAAATCGGCTGCGATGGTTTTTATTTCTTTAGCCTTTATTTTAGTAAGAATTTCTTCCAGCAAGTCAATGTCCATAGCTTCGTGCAGGCAATCGTAAATGGTTTGATTTACAAGCGGATGGTCGGGAACTTCACGGTCGCCTTCAAGATTTTCGGGACAGGTAAGTTGATCGGGAAAAATCAGCGATATCAAATCTTCCGACTGCATCCGTTGTAATTGGGGAGCCACACGTTTTCCGCCGCTTCGTTTGGTGATGGCTAGTGCTGTAGAAGCGTTCCATCTCCATCGGACACCAAAAACCGGTGAGTCAAGTAGCGCCTGAACCAGAATTTCTCTTACATTGTCAGGACTAAGATATGAAAACACTTCTTCCAATGGGAAACTGTGGGTTGGCCCTAATGAAAGCACAATTGCATTCTCGTTTGCTGCGGCTTGCAATTCAAAGTTAAATTTCCGGCAGAAACGTTTTCGCAATGCCAATCCCCACGCTTTGTTCACCCGCGTTCCGAATACCGAATGCAGTACCAGATGCGTATCGCCTGCCTGGTCGAAAAAACGTTCAAGGATCACAGTATCTTCCGAAGGTAGTTCTCCAAAGGCTGCCTTGGTGTATGCCAGGTATTTTACCAACTGCTCGGCTGCAATATATTCCAGATGATAAATCTCCATCACCCGGTTGATTTCGTTTTCAATGGAAGCCTCGTTGGTCGATACATTCTCTGCAACTTCATGAATAATTTCGGAAACGGCATCGGAGAGCTCCCTGGTTCGGCCAGGAGCTTCGGCTATCCAGAAAGGCATATCGGGAGGTTGCCCATGGGCGTCTTCTACCCGGATTTTGCCGTTCTCAATTTTTTTAATTTTCCAGGAGCTGTTGCCAAGCTGAAACACATCTCCTGGCAGGCTTTCGGTGGCAAAGTCTTCGTGAACCGTTCCTACTACGGTATTTTGCGGCTCAAGAATAACATCAAAGTCGAAGCTGTCGGGAATGGTGCCGCCGTTAACCAGTGCCGTTAGCCTGGCAGCTCTTCGGGGTTTAATTGTGTGATTGATTTTATCGAGATAAACATAAGCGCCACCTCGCCCTTTGCGGGTAGTGTATCCTTTCGAAAGGGTTTCTGTAATTTCTGTAAACTCTTCAATTGAAAGATTCCTGAAAGGAAACGCTTTTCTGTAAATATTGTAAAGCTCCTTAACATGGTAATCGGCACACGAAACTTCGGCCACAATTTGCTGTGCAAGCACATCCGATGGTTTCTCGGGAATATGCAGCGTGTCGAGCTCGCCCTGTTTCACTTTTTGGAGTAAGGCAGTACATTCAATCAGGTCGTTCAGGGTAAGCGGAATGATACGACCTTTGGGAACTCCGTTTACATAATGCCGCGATCGGCCGAGCCGCTGTATAAATGCCGAAATACTTCTGGGTGAACTTATTTGTATCACCAGATCTACCGAGCCTATGTCAATTCCTAGTTCAAGCGATGCAGTAGCCACAAGCGCTTTCAGTTCACCGTGTTTTAGCCGTTGCTCTGCTGTTTCCCTGTGTTTTTTCGACATACTTCCGTGATGTGCGGTAATGGTATTCTTTTCTAGAAAGGGATCCAGACTGTGGGTAAGCCGCTCGGCTAACCGACGGGTGTTTACAAATATCAGGGTTGTTTTATGTTCCTTAATAAGATTCACGAGCTTTTGGTGTAACTCGGTCCACACTTCGTTCGACATAACCGGCGAAAGCGGCGAATCGGGCAAAATCATTCCCAGGTCATACTTTCTGGCTTGCAGGTTATTAATTATTTTACAGGTTGCTCCCGGACGGTTACCTTTCAGAAAATCGGCTACCAGCTCAATGGGTTTTTGGGTTGCCGACAGCCCTATTCTTTTGAGGGGTTCTGAAGTAATGTTTTCGAGCCGTTCCAATGAAAGGGAGAGGTGCGAACCCCGCTTATCATCGGCCATAGCGTGGATTTCGTCGATGATAACCGTTTTTACACTGCCAAGCATTTTCCTTCCGCTATCGGAAGTCAACAAGAGGTACAGCGATTCGGGCGTGGTAACCATAATATGCGGGGGAGTGCGTACCATCGACGATCGTTCTGCTGGTGTTGTATCGCCCGTACGAACGGCAACTTTAATTTTGGAATCTTTGTATCCGAGTTTTTCAAGTTCTCTGGTGATACCATCGAGTGGTTCGCGCAGGTTTCTTTCAATATCGTTTCCAAGAGCTTTTAGCGGCGAAACATAAACAACCTGCGTTTGCCAGGCTAAAGTTCCCGAAATATGTTGTTTTACAAGATCGTTAATTGCTACAAGAAAAGCAGCCAGGGTTTTTCCCGATCCGGTTGGAGCAGCAATCAAAGTATATTCATGCTCTATAATGGCAGGCCATGCCCTTGTTTGTACCTCTGTGGGAGTTCCAAACTGCGAAACAAACCACTTACTTACTGAAGGATGAAATATTTCTGAAAGCATCTTCAAATTATTATTTAATTACCAGTTGAATACGCCGGTAACTAAAAACAATATTAAAACAATTAAATCTTACTGGAGACTTAAGAAATTTATTTTTTACAATAATACGTAATGCTTTCAATTAGACTTAATTCTTTAACTTGCATATATTTTTCATTTGAAAGTGTTTGAAGTATCATTATTGTATGGTAAAATAATATGAGATTTTTCCCTCTGGTCATTTCGAATGCAATGAGAACTTATGAGCGAAGCGATCTCACCGTAAGTAAATTTATTCATTTATTCTTAAATAGATTTCAATCGGATACTTGTTAAAATATATAAGCATGAATAAGATTTCATTGTATTTATTACCGCTAGCTATGATTTTATCCTCGTTTGCCATCATTCAGAAGCCTCAACCCTTACTGGTATATATTGGGACATACACCAGGACTGAACCTCATGTACAGGGTAAAGCAGAAGGATTTTATATTTATGAAATGAACCCAGCTACCGGAGCTCTGACGCATGTTTTAACTTCGCCGCGCACCGAAAATCCGTCGTATGTTGCCATTCACCCCAACGGAAAATGGTTGTATGCGGTTAACGAACTGGGAGAAGGACAGGTGAGCGCCTTTTCCATCGATCGGGTAAAAAAGAAAGCACAGTTGATAAATTCTGTTTCAACGCATGGGAATTCTCCATGCTATGTGAGCATCGATAAATCCGGAAAATTTGTGATGACAGCCAATTACGGTACCGGTAATATTGCCTTGTATCCCATAAATAACGATGGCTCGTTAAAAGAAGCAACCTCAGTAATTCAGCACCGTGGAAACGGACCGGATTCTCGTCAGCAGGGGCCTCATGCCCACATGATCCGCACCGGTAACAGCAACGATCTTGTTTATGCAGTCGACCTGGGGACCGACCGTATTATCACATATAAGCTCGATACAGCAAACGCATCTTTGAATAGCGTAAATGAATATAAAGCAAAGCCAGGTGCAGGTCCGCGTCATATAGAATTTCATAAAAACAGAAAATGGGCCTATGTTGTAAATGAATTAAATGGAACCATAGAAGCTTGTAATGTCGATTCCCAAACAGGGACATTAACCCGTTTCCAGGAAATCACAACCCTTCCGAAAGATGAAACCCGCAAAGCTGGGTGTGCCGACATCCATATTACGCCTGACGGAAAGTATCTTTACGCAAGCAATCGCGGCGAAATCAATAATATTGCCATGTATACCATTGATGCAAACAACGGCATGCTTACTATTCTGGGCCATCAGCCAGTGAAAGGCCGCACACCAAGGAGCTTTGCTATTGACCCTACCGGAACCTTTTTATTGGTTGCAAATCAGGATACCGATAACATCATCACCTTTAAAATAGAAGCATCAACAGGAAAGTTGATCGATACCGGCATTGAAATAAAAGTTCCGACGCCGGTTTGTGTAAGGTTCGACTAATAATTCACTAAATATATGCAACGCAGAGATTTTGTTAAAGTATCCGGTTTAACAGCACTGGCTATTGGTTCGGGCTGGAAGCCATCCATAAAACCTTCATTGCCTAAAAACTGGGCATGGTGCAGTATCGACGAAAAGCTGACAGATGCGCAGATTCAAGCATTCTTTGAAAAATACCGGAAAGCTGGAATAACAGGTTTTCTATCCTCCGGTAGTAACGAAATGTATTCAAGAGCTTCACGTATTGCTCAAAAAAGTGGTGTTGAACTTCATGCATGGCGCTGGACCCTGAATCGTGGACAATATGTTAAAACCAATCCTGAATGGTATGCAGTGAACCGGAAGGGAGAGTCGTGTGCCACGCATCCGCCTTATGTGGATTATTACCGTTGGCTTTGTCCTTCGCACGACGAGGTGAAAGAAGCTATTGCTAAAGATTACGAAAGTTTGTGCGATATTCCCGGCCTTTCGGGAGTTCATCTTGATTACGTACGATATTGCGATATTTACCTGCCAAAGGAACTGCAGCCCAAATATAACCTGGTTCAGACATATGAAATGCCTGAGTTCGATTATTGCTACTGCCCTTTATGCAGAAAGCTTTATAAGGAACAATCGGGACGAGACCCACTTGAAAGTAAAGATCCAGCATCGGATAAAGACTGGCACCAATTTCGGCTGAATCAGGTGGTGAAGCTTGTAAATGCAATTGTTGAGCGTGTTCACAAAAAGGGCAAAGTGATAACAGGAGCAGTATTTCCTACGCCAGCTATGTCCAGAACCATGGTAAGGCAAGACTGGGCAAAGTTCAATCTGGATGCATTTATGCCTATGCTGTATCAGAATTTTTATGGTGAACCGATTCGCTGGATCGGAGATTGTGTAAAAGAAGCACTTACCGAACTTCCTGCCGGAACTCCCGTTTATGCGGGGTTGTTCAGAGGCGCTTTAAAGGACGAGGAGTTATCGAAAGTAAATCAGCTTGTGAAAGAGGCGGGAGGCGCCGGACTCAGCTTTTTTACTGCCGAAAGTTTATCGGCCACCGATCTTTCAACTATAAAAAAGATGAGTTAATCGCGTTTGCTTTTCCAGGTGCGGCCTGACTGATCGATATGCCACAGCCACGGAGAATTGTCAAGGTAAGCGGTAGCCTCAAAAAGCGACATGGTGATTTGTATTTGCAGATGACATTGAAATTCACTTGCTTTCAGTTCAAGTTTATCAGTGTTTTCTGCAAATTTTCTCTTTTTATTCCAATATGCACGCTGGGCATAGTAAATCTTTCTCAATTCGGTTTTAGCAGCTTCTTCGGGATCAGGTTTATAAGTAATTTTTTGTTCGCCGGCCTTTGTGGTTGTAAACCGTAGGAAGCCCCAATGCTCGGGACGGTGCATGTCAATAGCGCCAATGGGCGACCAAACCCAGTTATATTCGGGTAAAGGTTTACCAGTTGAGGTGTCTTTTTCTTTAACGTATTTCCCGTTTTCGGCTTTGACTTTCCATTCCACACGGGAAAAATTGATTCTCCAGGTATCGCCATCTTTAGGCATACCGGTTGTACAATAAATCATAAAATCTTTTAAAGGAAAGGCTATTTCAACACTCCAGCCTTTATCCCTGTCACCGGGATTATTAATACTTCCGTTTATATTTACAGCACTTTTCAGGTTGGAGAAATTCCAGTCGTTAATAGCAGGGCCGCCATCGCGGTAAGGTTTCGGAAGCAGCAGATCCCAAGCCGTGTTTAATGCATTCATCTCGAATTCGAAATATCCGTGTGTATCGCCATCGGGTTCAATAAAAACTTCAAAATCATTATCGTGAAAAATTACAGCATCGCGTTGGATAATATTGGCCCAAACGTCAGGTTCTTCCATTTCTGCATAAACGTAAAGGTATTGTTCGTCCCAAAGTAATTTGGCTCTTGTTGAGAACAGGGGGGCAGGTTTTTTACTTCCTTCAATATCCTGGAAAAAATCAGTCCATTCGGTATTATTCCAGTCGGAATCGTTTGCCAGCCCATCTATTACAATTGCAGAATGTGAATGATAGCAGATATAATGCTTCGGTAACGACTCCTGTGCTTTTACGCTCAGGGTCATTGCAAGGGCTGCTGAAATCAACGGTAGAATAAAATGTCTTTTCACGGTACTAAGCTTAAACCAAAGGCAAATATGAGAGTAAACCCAGTATTACCAATGATATTATTCAGAAAAAATCTAAAAACTTCAAACAAATCGCGATTAATTATTATCAGGGTGGTCGGCCTGTAAAATAAAAAAGTCAATAGTAATTGATTCACAGGGTATGATGCGCCTGTCAATCAAAACTATTGACTGGTAGTAGTCTTTTTTTTTATTTTATTGAATTAGGCTCTTAAGAAATAGTTTTGTCCACAGTCTTCAGACCACAGACGACAGCTAACAGCCATGACAAATTTAAAAGATCAGGGTTATTGACCAAAGCTGTAAGCTGTGGACCGTTGACTGTGGTCTGATGACCCGCTGTTATGATTATTAACTAAACGCCTGCTTCAATTATTTTATTTTATTCCGGTTTGCAGGTTTTAATTCCCAGAGGAGTATAAAGCGGGCACCAACTGATGGCTGCAGTTAAAATAGGAATTATTCCTATTGCGCCCCACCAGCTTTTGAAATAAACCCCGGCAGCGATAATTGCTACGCCCAAAATGATACGAATTACTTTGTCTGCTTTACCAACATTTGCTTTCATGGTCATAATTTTTAATAGTTCTACTTTTTTAATTATGATACAAAACTAATGTTTGTAGATGGCGATAATTTGTGACTTAAGTTACATAAGGTGAATTATTTCTATTTTCCCCCGGTGATTTATAAGGTAACCCTGTTTTTCGAGTTGTTTTAAGAGACGGGAAACGACTTCCCTTGCTGTACCCAGTTCATTTGCAAGCTGCTGATGGGTGAGGGTTACAATCCCCGAGTTGCGGTTTTCGAGTTTCTCTTTGAGTTTGCTTATGAGCCGGATATCGATGTTTTTAAAAGCCAGCTCGTCGAAAAGGCTTATTAATTCGTTGAAACGTTGCTGATAGAGGCCAAGGACAAACTTATTCCAGCTTTTGTAGAGATACATCCATTCTTTTACCTTATCGGCAGGAACAAGAAGTGCCAGGGTGGAATCTTCTGTTATAGCAAGTGCTTTTGACTTGTCGGCGTTTAAAACTGCCGAGATAGATAATGCGCAGCTCTCGCCCGAGTTTATGTGATATAGCAAAATTTCCCGGCCATTTTCGTCGGTTCTGATAACTTTTACGCTGCCCGATAATATCAGCGGAACAACTTTTATATAATCTCCTTCTTTGAGTAATTGCTCACCACCAGGAATTTCCAGAAGTTTGCAGTCGAGCAACTGTGCAGTAAGTTCTTCTTCCCTGAACAGGGATTTAATAAGGTTCTGAAGTTTTGACCGGGCGTCTGTCATAAATAGCCAAGATGTTGAAAAAGAATTCTTACGCCAATAAATATAAGAATTATTCCTCCAACAATCTCCATTTTGCTACCAAACCTGCTTCCCATTTTCTTGCCGAATAAAATTCCAAGCATAGATATGATAAAGGTAACAGCCCCAATGATAAAGCCCGAAACAAACCAGTTGTAATCAATAAATGCAAAGCTGATACCTACCACAAGCGCATCGATGCTGGTAGCCAGCGATATCATCAGTAGTACTTTCGGATTCAGCGGATTAAAATTTTTATCTTCTTCGTCGCTTTTGAGGCTTTCGAGAATCATTTTAATACCTATAATAAAGAGTAACCCAAAGGCAATCCAATGATCGAAGCTTTCAATATATTTTTGAATTTTAACCCCTATCAGCCAGCCAATTGTAGGCATAAGCGCCTGGAAAAAGCCAAGGGAAAAAGCTATTTTAGCAGCGTTCTTAAAATCAATTTTTTTAAGCACTAAACCGCTGGTGATTGATACCGCAAACGAGTCGGCCGATAGTCCAAGCGCAATCAAGAATATTGTTAAAAATTCCATGCATTAAAAATGAGCTGCAAAATTAACATTTTCAGGATTTCTCAAAACTAAATTGTCAAAAGCCAGAAATTTACAATGATTCTAAATACTTCATCTTACAATTGTCGGGCTACAAATAGTCAGCACCTACCGGCGCTTAACACAAAAATACCTGTCATCAACCCATTGTACCCCAATTTTTTTTGGTTCCCTCTATAAATGACTCAAATGAGCCTCTCCCTTCCTTCCTTTCATTTCTTTCATTCTTTCATTTCTTTCTTTTCTTCACCTCACTTTCCCCCTCCCTTTCACCATATTTATTATCTTCGTTTTTCAAACATTATAATTTCAATGTTGTCCCTCAAGGAAGAAAAAGAGAAGCTTTTGCGTGCCGCCTATTTCCCGGTACTTTTTCTTATTTGTATCTGGACCTTACACTTATTAAAAGCCCTGTCGTTATTGGATATTGATAATTTCGGTGTTTTTCCCCGAACCTTGTCCGGGTTACGCGGTATCTTTTTTACACCACTTATCCATGCCGATTTTAGCCACTTGTTTAATAATTCAGTACCACTGTTTATTCTTGGATCAGGGTTATTTTATTTTTATCCGGGACTGGCGCCACGAATTATATTGTGGCTGTGGATTGTAAGTGGTCTGGGTATATGGCTTATTGGCCGCGATGCCTATCATATAGGGGCAAGCGGTCTGGTTTACGGCCTGGCAGCATTTTTGTTTTTCAGCGGTATTTTCAGAAGTATTATCCGATTAATTGCCATGGCCCTGTTGGTAATATTTCTTTATGGAAGTTTAATCTGGGGTATTTTCCCTATCAAGTGGGATATTTCGTGGGAAGGACATTTATTTGGAGGAGCAACCGGGTTATTTCTGGCATTTTACTATCTTAAAGAAGGCCCTCAGCCCGAACGTCCTGCCTGGATGGACGAACCCGATGACGATACCTTGGATGCTGAGAACAGTTCGCCGGAAGATGAATACTGGAAAATAGATAAAAAGCCTGATTAATAACAGTTTTCGGAGGAGTCAAACAGTAAAGTATTTATTACCTTTGTGTTTGTAAATCTTAACAGATGGCCTTATTTATTAAACTGTATGACGAAAACAACAGTCAGCGACAGCTCGACAAAGTTGTGGATACGCTGAAGAACGGAGGGGTGATTATTTACCCGACTGACTCGGTGTATGGGATTGGCTGTGATATTTACAACCATAAAGCCATTGAAAGAATTGCAAGGATAAAGAATGTCAAACCCGAGAAGGCGCAGTTTTCGCTAATTTGTTACGATCTGAGTCAGCTTTCGGATTATACTACTCCAATCAGCAATCCTATCTTTAAGTTGATGAAAAAATCGCTACCGGGCCCTTTTACTTTTATTCTGAATGCCAACAGCCGGGTGCCGAAAGTTTTTCAAAGCAATAAAAAAACAATTGGAATTCGCATTCCCGATAACAAAATCATTTTAACCATTGCCCGCGAATTTGGGACTCCTATACTTACAACTTCGGTTCGCGACGATGATGAAATTATTGAATATACAACTGATCCTGAGCTTATTCTCGAAAATTATCGTGATCTGGTTGATATTGTAATCGACGGGGGGTATGGAAATAATCAACCTACAACAGTTATTGATTGCACCGGCGCCGAACCGGAAATTGTCCGTCAGGGTATTGGCGAGCTTGAGTTTTGATTGCTGATGAAAAGAGTTATTGTATCAGTTACCAATAATCTGGTTACCGATCAGCGGGTCGAAAGAGTTTGTCAATCGTTGCATAAATGGGGATTCGATGTATTGCTTGTTGGTCGTGCCTGGCCCCGGATATCTATGCCTCCCAGGGATTATTCATGTAAACGGTTAAAACACCTTTTCAATAGAAAATTTTTGTTTTACGCCGAATACAACATCAGACTCTTCTTTTTCCTGCTTTTCCATAAAGCAGACATATTGTTGGCAAACGATCTGGATACACTGCCAGCCAATTTTTTCGTTTCAAAAATAAAGCGCTCCAAACTTATTTTCGACAGTCACGAATATTTTTCTGAAACTCCTGAGGTCTATAAACGCAGGTTTGTAAGGATTTTCTGGCTTTTTATTGAGAAAAGGATTATTGGCGGATGTGATCAATACTACACTGTTTCGGGCAAACTGGCTGATATTTACCAGCAGAAGTATAATGTCAGATTTAGCGTAATTCGCAATTTACCTGTCACCTTGCCCGAAAATTTTACTAATAACAACAGCAGAATAATCATTTATCAGGGAAGTATTAATATTGGAAGAGGACTGGAACTTATGCTTCAGGCTATGCTGCTGCTGCCTGACGCCATACTGGTTATTGTCGGGGACGGACCTGAACTGAAAAAACTAAAAGAAATCGCAAATTCCTTAAATGTGTTAGAGCGTGTTCAGTTTACAGGCACACTGTTGCCCGACCGGTTGCGGGAATTAACAGGAAAAGCCGCCGTGGGCATTTCTCTCGAGGAAGCCGTTGGGCAAAGTTATTTTGTTGCCTTGCCAAATAAACTGTTCGATTACATTCAGGCGGGTGTTCCTGTTTTAACTTCCGATCTGCCCGAAATGGCTGCCATTGTTAAAAATTATCAGGTAGGAATGGTCCTTGAAGAGCGGACTCCCGAAAGCCTGGCTTCTGTTTTGCAATTGATGCTTAACGATGAAGTAAAAAGAAACTTCTGGAAAGAAAAAATAGCATCTGCCCGCCAGGAACTTTGTTGGGAAAAAGAAGAAATAAAGCTTAAAGAATTGTTTTAAAATGTAAAGCGATTTTATTGTTCCTAAAATTGCTTAATGTTTATCTAAATTTTATAGAACAAAGGTATTTTCATAAATTAGCTGGAAATTAAATAAAAAGATTTTTTATGGTTAGACACATTGTAATGTGGCGTATTAAAGACGATTGCGAAGGCGGAAATAAAAAAGCCACAGCCTTACTTTTGAAAGAAGAACTTGAATCGATGATTGGTAAAATTGACGGACTAAGCTCCTTGGAGGTAGGTATCAATGTTAATACCAGTCCGGCAGCATTCGACCTGGTTCTGATCACCGAGCATCATACACTCAGCGATCTTCAGTTTTATCAGGAACATCCGACGCATTTGGCCGTTGCATCGCTTATTAAGGCCTCCACCAAGGAAAGGGTGGTGGTCGACTACGGTTTTTAGATTAGTCGTAAAGTTCTGTTGAGCTTGCTATGAAAAAGGAATACTTGAATGTACTCAATCTGAACGCTTCTGCGAATGAAGATGAGATTAAGCAAGCTTACAGAATTCTTGCCAAAAAATATCATCCCGACGTTAATCCCGACCCGGAGGCACATCAACAATTTCTGGAAATTTCGGAGGCATACGAATTTCTGCTTGAAGATATCAAACGCTATAGGGGGAAAATTTATGACCAGGATGAAGTAGATCCCGCCTATTTTGAAGAAATGCGGCGCGTTGCACGCGAAAGGGCTCAGGAAAGAGCCAGGAAGCGCGTGGAAAGAGAACGGAAGGAAAAGGAGGAATATCAGGAAAGCGGATTACAAGATGTCGTGCTGCTCACTTCTTACCTGGGCAAATTTGCATTATTTGCTTTTTGCATTTTTCTGGTGGTGATTCCGGTTTTTTTAACCCTGTACGATACCGGAGCTTCTTATGTAGGAAGAGGAATTATGATGCTGGTAGGCGGTTTGGGCGTTTATTTTATCTTAAAAGCAGGAAAACGATACTTTATTGCAGGTAAATTTTATTACAACTTTCACCAGATTAAGAAGGTTTTCTCGGTTATAGATAATGAGGCTCAGGAACAGTGCTTTTATGCGCCACGGCTAAAAGCTAACTCCCGACCTTATAAAATAGGGATGATCAAGATAAAGGATATAAAACTGAAAAATTACGGTCTTGGGCAGCATGGCGTTGCTTTCGACCAGAAAAGTGTAACACTGAATATTCCTCGTTCACATCATGCACTGGTTGTGCATTCTCTTCTGATTGTGATCAAAATTAGCATACTGTTTTATTTTATTTTCTTTCTCAATATTTACAGTATTCTCTGGCGTTTTATCATAGGTTTATTGCTTACTATAATTGTTTCCAAGTTTATTTTAGTTCTTACCGGTACTAAATCAACAGTTTCCTTTCTGGTTACTACCGGGCTAATAATACGTGTTATTATTTGGTTGCTCCTTATTTTAATGGTATCGTATATTCAACCGAAGCCTTTTAATATTTATACAAGCGACAACATTTATGGCGTTACAGTGTTTATGTTGTTTTTCGACTCTTTTCTGGATCAGTTTCTTAATTTCGTATCACGAAAACGTTTTCGTGTTCCTTGGTTCAAACAGCATCCATTGGTAGAATCGCATCTCGAAGAGAAATATCAGTTTGGTTACGACATGCCAATTTTGTCAGTTTTTTATCCTTTGTATAAATGGATCTTAGGTTAAACTTTGTTTTTTATACTTAATAAACTAATTTTAAACAGAAAAGCTAATTATCTAAACTTGTAATCATGGAAGGCTTATTCAAAAAAATTAACCTGAACAGTCTGAGTGAAAATTATTTCAATATTCTTAATAACGATTGGGGATTGTTGACAGCCGGTAACCCCGAAAGTTTTAACACCATGACCATTAGTTGGGGCTCGGTTGGAGTAATGTGGAATAAGCCTGTTATCTTTTGTTTTGTGCGCCCCCAGCGATATACTTACGAGTTTATGAACAGGAATCACTACTTTACGCTTAGTTTTTTTAGTCCAGAATTTAAACCGGCACTGGACTTTTGTGGAAGTCACTCTGGAAGAAATACTGATAAAATGAAAGCTACAGAGCTGATACCGTATCCTACCGACCTTGGAAATGTTATTTTTCAGCAGGCACGCCTTGCTTTCGAATGTAAGAAACTATATGCCGAGAATCTTAAACCGGAAGCTTTTATTGATCAGAGTATCCTGAAATCAACTTATCAGAATAACGATTTTCACCGGATGTTTATCGGTGAAATTGTAAATTGTTTCAAGCCTTTTTAACCAACACGACAATATTTTACATCTTTTACGTTTTATAATACTAAAGCGGCTTTTGGGTTGCCGCTTGTTTTTTATGCGAAATTCTTAGTACGGTCAATCAATTCCAGACCAGTTTCATTGTGCAGTTTAGGGTAATACTATCGAAGTCTCGGCTTAGTTATGGGTTTGATATTACGGGTTGGAATATATTTACTTATTTTTTCTTTTCATATAAAGGTAGGGGCTCAGGAATCTCCTCTTCAGGACTCGACTTTGGTTATGAATACCTTATCTCCTGACTCATTAAACATATTTCAACAGGATTCTTTAATATTAGAAGTTTTACCTGACACTTCGCTCATCACTCAATTTATACCTCTTTTAAACTTGGAATCGAGTCTGGCCATAGCCGATAGTCTGCTTATTTCGCGTCCTAAACTGATAAGTTCTGATACAATACCCCGCGATACTGTTAAATATTGGAAAACCGGAGGTATGTTCACTTTGAATCTCTCGCAAATTGTACTTTCAAACTGGTCGTCAGGGGGGCAGAATTCTGTGGCAGCCAATATTTTGCTGAATCTTTCGGCTAATTACTCCAACTCTGTTTCTGCCTGGGATAATTCGATCGATTTTGGTTTTGGGCGTCAAAAGCGGGAAAATACTCCTGCCGTTAAAACTGACGATCGGCTTGAAATTCTTACAAAATATGGACGGCGAATTTCTAAACGGCTGTTTTATTCTGCACTACTAAATTTTAAAACCCAGGTTTTCCCAGGGTATGATTACCCCGAGAAAGACTCGGTTAAAATTTCCGATTTTTTGTTGCCTGCAACAGTTTTTCTCTCCGTTGGTATCGATTACAAACCCAATGCGAACTTTTCGTTTATGCTGTCAAGTGTAACAGGAAAAACCACTATTGTTAAAAGTGAATTATTGTCAAGTCGGAAATTTTTCGGTATCGATTCCGGCAAACATTTCCGCCATGAATTTGGAGGATACATGAAACTTCTTGCCAAAGGGAGTCTTTTAAAATTGGTGAATTATCAGTTTAAACTCGACGCCTTTTCGAATTATATGGTAAAACCGGAAAACATCGACTGGGATTGCGAGTTAACTGTAACGGCACGGTTAAATAAATTTATTACTGCCAATCTCAAAGCCAACCTGCTTTACGACGACAATGTTGTTACACCTCCTAACAAAGGCCCCCGATTGCAGCTACGGCAATTTCTGGGAATCGGGTTTTCTTACAGGTTTTAGTTAATGGCATAGAAAGACTTTCGCCTTACGAAAGCGGTTTCAATCCTTTAAAAGTCTGTTTTACATTCTGTTGTTCAATCAGCAGTAATCTTAACAACCTTCTGCGTGTTCTGCGGATCATCAGCAGCGATTCGAAGTATGCAATAATCTTACGCAGGATGTCGTAATACAGAATTACAAACATTACAAAGGTATACAGCCAGATCAAAAGAAGGTTGAAGTAAAGTGTACCAATGGAAAGATTGAAAATACGTTTTACAGGGGCGTAAAAATGCGCCCTCCCGTTGCTGGCTTCAGGTGAGCGGAATACAGCTTCTCTCACTCTTACAATTTCATTATCCTGAATAACAAATTCATTCAGTTCTTTCTCGTTGGTCATTACAAAAGCAAGTTGCTTGTTGTAATATTTTTGCTTGTAATTCTGAAATTGTTCGTTTCCGCCAAGTTTTTTTGCAATGCTGGTATATTTGTCGTCGCGTTCTTTCACAGCGCTGTTGTAAATGGCAATAAAACGCTTTTCGGCCCGGGAAAGAAAGTTGTCGTATTCTGCTAAAACTTCTTCATTATAAAAGGATGGGTATAGTTTATCAACAATTTTGTTCTCAGGCCATTCCAGTTCGTTCCCAATCTCAACGGTTTCGTTTCGCAGCACCTCTAGTTTGTTGGCGAGTTTAGCGGTATCATTATTCTGTTTTTTTAACTGAATACTTTGATAAGCGATGTTCCGAAGTTCGGGTATAGAATATGAACGGTAAAAAACCGCTGTTTTTATTTTCTTCTCGGCCTTGTAAAACTGGCGTTCGAAGCGGTTGTCCTTGAATTGTGTGACCATAATTGCTTCGTAAGCCCAGCGGGAAGTCATTATATCGCCAATTACAGGAACATACTTTTCAGAGGCTATTTTATTGTGCATTTTATTGAAGTCGACTACCACGCCGCTAAACAGAAGTTCGGGTACCAGAATAATCGGTACTAATATATATATGGTAACAACCGAGTTTAATCCCGATGAAATTATCAGCCCAACCATATTGGCCCAGCACGAGGCCGTGAAGAGGATTATCCAGTACGAGAAAACCATTCCTTTAATATCGAGCATGCTGTTGGCTATCAATACGAAAATAAGCGATTGCAGTGCTGAAATAGAAAAGAGTATAGTAATTTTCGAAAGCAGATAACTGAACCGGCTTAAGTCCAAAAACTTTTCACGTTTAAGAATTTTTCTGTCTTTAAATATTTCTTCGGCACTAATGATAAGACCCAGAAACAAGGCCACAATTACAGCCATGAAAAGAAATGCCGGAATATTAGGGTTTTCTCCGAAGATATAACGGGGAATACCGTCAATGTAAGTATAGTTCTTGGTAAAGAATGCAAGGATAAAGGCCAGCAAGGGCGCTTCAATTGCATTGATAAACAGGTACTGTTTGTTATGGAGTTTCGCCATCAGGTCCCTGCTTAGAAATATCTTAAACTGTTCGAAATGATTTGGAATACCGAAATTGGTTTTTGGAACAGTATCGTCATGTTCGCGGTGTGTTTCCTGAACTTTGACATCTATTTCGTTTAGATAGCGCTGGTACCACTCTTCCGGTAGGGTCTTTCTTTTACGTGTCATTTTACCCTTGGCATCCACAACACGAGCTTCCACTATACGGAGAATCTGCTCGGCGTTGATGTTACCGCAACTGAGGCATTCACTTTCGTCGGCATCGGGATACCTTGCAGCATGCTTAAAATATGTAATTGCCGAAACTGGGTTGCCGTAATATATTACCCTTCCGCCCTGATCCATTACCAGAAGCTTATCCAGCATTTTAAATACGTCCGACGATGGCTGGTGAATATTGGTAATTACGAGCCTACCTTTCAGAGCCTGCCGTTTAAGCAGAATTATAACTTTTTCCGAATCGGCCGATGACAATCCTGATGTTGGCTCATCAACAAAAAGAATAGATGGTTCGCGGATGAGTTCCAGAGCTATATTGAGTCGCTTACGCTGGCCACCGCTCAGAATAGTTGTAAAAGCGTCGCCGACATTCAGATCACGGGCTTCGACAAGATCGAAGTCAACAAGCGCAACTTCAACAATTTGTTTGATTCGTTCTTCATCATAATTATTAAAACACAGCTTGGCGTTGTAATAAAGGTTCTGAAAAACGGTTAATTCTTTTATTAAAAGGTCATCTTGAGGGACATATCCAATAATGCCCTTCAATTTATCCTTATGTTCGTGAATATCGAACCCGTTAATTTTTATTGTCCCGAAACGAGGTTTTATGTTTCCGTTAAGAACGTTGATGAGTGTTGACTTCCCCGATCCACTGCCTCCGATAATACCTATTAAACGTCCGGATTCTTCGGTAAGATTAAACCGTTTTAGTCCGTTTGAACTGTTTCGGTAATAATATTCTATGTTCTCTGCTTCAAAAACGAACTTGCTTGCTAAATTGGCAGTGATAAATTTTCCTGCCATCCTGCTAAAGTACAGCGATTCAATTTTCGGATTTTTAATCACAGAGCCTGCTGACCAAATATAGGAACGGTCGGGCTTAATGCTGTGACCATTCATGAAAAGGTTCAGCTTTCCGTTATACCTGAAAACGTGTAAATTAACGCTGGGGATATGTAAAACCGAAAGTCGCCCGTCTATCTTTTTATTGGGCATATGCTTGATAGGATGGGGGGCCGATTCTTCAGCATCAATAAACAGGAGCCAGTCTTTATTTACAACTTCATCAAGGTTGTCAAAAGTAAAGGCTTTGATATCATTAAATTCTTCTTCTTTAATAAGTAGCTGGTTTGCAATACTGGTGACAAACTTCAGTTCATTTTTGGAGGTAACATCCCGATTGATAAAGTCAAGCAGATAAATAATCACTACCAGACGTTGTTCCTGATCGAGCTCTTCGTTAATCTGGTTAAGCAGACTAAGAATGTTTCCTTCGTTTGCCAATTGTTGTTTCCGGCCTTCCTCTTCATTGGTATGCATGAGTTCCGGATGGAAATATTTCACCTGTTCATCGAAATACTCCAGGTATTTTTGCGCAATCTCGTGACTATACTGAAGGTCGAGATAGTCCATTACAATACCCCGTTCGTTATCGGACTGCCCTTCTTTATTGACGTCAGCTACGATAGCAAACAAACGCATCAGCGCTTTTAAAATGGACTCATTCATGTATGGCTGTGGTTAAAAAAAACAGCCCGATGCCATAAAATGCATGGGGCTGTAATGTTTTTGATTATTCTTTATTTAAGAAACAAAGTTTTTTCTTACTTCTTTAATAGTGTTCAGGATAATCTTATAATCAGGTTCTGTAAGACCAGCATCAATCTTTTCGAACACTGGTTTCAATGTCGAGAGCTTGGTTTCTAGGTCTTTGATCTCGGTATTTGAATTTCTGCTTGCAAGCAGTTGCATTAACTTATTGTATGATTCTTTCTGATCAGTAATAAGCTTAACCATTCCGGTAACATGATAAGTGTTTTCGGAGATATTGGTTGCAATGTACATTAACTCTACCCACATACCCGAAGTCATGATAATTGCCAGATCCGGATTGCTTTTTTCGCCAAGATACTGGTAAGTATCGGAGAAAGTATTGGTGATGTACTTTACGAGAGTGTCTTTGTTATTGAATTTTTCTTTGTTCTCATCGGTAATGAGAGCATTAAAATCGATGTTAACACCTAAATCAGTTACAAGTTTCTTTAAAGCATTGGAATAAAGTTTGATATCCTGCTTTTGATCGTACGTTGCAGCATAGGCTAAATCGGCGCCATAAACACCAAGATTAACAGCTTTGCTCGATTCGGTAAAATATTTTTCAACTTTGTTAGCTGGATTTAGAATGGCCGAATTATATTTTGCGCCTATATCATTCAGCATGGTTGTAACTTCGAATGGAGTAGGCAAAGGATAAACAACATCCTTAACATCTTGCGACAATTCGGTTTTATTTACAGTATCTGCTGTGGCCGAGTCCTGAGTTCCGGTGTTTCCGCTTTTGCAGGATGCCAGTATCATAACCATTGCTAATGTCAAAGAAAACAGCGTATTAAATAAGCGATTTTTTAATTTCATAGTTTGTTTCATTTAAGGTTTGTTCAATATTTACAAATATAAGTATTGTTCAAGAATAGTGATTTAAAAAATAGGATGTTTTTATAACGGGTAATTAACATAAAAAAGATCCGGTATTTTTTTCACAGTCCTGATCCTTTTTTCATCTGTTTTTAGTTAAAATTATTTACCAAGATATGCTGAATACATCCAGACTAATTTTTCCTTTTCCCGGATATAATCACTCATGAGAGCATTGGTTCCTTCATCACCTGCTTCTGCCGATAAAGTAAGAATTTCTCTTTCGAGTACCAGAATTTTCCTGAAGGCATCCAAAATCAGGTTCACAGCTTCAGTGCCAGCAGATACATTACTTGCTGTTTTTACAACCGATTCGCGGTTGTAGTCATCAAAAGTGTGAAGGGGAGTTACTCCAAGCGTTAAAATTCTCTCAGCAACTTCGTCAATTTTTACAAGGAGGTCGGTGTACAATTCTTCAAATTTTGCATGGAGTTCAAAGAATTTGTCTCCTTTTATATTCCAGTGAAATCCGCGAGCATTCATATAAAATATTTGATATGCTGCTAACAAAGGGTTCATTTTGCTGGCCAAAGCCTGTGATTTGTTTTCATCTAATCCTATTGCATTCATAATTTGAATATTTAATGGTTTTTATAGAAACAAAGATACGGGCATTTTGATTATTTATCAAACTGATAAAATCTATAGTAGTATTTATATATTCTATATGTTGAAATGAAGTTTCTTATTTCCTGATCCATGTAAATTCAATTCAAATCAATTTTTTTATTGAGATAATTCAATTTCTGGTTTATTATCCCTGGACTAAGAGTTAAGAAAACAGAAGTAGCGAGGTATTATATTTGCATTAGAAAAGAAAAAATTAAGAATTGTCCATTATGAAAGGAAATTTTGAGTCGATCATTAATAGCAATACGCCTGTTTTAGTTGATTTTTTTGCCGAATGGTGCGGGCCTTGTAAAGCCCAGTCGCCTATATTAAAGGAAATAGCATCAGAGTTGGGGGAAAAGGTTAAGGTAATTAAAATAGATGTGGATAAAAATCCGGAGATAGCCATGAAATTCCACATTCAGGGAGTTCCCACGCTTATGGTGTTTAAAAATGGTCGTCAGATGTTCCGGCAATCGGGTATGATGACAAAACCCCAAATATATAATGTATTGATAAATAGTAGCAGTAACTAGAAAATAAAATTGAAATGAAAAAAATAATTGGAACATACCTGTTTTTAATACTGTTTGTATCAGTATTTACAGCACAGAATATGGAAGCTCAAATTAAAGAAGTGAATGCGCAGACTGTTAAAAAGACGCTGGCCACCGAAAAAAACTGGGTGGTGTTAGATGTCCGTACTCCCGAAGAATTTTCACAAGGGCATATACCGGGGGCTGTTAACATCAATTTGTATCAGAACGATGCAATGGATAAAATATCAAAGCTTGATAAAAACGGTAAGTATATTGTTTATTGCCGCACAAGAAACAGAAGTGGAGTAGTAGCAGAACATATGGTGAAGAATGGTTTTAAAACAGTGCATCAGATGGTGGATGGTATAGGCGGATGGAATCAGGCCAACAGTACAGTGAAATAAGATGTAAGGAAAGAATACATAATCAAAGGGGTGCTGAATGAATTAGCATCCCTTTGTTATTAAGGCCCTGCAATAAAAATCAAATTGATTTAAAATTACACCCGCTTTGCAGCCAGTAAAGCTTCTTCTGGCGAATTCACATTTTTAAAATCGCCCCGGAGAGCCTTCAAAGCATATTTTTCTTCTTCAATTTCGGTACGGGTTCGCACTTTCATGGCCCTGAAAAGGGGTAATGGCGGGCACCATCCCTGAATAGCATGTTGGGCAAAAAATCCTAATACAACTCCCGAGAGTAATGCCCACCGTTTATCAACAAAAACCGATAATGCCAATCCGGTAATTGCCAGAGTCGACATGTTAAATTCCAGCGTGCGCTCCATATCCCATTTTTGTTTGAGTGTTTTAATCCTGTCGGCGATTTCTCTGTCACTGCCTTTCGAATATTTTCGGATATTTTCTCTGGTAAGATTATCAATTTTAATATTCCGTCCCCAGGATGTATTTTTTCTCACTCTGTCTTTTGTACCTGTTTCAATGTTCATAACAATTTGTTTTAGTTGGACATTAAAATTTCTTTATAGATAAAATAAACACACTTTTATGGGCAAAGTTTTTAGAATATTTCATTTCTCCACCTGACAAACGCCATTTTCGTTGTATCCAGGGCTATAAAACAAAAAAGCCTGAAAATTTTCATTTTTCCAGGCTTTAATCGCTTCTATTCAACATTTTGCGGAGAAAGAGGGATTCGAACCCCCGGAACCCGCAAAGGTTCAACGGTTTTCAAGACCGCCGCATTAGACCGCTCTGCCATTTCTCCGGGCACAAAAGTAAACTTTTTTTTTAACAACCAAAATTTTTAACACATTTTCTGAATTGTCCATTTAACGGGCGTTCCCGAAGGTGCCTGTAAATGAAACCAGTAATTATCAACACTTTTTTCAAATTTTATAGCATTTTTTTTTCTGTAAGTCTTGCCAGACTTAATAAATACTATATATTTGTATACATATTCAACAAAACTAATTTTCACTAACCCTAAATTTTTAATTATGAACAAAGCAGAATTAATCGATGCTATTGCTGCAGAAGCTAAACTTACAAAGGCTGATTCTAAGAAAGCTCTTGATGCTTTCGTAAAAGCTACCACTGGTGCTTTGAAAAAAGGTGACAGAGTTGCTCTCGTAGGTTTCGGTTCTTTCTCAGTTGCTAAAAGGAGTGCCAGAACAGGTCGTAACCCACAGACTGGTAAACCTATCAACATCAAAGCTAAGAATGTATGCAAATTCAAAGCTGGAAGCGAATTATCTGATGCAGTAAAGTAATTGATTAAACAGAAAAAATTAAAGGGGCTTTAGCCCCTTTTTTTATATATGGACGTTTCAGGATTATATTCCTTTTTATCGCAATTTCTTAACGAAAGGCGAATTCAGATGATTGAAGACAAGGTGAAATTTCGTACCCGGTATTTTTCACTTCTGCTCGAGGATGTTTATCAATCCAAAAACATCAGCGCTGTGCTAAGAACAGCCGAATGTATGGGTATTCAGAATATTCATATAATTGAAAATAATAACCGTTTTGCCTACAATCCTTATGTTACAAGAGGAGCTGATAAATGGCTAACTGTAAACAGGTACAATACTCAATCGAATAACAGTTATGCCACCGTAAAACACTTGAAATCTCAAGGCTATCGTATAATTGCCACCAGTCCTAATGTTAATGGAGTTTCACCCGAAAACTTTGATATTGAGAAAGGTAAATTCACCATTGCTTTTGGTACTGAATGGGAGGGATTGTCGGATATTATTCTGAATGAAGCTGATGAACATCTCAAAATACCAATGGTTGGGTATACCGAGAGTTTAAATTTATCAGTTTCAGCAGCAATTATTATTTATACACTTTGTAATCGTCTCCGAAATTCCGCGGTGCCCTGGCAACTTAGCCAAGAGGATAATGAAGATGTTAAATTGCAGTGGACCAGAGCCATGGTTCCAAAATCTGCTATCCTTATCGATGCCTATAAAAAGCAAAATTCATTTTATAACGATCAAATGTAATTCACTTAAAAATCTTTTTTTTTGTAAAATTGTTTTATATTTGACAAACTAAGTGAGAGGATTGATAAACAGCATATAAATAAAGATCAATTTTTTGCGCTGACCCTTCCTAACTGGTTATTAATTAAACTTTTGTTTGAAATGAATTGCATAATTATTGACGACGACAAACTTTCCTGCAGAGTGATTGAAGAATTTATTGCCCGGACAGAGAATTTGGTTCTTTTGAATACATTTTCGAATGCCGTCGATGCAATTAATGCTATTAAAAACTCGGCCGATGATGTGGATCTTATTTTCCTTGATATCGAAATGCCGGAGATGAGCGGGATCGATTTTCTCGACTCTTTGGACACTACGCCGCAAATCATTATCATCTCTTCCAAGGAAAAGTATGCGCTTAATGCCTTCGAATACGATGTTACCGATTATCTGCTGAAACCGGTATCGTATGGAAGGTTCTACAAAGCTGTTGACAAAGCTCTGAACCGGTTCAACAAAAATAAAATCGACACCAAAGGCGACGAGATTTTTATTAAACACAACTCCTCGCTCGTTCGTTTGAAATATGAAGATATTCTATGGGTGGAAGCGCTTGAAAATTATGTTATTATCAATACTTTCCATGAGCGTTATACTATCCATTTTACAATGAAAGCGATTGAACAGAAGCTTCCAACTAACAAGTTTACAAGGGTTCACCGTTCTTTTATAGTAAACACAAGTAGCATCAATGTGATAGAAGATAATTCCATTCTTATCAAAACGCATGATGGTATGAAATCTATTCCTATTGGCAAATCATACAAAGACAAGCTGATGGGCGATATTAATGTAATCATAAAATAAAAAAGATATTTCGCAGGAAGGGCCGTTCCAAAAGAGCGGCCTTTTTTTATATTTGAAACTATAGTAAATCAAGAATGATGAGGTATTTTTTTATTCTTTTTCTGTTTTGTTGCAATTATTTGCACTCGCAAATTGCCGATAGTGCCAGCATTCAATTTGAAAAGCTTTTACGGGTTAAATTTGATTCAGTAAAGGCCGTGGGATCGGATTCGTTAAAACAGGAGGTAATGAAACGAATTGAGAATGAATTTACCACATATCTGAAAAAAGCATCTTCCTACAGTTACACTTTCGATTCTCTTAAGCTAGTAGGGAAGGTAAAATCACCCGATAACGAGTTTCGTATATTTAACTGGAATGTGACAGTGGGAGAAGGGTTACAAAATTTTTGTATTATTCAGTTTAATCCAAAGAAGGAAAATGAATGCCGTGTAATTGTCTTGAAAGATAATTCGGATATAGATAAGGTAGGCGATGCTGCACTTGTTCCATCGGCATGGTATGGAGCGCTTTATTATAAAATTATTCCGGTTAAATTCGGGTCACAAACTTATTATACACTGCTGGGATTCGATAGTTTTTCGCCCTATATATCCAAAAAAGTAATTGATGTGCTTTATTTTAAAGAAGGAATTCCTTTTCTGGGTGCACCGGTATTTCATTCAAAAGGGAAAAGTTATTCGCGGGTTGTATTTTCTTTTTCGGCCAGGATAACCATGATGCTTAATTACGATGAAGTTCTTAAAACAATAGTTTTCGATCATTTGTCGCCCAGTGAACCCCGGTATTCCGGTCAGTTTGAATATTATGGCCCCGACTTTTCTTTCGATGGATTTGTACTTAGTGAAAAACACTGGGTATACTCAGAGGATATCAAACCCAATCGCCCTGCTCCCAAAAGTAAAAAAGCTCCTGTTAAAGGAAGCAATAAGCTAAGACAAAGCGGGAAAAAATAGGGATCACCCGTAACCTGTCTTCAGGCTCGCCCACAACTACATCCTGACTTATTGTCAGTCTTCCTTTCTTGGCACACCCTTTGAAAAGTGCTTCGTCGAAAATGAATGTTGAACATTTAAAATTTTAGAACGATGCAAAAAGGTACAATTGGAGTAACTACAGAGAATATTTTTCCAATTATCAAGAAGTTTTTATATTCCGATCATGAGATTTTTCTCAGAGAGCTCATTTCCAATGCTATTGATGCTACTCAAAAATTAAAAGCTATTGCATCTACCGGAGAATACAAAGGCGAACTAGGCGATTTAACTGTAAAAGTGTCGCTCGATACGAAGAAAAAAATTCTTACCATTTCCGACAGTGGAATAGGGATGACTGCCGAAGAAGTTGAAAAATATATCAACCAGATTGCCTTTTCGTCAGCCGAAGAGTTTTTGGACAAATACAAAAACCAGGTAAACATCATCGGTCATTTCGGGTTGGGTTTTTACTCTTCGTTTATGGTTGCCGAAAAGGTTGAGATTACCACTTTGTCGTACAAGGAAGGTGCTAAAGCAGTAAAATGGTCATGCGACGGAAGTCCCGAATATACCCTTGAAGAAACTACCAAAGATTCGCGTGGTACCGAAATCAAACTTTTTATCGACAAAGAGAATGAAGATTTTGCTACCGAAAGCAAAATCAACGAATTGCTTAAGAAATATTGCCGCTTTCTCCCCAACGAAATTGCCTTCGGAAAGGTAAAAGAATGGAAAGATGGTAAAGAAGTTGAAACCGATAAGGACAACATCATTAACGATACCAAGCCCCTTTGGACCCGTAAACCGGCAGATTTAAAAGATGAAGATTACACGAAATTTTATCGCGATCTCTATCCAATGGCCGAGGAGCCAATGTTCTATATTCATCTTAACGTCGACTATCCGTTCAACTTAACCGGGGTTCTTTACTTTCCTAAGATTAAGAACAATATCGAGATCCAAAAAAATAAAATACAGCTTTACAGCAACCAGGTTTACGTTACCGACTCGGTTGAAGGTATTGTGCCCGATTTTCTGACCTTGTTGCACGGGGTGATAGATTCTCCCGATATTCCGCTGAACGTATCGAGAAGTTACCTGCAAAGCGATTCGAATGTTAAAAAGATATCGAGCCACATTACCAAAAAAGTTGCCGACCGTTTGGAAGAAATTTTCAAGAACGATCGTGCCGAGTTCGAGAAAAAGTGGGATGGATTGAAGCTCTTTATCGAATATGGTATGATTACCGAAGAAAAATTCTACGAAAGAGCCGAAAAATTCTACCTCTTTAAAAATACCGAAGGTAAATACTTCACGTTCGAGGAGTATAAGGAGCTGATTAAAGGCAACCAGACCGATAAAAACAAGACGCTGATATATCTCTATACCACCAATACCGTCGATCAGCACACCTTTATCGATGCTGCCACCAACAAAGGTTACGATGTGTTGGTAATGGACGGTCAGCTCGACATGCATTTCATTAACCAGGCCGAAACCAAGTTCAAGGAATCGCGCTTTACCCGCGTGGATGCCGACATTGTCGAAAAACTTATCCAGAAGGACGATATCGAAGAGGTTAAACTCTCGCAGGAACAGCAGGACGAACTTCGCCCGGTGATTAAAAGTCAGTTAAAGAACGAAGACCACTTTTATGTTGTATTCGAAAATCTTTCGGAAACAGCTCAACCGATGATGATCACCCAAAGCGAGTTTATGCGCCGTATGAAAGATATGTCGGCCATGGGTGGCGGCGGAATGAACTTCTATGGCGAATTACCCGACAGTTATAACCTGGTTGTAAATGCCAACCATCCTTTGGTGAAAAAGGTAATCGAAGGTAAGGATGCTGCTATTGGCGATAGTGTTAAACCATTCAAGGCCCAGATTGATTCGCTCGAAAAAGAACTAGAACAAATCGAAAAGAGCGTTAAAGGTAAAAAGGATGAAGAAATCGACCAGGCTACCAAAGACAAGCAAAGGGATATTGAAAAGCAGGTTGAAGACGTTCGTAAGCAGAGAGAAGAAATTCTTACCAATTATGGAAAGAACAACGATCTCGTAAAACAGCTTATTGACCTGGCGCTGCTTTCGAATAATATGCTGAAAGGAGAGGAACTCACGAAGTTTATCAGAAGAAGTGTTGATATGATAAAGTAGTCGTAAGACACAAGTAATAAGTCGTAAGACGAAAAACAAACCCAGTCAATTAGAACTTTGACTGGGTTTGTATCTTTATAGCTTTAAGGCTTTTTTGCTGAAGTTGGTGAATCATCAACCGTGAAGCCCCAATCACCCAGGCGTTTCATATTCTGACTGTTAATACCCGAAAGAACATCACGACTGGCGCGAATAATGGCAGTGGTATTGGCCATAAGCAAATCACGTTGTTTATAGGCAGCTTCCATTTTTTTCTTCAGCTCTTCGGCTTCGTTGTGTTTAGCCTCTGCCAATGCCAGTTTAGGACCTTCATCATCCCATTTGAAATCGGTAAGGGTGTTTAAAGGGGATGTTGTTGCATCCGCTTTATGTTTATCATAAATACTTTTACCTAACTTAAGCAGATCTTCAGGGTTGGTAGGTATTTTAACCCTCGATTTTGAATATGCCATAACGTTTTGTATTAAGTTGTTGATTAATATTTGAACTAAAATAGAATATTATATTACTTAAGTCAAGTTTTTTGATCTTATTTTCACATTTTTTCGGATTTTCAAGAAAAATATCAGAATTAGATCCAAAATGGCATCATCAAGGTTAATTCTGTCACATTTAAGGTTCAATGTGCCATGTTCAAGGTTAAATGTGGCATATTCAAGCTTAAATGTGCCATCCTGAAGGTTCAATGTGGTACCTTGAAGGTTCGATGTGCCATCCTGAAGGTTAAATATGACAGATGATAGATATTCACCTAAAAGAGGGTTTGCACTTCTTTCTTTAAAAATTCGATGGCATCGCCGGTAGGTATTTTATCGGCAGCCATAATCATATCGAGTATTTTCGATGAAAGGTTTACCGCGGGAGCATCGGGGTTAATTTTATCGCCGGCAGTATTGATAAGTTGAATGGAGAGACCACGTGCGTTTTTCACTATTTCCCAACTGGCAGCCGAAATGTAAATCTGCTGCGAAATATTATGCTCGAACTCAGCTCTGATGGAGCTTATGAGCTCAGTTTGAAACTGACGTGCAGTCATTCCGGGTTGTGTAACCCGCATTACAAGCGATTCTGGCGAAATGCGTTCCAGAAACAGAATTACACGTTCGTAGGCTTGTAGTCGTAATGGAAGAATTATCCTCCGGTTTTCAACCATCTGATCGACCTTACGGATTTTTTCCATGCTGGCAAAGTATTTACCTACAATCACCCATACCGTAAAGAACACAATAGCAGCAGGAATTACATATTTTAAAATTTCGAGAATATCCATGTTTTGGGTTTTAAATTAAAGCAAAGCGAAAGTAGTGAATTTAGCATCAAGAATCAAGATAGTAGTAAGTAGTAAGTCGTAAGAAATACCACGAACCCGAAACCCGTAACTCTTTCTTGCTTCAATAATAATTTTAAAGTATTTTTACCAGCTTGAAAGGAAATTAAAAATAAATATATGGAACATTTATCAAAGAGAATCAAGAGTCTGAGCGAATCGCAAACCATAGCGATGAACCAGAAAACACGCGATTTACAGGCCCAGGGAATCGATATAATCAACCTCACTGTTGGCGAGCCCGATTTTTTTACGCCTCCTCATGTAAAGGAAGCCGGTAAAAAAGCGATCGATGCCAATTTTTCCTTTTATTCACCCATCGACGGGTATATGGACCTCCGCAAGGCCATAGCCAATAAGTTTAAAGTTGAAAATAACCTCGATTACAAACCAGAGCAGATAAGTGTTTCGAACGGCGCCAAGCATTCGCTGGCAAACAGTATCATGTGCCTGATCGACGAAGGCGATGAGTGCATTATTCCTTCACCGTTTTGGGTAAGCTATGCCGAATTGGTGAAACTGGCCGGTGGTACTAATGTAGTTTTAAAAACAACCCTCGAAACCAATTATAAAATAACAGCCGAACAGCTCGAAAAGGCTATCACTCCAAAAACCAAGGCTTTATTGCTGTGCTCCCCCAATAATCCTACCGGAAGCGTTTACAGTAAGGCCGAATTGAAAGCTTTGGCCGATGTGCTGGTGAAATATCCAAGAATATTTGTGATCTCCGATGAGATTTACGAGCATATCAACTTTGTTGGCAAACACGAAACCATTGCCCAGTTTCCCGAAATACACGACCGTTGTGTAGTTATTAATGGAGTTTCGAAAGGTTACGCCATGACAGGTTACCGCATTGGTTACCTTGCCGCCCCGCTCTGGATTACCAAAGCTTGTGGAAAACTGCAGGGACAATTCACTTCGGGTGCATCATCCATTGCTCAAAGAGCAGCTTTAGAAGCCCTCACAAGCGATAATACCTACACAAAAGAAATGAATGTGGCCTTCAAACGCCGTCGCGATTTGGTATTACGCCTCATGAAAGACATTCCGGGATTAAAATGCAATGTTCCCGACGGTGCATTTTACGTGTTCCCCGATGTAAGCTATTATTTTGGCAAAACCGATGGCAATGTGACCATCAAAAACGACATGGATGTTAGTTTGTACCTGTTGGATAAAGCCAATGCTGCCACTGTTCCGGGCGAGGGTTTTGGCGAGCCAAACTGTATCCGTATTTCGTATGCCAATTCGGATGAGAAGCTGGAGAAAGCAATGATCAGAATTAAGGAAGCGTTGGCTATGTTAAAGTAGTTGGCACTTCGACAAGCTCAGTGACCGCGACAATTACGGTCGTTTAGCTTGTGGTATAGTTGGTCGTTGAGCTTGTCGAAACGCCCTTGATTTTAAATAAAAAAAGCCGCATTTGCGGCTTTTTTTATTTATATTTCAATATTTTATTACTTCTTAGGAGCGGTACCTACAGGAGCTGCTGCTGAAGCTTTAATGCCAAGTTTTGCTTTAACAAGAGGCAAAACATCCTGAACATCAGGAGAGTTATATTGTAATGCACTTGCTTCGAAAATCATAGTGAATCCATTTTCTTTAGCAACATCTTCAATACCTTTTTTAGCTTTGGCAACTATGGGCTGCATTAATTCAGTGTTTTTTTTCTGAATTTCCTGTTGTGCCTGTTGCTCAAAAGCCTGCATGCGTTGTTGCTTATCCTGAATTTCCGAAATACGTGTTTGTTTTACAAGGTCTGTCAGGTTTTTTTCAACTTTTTGATAGTCATCAATCATTTTATTCAAATCAACCTGCATGGTTTCCATTGTTTCATCATATTCTTTAGCAAAACCTTCAAGCTTTTTTTGAGCGCTGTCTCTGTCGGGCATTGCCTGAATCAAATCAGATGTATTGATATAACCGAATTTCGGGGCTTTCTGTGCAAAAGTGATACTTGAAACCGACACAAATACCAATAAAAATAAGTACTTTAAAATGTTCTTCATAATATGCGTTAAAATTAGTTTTGTGCAAATGTAAATATTTCAGTCAAATATCAAATTCGGACGAAAGATCTTTTAGGCTTTCGATAGTTAATATTTGTTAACAGGAGAAAGTCCATAGTCTATAGTCCATTGTCCAGAGTAAAATACATACAGACTTAATTGGCTGCTGGCCATCGACCATGGACTAATAGCTATCGACTATATTAATTCTTATATCCCAGTTTCTGAAGCACCTCGTCGCTCTTATCGTTCTTAGGGTTTGTATATAACATTCCGCCACCGGCAGCAGTGTCAAAAATTACAGCAAAGCCTTGTTCAACAGAGATTTCTTTAACAGCATTGTAAATTTCGTCCTGAATAGGTTTTACAAGTTCCTGACGTTTTTTAAACAAAGCGCCGTCTTTACCAAAATATTTTTTCTGCAGATCTTTGGCTTCCTGTTCTTTTTTTACTATTTCATCTTCTCTTTTGGTCTTCATTTCTTCCGAAAGCAATACTTTTTCGCTCTGAAACGACTTATACAATTTGTCAATTTCAGTGTATTTGGCTTCCACTTCTTTTTGCCAGTCGGCCGATAACTTATCAATTTGTTCCTGGGCAGCCTTATACGATGGGATGTTATTCAGAATATAATCCGTATCCACAAAGGCAAATTTTTGAGCAATACCTGGGAGACTGAATGCTACAGTCAGCAATACTATAGAAAATAATTTCTTCATGATGCGTAATTTTTTGGTTTCCGGATATCTATTATCAAATACTGTGCAAATTTTTCATCTCGTGAAACACTAAAACTGCTGACCGATAACGAAGTGGAATTGACCTTTTCCAAGGTGTTCCGAACCACTCTTAAGCGGGTCGAAACCATATCCCCAGTCGATACCCAACAAACCAAACATAGGCAGGAATGCTCTTATACCCACACCTGCCGAACGGTATACGTTGAAAGGGTTGAATTTTTTATGTTCGTACCATGCATTTCCTGCCTCAAGAAACCCGAGTGCATAAATGGAAGCTGATTGCTGCAAGGTTAACGGGAAACGTAATTCGGCAGTATATTTCACGTACATGTTCAGGTTTTGCTTTCCCAATGCAGTATTAAAGGACTGATCCTCGTAACCTCTTAAAGCCACCACTTCGGTACCGTACATCTGGTAACCGGTCATACCGCTGCCGCCCACCTGAAATCCTTCAAACGGACTTGGCCCCACCTTTTTGTTGTACATACCCAGATATCCCACCTGAGCACCTAAGTTCAGTACCAGGTCATATGGACCACCAAAACCTGCAAGTTTATTGTAAGTATTGGCTTTGAATTTCCATTTATAGTATTCGATATAATTATATTTCTGGGCAGGAGTAAGGTTATCGTTACTAGCCCTGAACGCTGAATACGGAGGAGTTACCTGCAAACTTGCAGTAAAATTTGAACCGCTTCGTGGATAAATAGGTTGATCCTGAGAACTTCTGGTTAGGGTGGTGGTAAAACTAACATTGTTGGATTTACCGGTATTGAACGGGAATCCCATCCTATACCCATATTCATTCATTGTATATAACTGGTAAGAAATTTCATTGTTAATGAAGAACCAGTCATCGGGCCATTTCAACCTTTTACCAAAACCAACCGAAACTCCTGAAACTTTATACCATTCGTTGGATGCTCCACTATAATCCCCTCCATATAAATAGCTATAATTCGGGCTATACATTTTGGATAGATAGGCGCTTACCGAGAAAGAGTTAGGTTTTTTCCCTCCAAACCATGGATCGACAAATGATATATTATACGACCGGTAATACCTTCCGTTTGATTGAGCCCTGATGCTGAGACTTTGACCGTCGCCTGAAGGAACCGGTCTCCATTCTTTTAATTTGAGGAAGTTGCGCATGGAGAAATTGCTGAAACGGATACCAATAGTACCTACCAACATACCGGCACCCCAACCACCCGAAACTTCAAGCTGGTCGTTTGCTTTTTCGGCAAGTTGATAATGGATGTCAACATTTCCTTCGGAGGCATTAGGAATAATATCAGGAGTAATTTTTTCAGGATCGAAGTGCCCTAACTGAGCTAATTCGCGAACACTGCGGATAATATTCGATTTACTGAATAAATCGCCCGGCCGGGTTTTTAACTCACGGCGAACCACATGTTCGTTTGTTTTGGTATTACCCGAAATAATAATTTTATTGATTGTAGCCTGTTGCCCTTCGTTAATGCGCATTTCCAGGTCAATGGAGTCACCTTCAATGCGGGTTTCAACAGGGTTTAACCGGAAGAATAGGTATCCGTTATCGAGATACAGTGAGTTTACGGCATCTTCATCGGTGGTCAAACGTTTTTCCATCGAAACCTGATCGTAAACATCACCCTTTTTCATTTTAAAGACCCTGTTGAGGATTTCAGAAGGATAAATTGTATTTCCTACCCAGTTTACATTTCTTAAAAAGAACTGATTGCCTTCGTTGATGCGGATGTGAAGAATGATTTCTTCATCATTCAGTACCGTAATTGAATCGTTTATTATTTTGAAATCGCGGTAGCCGTTCTTTCTGTAAAATTCATCAAGTTTCTCTTTGTCTTCCTTAAATTTTGACTGAACAAACTTTGCTCCTGTGAAAATATTGAAGTCTTTTTGTTTTGTTTTTTTAAGTTTCCGGCGAAGTTGTTTGTCGGGGAAAGCCGTATTACCAATAAAATCAACTTTTTTAATTTTCACCTTTTTATTTTTGTCGATATTGGCAGTTAACAATACCCTGTTTTTCATAAGCGTATCGTCCACCTGAACCAATTTAACATCGGTGTTTAGAAATCCTTTTTCAGCATAATGTTTCTTTACAACAATAGAAATGTTATTCAGAAGATTATCAGTAACCTGAACACCTGGTTTTACCTTCAGTTTTTCAGTGAGATCTTCTGCATCGCTTTTGCTGATGCCTTTCATAGCAAACTTACTGAGACGGGGACGTTCCTTGAGATAAATTTCGAGAAACACCTTTGTTCCTTCTATTTTCCTGATCGATATTTTAACATCGGAAAAGAGACCCTGAGTCCAGAATTTTTCCAGAATTTTGGTAATCTCGTCGCTGGGGATGGTTACTTTGCGTCCTACCACAAAACCCGACATACTTATAAGTACGGAAGGGTCTATAAATTGAACACCCGAAACTGTTACTCCTCCTACTTCATATTCTACCGGATTTGAATAATCTACAATAACAGATTGGGTTGAATCGGCGGTTTGGGAAAAAGAAAGAGCAGTGATAAAAAGAAATACAGTGGTAATGATGATTTTTTGAAACATTATTAAAACCTTTGTTAATTATTGGTTACAACTTGTTCGCTAATTTTTCCGAATCGTCTTTCGCGCGACTGGAAATCGAGAATTGCTTTATAGAAATCGTCCCTCCGAAAGTCGGGCCATAAGGTCTGTGTAAAATGTAATTCAGCATAAGCAATCTGCCAAAGCAGAAAGTTGCTGATACGATATTCGCCGCTGGTCCTGATCAGAAGTTCAGGGTCGGGCATTTTAGCGGTGGTAAGATGATCGGAGATCGTGTCGCAGGAAATATCTTTGGCTGAAAGGTCACCTTTTTCGATTTTCTGTGCTATTTTCTTTACTGCTTCTACCAGTTCCCAGCGGGAGCTATAGCTCAATGCAAGTGTAAGCAACAAACCGGTATTCTGAGATGTCTTATTTAATACCTCGTTTAATTGCCTGGCGACATCTTTGGGAAGAGCATCGGTATCGCCAATAACATTCAGCTTAACATTGTTTTTTAAAAGGGTTGAAGTTTCAGAACTTAAAGTTTGTACCAAAAGCCCCATTAAAGCATCTACTTCTGCTTTAGGGCGGCTCCAGTTCTCAGTAGAAAAAGCATAAAGTGTGAGAAATTTTATTCCAAGTTCTGCAGCAGCTTCAACTGTATCGCGGACTGCTGCTACGCCATTTTTATGTCCGAAAATCCGCTGGTTGCCTCTTTTTTTGGCCCAGCGACCATTTCCATCCATAATAATAGCAACATGGGCAGGTAATTTATCTAACTTAATTTCCTCTTTCAATGCCATTATAAAAATTTTTACTGATAAACAGGGCATTCCCCGCTGTTATCATTCAGGCGGAAAGATATAAAAAATCCTGCAAATGAATACCAATCATTATTATTTAAAGGATTTTTAACATTTGAGTCACCCGGATTAGAAACATTGTCCATTTTATCTTCAAATGTTTTCCGCATTCCCCATTCAATGCCCACTCCAATCTTTTTCGACAGGGAATATTTAATGCCAGTGCCAAATGGAATAGTAAAGTTATTGGTGATGTTACCGGTAGTTTCAAAAGCTATATAGCCTATTCCCCCGAAAATATAGGGAGAAAAACCCTTTTCTCTTTTATTGGTGATGTAGGGTAAAAAATGAAACTCAAAAGTAGGGGATACTTCGAGGAAGGAAGCGCTGAAACCGGCATTCCGATATTGTTGATATGAATTGTTAAAATCGATATCGCGTGCATTAAGCGACATATAAATAAATGAAAGCCGGATAGCTTCACGGTTATTAAGGTTGAAACGGGCAAAAGCTCCAAAGGCAGGAGATGGTTTGTAGAATTGCCGGGATTGGTTTATGTCACCTAAATAATAAGAAACACCAGCGTTTGCTCCAACGTCAAAATACTTTTTTTGGGCTGTAAGATTAATCCATGAAATAAATAGGATGAAAAGTGAAATAATCGTTTTCGTCATCTGTTTCTTCCAGGGCGAGGTTTTCTGACAAGAAATTCGGGAACTCCTCTTCTATCGGTGTTAAGTTTGTAAATAGCCTGAAGAACTCCGAAATAATAAGTATCGTTGGCTTTTGAGTATTTAGTTGAAATTCCGTCCAGATAATCAGAAAAAGCAAATCTGCGTCCGAACTCAAATCCCAGAGACCAGTTTTTATCAATAGCATACTTTACACCTAACCCAATGGGCAATACAACCGAAAACTTGCCATACCCATCAATTGTTTCAACCGAAGCAGCGGTTTTACCACGTAAATCCAATTTTGGATTAAATATTACGCCTCCCAGACCAGCAAAGCCATAGGCGCTGAAAACAGTAAAGTTATTGACCATACCTCGGCGGCTGTACAGCTTTGATGAAGCTATCTTCCTTTCTTCACTCAGGAATGAATATTCAAGTTGAAATGAAGGCTCAAAAATGCTGGTGGTGAAATAATAATTTCTGTTCTCTGCATTTTTAGAATCTTTATCGTCGCCAACTCCTTTGCCATAAATGAGGTTAAATTTTAAAGCCAGGTCCTTCTTAATTTTATAACGAGCCCCTGCATAAAGCGAATACCTGGTTTCGTTAAGTCTGATATCTTTTAATCCGAACAGATTATTAGCATCGGCGGTCCCTCCAATATCACCATAAATATTAGTTGAACCAACCCCAAAAAGAACTTCGTATCTTTTAAGTTTCCAGCGTTGAGAAAACCCCGTTAATGTAACTGCCATAAAAACAATTACGAGTATTCCTTTTAGCTTCATATGATTATATATTTTTCGATTACAAAAGAATGCATTTTTTTTGAATTATTTATACTTCAAAATTCTAATTCCGTTTATCAGCTCCCCACATCAGTTTATTTCTAAGAGTTGAAAAGAATTCTATAGACTCTAATTTAATAAGATTTATTTGAAACGGCGATTTTTTAATCGTAATTTCTGTACCTATTTCAATTATTGCTGAACGGGAATCCATTGTAAGGTTATAATTTGACGTTCTTCCTTCAACTTTAAGTTTCAAAATACTTGTGTCCGGTATAATAATGGGTCTTACATTAAGGTTGTGGGGGGCAATTGGGGAAATAATGAAATTTCGGGAATCGGGTGTTACAATTGGTCCTCCAACACTAAGCGAGTAAGCTGTCGATCCCGTTGGTGTGGCTATAATTAAACCGTCAGTCCAGTACGAGTTTAAAAAAATATCATTTATATAGGTATGAATAGTGATGAGCGATGAAGATGTTTTTTGGATAGTGAGCTCGTTTAAAGCAAAGGCGAAGTCGCCAAACAAACACTCGTTGCAGTAAAGGCCTACCAAAGAGCGAGGTTCCAGAATGTAATTTCTGTTTAACAGTTCTTTAATCGCATTGTCAATATCGTTGGAGGAGATATTTGCCAGAAAGCCTAATCGTCCCGAATTAAAACCAACAATTGGAATTCCGCTGTCTCTCACTAAAGTTACCGATTCCAGAAAAGTACCATCTCCGCCTATACTAATTAAAAAGTCGAGGTTCTTTGGTAAATCGGAACTGCTGGTGAAGTATTCCTTAAATTGAAAGGCGTATTTTTTTTCGTGAACAAGAATTTCAGCAAAAGCTTTGTGGATGGAAATGGAGATGTCTTCTCTGGAAGACAAACGTTTCAAAAGGTGATAAATAACGGCGTCGAAACTTTCGTTAAACCTGTTACCAAAAAGACCAATCTTCATCTTAAAATATTTAATGCCTATATGTTCAGAAAATGCATAAACTGTTCGAATCGGTTTGTGTATATCGCATCCATTTCATTATCTTCCATATACGAAGCTTTAATATTGTAATCGTAGCGGTTAAAAGTCTGAATTACCGAAGAAACATCAATCCGGTTGAGTTTCAATGTTAATTCAAGTTTTGTGGAATCGGGGGGAGATGTAATATACATACTGAGTATTTTACAGTCATTACCTTCAACAATTTGCGATATCTGAGTTAATGAATAATCGTTCAGGTTAAGCTCGAGTACTATAATTCCACCGGGTTGTTTTACTGCAGTCAGTTCACCGAAAGAGTAAAGAAGGCGTTGCGAGGTTACCAGCCCCAGGTAGTTTTTTTTATGATCGAGCACCGGAACACAAGTCAACTGAAGTTTTGATGAAAGTTCAATAATTTCATAAATGTGCTGATCTTCGAACACGTATGGACTAAAAAGAGAAAGATTGTGATTACCAATAGGTTCGTCGGCTGAGTTTAAGTTATAAATATCTTTATCGGCTATTAATCCCAGAAACTCTTCGTTATTTACTATGGGTAAATGCGAAATACGGAAAATGTCCATCCAGTATAACGCTTTAACTCCAGTATCAGAGGTTCTTAAAGCAGGAATTACGTCGGAAATTAAATCTTTTGCCAGCATATTTCGCGAATAATTATTAAAAACCTATTAGCTTTGTCTAATAAAACTAAAGATTTACACCATTTATTGTTTACACCTAAAAGCATGACCAGATTAAGCGTAAATATAAACAAAATTGCAACAATTCGGAACTCCCGCGGCGGGAATGTTCCAAATGTGTTGGACGCTGCTATAAATTGTCAGACCTACGGAGCTCAAGGAATCACTGTTCATCCTCGTCCTGACGAACGCCATATACGTTATGCCGACGTAAGAGAAATTCGTCCTCATGTTTATACTGAATTTAATATTGAGGGAAATCCCAATAAAAAGTTTATCGATCTGGTTATGGAAGTGAAGCCCGAACAGGTAACGCTGGTCCCGGATGCTCACGATGCAGTAACATCAAACCAGGGATGGAATACTGTAAAATACTTGAATCATCTTACCGATCTGGTAAAGGAATTCCAGAAAAACGGAATCCGAACTTCAATTTTTGTTGATCCTATTCTGGAAATGGTTGAAGGTGCTGCCAAAACAGGCACTAACCGTATTGAACTTTATACTGAGCCATATGCCACTCTTTTCCCCAAGGATAAGGTTAAAGCAGCTCAACCATATGTCGAATCGGCCAACCTGGCCAAAAAACTGGGAATGGATATCAACGCCGGACACGATCTGAACCTTGTAAACCTGAAATATCTTGTTACCGAAATTCCATTTATTGCCGAAGTATCTATTGGGCACGCGCTTATTTCGGATGCGCTTTATTTCGGGTTGGAAAATGTAATCAGACGATATCTGAAGGAATTGGAAAATACCTGAGATGCTAGTCGTAAGGTTTTAGTCGTAAGTCGTAAGATTAATACAAATCCATAATAATGGAGCTTAATACCAGAATTTTAGGTGAAGGGGAAGATTTAATTATTCTGCATGGTCTTTACGGGTCGGGGGATAACTGGCTGACATTTGCCCGTCAGTTGGCCGGGAATTTCAGGATTCATCTGCCTGATCAGCGAAATCATGGCAATTCGACACATCACCCGGATCATAGTTATAAGGCTATGGTAGCCGATGTGGTTGAATATATTTCGGAGTACAATATTAATCGTCCGATTCTTTTGGGGCATTCAATGGGTGGAAAAACTGCCATGTGGCTTTCCATCATGCATCCTGAAATTGCTTCCAAATTGATTGTGGTGGATATTTCGCCGGTAAGTTATGCGAAGGTTACAAATTCTTCGGCTTTAATTGAGCAGCATCTGAATATTGTAAATGCAATGCTGTCCATAGATCTCACTTCCGTTAAAACCCGCACGGATATTGATAAAGAACTGGCAGTTTACGTCCCTTCGGAACGAGTACGGCAATTTTTGATTAAAAGCATAGACCGTGAAAAAGACGGAACTTACAAATGGAGACTGAACATTGATGCCATCAGCAACTATTTGCCTGAAATTATGAAAGGGATAGATATTGAAAAGTATGCCTCTGCCATAAACTCTGAGATGCCTGTACTTTTTGTGAAGGGAGAAATGTCGGAGTATATACCCGAGGCTGATTTCGACGCAATAAAAGAGCTTTATCCTCAGGCAGAGATAGAAACCATTTTTGATGCAGGTCACTGGATTCATGCCGAAAAACCGGAAGCATTCCTGGGCGTTGTGAAAAATTTCTTAGGAGTTTGAATATTTACTCCTAATACCTATAGCCTAAACACCTAAATAAATAATGTCGCGCTGGTAATCCCATCTTCATCAATAATGGGCTCGCCTTTGTATTTCAGCATCAATTGAGCCACCGCCAGGACATCTTTTTCGCAGTACTTTACAATTCTTTTCAGATTGTTTTCCTTGTAATAAACTTCAAATACCTGACTTCCATCAATATCATCTTTGGGTGTGGGTATACCAAAAACTGCCGTGAGCAGGCTTAACGCAGTATAATGTTTATAATCGCCGAATCGCCAGAGTTCCAGTGTATCAAGATGGCAAACCTCCCAGGGTTTTTTACCTGCTATATTGAGGGCTTTAGGTAAGCGGAGACCATTTATAAGAATTCTGCGTGCGATATAGGGAAAATCAAATTCTTTCCCATTATGGGCACATAAAATAACTTCTTTCTTTATTGCTATGGTTTGAAGAAGCTCTGTAAATTCCTTCAGAAGGATAAATTCATCGTCGTTAAAAAAAGATTTTAACCTGATATTCCAGCAATTGTTGGTTTTATCCTGGAACAGCATTCCGATTGATATACAAACAATCTTTCCGAATTCTGCATATATTCCGGCCCTTTGATAAACTTCGGCCGGAGTTTCTTCATTCTTACAGATAAAAGCCGCTTTTTTATCCCAAAGTGTTTGAAATTCAGGATTCAATGTTTTGTAATCAGGGTGTTGGGGTACTGTTTCAATATCCAGAAACAGTACATCTTCAAGTTTTACATTATCAAGCATACTCAAAATGTTTGAGATAAAAATAATACTTTTGCAACATTAAACAGAATTTGTATGAGCGAACTATATCCCATTAAATTTAAACCAGTATTAAAAGATCGCATCTGGGGCGGAAATAAGTTGAAAACCCTTTTAAACAAAGAAGGTAAATGCACAAACTGCGGCGAAAGCTGGGAACTCTCGGCGGTACAAGGCGACATTTCGGTGGTGAGCAACGGTTTTCTAAAAGGCAATAACCTTGAAGAAATTATAGAAATTTATATGGGCGATCTCGTTGGAGATGCTGTTTACGAGCGTTTTGGAATAGAATTTCCGCTACTGATTAAATTTATCGATGCTGCCGACGACCTCTCCATACAGGTTCATCCTGACGATAAGCTTGCTATGGAACGTCACGATTCTTTCGGGAAAACTGAGATGTGGGTTGTTATGCAGGCTGAAAAAGGTGCTAAATTAATTTCAGGTTTCTCGAAAAAGGTAACCAAAGAAGAGTATCTGAAAAATCTTCAGGATAAGACACTTCGAAATATTTTGAACAGCGAGGAAGTAACAGGCGGAGATGTATTTTTTATTCCTGCCGGACGTGTTCACGCCATTGGTTCGGGCATTCTCCTGGCTGAAATTCAGCAAACATCAGATGTAACCTACCGCATTTACGACTGGGACCGAACCGATGCTTCAGGCAAATCGCGAGAGCTGCATACTGAACTGGCTTTAGATGCAATCGACTATAATTATTATCCGCAATACAAAACCGTTTACGATAAGAAGCTGAATCAAACGGTGAATGTAGCCGATTGCCAGTATTTTACAACAAACATTATCAAGTTTGATAAAGCAGTTACGAAAGACTATAATTTTATCGATTCTTTCGTGATTTACATATGTACCAAAGGGAAAGTTGAAATTCTGGCCGAGAATGGCCGGGAGACAATGAAAGCTGGAGAAACAATTCTTATTCCGGCATCCTTAAAGGAATTGGAAATTATTCCCGAAGGAGAATCCGAGTTGTTGGAAGTGTATATAAAAAACGACTCAGATGTTAATTAAATCGGCCGAATTTAAACTCAGCGCTCCGGATCTTAAACATTGTCCCAAATCGGACCTGCCGGAGTTCGCCTTTATTGGCCGGTCAAATGTTGGGAAATCGTCGCTGATTAATATGCTTGTGAACCGGAAGGGACTGGCAAAAACATCTTCCACTCCGGGGAAAACCAAACTCATAAATTTTTTTCTGATTGATAGCACCTGGCATTTGGTAGATTTACCCGGATATGGTTATGCAAAAGTTGCCAAAACAGATCGTAAAGAGTTTAACCAATCAGTAATCGATTATCTTAAAAAAAGAGATAACTTAACATGTGTTTTTGCGCTTATCGATTGCAGATTAGAGCCGCAGCCCATCGATGTTGAATTTATCAACTGGCTGGGGGCAAACGGAATACCTTTCGTTCTGGTCTTTACCAAAACCGATAAAGTCTCTAAATCCGAATTAGGAAGGAATATAGAAGTTTTCATGAATAAGCTTAAAGAGAACTGGGAGGAACTACCGCGGTATTTTTCAGCATCAGTGCTTGCCAAAACCGGCAAGGAAGAAATTCTCGATTTTATTGAAAGTGTCCTTCCGGGGGTTAATAAAAATTAGTGAGTAACTGCACTCCGCTGTAACTCTGGTTTGAATGGCAATTGCGCTTATAAACTTTGGAAAAATTCAACTTTATTCGATAAAACAGATTGGTATTATTTTTACATTTGCACGCGAAAAGTTAATCTAAAATTAATAAAAGGATTAAATGGCAGCCAATACACCGATAAAGCTTTTCTCAGGTTCAGCATCTTACTACCTGGCCGAGAAAATAGCCAAGAGCTTCGGTACTCAATTAGGAAGGACATCTATAACCAGATTTAGTGATGGGGAGTTTCAACCGGCTTATGATGAATCGGTGCGCGGTTCCACAGTTTTCATTATCCAGTCAACATTTCCTCCTGCCGAAAATTTATTCGAGCTTTTAATGCTGATAGATGCTGCAAAGCGCGCTTCGGCATATAAAGTAGTGGCAGTAATGCCGTATTTTGGTTTTGCACGTCAGGACCGCAAGGATCGTCCACGCTGTTCCATAGGAGCCAAGCTGGTAGCTAATTTGCTTACAGCCGCCGGAGTTGACCGCATAATGTCCATGGATTTACATGCCGATCAGTTACAGGGTTTTTTTGACGTACCGGTAGATCATCTTTATGCTTCACCAATTTTCGTTCCTTACATCCGTAATCTCAATCTCGACAATATCGTAATTGCAGCTCCCGACATGGGAGGAACCAAAAGAGCAAATGCATATTCAAGATTTCTCAATAGCGAAATGGTTATTTGCTATAAGCTTCGTAAAAAACCGAATGTAGTTGAGGAAATCAGAGTAATTGGCGATGTTCAGGGAAAGAATGTTATTATTGTCGACGATATGATCGATACCGCCGGTACCATTACCATGGCTGCCGACCTGATGATGGGCCTTGGCGCTAATTCCGTCCGTGCAGTTATTTCTCACCCGGTTTTATCAGGTCCCGCATACGAAAGAATTGAAAAGAGTCAGCTCACAGAGCTGTTGGTAACGGATACCATACCTCTCCGCCAGGAATGTTCTAAAATAAAAGTGCTTACCGTTGCTGATGTTTTTGCCGATGTTATAGAAAAAGTTTACAATTATCAATCAATTAGTTCGAACTTTATTGTATAACTGTTATATTTGCAGCCTCAAAAAAATATCATATTAAATAATTATTTGAAATGAAATCGGTTGAATTACAAGGCACAGCAAGAGACTCAAGAGGCAAAAAAGCTTCCAAAGACTTACGTGCACAGGAAAATGTCCCATGCGTATTGTACGGAAATGGGGAGAACAAATTTTTTTACGCTTCCGAAAGTCAATTTCGTGAAATAATTTATACACCCAATGTATATCTTATTAATCTAGATCTTAGCGGTAAAAAACACAGAGCTATCATTCAGGATATTCAATTCCATCCTGTAACTGATAAACTTGTTCACATCGACTTTTTAGAAGTTACCGACAACAAAAAGGTGGTAGTTAGTCTACCTGTAACTGTAAGTGGTAACTCTCAAGGCGTTAAAGAAGGGGGTAAACTGTCGATTGACAAAAAAAGACTAAAAGTTAAAGCTTTTGTTAAAGACATGCCAGAAGTTGTAAACATTGATATCACTACTTTAGGAATGGGTAAGACCATTCGTATTGGTGATCTCAACTTCGACAAAGTTGAATTTGTTGAACCTGCATCTATGCCGGTAATATCAATTAAAGCTACGCGTCAGGCGAAGGAAGCTGCTGAATCAACAGGTAAAAAATAATAGCGACATTTGAAATATCTTATTGCCGGCCTGGGTAATATTGGCGAAGAATACGCCTATACCCGACACAATATAGGATTCGAAGTATTGGATGCCCTCGCCGGTGCATCCAATATTTGTTTTCAGGAAAACCGTTACGGCAAAGTGGCCGAATACAGATTTAAAGGCCGTACATTTATCCTGCTCAAACCTTCCACTTATATGAACTTAAGTGGGAAGGCTGTTAATTACTGGCTTCAGAAGGAAAATATTCCACAGGAGAACCTGCTTGTTATTCTCGACGATCTGGCACTTCCATTGGGAAAAATGCGTCTACGAGCTAAAGGCAGCGATGGTGGCCATAACGGTTTGAAACATATTACCGAAATTCTTGGCAACGAGAATTATGCCCGGTTACGTTTTGGAATCGGAGCTGATTTTTCCAAAGGCCGGCAGGTTGATTACGTTTTAAGCCGGTGGGATAAGGAAGAAGAAGCTGTTCTTAAAGAACGGATTCCTCTTGCAATTGACATTATCAAAGGATTTGGAACAATGGGTGTTGCTCAAACGATGAATTTGTATAACAATAAGTAGTCGTAAGTAATTAGTCGTAAGCCGTAAGTAAAAAACCATGTTATCTTACGACTTACGACTTACTACTAAATACTAATTTCATGGACTCGGAAAGCATTCGAATCGATAAGTATCTGTGGGCGGTGAGAGTTTTCAAAACCCGGACACAGGCTACCGAAGCTTGCGACAAAGGCAGAGTTTCGATAGGCGACGTAGTTGTTAAACCTTCAAGGCATGTAAAGGCTGGCGATATCATCACAGTACGTAAGCCTCCGGTTGTGCATACATATAAAGTACTGGGGCTTCTGAATAATCGTCTTTCTGCTGAAAAAGTGAAAGAGTTTGTGCTTGAGCTTACTTCACAGGATGAGCTTCAGAAATACCAGAATATGCGTGCAGGGGCCTTTGTGGTAAGGGATCGTGGTGCTGGCCGTCCCACCAAGAAAGAACGTCGTCAGATTGATAAATTAACCGATCAGGAGGATGAATTATGATTGTTGCAAAAGAACTCCGTAAGAAAAATATTGTTGAATATTTGCTTTACATGTGGCACATCGAAGAAATTATTCGTGCCCATAATTTTAGTTTTTTTGACATCGACAAAAATGTAATCTCAAAGTATAATCAGAGTCCTGATGTTTTAAACGAAATCAGAAGCTGGTACCGCCAAATTGTAAATCAAATGATTGACGAAGATCTTCAGGAAGGGGGGCATTTAAAATTTCTGAATGATATTATGATAGAGCTCAATGATATCCATATCGACCTGATTAACTCCATCCAGGAAGAAAAATATGCCGATTTTTACCGGTTCTCACAGCCTATCCTTCGTGATTTAAGGAAAAAATCGACCAAGGAAAACATCACTGAAATGGAATTGTGTCTCAACGGACTTTATGGGGTGATGTTGCTCCGAATGCAAGGCCGTCCGGTAGCTCCCGAAACTACTGAAGCAATAAATGTTATCAGCAGAATGGTAAGCTACTTGGGGACAAAATATCATTTGAGGCACAGGAGTAGTTAATTCCAGTCGACGGTCATCAGACCACGGACCACAGCCAATATTAATGCGGGTCGATAGTTGATAGACGATAGCCAATACAGATGAATACAGGTCGACTTACGTCGGATCACAGATGACAGTGAGTACAGGACGATAGTCCATAGTTCATAGCCAATATCCAGGAAATACAAGTCGAGTTTATCTCCAGGTCTGCACCCGGCTGTTATAGCGCCCTCTTAGGGGTAACTTCTAACCTCTGATCAGACAATTTTTTTCCACCATTCTTCGTTTTTGTAATTGCTATTCTTGTTGGACTTGCGGGATACTTTGCATTTATTTACTTGAAACATCATGAAACACCTCAATATTTTTCTAGATATATTCCTGGTAACATTTTTCCTTATTGCTTCTTCTTTCTCGGTTTTTATTCCTAAAGCCAAAAGTCCTGAGAGTTACGAGAGTAATGTTAATTGGGTAAAACAGGTTACAAGACAATATTCGCCCCATTCATGGACATTACTGGATCAATATGAGAAACTTCCTTTGAAGCAGGAAATCAATCTGCGGGAGGGTTTGACAATTTCGGTCAAAAAGCCTGTAAATACTTTTCATTACTTGTCGGGGAAGAACAGGGCGGAACTGCTGCTTTCCATGTCGACCAACGTACACGAAATTTCTCATGCCTTTTTTCGGGCCAATAGCCTTAAATATGCCAAAGAAGAGGGTATTCAGCTCAACTGGGACAATGCTGAGGGGTTTATTTACCTTACCCCCTCCGATCATTACTTTGTTTCTGTTCCCCGGAATATACTTTTTCCATCGAAGAAGCTTGCAGCAGTTATTCCTTTAAAGATGAAAACCTTTCGGTTCGAAACCTACATAAAAGGGAATACCTCTACACAGGATGAAGGCATTATAGGGCTTTTAAACGAATTTCATGCTTATTACCTTGGCTCCCGGTATACTTTTGAAATGCTGGATGCATACAAAATCTCCGATGGAAATGTAAAAGGCTTTCATCATTGGGTTTCGCACAGTCAAAGTACCATGAGCTCTTTTTACGAATTCGATTACTTTATACGGGAGTATTTACTTTACATGAAGGAGAACCATTCCGATGATTACGCATACCTGAAATCCAATCTTGCTTTTCGGAAAGCATTATCTGGGGTGCATATTTTCTTCGGGAAGCTGGTAAAAACTTATGAAGAGTTGGTTTATAAGCAAATGGAGCTTCTTAACGAGTCGAAAGCAGGAGAAGCTGTTATTGAGGAGGAAATGTTATGGGTTACCCCAAAAGGGAGCAAAATTAGAATGGGAACTACAATATTTTCCGAAGATAAGGACAAACTTGTAACACTCCTTCAAACCGATCGCTATAAAGCAATTGAAAAGGATTTTTACTAAACAACTTAGATAAAAGTCATTTACTTTTTAGCCCCAAACCCCATATATTGTTCATTGTAATTGAATCTCTCAAGAATAGAGTCGTCGTTCACTTCTTTCGAAAGGGTGGTTACAACTTCCATGGGAACATCGTACAGATCCAGCACCATCAAACCGTCGAGTGAATCGTTAAATTTTGGATCGATATTGAAACAGGCAATTTTCCCACCTAGTTGAATATATTTTTTAAGCAGAACCGGCATGCGGTAATCGGCAATTTCGGCATCTTTCACAATCTTGTCGAGCTTATTCAGATCTTTTGCTGTTTCAAAAAGAATGTCCTTGTCCACATTGCCAAAATCGGGGACAAAGGGCTTGCGCGGACTAATATATTTCGCCAGCTTATGATTGAAATGGTGTGTTTGAATAAACTCTATTATCAACGATTTTGAGAATTGCGAGAAATTATTCGAGATGCTTACCGGACCAACAAGATACCTGTATTCGGGATTTTTAATAAGAAAATAGAGAATTCCCTTCCAAAGCAGGAATAATGACAAAGGTTTTCTCTGGTATTCTTTCACAATAAATGAGCGACCCAATTCTATGGCTTGTTTCAGTACCTGGTTAAACTGAGGTTCAAGCTTAAAGAGCGATTGAATGTAAAATCCCTTAACGCCGTATTGCTCCATGATATTCTTACCTTTCCCTATTCGGTAGGCACCAACAATGCATTCTTCAATGGTATCCCAAATAAAGAGCTGATTATAGTAAATATCGTATTCGTCCAGGTCAACTTTCAGATTGGTGCCCTCGCCAACTTCGCGGAAGGTAATTTCGCGCAAGCGGCCAAGCTCCATCATAATATTAGGAATTTCGGACGAGGCAGCACAGTACACTTTAAAATCCTGGAACTGGAAGAGCAGCGCATTTTCCTCAATATTCCTTATTTCCTCCACAATTTTCTCCTTCGGAATGGCATCAATAATATCTTCAACCTTAACGGGTGTATTAATGGCATACTGGAAGAATTTTTTGACCTCTATGGCAGTTCCCAAGGCATAAGTTTTGGCCCGTAAAAAGCGGCCAAACCTTGAAATGTCGGCAACTTCGTTCTGGTCTTTCAAAGAAATAGCATTCCCAATTCGCACATGGATGGTTTTATTTTTCTTATTGAGCAGTTCCGAGGGGATTTTAGCATTGCGCAATGTTGGATGTATTAATCCCAGGAAATGAAAAAACCGGCTGTTTGTTCCATGGAAATAGATGGGAACAATGGGTACCTGCTGTTTTTTAATTAGTCGTATAATTCCGTCGGGCCATTGACGGTCCATTATTCCGTTTGTATCCTGATAAAACGATGAGACCTCTCCGGCAGGAAAGATAACCAGGCATCCACCATTATTCAGGTGATTAAGCGCATGTTTTGTTCCGGTAAGGCTCGATTTCGATTTCCCGTTTTCTTCTTCAATCGACATTGGAAAAACAAACTCCTGGATCTGCTTAACCCCTTTCAATATGTAATTCCCCATAATTTTTATGTCGGGGCGTATCTTATAAAGAGCATGCAGCAGTATTAAACCTTCCAGCCCTCCATACGGGTGATTGGCCACTATAATAAACGGATCCTTTTTAGGGATACGGTCGAGTTCTTCCGGGTTAATTTCATATTTAATTTCCAGTTCTCCGGCAAGGGCTTCAACAAATTCATACCCTGTTTTATCCGAGAATTTGGCATATAGCTTATTGATTGTATTAAGTTTTAGTACAGACATCAGCAACTTTGCAGCACCCATTCCTACTACGCGGTTAAGACGCGCTGCTTTCATTATGTCTTCAGTATCGATCAGTTTCATAGATCAAGGTCGTAATTAGGTAATAATGCTAATTGGTTTTTCGGGTCAAATGCTTATACTTCAATAATAAGAATGTATTCATCCCTAATAAGAGTTCGTCAAATATAAAGTAATATTTCTGTTTAGATACCTTAATGAGGGCGGGTTAACTAAAAATTAACATTTTGTTTAGAAAAATCGGAGCATCGCATCGATCAAAGCCACAATGCCACAGACAAATACAATTACACCCATAATTTTATTCATCCACCATAAGTTTCTAAGCCTTATTTTCGTTCTGAAATGATTGATTCCTGCACTCAGGATATACCACCAGAGCATTGAACCTGTAAAAATACCAATTATTGCAACAATGGTACCTGTATGTCCTGTTGCCGAATCCAGAACTTTAAAGCCCGAAAACATAGCTACAAATGCTACAAAAACAGCAGGATTGGATACTGTAACTACAAAAATGGAGATAAAATCTTCCAGGTATTTTCCTTTTTTGTTACGTTGATTTCTTAACTGAGCAGCCGGATTGGAATAAAATATTTTAAAAGCAACAGCTACCACAAGAACCGACCCGATAATTTGCAATGTTGTATGACGGGCTTCAATAAAGTCGATGATAATAGAAAGACCAAATCCGGCAATGAGCGCATAGAAAAGATCGGCAGCAGCCGCTCCTAATCCTGAAGCCAGTCCTGATTTGATTCCCCGGTTTATGGTCCTCTGAATGCACATAACACCAACCGGACCCAGAGGAGCCGAAACAAGTAAGCCCATTCCGATTCCTTTCAAAAATAGTATTCCCATTCTTTAATATTCAACAGGTTTGAATTGAGAAGGCTTGTTGCCAACCTTCAAAAGTTAGGCCATTGAACAATTGATTATTCTTTCTTATCAACCCTGATACTTAATTCGTTTAACTGCTCATTCGAAATCATGGAAGGTGTATCCATCATTACATCGCGGCCTGAATTGTTTTTAGGAAAAGCAATAACGTCGCGGATACTGTCTAGCCCTGCAAACATAGAGGTTAACCTATCGAAACCAAAGGCGATTCCACCATGAGGCGGAGCTCCGTAAGTAAATGCGTTCATAAGGAATCCGAACTGATATTCGGCTTGTTCCTGCGTAAAGCCTAATATGCGGAACATAATTTGTTGCAATTGCTGATCGAAAATACGGATGGAACCACCACCTAATTCAACGCCATTTATAACACAGTCGTAAGCATTTGCTCTTACGCGCCCCGGATCCGATTCGAAGAACGGAACATCCTCGGGTTTTGGCGAAGTGAAAGGATGGTGCATGGCATAAAAGCGCTGCGTTTCTTCATCCCACTCGAACAATGGGAAATCGACTACCCACAGGGGTGCAAATTTATTTTTATCGCGTAAGCCAAGTTTAGAACCCATTTCCAAACGAAGTTCACTCAACTGCGAAAGTGTTTTCTTTTTCTTTCCGGCCATTACCAGAAGCAGGTCGCCGGTTTTAGCGCCAAAAACATCTGCAAGAGTTTTGAGATCTTCGGGCGTGAAAAACTTATCAACCGACGATTTAATAGTACCGTCGTTGTTGATTTTTACATAAATCAAGCCTGTTGCTCCAATTTGAGGACGTTTTACCCATTCGGTAAGTTCGTCGAGTTGCTTGCGGGTATATTCGCTACAGCCTTCGGCGTTAATACCGCCAACATATTCCGCCTGATCGAAAATGCTGAAGCCTTTTCCCTGCACCTTAACGGTAAGTTCATGAATTTTCATGCCAAAACGGAGGTCGGGTTTGTCGTTGCCATAGCTGTTCATAGCTTCATCAAAAGGCATCCTTAAGAACGGTTTATCAAATTCAACACCCTTAACGGTTTTGAAAAGATGTTTTACCAACCCCTCGAATGTATTGAGAATATCTTCCTGTTCTACAAAAGCCATTTCGCAGTCTATTTGGGTAAACTCAGGCTGGCGGTCGGCACGTAGGTCTTCGTCGCGGAAACATTTTACAATCTGGAAATAGCGGTCGAAACCGGCCACCATAAGCAATTGTTTCAACTGTTGCGGCGATTGAGGCAAGGCGTAAAACTGACCCTGGTTTAAACGCGAAGGAACCACAAAGTCGCGGGCACCTTCTGGAGTCGATTTAATAAGCACAGGAGTTTCAACTTCGAGAAAATTAAGACTGTCCAGATATTTACGTGTTTCCTGAGCCATTTTATGACGCAGCACCATGTTTTGACGAACAGGGTTACGGCGAAGGTCGAGATAACGATAACGCATTCTCAGTTCGTCGCCACCATCGGTCTCGTCTTCAATTGTAAATGGAGGTGTAACGGCTTTGTTTAATATAACCAGTTTATCTACAACAATTTCAATTTCACCGGTAGCGAGTTTGAGATTCTTATTACTGCGTTCTGTTACGGTTCCTGTAGCCTGAATCACAAATTCGCGGCCCAGTTTGCGCGCTTCTTCACACAAAGCCTTGTTGCTATCCATATTAAAAACCATCTGGGTAATTCCGTAACGGTCGCGAAGGTCGATAAAAGTCATTCCTCCCAGATCGCGCGAGCGTTGCATCCAGCCCGCAAGTGTAACTACCTGTCCTTTATTTTTTATGGATAATTCTCCGCAAGTATGTGTTCTGAACATTGTAACTGCTTTTTATTGTTTTGTACTAAACTGCTTAAGCTGCGAAGATAGAAAGAAATTGGAAATTGATTAAAGATTTTTTGGTTACTGGGGATGATTATTTGTCTTATAATAATCGCAAGTAAAGCGTTGTAACATTCTGACCAGAATTCGTATAAGGAATAACTAAATTTTAGGTAAATGAAGAAGTGGCAGGGTTTAGTTTGTGCGATATTCCTCTTACCTGCCTATAGAGCAGGCAATAGATATATTCCGATTTTGAAATTTGGAATTATTTCATCGTTTTCAAGTTCGTCAAAGTAAGGAGATTCTGCGGGAGAATACATGAATGAGTTTTAAATCAGGATGATGTGAAGGAAATTGAATGAAAATATTAATTAATTTGCCAAACTTTTGAAGTTTAAAATTGCAATGCACTGGCCTAACCTTAAGTTTTCCGAATTCACTTTCATAAAGATGAATGTTTTGGATAAACTATTGTTATACATGACAATAGGTGCTTTCCCTTTACTTGCTACAAGTCTTCTTATTTTTTACAGCTCAGGGTGGAAGCCATCCATGATACTTGACACGGTTGGTTTAATTTCAATTCCTATTATTTATTTTTTAAAGAGAAGATTAAGCTATAATTTTAAAAGTGCTTATTTGATTATTCTTGGATATTCAGCAGCAATAATGGTATTACTCGATTATAGCTTTTTTGGTACTGGAATTATTATTTTAAGTTCAATAACTTTAATAAGCACATTATTTTTCGGGAAAAAAGTCGGATGGATTTTGATGGTAATGAATCTGTTCACTATTGCTACTGTTGGAGTATTATACCAATTCAACTATTTAACCTACAGTTTTGATTTAGAAAAATACATCCATTCTTCCTACACATGGATTGATCATTCAGCCACTTTTCTGTTCTTTATAGGAATTGTTGTGGTTGCCTCGGGCCAGATACACGACGCTCTTCTTAAACTTATCAGGCAGGCAAATCGGGATAAAGAGAAATTCGAAAAGCTATTCAATAATATTCAGGATGCGATATTGATTTATACAACAGATGGTAAGGTGTTGGAAATAAATAATTCTCTTCTTGAAATGTATGGAGTGAAGCGTACTTCGGTTTACGATATTAAAGCTGAGGAATTTGCCATTGAAAACCGGGAGGAATTGTTTCGAGAAAACAGCATATCCGAAAATCTGAAGTACCAATACGAAACCAAGGCAAAACGATTCGACAGTCAGCAAGAGTTTTTTGTGGAAGTAATGCTTTCGCCAATAGAATATGGTAATGAGAAAGCTATTCTGGCCAATATCAGAAACATTACCGGTCGACGTGTTGCCGAAGAAGCTTTAAAGGAAAGCGAAGAAAAGTACCGCAGCCTGATAGAGTCATCTCCAGCCGGGATTTTTATTATTCGCTCCGAAAGGTTTATTTACGTAAATCCAGCCGGGATTCGTGTCCTTGGATTTAATTCGCTCGACGAAATTGCGGGAAAATATGTTTACAGTTTTGTTGCTCCCGAATTTAAGAAAATAGCCGAGAAAAGACTGGAAAGAGCATCAGATATCGATATAAACGAATCGCTTGAACTTAAGCTTTACCGTAGAGACGGGTCGGAGCTTTGGGCCGAAATTATATCTCTTCCTTTTAAGTTCTATGGATCGCATGCTGTATTGGTGATGGGTTTCGACGTAACCAAACGGAAAAAGATTGAGAAGTTGTTAATTCAAAAGAACACTGAAATAGAAAAGACAAACTTCGAATTTGCTTTGTTAAATAAACAACTCAAAATAGCAAAAGAAAAAGCAGAGGAGAGCGACAGGCTAAAATCGGCATTTCTTTCCAACATGAGCCATGAGATACGCACGCCGATGAATGCCATTCTTGGCTTTTCCGATTTGCTTATCAAGGCCACGCTTACAGAGCAAAAAAAGCTGGAATACATTGAGATTATTAACAGTAGTGGTATTCAGCTTTTGTCACTCATTAATGATATCATCGATATTTCAAAAATCGAGTCGAACCAGATCACAATTGATACATCCACGCTTCTGAATATAGGCGATGTATTTAAGCATTTATCGGTAATTCATGGGGCAAAAGCAAAAAACAATAATATCCGGTTGGATTATTATGTTGACCTTTTGCCGACGCAATGCCTTGTGTTTTTGGATGAAATCCGACTCCGACAAATACTTGTAAATTTGATAGGAAATGCGCTCAAATTTACTCCCAATGGATATATCTGGTACGGAGTATCGCTTGAAGATACTCATCTGCTTTTTACGGTTGAAGACTCTGGTATTGGAATAGAGCCACAGTTACAGTCGGTTATTTTTGAACGATTCAGGCAAGCTGATGGTTCAACAACGCGCGACTACGGAGGTACGGGTTTAGGTTTGGCAATATCCAAAGCATTGGTTGAGTTAATGGGTGGGAAGATTTGGCTTAGCTCCATGCCTGGTAAAGGAACAACTTTTTATTTTACACTTCCTTTTGTAACACACAATTCCGTTATTCCGGTTAAAGAAGAAACCTCGCTCATTGAGATCAATAATCCGGCATGGCATAACAGGACCATACTTCTGGTAGAAGATGAAGAGGTGAATATTCTTTTCATTCAGGAAATATTACAACCCACAGGAGTAAATCTGCTGGTGGCGCGCAATGCATCACAAACTTACGAAAAGATCAAAGCTTCGGAAAAGGTTGATATTGTGCTTTTGGATATTAAAATTCCCGAGGTAGATGGATATAAAATAATGAAAGTGCTTAAAAAAAACCATCCAGGATTGCCTGTAATAGCTCAAACCGCTTATGCGCTGGCCGAGGAAAGGAAAAAGATCCTGGATTCGGGATTCGACGATTATATTTCGAAACCGATAAGCAAACCAGGTTTGTATAGTATTATTGCGCGATATCTGGATATGGGATAGGAGTTGGCGGAATAAAGCATAGCAAAAATTTTCTTTGAAATGACAACAATATTTTTCGCTATAATTGGATCAGTAATTAGATTTGTTTTTATAAACTTTATAAGACTAATCTCAAATAATTTACCCATTAGTTTTTCCTCCATATGGGGAGAAGGTGAATCTTTTTCGAAGAATAAATCAGATAATGCATTTTATGGTCTTGTATTTTGTATAATTATGATTTTGGTATTCAATTTTTTAAAATAATCATAATCATATTCAATTAAAAGGTTTGTTAGCGCAGATATCTTGCACTCAGATGGAAAAATAGCGAATGCTATTGAGATAAAATATCGTTGCGAATGCTACGACAAACAGCAGGATACTAAATTTTCTTTGGACTCCAAATTTCTTAACTTCCGCACCTAAATCCTTGTTATTACTTTATGCTTATAGAAAGAACAAACTCATCGCATTCCGATTTTATTTCGCTTGTAAAACAACTCGACGACGATTTATTGGTTCGCGACGGAAAAGATCATGCTTTTTTCAAACAGTTTAATAAAATTGACAATATAAACCATGTGGTGGTGGCTTATTACGATAATGTTGCTGTTGGTTGTGGGGCTATTAAACCATTTAACAGTGATACTGCTGAAGTAAAGCGAATGTTTGTTCTACCTCACATGCGTGGACGTGGCATTGCTGCCGAAATTCTTAAAGAACTAGAAAAATGGGCGAAAGAAACGGGTTATGCAAATACTATTCTGGAGACCGGCATTCGTCAGCCTGAAGCTATAAGGTTGTACGAAAAGAGCAATTATATAATAATTCCTAATTACGGGCAGTATATTGGTGTGGAAACAAGTGTTTGTATGACAAAGAGATTATAACGGTGACATTGGATGGTTAGTTGTTGAGGAGCCTCTCAATTGTCATTCCGGCTAACCAGAGGGTTAATTCCGGAAATGACAATTATCGGATTTCAAATTAGTTCACGCTGTCGGCAAGTTCCTTACCAGGTTTGAACTTAACAGCTTTCTTTGCTGCAATTTGAATTGGCTTACCAGTTTGTGGGTTTTTTCCGGTACGGGCAGCTTTCTGAATAACTGAGAAAGAACCGAATCCAACTAATGAAATGTTTTCTCCTTTTTTCAGAGTAACACCAACTGTTTTTACAATTGCATCAAGGGCTTCCTTGGAATCTTTTTTGGACAGACCGCTTTCTGCGGCAATTGCATCAATTAATTCTTGTTTGTTCATAGAAAAAATAATTAGAGGTTTTAAAAAATGGTTTTTCCAGACATCTAAGATAACTTCTGAA
>JAEYWD010000127.1 GCA_023429135.1 Bacteroidota bacterium | reverse complement strand
GCATTAACCTTGGATTGGAATGATAAACGTTGTTGGTTAGAAGAACTTCGGCAATTAATTCTCCACAGGGTAACTGCCCATTCGCCTTTTCTAAAACTTCTTTTTCGTCGACTTTAATTCCTAACTTGTCTAAGTTTTGAATCATACCGGGAAATGAATCCATCACTTTCTTGTGAATGGATTTTTCCAATTCAATAAAATCCTTGCTTTTCCAATCAATATTGTAGGCTAGCAAATGGAGGTCTGTTTCTTTGTACGAACAGTCTATTTCAATACCTGTTATTAAATCAAGGTCTGAATTTGTACAAAGAGAAATTGCTTCTTTAATCACTGAAACCGAATTGTGATCGGTTATTGCAAAAGTGGTTATTTTGTTTTTTAAACACTTACTGATGAGTTCCGTAATTCCGAACTCACCATCGCTGCTGTATTTTGAGTGTATATGTAAATCTGTTTGGTTCATTTGGTTTTCTTTTATATCACAATCGCATTTGCACAGGATGCCTGGCTGTTTGGTTTCTTTAAAGTTTCTTTGGTCATTAAATTTGCCTCAATTTACTAATTTTTGGATATGGTGATAATGAGGGTGGAATTTATTTATAGTACTTTGCCCCCCTAGGCCGCTTACTAACTGATTATTTAATCTTTATCAATGGGGTTGCCACTTCAGTCGTTACTGGTCGGCGCCCATTTTTAACAATTTGTTCCATAAGTTGCTTGTTGCGCAAATGTTGTTACGAGCAACGATGACAATGGGATTACAAATCCGCGCCAGCTTGGCAAACTTCAGGAATTATAGAAGCTTAGATGTAACCAAATCCATATATGTGTATCCTAAACCGGGAAAGCTGTGGTTTGTACAATTTTAAAATTCAATCTTATAGCTGAAATTGGTCAGGTTCCCAGTAACGTTTCCTTTTACAATGCTGCTTGTTTGTTCGTTATAATAATATCCGTGCTGACCTGTGTAACCTCCAAAGTTTAGTAATTTCAAAGCAAATTCGTGAGTGGTATGCTTTCTGTTTATTTTGTAGGTTAGAGAGATATCTCCGTTAAGTGCCGGTTTGTATTGCTTTGAATAGGCTTTGGATTCATCGAAAACAATCTCATGTTGCTCCAGCGAAGCTTTTTCATCAATAGGAGTATAGCGGTCGCCGCCCTGGAAAGTTAATCTTAAGCTGGCGCCGAATATTTTGTTTTGCTTTTTCCCCGTTAGCCATTCTTTTCCTAATAAAGTGTTAATAATGTAATTTCTGTCCAGACGGGTATTTCGCCAAAAGTTATCACTACCTGTATATTCCGATTGGAAAAGAGTTCCTGTTACTAAATAATAGTATCCTTTGTTCATATATCTTTCCAGGGTGACATCTATTCCGTAATTGCGACCTTTTCCTTTATTAACCAGGGAACGGTCAAGGTAATAATCGTCGTGGTTAATAATAGAAAACGTAGTATTCTTTTCTACAGGGACATCATAAAGAAGCTGGAAATAAGGTTCAATCTTCAAACGGACCATGTCGGATAGCCTTGCATCGTATGTGAGTACAAAATGGTGTGCTTTGGCAAGGTTAAGGTTTTTATTCACCTGCTCGTGGTTATTTTCAACAAAATAGTAATCCAGCTTTTCTCTCCGGCTGTTTAAACCATATGCAAAAGAAAGGGCCTGAGTGGATTTGAACTGCCACTTCAAACCTGCCCTGGGTTCAAGACTTAAGCGGTTGCTTAGGGTAAATAAATGTGCATTCATCCCTACATTTAAGGTAAGCTGCGATCCCAATTTAAAAAACGAACTTGTAAAGGGAGCTATATCCAAGGTTTCTCCCTTTCCTCTGACTACATTTTCAGCGGGTTTATCCAGGCCATAGTCGGGACTGATGTTATAGTTAAGGTTGTAAAACAAACCTGTGATGGTAATTCCCGACCGGTTATTATGGTTACTGCCGAACTTTTTATTAAGATATGTATTGAATACTATATCCCAGTTATTATTCACAATATCGGCTACCTTAACACGACTGCCGGGGTTATTTACCTGATCTACATCCTGATTGATTCCCGAATAGGTTGCTGCAAGCGAAGTTTTAATATAAGCACTGCTGTTAAAAAGGTATTTATGAGTTATCCCGGTGGCAGAGCGATACAGATAGGTATTTACATCCTCCCTGTCGCTGTATGTTTCCCATTTTGAAGAATCCTCGGGTGCTGCATTAATTCTGTCTCTTAAACCCAATCCCCACAAGGAGAAAACCCCGGCCTTGCGTGTGGGAAAGTTTAACTTGAACGATAAGTCCTGGTATTTCAGATTGGTTCCGGTAACAAAACCGGTGGTAGAATAGCGGTAATTGAAAATATACGAACTATTGTGGTTTTTACTTAATGGGCCTTCTGAGCCTAAATCTATACCCAGCAGGCCAACCTGAAAAGTGTTTTGGAAATGTTGATTATTGCCGGCACGCATGTGCATATCTATTATGCCGGAGAGGGCGTTGTTATATTCCGCCGGAAAAGCACCATTATAAAAATCGGAATTTCCCATCACCTGACTGCTTAAGCCGGTAAAAATTCCACCTCCTACACCAACCATGTCTGCATAATGTGTGGGATTGGGAATTTCAACACCTTCAAGTTTCCATTGAGTTGCCTGTGGAGAATTACCATGGATAGATACTGCATTTGTTGCATAACTGCCAGCGACTCCTGCAAAGGAGGTAACCAAACGGGCCGGATCGTCCATACCTCCGGCATAACGACTCGACTCCTCCACGGTAAGCATGCGGCCCCCAGTTATAACCATTGTATTCAAAGTCCCTTCCTTGTTAATTTCGGGGTGAACAATTACTTCTCCCAGGTCCTGAGGGTTTTCTTTTAGCGAAACTTCAAGAAATACTTCTCTGGAGGAGGTCACGGAAACTTCGCGAAAGATAATTGGAGTATAGCCTATAAACGATACTTGCAATTCGTAACGACCCAGTGGAATACCAGTAAGTTTAAATCGTCCCAAGCTGTCAGTGGTGGTTCCTTCCGAACGGCTTAACAACCCAACGGAAGCATATTGAATTGGATATCCCGTAGTTGCATCAGTAACTATTCCCCGGATGGATTGTGTTAACCGAGGGTGATCGGCAACCTGTATTTCCCTGGATTGCGTTAAGATAATATGATAACCTTTTATTTTGAAGGTATAGGTAGTTCCTTTCAATATTTCTTCTATGGCTTTTTCGATGGTTACATTCGTTAAATCCACTGAGATATTTCTCTTCAGGTCTATTTTTGACTGGTTGTAGGCTATGCTGTACCCACTTTGCTTTTCAATTTCGCTTAAAGCTTCCTTAATCGTAATATTTGTTTTTTTGATGGAAATGGTCTGAGCTGTTATTACATAAGTATATGACTGGAGAAGGCATATAAACGCCAGGGCACGAATAAAAACTTTCATCTTTTTTTTTTGTGAGTAAAGGTTAATAATGAGGATTAAATTTTTTTAAGTTGGATTTTTGTTCCGTTTTTATGATATGAAAAATTGCCGACAATTTCCTTTAGTACACTAAATATCTCGTCAAGGCTTTCGTTTTTGAGGAACTTAATCGTGTATAATTCTTCAGGAGGAGCTATGGCAGTTCCGGTAATTTCAATTGTAACATTAAAATGACGTTCAAGAGTTCGGATGATTTCGTCGAATGAAGCGTTTTCGAATATAAATTTCCCTTTCATCCAGATGATGATTTCCTCTGCGGCCACATCAGTAAGCCGGGTGTTGTTTGTTTTATTGTTGAGCGTTAATTGCTGGTCTGGTTTTAGAACAAACTTCTGGTGAGTATTTGTGGTAATCTCAACCCGGCCGGTTTGCAACGTTGTTATTGTTCTAAGGTCGGTGGAGTAAGCCTTTACATCGAACTGGGTTCCCAGTACCTTGACAGAAAGATGCGTTGTGTTTACTATAAAAGGTTTGCCGGCATTTTTTGTTACTGAAAAAAAGGCTTCACCGTTGAGGTATACTTTTCTTTCGTTCATGTTAAAATTCTCAGGATAACTGAAAGTGGTTCCCGAGTTTAGGTTTACCAGAGAACCATCTGCTAAGGTTATTGATTTATTTTCACCATATGGAACATGAATTTCAACCAGTTCTGGTCCGTTCGACTGGGAATAGTAGTAGAATAAACCAGCAACCACGAGTATCGGCAGAAGTATAGCTGCTATCCGTGCCCAGGCTGGAAGAAATATCGTTTTAGTAACCGGATTGGGAATATTCACGCGTGTTCTAACCCTGTTTAAGGATTGGTAAGTATTTCCAGTAGCACCCGACTTTAAGTTATTCCAAAAAAGGAAGGAAGTTTCTTCGTTTTTCGGGTCATCCTTGTTTTCAAGTAACCATGTTCTTACTTTTTCTTCCGTTTCCTGCGAATGCCGGTTGGTCAAATATTGAAGAATGATTCTTCCTGTATATTTATTCTTTTCCATTTTGATGCTTTCTTAATATACACCTTCCTGTGGAAAAGCTCAGTAAAGAATTTTTGATTTCTAAGAAAGAAATATCATAAGGATAGAGATTGCCTGTCGTATCTCTTTCAGTGCCAGGCTCAGTTGGCTTTCCACGTTACGTTTGGTAGTATTGAGAAGAATGGCGATTTCTTCGTTCTTTAGCCCTTGCTGCCTCGAAAGCTGGAATATCTTTTTTCGTTGCTCTGGCATACGGTCAATGGCCATGTCAATCAGAAGGGAGGTTTCCCTGGCAATAAGTTCCTCGTCGGTGCACTCACCGCAATCATTTAGTAAAACCTGAGATTCGTATGACTGCACCACTTTTTTATGGCGAAGATAATTCAGAGCCTCATTACGTGCCATGGTATGCATATACGAGTTAAATGATTTTTCCGGTTGGATTGCTTTCCGGTTCACCCATAAATTCACAAATAAGTCTTCAGCAAGTTCCTCTGCCTCTGAATCGGATTTTATATAGGCTGCAATAAAGATTTTTATTTTATTAAAATAAAAAAGAAAAACCTCTTCAAAAGCTTTAGCATCTCCCTGTTGAAGATTATATAACGTTTCTGCTGAAATTTTGCGATTCACTGTTGAGCTTTTCCAAATTGAATTTCGGCTGCTAAGGTAATATGAATAATTGCAGGATGGACATTCCTATAAAGAGTTTAATGGAGTTCTGAATTTCGCTCATAATATTGATTTTTAATCATTCCGCAAATAACTTTCAATCATATATAACAAATCCTCAGGAATTCTGCAGGGTTTATTACCGGATGTAGGTTTTAAGTGTTGAGAAATTATTTCAAGTGTAAGGTCATCAAAATCGACCATATACTTAATTTTACTTCGACACATTAAAATATTTAAATAAAAGAGCCACGAATGCACGAATACATTTCCAGGAACCTTAATTTATTCTCTTTTTTCATGTTCTTCAGTTATAAAAACAACTATAATAGAAATTCATTATTATTTCTCATTCGTGTATTCGAGGCTTTAGTTTATCATTTATTCAAATCTGTCAAAGTAGTATTAAGAAGTTGTTTCAATTGAAATTTCAATAACCTTCTGTATATTTTTTTTGTCAGGAGCCTTCCATAATATCCGTCGTCGTTTTATTGCCGAGTTGCTCGGCTAACCCAATAAGAAGACCTTCTACCCCGCGAATGTAGCAGAGCCGGTAAACATCTTCATACTGAACTACTTCTCCTACCAATTCTGCACCATGCTTTGCGAGTCTGGACAGCAATTCGTTAAGGTTGTCAACCCTGAACATGATACGGAGATAACCCAGAGAGTTCACTGGTGAAATCCTGTGGTCTGCTATTGGCTGAGGTTTGAGAAATCGCGATAGTTCAAGCCGGGAGTGACCATCGGGAGTGACCATCATGGCAATTTCCACCGACTGATTTCCCAGTCCTGTTATACGCCCCGCCCATTCGCCTTCAACCATCATTCTTCCTTCCAATGTAAGCCCCATCTCTTCGAAAAAGGATATGGCATTATCGAGCGACTCAACAACAATACCTACGTTATTCATTTCAAGTAATTTACTTTTTGTCATGATTTGTCTTTATGAAGTTTTTAATGTCAGTCTTGTGTCATAATTGGGGGAATTTTCATAACAGCGTATTCCTCCCGATTGACTCTTAGTAATGTCTTAAACAAAGGCTACCAGAACTTTGTTTGTTTACTACTTTTGAAGTTAAATTCCTTATTTATGAAATTCAATGGCACAGCAATCCCTTTTGTTTCAGACATAGCCAAAATTGCCAGGGTTGTAAAGGCTCATACTGTTGCTCAACTATTTTTGGTCAGAGAATTCAGAATTGCAGAAAACATTCAGTGCATTGGTAAAAATTACAAAACAAGATAAATGAAAGGAAAACTTTTAGGAATAAAAGTATTGGAAATACGGAATTATTTACTCCAACCACATTTAACAAATTCATTCAGAGGGTATTTTCATCAACATTTTGTTACTCCAATGTGGGAACTAAAGGGATATACTCTGGGCGAATTCGCTATTAACGGAGTTGATAACAGATTTGTATGGTTCCGGGGCTTTACCGATATGAAATCCAGATTGCAATTTTTAAACGACTTCTATTTGGAAAGTGAAACATGGAAAGAATATGGAAAAACAGCAAATGAAATGATGATCAATTCTGACCATGTTTATTTACTGAAACCTCTTTATCAGGACGAATTTACAATTTCTGACAAAGAAATAACGGTTGTCGATTTTTATATCTGCAATAATACTCTGGAACGCACCATAACTTTTTTCGACCAAGAATTTACGCCCTATTTGAGGTCAAAAGGATTAACTGACATATCGTTTTGGGTAAGCGAGATGTCCGAAAACGACTTTCCCAGGTTACCAGTATTCCAGGACAAAAATCTTCTGCTTTCTATTACTAATTATTCCGACGGGGATGAATATGAGGAATTTCAAAACAAAATCCGGAAAATGCCCGAATCACTTAACAGATCGTTTTTGGAGTTAGTTACAATACATAATTATCTTAAGCTTATAAATTTGAATTTCTAATAATACGGTTCACCAGCAATAAAGCAATTTAACTCATGGATTCAATTGCTTTTTTATTTCTGGTTTAAAAGTCAGTTATTTGCAATTTGGATTGAAAACCTTTTATGACAAGTCCTCAGCAAAGCAAATTACTTATGATTGCGGCGTTTATTGCCGTCTATTTCGTGTGGGGCACCACCTATCTGGCCATCAAGTATGCGGTAGAAACCATACCCCCCTTTTTGATGATGGGGATACGGTCGCTTACCGCGGGTATAGTGCTCTACATGTGGGGAAGGCTGCGTGGTGATGCGAATCCCGGACGAGCAGAGCTTCCGTCGTTGTTCGTGATTGGATTTCTCTTTTTCCTGGCCGGACATGGCTTGCTGGCATGGTCGCAACAAACGGTGTCATCAGGCGTTGCAGCGTTGCTGGTTGCTTCCGAGCCCATTATTATTGCGCTCTTTGAACCGCTGGTCACCCGGGAAGGAAGGGTTGGGAAACGCACCATGCTCGGGATGCTTATTGGCATAAGCGGAATTGCTGTTCTTCTGATGCCTCAGGGATTCAGCTTTGAGAATGGCAACCTGTTAGGCTCCCTTGGAGTTCTTGCCGGTGCCACTTCATGGGCCGGAGGCGCAATTTATACACGTGTCGCCAAACTGCCCCGTTCACCTTTTATTTCTGGTGGGTTGCAGCTTATTTTCGGAGGGTTGCTTCTGATCCCGGTGAGTTTTATGTTGGGCGAGTGGACAACATTTGACTTTTCGCAGGTCACCATGCGGTCTTGGTTAGGGCTGGGGTATCTAATTGTTTTTGGTTCTATTATCACCTTTTCTGCCTATACCTGGCTTTTGTCCATTACAAGTGCCACACGGATTTCGACACATACATTTATCAATCCGGTTGTTGCCGTGCTTGTTGGCTGGGCCTTTGGCGGCGAAGCGCTTACATGGACAATGCTGGTGGCCACCCTGCTGATAGTTATTTCGGTTTACCTGGTTCTCTTTAGGAAAATTATAAAGTCGAAAGCGAATGGTGAAAAGCCGTAGAATGGGAGGAATATACTGCAAGGCTTAAAAATTCAATTCTCTTTCTAAATGTTGTTATATTTTAGTGAATCATTTATATTCACCACAAAAACCAAGAAACATTATTAGAAATGACTATTGTCCCGTAAAAATATTTAAAAGAATTATTTGAGAAGAGATTACCTTCGGTGAGACTGCTTCGCTCAGTTCCTCCCTTCGGTCGGGATGACTGGCTTTTAGGAGGATTTTAGGTGGGAGAGGTGTGAGGCGAAGCCATTGAAGAATCTAAGAACTGATATTAATTGTTGAAAATATTAAATTGCTGTCGATTAAAACAAGATTTATTGCAAAATGATGCAAAACGTTTTCAGTATACTGTTCAGTATATTTTTTTTGATTAGCTGCTCTAAAAGTAGCTTCCAAGAAACAGATTTACCAAGACCTGAATTGATCGATTCTTTAATTTATTGCATTACTGATTCTTTCGATTTTACTCATAAAAGAGGAATTAACCAGACTAAATGGACTTATGCTTTTTTTGACTCTTTGGAATATCTAAGAGTAGGTACCTTAGTACATTTTGATTCATTAGAAACAGTTGACAACTACTTTTTTCTCGACTTTTTAAAAAGTGAAGAATTCAAAATTAATGATGTGGCTGTTTTAAATGCAATTGATTCTGCCTTTGTTTGTTATCAGATCCAAATGAAAAGGAATTATAATTTTAATAAAAAGTTGTTTACAGGGATTCAATTTGTAAATGTTGGTGATGTAAAGGAAGAAAGAGATAATTACATAAAATATAAAGGTAAATTAAGTCTAGATTCTGTTTTTAGATGGGCCAAATTTTATACGCCACTTTAAGTTATGATATGAAATATGCCATTATGCAGGTTTGTGTTAAGAGTATTGATAAGTCGATTGAATTTGGGGATTTATTTATACTTCAAAGATCTAAAAATAAGTGGGTAATACTAAAATCTATTAGATTATACCAAATATAAAAAGATCATTAAATCTATTATGGTAAAAAATATCAACTCAGTTTTAAGATTTGTTGGTTGGGGTTTTATTGCCTTTCTATCTATTGATATAGTTGTTAGAATGTTGCGGATGGTTCATCAAAAAGATATACTTGATAGCCCTCTTTTGCCAAAATATCTGTATAGTTATGTTGTTTTTTATGATGTAAGCCAGATTGTTTTCCTTGGAGAATTGATAGTTATAGGTGTTATAGGAATAAAAAGGGGCAGGTTGGTTTTAATTCCCATTGCAATTATGGCGTATTTCATTATACCTCAATTAGCCTTATTATTCAATGAATTGATAAAAGGTCTTTTGATATCTGGATGAAATTTTACACATAGTCGGCTCAATTAATGTTTTGTAGTTTCAACATAGTATTCTAAATTCATCGTTTGTAAAACTCAGTTTATTTATATGAAAAGGCATCTTGGCGTTCTCTTATTAATGCTTTCATTGCTATATGGTTTTGGCTGTGCCAATCGCGAAATTGTTCAGCAACAGGTTATTCCGGGTGAATTCCCCGACCCTTCGATTATTGAAGTGAATGGCGTTTTTTATGCAACGGGTTCCTCAAATGACTGGGGTCCTGTTTATCCCATTTACAAATCTACTGATATGGTTCATTGGGAATTTATGAATTATGTATTTGATACGCCTCCCGCATGGACAACCTCCAGCTTCTGGGCCCCTGAATTATTCTATCATAACGGAATGTTTTACTGTTATTACACCGCCCGGGCTGCCGACGGGGTTTCCTGCATTGGCGTTGCTGTTACCGACGATCCCACGAAGGGATTTGAAGATAAGGGAATTCTGATCCGCTGGGGAAATGAGGCTATTGATGCCTTTGTTTATAAGGAGAACGATTCACTGTATATCACCTGGAAAGCTTACGGATTGAATCCCGAAAAACCCATACAGATATTGGGTTCTCAGCTTTCTCCCGATGGTCTTTCACTTACTGGCGAAGCATTTGATATACTTACTGCCGAACCTGGTAATTGGGAAAAGGGTGGTATGGAAGGTCAATGTATCTTGGAAAATGATGGATTTCTCTATATGCTCTATTCCGGTAATGCCTGTTGCGGTGGTTCGTGCGATTACAAAGTGGGTGTAGCCCGTGCCAAAACCATGAAAGGCCCCTGGGAAAAATTCGACCGGAATCCTTTGCTTGAAGGAAATAATGCCTGGAAGTGTCCTGGTCATGGCACCGCTATTAAAACAGGTAATAAATGGTATTATTTGTACCATGCATATCACGCAAAGGGATTTCCTTATTTGGGAAGAACCTGCTTATTAAGCGAACTTTCCTGGGATAAGCAAACAGGCTGGCCGCTATTTCACCCTGAGCTTGCAACTAAAACGAATGGTACTCTTTCGTTAAGAAATGTAAAAGACGATTTTGAGACTAATAAACTTGAGAACTGGTGGCATTACGATATACCTGCCAGTCAGTTTAAGGCCACCGTTGAGAAGGGGGAACTTACCCTCACAGAGATTTCGCGCTCACAGAACAACAATACCGGTAGTGCATTGTGTGTGATTCCCGATGGTGCCGGTTTTTCGATGACAACCAAAGTAGCCTCTGCCAACCAGGCCCTGAAAGGCCTTGTTTTTTATGCAACGAGTTTTAATAGCGTAGGATTGGGAATAAAGAATGATACTTTGGTGCTTTGGAAAGTAAAAGATAATCAGTTTATTGAATTGAATAAGCTAAAAACCGGACAATTTAATGGTGTTTTCTTAAAAGGTACAATCGACGATGCACATATTATAGAGTTCTTCTACAGTACCGATGAAAATAGCTGGAATAAAATATCCAATCCGCAAACGGCCAATGGAAAAGTAATTGGTGATAATCTGGCGTGGTGGTCCTGGGGGACGAAAGCCGGTTTATTTGTGAAGACAGATTCTTTTACTAACCAGAACAGTGCTGTTTTTGATAAATTTGAGCTGGTCTATGAGCCTTGATGATTCATGGTAAGGATGGCTGGGTGAAGATTTCGTTCTAATGACGGAATTCTCAATACGTCAGGCTTAAGGCTCAGAGAAGTTCAAATAGGAACAAAAACTCAATTTACAACCACTAATATTATTATAATAATGGTATATTTGCGATTATTTCACAAATAATAGAGTATGATTATTGAATTTAGCGTTGCAAACTATCGATCTGTTAAGGATATTCAAACCTTTAACATGTCGGCTGCTAATATCGTGTCGAAATACAAAGAGGTAGATGTTACAAATACTATCAAAGTTTCCGACAAGCTTACCCTGCTTAAAAGCAAAGCTATTTATGGTGCAAATGCTAGTGGTAAAAGCAACCTGATTAAGGCTTTCCAGACCTTTATTATAGTTATTCAGGATTCTGTAAAAGACAGCAAAGTTTTAAGAAATAAAATCGACCCCTTTAAATTATCCACCGAAACTGAAAATCTTCCATCCTTCTTCCAGTTGATTTTTGTCCTGAACAATGTACAATACAGATATGGCTTTGAAGTTACCAGAGACGAAATTGTATCGGAATGGCTGATGGGAACTCCTGGCAAAAAGGAAGTCCCATTTTTCACCAGGGAAGGGAAAATAATTTCTGTAAACGAAAATAAATTTAGAGAGGGAATCAAAATTAGGGACCTTTACAGTCAACCGGAAAACGACATTGCGCGAAACAATTCTTTATTTCTTACAACCGTTCGTTCTTTTGGCGGTCTGTTATCGGGCGAAATTATCAATTACTTATCTGAGATTTTTGTAATCACAGGTTTATCCGATTTTAAAATGTACAAGGCCGCAGAGGACTATATTGCTGAAGATAAAAATCTTTCAAGAATCTCTGAATTCTTAAAGGTAGCTGATGTAGGCATAGACCAAATTAAAAGATTTGAATATCAGGATAAAGATGATCACGAAGCAAAGACATACACTTTGACTTATCATAAGAAATTCGGGAAGGACTTAGAATCAAATGATGTAGCAAGTTTATTTATGCTTATTGATGAGTCGGAAGGGACGAAAAAAATGTTTGAAATTGGCCCTTTTGTTATTGAAGCTTTAAAACGGAAGAAGGTGTTGCTGTTTGATGAATTTGACGCCAGGTTTCATCCTGTTATTACCAAAAAACTTGTTGAATTGTTTAACTCCGAAGCTAACCAGGGTTCTCAGCTTATTTTTGCCACACACGATACCAATTTGCTTAATGCTAAGTTGTTGAGGCGAGACCAGGTATGTTTTGTCGAAAAAGATAAATATGGGTCAAGTCATTTTTACACCCTTGTTGATTTCAAAGGTGTAAGAAATGATTCATCATTTGAGAAGGATTACATTTCGGGCCGCTACGGGGCAATTCCCTTTGTTGGAGATTTTAACTCGGTAATCAGCGATTAATATGCCTAAGAAAACAAAAGCTGTTAAGGTAACTGATGTTAGGGGAGAGAAATCCTGGTTGAAGAAAAAGCACATTTCAAAATACCCCGTTGAAACATTATCGAAAAAGAAAACCTTTTTAATTGTTTGTGAAGGACAATGTGAGGAGCTGTATTTTAAATCGTTTCCAGTTGTTTCGGCAATTGTTAAACCAGTTCCTTTGGGTTGCTCCAAAACAACTCTGGTTGAATGTACACAAGAACTTGTTTATGACGAAACTTTTGATGAAATATGGTGCGTTTTCGATATGGATTATAAACCTGACGTGAAAACTCAATATGCAGATTTTAACAAGGCAATTGATCTTGCTTATGCATCGGGGTTTAACTGTGCTTATTCCAACGATGCTTTTGAACTTTGGTATGTTTTGCATTATCAATTTGTAGACCAGGAACATCCTAGACAATTCTATTTTAGAAGATTAAGTGATTTGTGGAATATGAATTATGAAAAAAACGGCAAAACGAAAGACTTCGCTAAGACCGTTTATGCTTTGCTGGAAAATGACTCAAAAGCCAGCCAGAAAAAAGCTATTGAATATGCAAGGTCTTTGTATGAAAAACTTGGAGGACTTACTTACCATAAACAAAATCCCGTAACTTTGGTCTATAAACTGGTAGAATCGTTAAATGAACATATCAGGGAATAGGTAAATAAATAAATTATTAAATGTGGGTGTATCTGGTCAGATTTTACTTCCACACAAAAATATCTTCCTTCTTTTTGGGTTTTTTGTCTTCCTGCCAGTTGAAATCTTTTAGGAACATATCTTCTTTGGTTACCTCGTTTAACGGGTAGAGCGTTCCTTCGGGTTTTACAAGCAGAACAATATCTTCCACCTTGTTTTCGTCGTTCATGTAAATAATTACGTCGCTGCTGGTGGTTTTATTCATACCTATGTAATCGTTCTGGTCCTTAGGAAAATACAGGGTTTGACCATTGCCACGGACCACAAGCTTTTTCATTTTCCCGTCCCTAAAGTAGCCCATCATATTCTTCCCTTTTACCTGAGTATATTTAACGCTGTCATCGCGCGAAATAAGAAAAGCAGTATTTTGAAGCTCCATGCGGTCTATCTTCTGATTGGCCATATACATTTTTATGAAATCGGCCGTCATCTGGCTGGAATCGCTCCACAATACCGGCGAACCATGAAACTGCAACGTGGAATCGATGGTAGAGTAGGTGAGGGAGTCGCATTTACCCTGAAGATCGTGTCGGAACATTTTTACCTTATGGTATGCTTTTAAAATCCTTTTTTCGCCAGTTGAATCCACATCTGAGCGAATGGTATCGGCATGGATAAATAAACTGTCGCCATCCGAAACCTGGATGAGCAACGCCCGGTCCGTTACAACAGCTTGCTTCTTATCAGGATGATAAACAGCAAAATTTCCTTTTACAATAGCATTCTGACTGGTATCGGTCATTTCCACATTGCCAATGGCTCTGCCATAGCCAGTGGCTTTGAGGTATGTAAGGGTATCGGCTTTAATTTTACGACCTTCCGAAAACATAACGGGATTTTCGTACAAATGGGAACTTTCGTCTACCGTGTTGTACCAGCCTTCTTCGCAATAAATCGAGTCCTTTCCGGTGAGTATGTTTGTGGGGCCGAAAAAATACGAAACCTTGGTAACTGTGTTATAATTTACGGTGTCGCTTAAAATGCGGTATTGAGGGTCGGTTATTCTTACCCTTTTCTGAAAATAAAGTACCCGGTTGTTTTTGTTATACTGGCCTTTACGACTGGTTATAATTGTTTGGCCTTTGGTGATATGGGCGCTGTCGTTATACGAAGCGATGCCTGATCTTAAATCATAATAGATGTCCTGAGTTTTCAGGGTCATGTCCTCATCTACAAGCACAACATTTCGGTGGAGTTCGGCCAGTTTTTTGTTACCGTCGTAATTAAGAAGCTGTGCAGTAATATTAAGGGTTCCGTTTGTTTGAACAATACGGACATTTGAAAATGCATCCATCTTATTGGAGGCATAATAATATGCGCTGTCGCAGTACATGGTAACACTGCTGTCGCTTAATATAACATTTCCTACCAGCCGCTGAACATCCTGTTTCCCAGGTAAGTTTGTTAGACTATTAGCATTTACAATTTTCACCATTCTTTCCTGTTGCGCAAGAACGCTGGCAGAGAGTGGAATAAAAAAAGCAATAACGTAAAAGAATCTTCTAAACATCCATCGATTATTTAATCCAACCTTTTCTGGAGAAATTGCAGTCTTTGTACGAATCGTCGATGTGAATATAAGTGGATTGTATTTTTTCCGAAATCCAGTCGTTAATGATGTTGTTTCTTTTATTAGCAAGCGCCATATTCTTTAAAAGGTCGAAATCGTCCTTCAGGTTAGCCTTATGAGGGTTCGATCTCGATTTAATCATCATCACTTTATAAATCCTTTTTCCTTTATCATCCATCGATTCGAATGGTGCTGATATTTCACCAATTTTCAAATCCTTTACTACGCGGTAATCAACAGGGTTAATCTGGTCCATTTCGAATCTGGGTTCACCTGTTTGAGGATTCATTACCAGTCCGCTGTTAGCACGGGTACTCTTGTCTTCCGAGAAATAGAGGGCAGCTTTTTCAAAAGTAATGCTGTCTTTTTTAATCAGAACAACAATGCTATCGAGGCGCGAAACTGCTTTGGTAATCGCTTCGGCATCAGCCTTTGGTTTCATAAGTATATGTCTTGCATTTACCATATCACCACGTTTCTCGATTAACTGAATAAGGTGATATCCGAATTGCGATTCAACAATCTTCGAAACTTCACCACGCTCTTTCAAAGCAAAAGCAGCTTTTGCAAATTCAGGATCCCAACTGCCTTTTTGAGTAAAACCAAGCTCGCCGCCACGCATGGCGCTTCCATCTTCGGAATATAAAACGGCCAAACTCGCAAAGCTCTTTCCTTCAATGATCTGGCGACGCATGTCGAGCATTTTTTCTTTCAGGTCGAAAATTGCTTTTTCGGTATAAGGTGGATATATACCTATCTGGTAAAGTTCTATCTGTGAGTTTATAAGCGGTAAGCTATCTTTATCCTGTTTGTTATAGAATGCCTTTACTTCCGAAGGGGTAATTTTGATATCGCCGGTAATTTCATCTTCCATGCGCTGAGAGATCATATTGTCGCGGATTTCATTACGCATGTCATCCTTCATTTCCAGAATACTTTTCTTGAAATAATCTTCCACCGCCTTTTGAGAACCAGCCTGACTGATAAAAGCATTTAAACGCTGATTGAGTTCCTGCTCTACCTGGCTGTCGGTAACTTCAATACTATCGATAGCCGCCTGATTAACCATCAGTTTCATTCGCAGCATTACTTCCAGAATATGGCATTTGTCTACTTCATTACCTTCGGCTTTTATTTGAAGATATTGTGTTTCGATGTCCGATTTTTTGATAATCTTATTCCCAACAACAGCAACAACCTGATCGATAACCGTGTTTTGCGATTTTGCTGAAAAAGTTGAAATGGCTCCCAGAAGAACTATAGCAATTGTAATCTTTAAATACTTCATTCTTTAATTCTTATCTAAATTATAAATTTTAAAATTGCTGTGATCAGCAGCATCATTATATATGTTTTTTTCCAATTCCGATACAAACTCAAGCTTACGCTTGTTAATGATTATATCCTTAATTTTAGAACTCACATACTCCAACGGAGCGGTAGATCCCTTAGTTTTTACCTCCATGATGCGCACAAGGTAAAGAAATTCATTATCTTGTTTTTCTATTATCTTGTTCGTATTCAGGAAGTCGTCTTCATTTGCAACTGCCTCGGGCAACTGTTTTTGAATGTTTGCAAAGCTAATCCAATCTTCGTCAAAATCAGAATATTTATTAGCATAAGCGAAACAATATTTTTCCATATTGGTGAGATCCTCTTTTTTATCCGACTTGTACCATTTTTTAAGATCCTCGTTTTGAGGTCCGGTTAAAGGCATTTTTATAAAAGTAGCTTTTACAAGATTTGCATCCAGAATAAAGTTTGAATTGTTCTGGGTATAGTATTTCTCAATGTCTTCGCGCGAAACAACGGTATCGACTTTCTCCCGCATCATCTGCTCCTCGTATTTATAAATGAGCAACGACGATCTGTAAGCCTCCAACTGATCAGTAATATCCAGTTGTTCCGGGGTCAGGTTCAGCTCTGCTTTTTTGAGTAGCAACTGAGTTTTAATCCAGTTTTCAATATAGTTTTGCGCAAATTCTGCACTGTCTTTTTTTGTCTGATTCTTACGGAAGATATGTTCCAGATCCGATAAATAAAGAACTTTATCGTTCACCTTGGCTACCGGTATTTGCTCCTTTTGTTTTTTTTCAGGAGAGCACGAAACAAGCACCATAACTCCAATAGTAATGGTTACCAGATTCATTATTTTACTTTTTGCTCTCATATTTAGCTTTTAATTGGTTTAGGATTTCGGTGTTAACCACAATGGTATACTTTTTTCTTAAATCGCTGATCCACGCTTTGTCAAGAAAACTTTGGTAGTCGGATATAGCCATGCCTTTAGATTCCTCAAGGGTTTTAGGTTCGGGTTTCAGTAAATTATGAGTTACAACTATGTGAAATTTACCATCGTGTGAAATTACAGGAGATATTCCTTTTTTCCAAGCTACGGTATCGGCAACCGGATGATCTCCTTTAACAAATTTATCATATTTCGTTATACAGCAAGGGTCTTTGATAGCTGTATCGCAAAGGGCTTTGGTGAGCTCCTTTTTCAAAAGCTCAGGTGTTTTCAGTTTTTTGGCAGCCTTGATTGCTTTGTCGGCAATTTCCTTAGTGTTGCAGGTAATTACGGTGGCTTCAAGCCTTTGGGGCCATTGGTAGTTGGACTGGTTCGATTTAAAGAAATTTTCGAGTCCGGCGGAGTCTTTCGAGGCTTTGCTCCAAACAAGACTATCGCTCAGGTTAAAAAGCAAAATGCCATCGTGATATTCCTCAACAAGACTTTTGAAGTCGGGATATTTGTTTTCCAACTGACTATCCTCATATGCGAGCATTTGGTTTTTTACATAAGTGATATAGGCATTATCAACAAAATTGTCGATGTCAGCCGTGGAATCAGGTTGTGGAAGACTTTTCAGGTATTTGCTGAATTGTTCCAATTTATATTGTTGACCGGCAAATTGGAATAGAGTTTCTCCAGCCTGCTGCGGAGCTATGGATTCACTTAATTTTTTCACAGGAACGGGTTCATCAGTTTGATCAGAAGAGGACCCGGCATCTGCTTTTGACTTTACAAGAGTTTTATCCGGCTTGGGTTTGCTAAGACCGGCGGTTTTTACAACCGGAACCGTTACTACTCTGGGTTGTTCCTGAAAAAGAGCTTTTAAGAGCAGCCGGTTTTCAGTAAAACCATATTCCTTTTTTAAGCCGTTTACAAAAGAAATCGATCCATACTCTGCTCTTTCGTCACGGGCAATTTTCGATTTAATGTCCTGCTTTATCTGATCAAACTCCGGGATACCTTTCTTTTCAATTAATTTGATAATATGCCAGCCATAGAAAGTACGAACCGGAGCAGAGATGTCGCCCGGATACTGGAGCTTGAAGGCGGCTTCCTCAAATTCGGGAACCATACGACCGGTTCCGAATACCGGCAATTCCCCACCGTTGCGGGCTGAGCCCCTGTCTTCTGATCTTTCTTTCGCCAGTGTTGAAAAGTCGGCACCTGTTTTTAGTTGTTGCTCAATTCCTTTGATTTTTTTTTCGGCTGCGACCCAGCTTGAGTCGGGCGAACCTTGCGGTACCATGAGCATAATGTGAGCAACTTTAACTTCGCCGCGGGCAGGTCGTTTATCGTTAACCTTTAATATATGGTATCCAAATCTGGAGCGAACCGGCGTTGAAATTTCTCCTACACGGGTATTAAAAGCTGCCGACTCGAAAGGATAAACCATCTGGAAAGCTGTAAAATAGCCAAGATCGCCGTTGTTCCCTTTGGCAGATGGGTCGTCCGATAGCTCCAGAGCCAGTTTGGCAAAGTCTTCACCTTTCAGTACTCGCTGCCTGATATTCATAATTTTATTCCATGCAAGAAGTGTGTCCGAAGGTGAGGCATTTATTTTTAAACCGGCCATGATATGACTTGCCCTCACTTCAGTATGCATCCGCTGATATGCCTCCTGGATAAGGGAATCTATGGAATTATGATCGGTGAGATACGATTTTGCCAATTGATCGCGGTAGCCTTTTAATTCGGTTTTGAAAGCCGTGGTTGTGTCGAAGCCTGCATCTTCAGCAGCCTGAACCTTTAATTTGAAATTGATGAACATCTGGAGGTATTCTTCAACGGTTTGCTTTTCGGCAGTGGCAATACTGTTGTTTTTATTAAAAATACGTTCGAATTCGGATGTTGCGATTTTGTGTTTTCCGATGGTTATAAAAGTAGCATCTGTGTTTGTCTGTGAAAATAAGTTGTTTATTGAAAGAAGGCACATGAAACAAACAAAAAATAACCTCATATTTAGTTTTTTTGAATTAACGGCCAAATTATGAATAAAGTATTGTAAAACCAGCTCTGTAAATCTCAAAAAATGTTAAAACTGGAGCTGATTGTGTTCAGTTTTATTGTTTATCCACCATGTTTAAACCGCGACAAAATACAAAAAAATTGAATCATCTTCACTTTTACTATTTTTGTAACTGTTGAAAATGTAACATATGCCGGGAGCTAAGGAAATTTTGTTTCAATACTGGGGGTATTCTGCTTTTCGTCCTTTACAGGAAGATATCGTCAATTCTGTTCTTGAAGGGAAGGATACGCTTGCCCTGATGCCAACGGGCGGAGGAAAGTCTATCACATTCCAGGTTCCTGCCATGATGAAGGATGGTATTTGCCTTGTTGTTACCCCGCTCATAGCTCTTATGAAGGATCAGGTTGAAAATCTTAAAGCACGGAATATAAAGGCTCTGATGATCAATTCGGGAATGGACCGCGATGAAATTGACGTAACACTCAACAATGCGCTGTTTGGCGATTACAAATTTCTATACCTCTCTCCCGAACGCCTGGGAACTGAACTTTTCAGGGCCAGGGTGGAACGTATGAAAGTAAACCTTATTGCCGTTGATGAAGCGCATTGCATTTCACAGTGGGGGTACGATTTCCGGCCATCCTATCATCAGATTTCCGAAATCCGTAAATTGTTCCCCGACATTCCTCTGCTTGCCCTTACAGCCACGGCAACTCCGGAGGTAGTAAAGGATATTCAGGATAAACTTAAATTCAAATCGTATAACGTTTTATCGAAGAGTTTCGAGCGTAAGAATATTGCTTATCTGGTGCGCGAAGCCGAAGACAAACCTGCATATATTCTTCGCATTGTAAGTTCGTTGAAAGGAACTGGGATTGTGTATGTGCGTAACCGCAAGAAAACCCGTGAGATAGCGCAGTTTCTTATAAAAAATGGTGTTTCGGCCGATTATTACCATGCCGGGCTGGACGACGAGGTGCGTCATAAAAAGCAGGATGAGTGGAAAGGGGGCAAGTGTCGCGTGGTGGTGAGTACCAATGCTTTTGGAATGGGAATTGATAAGTCGGACGTACGGTTCGTGATTCATGAAACTGCGCCCTTAAGTCTTGAAGCATATTTTCAGGAAGCCGGCCGGGCTGGTCGTGACGAAAAAACTTCCTTTGCAGTTCTTTTAACCAACGATGCCGACAGGGTACAGCTCCAGAAGGAAATAAACCTTCATTTTCCCGAGATTACTTACATCAAACAGGTTTATCAGGCTTTGGCCAATTATCTGAAGGTACCTATTGGCGGAGGTAAATATATTTCCTACGATTTTAACCTGGCCGATTTTTGTTCGGTATATAAATTTCATGTCATTATGGCTTTCAATGCCCTGAAAATTCTTGAAAAAGAGGGATACATTGAATTTTCTGAAGATGTGAATAATCCCTCACGTGTTCATTTTAATGTTGGTCGCGACGATCTTTACAAATTCCAGGTGGCTAATGCTACTTTCGATATATTTATTAAGGTATTGTTGCGGTCGTACAGTGGCATGTTTAGCGATTACAGCGTTATCGACGAGCAGATGATTGCAACCCGGGCGAAAATTCCTGTGGATATGGTGTATCAGTATTTGCAAAAACTGGCATCATTAAAGATTATAAAATACCTCCCGCGTCGTAAAACACCGGCAATCACTTATCTTGAAGAAAGACTGGACGACAAAAATCTTTACATATCGCCCGATAATTACCGCTTCCGCAAGGAAATGTTTATGAGGCGTATAAGTGCTGTGGTGCAATATGCTTCTGATAAAGAAACATGCCGCAGCCAGTTGCTTCTTAGGTACTTTGGGCAATCACATTCGCCCGAATGCGGTATTTGCGATGTTTGCACTAATATGCACTCCCTTGGGATGAAAAATTTTGAATTTCAGCAGTTGCAAAACAAAATTCTTAACACGCTCAAAAAGGCACCCTCTTTACCCGACGAACTTGTTAATGCCTTTGGATCTCAGAAAGATAAAGCTATTGCCGTTGTTCAGTGGTTAAGCGATAATGGTAAAATTACCACCTTATCAAATGGCTTATTGTCAATTGTATCTTAAAAAGAGATTGGGAAAATCTACATTTATATTTACCTTTACAAACAAAAAAGAATTCTATGGATTTAAGCAGTAAAAAGACAGAAAAGCCTTTGGATATCAATCTTTTTGTAAAGAACTGTGAGGAATATTGCAAATTAATAGAAAGTCTTGACGAAATGACTTCTGTGAACGTATTGCAGGATATTAAGATTGCATTACTTCCGATTTATGCTAAAGTGCACAGAATAGTGCGTCCAAAGACCAAATACGAGCACGATGCCGAAAAATATGTTACCGAGCGTCAATATAATAAAGTACGTAAGATATTAGTTGCCATTATAGGTCAACGCGATACTTACAACGAAATTTTCAACCCTGAGAAGCCTAACAGCAAGAAAAGCACTCAGGCTAGTCTTTCGGAAGATCTGACCGATATTTACCAGGATCTGAAGGATTTTGTGCAATGGCATAACCAGGGTACCTTTGAAGCCATGAACGATGCAATTATCGAATTGGTGGATACTTTCGGTAAATTCTGGGGAATGAAGGTGATGAATGCAGTTCGTTATATTCATGCATTCCAGTACATCAAGCCATCGGCTTACGGCGGACTTGATGACATTGATGATGCCACCGACGATGATGATGCTGCTGACGACGATGAGGAAGTAGATGACGAAGATTTGGAAATGTTGACACCGGAGAAGGAATAATGTTTTTAACATCGATTACTAAAGAACAACTGCGCGATCTTCCGCTATTCCAGTTTAAGGGAAAAACTTATGTTATCAATACGGCTCTGGAACTGAGAGCTCATATAGGAAAATTATCCAATCAGGAAGTTCTTGGTTTCGATACCGAAACAAAACCCTCATTTAAAAAAGGTAAAGTTAACACAGTTGCACTTCTTCAACTCGCCACTGCCGACGAAGCTTTTATTTTCCGGCTGCATCATCTCGGATTACAGGATGAACTTATTGAGCTATTATCAAATCCTGCAGTAATTAAAGTTGGAGCAGCTATTCGCGACGATATAAAACATCTTCAGAAAATCCGTCCGTTTGAACCGGATGGATTTCTGGAACTTCAGGATTATGTAAAAAAGTTTGGTATTGAGAACAGCGGCTTATCCAGTTTGGCCGGCATTGTGATGAATTCCCGCATTTCGAAATCACAGCAACTTTCCAACTGGGAAACAGATGCGCTTACCGATGCTCAGAAACTATATGCCGCCACCGATGCCTGGGCCTGCCGCGAAATCTATCTTAAATTGAAAGGGTTATTGAACGGAAATGGCTAGGGCAGTCGTAAGTATTTAGTCGTAAGTCGTAGGTAACAAGACAAAGCGATTTCGACAAGCTCAACCACCGTAACCCCTAACCCGTAATTCGTATCTCGTAACTAGTAACTCGTAACCCATAACTCATAACAAATCATGTTCGCTAAATTAATTCTAAAATCGGGTAAAGATCAGTCGCTTCTCCGGTTTCACCCTTGGGTATTTTCAGGAGCAATTAAAGATACGGTAGGCTTTCCCGCAGAAGGTGATGTTGTGGAGGTATATTCCAACAAAGATGAGTTTTTGGGTATTGGCCATTATCAGATAGGTTCCATTACGGTGCGTGTATTTTCATTTCAGCAGGTAAACCCCGCTTTTGAATTCTGGAAATCGAAAATTCAGCAGGCATATAATCTCCGGGTAGCTTTAGGACTTGCAGGGTCAGGCCATACCAATGTTTACCGGCTTGTAAATGCAGAAGGTGATGGGATGCCTGGATTAATAATAGATTATTATAATGGCACTGCCGTGATGCAGATGCATTCCATTGGTATGTTTCGCATAAAGGAAGAACTGGCGAAAGCATTGAAGGAAATTTATGGCCACGAGCTTGTAAGTGTTTACGATAAAAGCGAAGGTACCATACCTTTTAAAGCGCAGATACAGCCGAAGAACGGATATATCCTGGGCGAAGGTCAGCCGGAAGCTGTTTCTGAGTACAATAATTTTTTTAAAGTCGACTGGGTTGAAGGCCAGAAAACCGGATTTTTTATCGATCAACGCGAAAACCGCAAACTCGTCGAAACATATGCGAAGGATAAAGATGTTCTGAACGTTTTTGGCTACACCGGTGGTTTTTCAATTTATGCTTTACGTGGTCAGGCAAAAACTGTACATTCAGTCGACAGTTCTCAAAAAGCAATCGACTTGACCAACCAGAATGTGGCACTCAATTTTCCCGATTGTAAAAACCACGAATCGTATTGTGTGGATGCCTTCGATTACCTTGATCATATCGACGATAAATATGATCTGATCATTCTCGATCCTCCGGCTTTTGCCAAACACCATAATGTGCTGAACAATGCGCTGCAGGGCTACAAACGCATCAATGCAAAAGCAATAAAGCGAATCAAACCCGGCGGAATTCTGTTTACCTTTTCCTGCTCGCAGGTGGTTGATAAGGATACTTTCCGTACCACCATCTTTTCTGCTGCTGCAAGCACCGGAAGGAATGTGCGTATTTTACATCAGCTTACACAGCCTGCTGATCATCCGGTAAATATCTACCATCCCGAAGGCGAATACCTCAAAGGGTTGGTGGTTTACGTGGAATAGGCGATTTCAGGAAATGAAAAACGAAACAAACCCAATCTTTTCCTGAGTTCTTAAAAATGGTTAGCTTTGTTGTTCCATTTTTCTGAAATAAACACATAAGACATCTAATAGCTCAATAAAATGTCAGTACATAAAAATATTAAGAGAGTAACCGTTCATGTTTTGGCCGAAATGAAACTGAGAGGCGAAAAGATTGCCATGCTCACCGGTTACGATTATTCCATGGGGCGTATTCTGGATAGCGCTGGTATCGATATCATTCTGGTTGGCGATTCAGCATCCAATGTAATGGCGGGTAACGAAACCACCCTCCCGATCACTCTGGATCAAATGATCTATCATGCGCAGTCGGTTATGCGAGGTGTAAACCGCGCTCTTGTTGTTGTTGATTTGCCATTCGGAACTTATCAGGGGAATTCGCTAGAAGCCCTGAATTCGGCAATCCGTATTATGAAGGAAACAGGTGCAGGAGCAGTAAAGCTCGAAGGTGGCAGTGAAATTAAAGACTCCATTACACGTATCCTTAGCGCCGGAATACCGGTTATGGGACACCTGGGATTAACGCCTCAGTCTATTCATAAATTCGGAACTTATGTGGTTAGAGCAAAGGAAGAAGCCGAAGCTAAAAAGTTAATCGAAGATGCTCATATTCTGGAAGAAATTGGCTGTTTTGCCATTGTTCTGGAAAAAATACCTGCCAAACTTGGCGAACAGGTAGCCAAGGAAATAAAGATTCCTATTATCGGCATTGGAGCGGGTCCCGGAGTCGACGGCCAGGTTCTGGTTGTACACGATATGCTTGGGATAAGCCAGGAGTTTTCGCCCCGTTTTTTGCGCCGTTACCACAACCTGTACGACGAAATGAAAGGTGCGGTCGAAAATTATATTCATGATGTGAAATCGCGCGACTTCCCCAACGAAAAAGAACAGTATTAATGGAAATTCTTTACGAAGACAACCATCTTATAGCTGTTAACAAGCAGGTTTCCGACATAGTTCAGAAGGATAAAACAGGCGATGCTGCGCTCGAAGACATCATTAAAGTCTATATAAAAGAAAAGTACCAGAAACCCGGTGAAGTGTTCCTGGGTGTAACCCATCGTATCGACCGCCCAGTAAGTGGCGTTGTCCTCTTTGCACGCACATCCAAAGCCCTTGAACGTTTAAATGTTATGTTTCAGGAGAAAAAGGTGGAGAAAGTGTATTGGGCAATCGTAAAGGAAAAGCCGCCGCAAAGTGAAGCGGTTCTTACCCATTACATTAAAAGAGACCAGCAGAAGAACAAGTCGTTTGCGTTCGATAAGGAGGTAAACGGATCGAAAAAAGCAATTACAAGTTATAAGCTTTTAGGGGCTTCGGATAATTTTTTTCTGCTGGAAGTTAAAATTGAAACAGGCAGGCATCATCAGATCCGTTGCCAGTTGGCTAAAATTGGTTGTCCCATTCGTGGCGACCTTAAATATGGTTTTGCAAGGTCCAATCCCGATGGCGGAATTTCGCTGCATGCCAAATCTATTCGATTCAAGCATCCGGTAAAAGGTGAAGAGGTTTATATTGAAGCCCCACTGCCTGACGAAAGTCTGTGGAATTTTTTCAAGTCGTTAACTTAAACCGTCCTGCAGCATGGAACATGGTAATCGTGCTTTAAAAGTTGTTGTTTTTCTGAGTTTGATCCTTCCATTATTAAACGGATGTTCTTTTTTACAAAAAGGTGAATACTTTTATAACGAAGGAGGAACGCAGGGAACTTCATACCATATAGTTTATCAAAATCCCCAAAACATTGATTTACACGATTCGATTAAAAACATCCTTCACAGGTTCGACCTAAGCCTTTCTTCATACATCCCTAATTCCATTATTTCTAAGGTAAACCGTAACGAAGATGTTAAGCTTGATTTCCATTTTACTGAAGTTTTTGCAGCATCTCTGGAAGTATATAAGCAAAGTGAAGGTTTATTTGATATAACTGTTGCACCTCTTGTGAATGCCTGGGGATTTGGCCCTGAAAGAAAACTACACATGGATAAAAAGGTTGTTGATAGCCTCCTTCAAGTAATAGGTATGGATAAGGTTAATATTGCTGACGGCAGAATCCGAAAAACTGATCCCAGAGTGAAAGTCGATGTAAATGCAATAGCACAGGGCTACTCTTGCGATGTAGTTGCAGGTTACCTGGAAGATTTGGGAATAAGGAATTACCTGGTTGAAATAGGCGGTGAAATTGTTTCAAAAGGACATAATGCTGAAGGAAATACCTGGAGGGTTGGAATCGACCGCCCTGCAGAAGGGAGTATGATTCCCGGGCAAGAACTTCAGGCGGTTGTGGAACTTAAAAACAAAGGACTGGCTACATCAGGAAACTACCGTAAGTTTATCGAGGAAAACGGTGTGAAATATGCCCATACTATAAATCCTAAAACAGGCTATCCTGTAATGTCAAATCTTTTAAGCGCTACCATTATTGCAAAGGATTGTATGACTGCCGATGCTTATGCAACGGTTTGTATGGTTGCCGGACTGGAAAAGAGTAAAGAAATCATTCAAAAAGTTGGTGGACTGGAAGCCTATCTTATTTACAGCGACGAAAATGGCGAATATAAAATCTACACCACCAAAGGGATGGAGAAAATGATTACTAATTAGTCGTAAGTCGTAAGTAGACCTGGCTCCAAAAAATGGGGCATAATGCGGTGATGACTGGCCTCCTTAAAAATAATTATCTTTCGTCCTTTTGTCTTGACACAAAAGGACCAAAAGGTCAAGGCTTCCAGAAAATTGGCTAAAAACAATATTCTGTCCTGCTGCGGGGATAAGCCGCTATTGTGTGTCAAATTTTTAGGAACATAGCATTCTGGAAGTTTGTTTGTTAAACTAAATATTTTCTATCAATACCGCTCGAATCCCCTCACGACGGCCAGAATATTGTTTTCTTAACGCCATTTTCTGAATGCCAGTCCCGAATCTTTGGCATTTCGGTTTTATGGATCTTAAATTTAAATGCCTCATAAACATATTACTATACAAATTTGTCATAAGAAGTAAGTCGTAAGGCAAACAGCCAATTGGTATCAAGTAGCTAGTATTGAGTACTGAGACAATAGCCAGCAACTTACAACGAGGGCTGTTTATCTCCCTCTCCTATTGGAGAGGGCCGGGGTGAGGCTTTAACCGGCTGTTCAACCCGTAACCCGCAACCCGCAACCCGTACCCCGTACCCCGTAAACCTCCTGTTAACATTTTGTGTATACTCTTCTGATAAAATGTTGAAAACATTTTCGGAATAACACCAAAGTATAGGAGTCATAAATTAATTTTGAGACCTGAAATAAAAATTATGGAAACAATGAACGATTTAAAACTTGTCCTGAAACGCAAGAACATACAGTTGCTGGTTGATTTTTGTCTTGACGAATCGCTGGAATTTACACTTAAGCCACAAACTTTTCCCGATACCGATTGGGAATTAACAATGAAAATTACCGATATCAAAACAGCGGTAGCAGCCGGTATGTTCCTCCGTGAAAATCGCATTGAGGTTAATGGTATCGATCAGCAAAAGTTCAAAAAGCAAGCTCCTAAGAAAACCAAAGAAGAGTCGGACGACAAAGTTGAAGAAAAAGAAGAAAGGAATGAAGCTCCGGCTCCCGAATCGAATACGATTTTCTAGCCAGTCTGCTGAATTCATCTGTTAACCGCCAAGGATCTGCTTATTTTCATTGAATGATCAGATCCTTGGCGGCTGTTTTTTTGCTGTTCATGTAAATTACCGGTAAATTTAATTTTCTCAAGTTTCTGTAAATAAGACATATTATTATTTTTGAAAGATCCAACCTATTAAATCGGTAAACCTTTCTATTTATTGTGTTATTTAAATTTATAAATTTGTTAAGTACTAATTTATCTCAAAATGAAATACCTAACTGCTCTTCTAATTGTTGCTTTGAATTTCTGTAGTCCGGATATTTTTGCTCAGAAAGCTGATGAAAATCTGAAAGAGATATATCTTGACGCGGAATTTTTTCTTTTAAATGAGGATTATAGTGAAGCGCTTGCAAATTATCAGCAAATCTATAGAAGAGGATATCAGGAAAACGCCAATATTAACTTCCGCATAGGTCAATGTTATTTGAATATTCCGGGCGAAAAGGAAAAAGCAATTACCTACCTCGAAAAAGCAGTTAAAGGCGTGGATTCAAAGTATGTTGAAGGTATGTTCAAGGAAACTCGTGCGCCTTATGATGCTTATTATTATTTGGGTAATTCTTATCGTATTAACAATCAGTTTGACAAGGCTCTTTCGAATTATGACACCTATAAAAAATATTACGAAGGTAAAGATGCAGAAAGAGTAAAGATTGTAAATCAGGAAATTGAAGCTTGCAAATATGCAGTAGCTCAGATTTTAAAGCCTGAAAATGTATTCACCTTAGCCATGGGCCGCCCCATTTCGACAAATGGTCGTAATGTGTTTCCTGTAGTTTCTGGCGATAAAAACAGTATTGTTTATATTACCAAATTGAAATTTTACGATGCGTTGTACTATAGTCGTAAAGTGAACGGGAAGTGGTCTACTCCTGTTAATATTACTCCTCAGGTTCAGTCGGATGGTGATATGTACCCCACATTTCTTTCGCATGATGGAACGGTGTTGTATTTAAGAAGGGAAGACAATTTTGAGGCTGATCTTATGGTTTCTATGAGAGAAAATGGAGAATGGACTAAGGCGAAAAGTGTAGGTAAGGTTATCAATTCTAAATATTTTGAAGGTAATCTCAGTATTTCAAAAGACGGGAAAACGCTTTATTTCTCCAGTAACCGTAAAGAAGGCGCTGGAGCTATGGATATTTACAGATGCACGCTCCAGCCTAAGGGCGACTGGGGTACACCTGTGAATCTTGGCAGCCTAATTAACACACCCTTTAACGAAGATGCTCCTTATATCTCCGAAGACGGAACACGGTTATATTTTATATCGCAAGGGCACCAAACAATGGGAGGATATGATGTTTTCTACTGTAAAGTATCGCCCGACGGTAGTTTGTCGGCACCTGTAAATATGGGTTTCCCAATCAACACAACCGACGATGATATTTATTTTTATCCCGTGGATAATGGCAATATTGCTTACACAGCTCTCAACCGGAAGGGAAACCTGGGTTTGGAAGATATTTACGAGATATATATTAATCCTGATCAGGAATTATTAACCAGCTTAAAATTGGAGCCTAAACAAGAAGAGATTAATGTTTCGGAAGAAGTTATTCAGGCTGTTGTTCCACAAAAGCCTGAGGAACAAGCACAGGTAGCGGAAAAAGTATCTGAAAAACCTGAAGCAGTAAAACAGGAAACTCCCCAGAAAGAACTTCCAAAGGTTGCTGAAAAAGAGGCTGTAAAAGATAGAACCATTCTTTTGCCGATCATTTTCTTCGATTTTAACAGCACAGAACTTGCTGATAAAAGCAAAAATTCGCTCGATTATCTTGTAACTCTCATCAAAAACAATGGCGAGTTCCGAATCGAATTAACAGGGCACACTGATGCAATAGGCTCCAGTCAGTACAACAATATTCTGGGAGAAAAGCGGGCCAATATTGTCAAAAATTACCTCGTAAGTAAAGGGTTATCAAAATCATTAATTATTATTAAGTCCATGGGCGAGAAACAATTCATTGCAAAAAATACCAATGATGATGGAAGCGATAACCCCGACGGACGAAAATTCAACCGCAGGGTTGAAATCCGTACATTGGAAAACAAACCTGATAGCAAGATTGTTATAGAAGATATAAATATTCCCGAAAGCCTTAAAATTAAACAACCATAGCTCTATGTTATCTGAGTTCAGTTGATATTGATTCAGGAAAGAAATCAATTCGTCAATTCATAGAAAAGACGGGTTGATTTTTTTGTTTAATTTTTTTTAACTTCAAGTACTGAATTATGGAAAATAGAACCATAACCGAGGAAGCTCGTAAAAGGATGTGTTTTTTAAAGTACTCGGCATAAAATTACATGTTCACTGCCTTAAATAGTAGATCTTAGAGGTTCACAAATAATTAAAATATGAAAAACAGTGCACTTGTTGCGATATTTTTGTTGTGTTTTATGAGCATTTCGGCCCATGCTCAAAAATCAGCACGTTTAAAGGAGATTCACAGGGATGCTGATTTTTTCTTTGCGCGTGAGGACTATCGTGAAGCTATTTCTCAGTACATGTTGTTAATTGATAACGGGTACGAAAGTGCTAATATTAAATTTAAAATTGGAGTTTGTTATTTAAATATGCCCGGAGAAGAATCAAGATCTATTTCTTACCTTGAAGAAGCCTCCGGAAGTATTTCTGTAAAATATAAACCTCAGGAGTTGGAGGAAACAAAAGCTCCTCTGCATACCTTGTTCTTTCTGGGAAATGCATACAGGATCAATAATGAATTATCCAAAGCACTTGCAACTTACGACAAGTTTATTACTCACCCGGGATTCTTCGGAAATTATAACTTAAATATTGTCGACACTGAAATTCGTGCCTGCGAGCGTGCCAAGTCTATTCAGGATAATCCGGTTCAGGTGGACTGGGGAAACCTTGGAGAGCCTGTTAATACAGTAACTTCCGAAACTTGCCCGGTGGTGTCGGGTAACGACTCGGTGTTGGTCTACCTTTCGGAGCAGAAATTGTACAATGCTATTTTTTATTGCAGAAGAATTCCCGATAACAAATGGAGTGACCCCGAGAATCTTAATCCTCAGGTAATTTCCGACGGCGATTTTTATCCCACCGGACTTTCCTACGATGGAAAGGAACTTTTTCTTGTTAAGAAAGCTGTTAAAAACAGTGATATATATGTTTCTACCTTCAAAAACGGGAAATGGATGCCGGCAAAAAGACTCAGCGATAATGTTAATTCGCCTGACATGGAAAATCATGCTTCCATTTCTCCCGATGGTAAAATTTTATATTTCACATCCAACCGGTCCAACAGCCGTGGAGGTTACGATATTTATACATCACTTCGTTTGCCCAACGGCGAATGGGGCAAAGCCCAGAATTTAGGTAAGATGGTTAATACCCCGCAGGACGAAGCCACTCCTTTTATTGCTTCCGATAACAAAACTTTATACTTTAGTTCTAAAGGACATTTCAATATGGGGGGGTACGATGTGTTTTATTCCACACTCGAAAATAAGAAATGGACAGAACCTTCCAATATTGGGTTTCCTGTGAATAATACCAACGACAATCTGTTTTACTGTCCGGTTCTGGAAGGGACAAGGGGCTACTATTCCCGTATTAATAAAGAGGGAGGCAAAGGTCGCGAAGATATTTACTCGGTGAACGTTAAGTCGAAACTGGTAATAAAGCAAATAGCCTCAGGAAAGTAATGGTGAAACTGTCGGGCGAAAACCTTTTGCTGCGAGCTCCCGAACCCGAGGATCTCGATTTACTGTATCTCTGGGAAAACGATCCTGAAGTTTGGCATGTAAGCAATACCCTCACACCTTTTTCGCGGTACACCTTAAAAAACTACATCGAAAATTCTCACCTCGATATTTATGAAGCCAAGCAGTTACGTTTAATGATTGAACTACGTGATTCTATTACCACCATTGGAACCATCGATCTGTTCGACTTCGATCCTTATCACAACCGGGCAGGTATTGGAATTTTAATTGGCGATGTAAACCAGCGGGGTAAAGGATATGCTGCCGAAGCACTTGACCTTGTTGTTGATTATTGTTTTGCGCATCTAAACCTGCATCAGTTGTATTGCGGCATAGGAGCTGATAATCAGTCAAGTATCAAACTTTTCTCTTCTAAAAAATTTATTCAATGCGGGGAAAGGAAGGAATGGCTTAAAACTCCCGAAGGCTGGCAGAGCGAATTGCTGTTTCAGTTAATTCGTAACAAGTAGCTGATCAAACGCTGGTATTTCCTTTAAAAAATCCACTCCCGAAAAATCGGGCTTTACTTTCATGCAAAAATGCGACATGCCGTTGGTGAGCATAATATACGCTGCTTTAATGCTTAAATTATAAGCAAAAGCCTGATCGAACCACAACGAGTTAACCGGAATGGAAGGAGCCTTACATTCCACAAGCACCCATGGTTTGCCCGCCTGATTAAAAATGACGATATCCGTCCGTTTTTTGGTTTTATATAAATCAAATCCCCGTTCTACCGATATCAATCCCACAGGATATTGCTTTGCTTCCACCAGATATTGCAAAAAATGCTGACGTACCCACTCTTCGGGAGTAAGGGTCACGTATTTTTTCCGTAGTTTGTCGAAAATTAATTTTTTATCGTCGACAACCTTAACGGAAAACGAATAAGTTGGTAAATTTAAGCGCTCCATTTTTGAAGTACAAAGTAAGAAGTACAAAGTAAGAAGAATTAATTACTCAGTACTTCATACTTTCTACTTTTTACTTCTTACTTTTTAAGTTATGATGAAGTTTGACCAGATAATGTCCGACCTGCGGAATAAAAAATATGCTCCAATCTATTTTCTGATGGGAGAGGAGACCTATTACATCGACGAAATATCGGACTATATCGCTGCCAATGTTTTGACTGAAACAGAGAAGACATTCAATCAGACCGTGATTTACGGAAAAGATACGGATATTGCCACAGTGATAAATGCCGCTAAGCGGTTCCCAATGATGGCCAATAACCAGGTGATTATTGTAAAGGAGGCCCAGAATATCAAAAATATCGATAACCTCATTTACTACGTCGAAAAACCTCTGAAGTCGACGGTTCTGGTTATCAACTACAAATACAAGGAGCTCGACAAACGCAAAAAGCTTTACACCACCCTCGATAAAACTGCTGTAGTATTCAATTCCGAAAAGCTATATGAGGATAAAATACCCGGCTGGATTTCGGAATACCTGCACACCAAAGGTTATGGCATTACACCTGATGCTGCGGTGTTGTTAACTGAATTCCTGGGAAACGACCTGAGTAAAATCGTTAACGAGCTCAATAAGCTGTTCATTACCCTGCCGCAAGGAACCACAAAAATATCGGCTGATATAATCGAGAAAAACATCGGCTTTAGCAAGGAGTACAACAATTTTGAACTGCAGAAAGCCCTCGCTACAAAGGATGTTTTGAAAGCAAACCGCATTATTCTTCACTTTGCAAAAAATCCGAACGACAATCCTTTTGTGCTCACAGTTTCGTCGTTATATGGCTATTTTATCAAGGTGTTTAAATATCACTTTCTGCCCGATAAATCGAAATCCGCTGTTGCTTCTGCACTGAAGATACATCCTTTTTTTGCCACCGAGTACGAAGCCGCTGCCAGGAAATACCCACCTGCCAAGCTGGTGAAAATAATAGAATGGTTGCGCGAATACGATCTGAAATCGAAAGGCGTTGGCTCTTATTCGGCATCGCAGGGCGATTTGTTAAGGGAGCTTGTTTTTAAGATTTTGCATTAATTGATTACCAATTTACCTCCAGGAGGAATAAATGGACGCAAAGGGCGCAGGGTAGACGCAGAGGACGCGGAGAGAATAATAACAGAGCAGTAATCGTTCATTCTTTGTGGCAAAAAAACTGGAATAATGTTAAAAGAAGCATTCGTTGAACTCTTATCAAAACACACTGATAATAACCATCTGACAAATGACCTATGGTTAGAAATTGAATTGCATTATTCAAGTAAAGAAAGATACTACCATACGATGCAGCATCTCGATAACTTGTTAGTTCAATTGACTGAAATAAAAAGCGAAATAAAATGTTGGGAAACCATTCTCTTCGCGCTTTACTACCACGACATCATTTACGATCCGCAAAATTCGGACAACGAAGAGAAAAGTGCTGAACTCGCCGGGAAACGGATGAGGCAGATTGCTGTTCCCCTTACCACCATAACTCTTTGCGCTAAGCTGATATTGGACACCAAATCGCACCTTTTTTCAACTGATAGCGATACAAATTATTTTACCGATGCCGATCTGTCAATATTAGGGCAAAATAATGAAACCTATGCATTGTATGCCAGCAATGTAAGAAGGGAGTATTCGATGTTTCCCGACAGCGTTTATAATCCAGGTCGTAAAAGCGTTTTAAAGCATTTTCTTTCGATGGACCGGATTTTTAAGACCGATTTCTTCTATAACAAATTTGAAGCACAGGCAAGAAAGAATTTAACAAATGAACTGAATAGTGCGAATTAAGGGTTAAAAGAAAACTTAAATATGCTATTCCTTTGATGTCACAAGCTTTCAGCCTGCCTGGCAGCAGACAGGCCTGAAAACGCACAGCTTGTAACTTACCATCCTGATAGCTTCCCCATAGCCATCAGGAGGGAGCTGATCCTACGAAGTTTGAATAGCCATTCCTGTGATCAGATCATTATTCCCCAATTTCCTGGTGAAGGTCCAATTAAGACACGGCGTTGTCCTGGCCTTGGGTGTCACAGGTTTTCAGTCCGGCAGGAATTTAAATTCTTTTATCATAAAATATTTATTGAAAATCAATTTTCATTTATTGAATATCAATAAATATTTATTATATTTGCTTCATAATTTTAAATATTAATATTATGTGGAATAGAAACAAAATTGTATTTATAGGCCTGCATATTATCGCCTGGCTCATATTTGTCGGCCTGAGCATCGAAGCCGGAGCTTTGATCGTTAATTTCATCTTTAGTATCTTCAATCCTGATGTTGTCCATAAACTATATCAAAAGCTGGACTTATCGGCAATGTACGAAACTAATCAATGGATTTTTTTCAGCATGTTTAGTTTTATCCTTTTCATTGCGATTCTGAAAGCTTACATGTTTTATGTCGTTATTAATCTTTTGAATAAGTTTAATCTGGAGAAACCATTCAGCAGCTTTGTTTCGGAGCAGATTAAGAAAATTAGCTATTTCACCCTTTCCATCGGACTTTTAAGCTATGTGGCCAGGCAAACGACTAAGCAATTGCCGCATTATGGTTATAGTATCGACGGCCTGAATCAGTTTTGGGCCGACAGTCAGGCCTATATCTTAATGGCAGCGGTAATTTACATTATTGCAGTTATTTTCGCCAAAGGTGTAGAACTTCAAAAAGAAAACGATTTAACAATTTAACCTATGCCAATCATAGTAAACTTAGATGTAATGATGGCAAAGCGGAAAATTTCCCTGAACGAGCTTTCCGAAAGAGTGGATTTGACATTATCGAATCTTTCCATCCTAAAAACCGGAAAAGCAAAAGCCATCCGTTTTAGCACTCTGGAAGCCATTTGTAAAGCTCTTAATTGTCAGCCGGCTGATATTCTTGAATACGTTGAGGAAAATCCAAAATAATTCTTTTATGAAATCAATATTTGTATCATCCATTATATTGATGCTGTCGTTTTTTGTGAATGCTCAGAATAGCGAAAGTATTACGATCGGAAAAAGAGAAGTCATTCACTCCAAAGTCTTAAATGAAAATAGAGGCCTTTTGATTTACTCTCCGGCCAATACTTCTCAAAATACAAGTCCTGATAAGCGATACCCTGTATTGTATTTGTTGGATGGTGATGCGCACTTTTATTCAACTGTCGGCATCGTTCAGCAACTTAGCCAAGCCAACGGGAATGGCGTATTGCCTGAGATGATCGTGGTTGCTGTTGAAAACACAAACAGAGCGAGGGATTTTATTCCTTCTGATGATTTGAATAAACCAAATCCATTTCTAACCTTTCTATCGTCGGAATTAGTTCCTTATATAAATAAAAATTATAATACTGCACCATACAAACTCTTAATTGGTCATTCATTAGGCGGGCTTACCGTAGTTGACATACTCGCTAAATTTCCTGATCTATTTAATGCCTGTATTGCTATTGACCCAAGTATGTGGTACCAGAACGAAAAGTTTTTGAACAACGCTATAGTTCAATTATCAAAACAAAATATGAAGGGTAGAAGGTTATTTATCGGATCGGCTAATACAATGCCTGAGGGAATGACAATATCGCAGGTCAAAAATGATAATTCCTTAGAAACGCAGCATATTCGCTCTATTTTCAGGTTGGATGATATTTTGAAATCTAATACCAACGGGTTACACTATGCTCATAAATACTATGAGGCAGAAAGGCACAACACTGTTCCGTTATTATGTGAGTACGACGGATTGCGGTTTATTTTTGACTTCTATCATTTAGATTTATCTGAAAAGGATTTTGCCGACTCAACTGACTTAATTGCTTCTAAATTAAAGACACACTATGCTGATGTCTCGGAGAAGTTAGGTTATAAGGATTTTGCACCCGAAGCTTTAATCAACTATTTAGCTTACGATGCTTTAGGTAAAAAGCATTATAATAAAGCAAAAGCATTATTTGAACTTAACATTGGATGGTATCCCAAAAGCAATAAAGTATATAGTTCGTATGCGGACTATTATTTGGCTCAAAACGACACCATCAGTGCTATCGCAAACTATAAAAAAGCTTTGGAAATAAATAATGATGCTTCAACTCTCGGAAAATTAAACGCTATCAGTTTATCAAAAACTTTTCGCTATTCTGTTGATTATTTAAAGAGATTTTCAGGTGTATATACATTGGTGGCCTTTAACCTCGACATGAAACTGGAAATGCGTGATGATAAACTTATGGCTGTCGTTCCGGGTCAGGATGATAGTGAGATTGTGCCAATATCTGAAAATGTTTTTACCGTCAAAGGCCAGCAGGGCTATACCATCACATTCCGGATAAAAGATGACAAACCAACTGGTTTTACATCCGTGCAGCCCAATGGAACTTTTGAAGCCAGATATAAAAGTAAGTTACCTAAGTAAACATTTGGATTTAGTTTCACGAAAAATTATGACAGCAGAAAAAAAGAAAAAATCGCTTTTTAGACGAATCTTAAAATACATTTTCCAGGCAATCGGAATAGCTATTTTAATTTTGGCTATCTGGAGTTTAGTACCTTTAAAACAAACCATAAAGCCTATTGAGCCGAGGTCCGATACTAAATACTGGTCGATGGAAAACGGATATAGAATTGCCTATACAGCAATTGAAGGAGATACTGCAAACAAAAATCCCTCCGTCGTTTTCCTGCACGGCGGACCTGGTGGATACATTCATTCGACTATTATAAATCAAATGAAAGAAGTGGCCCAAAATGGATATGATGTTTATTTATACGACCAGATAGGTTCTGGCTTATCCGACCGGCTGCCGAAACCAAAGGACTATTCCTTTGAAAGGAATCTGGAAGACTTAAATGAAATTATTCATTCAAAAATCAAAGCCTCCAGCGTCGTTTTAATTGGGCATTCATATGGTGGAATTCTGGCAACCCATTTTGCCGCTCACCACGCCAACAGGATTGATAAGTTAATACTTTCATCGCCCGGCGATTTACAGCCTTACAGAACAAATGCTGATGGCACTATTGCGGATATGAATAAGTTATATCCAACACCCGCGCAGTATCAGTTCAAAAAGCCCATAGAAGTATTTGAACAAACGGAAAAGGATTTTTTGCAGCCAAGAATTGTGATGTCCATGATTTGTGCGCTGGCTTTTAATTTCAAATGGGCAAGCGACAAAGAGTTTGACGATTACACCAATACAATGGCATCTGAATTTACGAAAGGAATGGTGGCCAATCCTAAAAATATTAAGCCCGAAGAAGGTGGTGCAGGTGGCTATTCGCACGGGTTTAGCAATTATTATGGCAATCTGGAGGATATCAGAGCAAAATTGAAACAACTGAATATTCCGACACTTGTTATACAAGGTCAATACGACCAGGGCGATTATTCAACCGTGTATGAATACGCAGATTTACTAAAAGGCGAATATAAATTCATTGAAAATGCAGGACATATCATCTGGTGGGACAAACCCAATGAATATAATCAAACCATCATGAACTTTCTGGATGATAAGAACGCAGTAACTATTAACGCTTTAAATAATAAGAAATATGAAAAATAAACTGACACATTTTGCAGTTCATGTTGACGACATTGAGCGGGCAAAGAAATTCTATGACGGAGTATTTGACTGGGGTTTCAACGCTTATGGCCAGCACGACTTCTTACAAATCAAGAGCGACAAGTCGGAGGATGGAGAACTGATTGGAGCATTGCAATCAAGGAAGTATTCACCAGTATCTGATAAAATTATTGGGTTGGAGTGTACAATAGCAGTTGAGGACATCGACGAAATTACTGAACGGGTAAAAAACAATGGTGGACAAGTTATAATGCCAAAGACAGCTATTCCATACGTTGGGTTCATTGCCAAGTTTTTAGACACCGAAGGGAATTTAATTTGTGGAATGCAGTACGACAATACGGCACGATAAACTTCGGGATCCTATCATTCTTTCTTTTAATCCTTATCTAAGGAGATACATATCAACGCTGTTGGGTTTTGTTAACCTTTGGCGCCGATAAGTATTCGCAATTGATTTAATAAAATAGAACCATCACACCAGTTGGTACATCTGTTTTAATACCCTACATGCAGTTTCTAAAACATTTGACTGTCCGCAGTGTTACATTAAGCGGATGCAAATGTCGGATAGTTTCAAAACAAATATCAATTTGAATACCTGGACTTAAATCAATTGTCTGCTTAAAGTATCATCTTAAAAAAGAAGGATATGAAAACAGTGGGAATGTTTATCCGGAATACACTTCTGTTATTCAGTGTTTTTCTCACCTCTTCGTGTTTTGCCTCAGCGACAAAATCTGAAATTATTTTAATTGGAAGTACACCAGGCGACGAGCTTATCAAAACAATGCTGACAATTCCTGCTGAAGTTAAAGTGGATTTTATACGGTGGAATTTAATATTTGACGGCAACGCTGCTTTTGTTCTGGATATTACCTATGGCGAGTCGAAACCTAATACTTTAGGATTTATAAGTGATAAAAAGCAAACCATTCAAGGAACATACCGGATTGTAAAAAATCAGGAACCGAATCGCTTTAAGGAGGTTTATCAACTCAAGAGTGTTGATTTGTCTGATATTGTTTCCCTGGTAAAGATAAATGAAAACCTGTTCCATATCTTGACACCGCACAACCAATTGATGGTTGGAAACGGAGGTTGGAGCTATTCGCTAAACCGAAAAGTTCCTGTTGATCCGGGGAAAATTTTAATTGCTTCACCTAAGTTAAACGACAAGTCTTTACAGCTTGTTTTTGAAGGGAGAACTCCTTACAAGGAAATTGCAAAAGATCACCCCGAGATGAATACAAATCCATCTCTTTTTAAGATGAAATGGAAACTCATTCTTAAAAGAGATTCTGTAACAAATCTTCCAACCTCCTGTTCCATTCGCAATGTTGTGGATAATCGGTCCCGGGATGTTTCGGGGAGGTGGACTATTATCAATGGAACTGCAACAAACCCGGAGGCAATTATTTATAAAATTCAGGTTGATAACCTTGCTGACCCCATTTTATTTTTTGCAGGTGACGGAAACGTGTTGTTCTTTCTCGGTAAGAATAACAAACCACTTATAGGAAATGCGGATTTTAGCTATACAATGAACAGAAGAATTTAGGTGGTAGCTTCAATAATGTGAGAGTGGGTTATAATGTGGTGCTGACAATAAAAGTGCATTCAAAACTACTGTGTTGAATGTGATTAGCCCCGGCTTCCCATTAAATTCCTATTTACCTGGTCAAAGTTATAAGATTCTTCACTGCGGTACCAATGACAGATTTGGGTAAGAAGCTGTAAATGTTTAATGTAGTTATTGCGACGATGTTGACATGACCTCTTTGCTCAAATTTCTCCCGCGTCGCTGAAATACATGTTCGAATTCATTCCGGGGGTTACACTGCGTTTCACCCCCGGCTACAAACATGCAACACCTCCGGCGTTGATACACTGTCATTACCGCATTATGCGCCAAAATCTTTTGGGGCCCTCTCTACTTATGACAG